>CAKTHE010000044.1 GCA_934563745.1 uncultured Dysosmobacter sp. | reverse complement strand
TTGGTACGGGTAGTGGGACTCGAACCCACACGCCTCGCGGCACAGGAACCTAAATCCTGCGTGTCAACCAATTCCACCATACCCGCATATTAAGTTTTAAGAGCTTGTACTGGCGATAAAACCCTACACTGAGGTGACATCACCTAAATCTCGCATGTCTACCAATTCCATCACAGGCGCATATACAATTGTTCCGGGTTTGAATTTGTCTTTTATTATAGCATAGAGGGCCCTCTTGAACAAGCGGGGAAAATGCCGTATAATCAAAAAATATGAAACCATTCCGGACTCTGCGGAAAAGAAAGGAACCTTGCCTATGCGCACGCCCCGCGTTGCTGCCATCCATGACCTGTCCGGCTTCGGCCGCTGCTCCCTGACTGTGGCGATCCCGGTCCTCTCGGCCATGGGGGTGCAGTGCTGCCCGCTGCCTACGGCCTTTTTATCCACCCATACCGGCGGATTCACCGGCTATACCTTTCTGGATATGACCGACGAAATGCCCCGGGTTGCCCGACACTGGGCTTCGCTGGGGCTGCAGTTTGACGCCATTTACAGCGGCTTTCTGGGCAGCGAGCGGCAGATCGGCATCGTGGAAGACTTTATTGCGGCCTTCCGTACGCCCCGGACGCGCGTGGTGATCGATCCGGTCATGGGGGATGACGGCCGGGCCTACCAAACGTATACGCCGGAGCTGTGCGCCGGTATGACGCGCCTTGCGAAACTGGCGGATGTGATCACGCCGAATCTGACGGAGACGGCGTTTTTGTTGGGGGCGGATTACCGGGATCTTCCGGGGGCCGATGGCCGGCCGGCGGATGAGGCGGCGCTGTGCCGCCTGGCGGAGGAGCTGAGCCTGGGCGGGACGCGCTCCGTCGCGCTGACCGGGGCGTCCGTGCAGTCTGGGAAAACGGGAGCCTTGTGCTTTGACCGGGAGAATGGAAAAACGGAACTGGTGCAGACGACGTTTATCGCCCATCCGCTGCACGGAACCGGCGATGTGTTTGCCAGCGTCCTGACCGGCGGCCTGGTGCGGGGTGAGGACCTTCCCCAGGCCGCCCGCCGTGCGGTGACGTTTATCCGCCGCTGCGCCGAGCGTACGGTGGCGGAGGGCCTGCCTTTGCGGGAAGGCGTGGATTTTGAGCCGCTGCTGGGCCTGCTGACCGGTACGGATCCTCTGTGATCCGCGGAGAAACGACAAAAGTCCCGGCCGGCCGGAAGGCGTTTTCCGGCGGACCGGGGCTCTTTTATAAAATGCCTCCATTCGGCGCTGCACTTTCCGGACGAAGACACCGGAGGCTATCTGTAAATGCTCCAAACACCTGGAAATGGCTGCTGCTGGGTGCAGGACCGACCCATTTTCTCTGGATGCAGGGATGGCGGCAGTGTGGTATGATAAAAAATATCGTGAGATTTGCGCGCGCATTGCTCCCGGGTGCGGGGGATGAGATCTTCGGCAGATTCACGATCGAAGAACCGGGCTTTCGGCCGCGGTGATTTTGCAATCAATCAGAGTCTGCAGGAGGGAACTATGCCGTTCGACTTTAAAAAAGCGTACAAGGAATTGTACATGCCCGGAAATAAGCCGGAAATCGTTAGGGTTCCGAAGGCGAATTACCTCGCAGTAAGGGGCCAGGGGGATCCCAATGAAGAAGACGGAATGTATCAGCAAGCGATCCGCGTTCTGTATGCGGTGGTATATACCTTGAAAATGAGCTATAAGACGGCGCATAATGCTCATGTACGGTAAGGAAGCAAGCAACCGAAAACAAGAGATAGACCGCCAGCACTACACTATTCCGAACC
>CAKTHE010000043.1 GCA_934563745.1 uncultured Dysosmobacter sp. | reverse complement strand
AAGGATATCAAGGTGGAAGTCTGCTCTAAGTGTCACCCCTTCTTCACGGGCAAGCAGAAGCTGGTCGATACCGGCGGACGTGTTGCCAAGTTCAACAAGAAGTTCGGCTTGGACAAATAAGCTTTGACACATCACGAAAGGGTCTGCTGCTGGTGCGGCAGACCCTTTTTTCAAAAAATGCCGAATATGCGCGGCGGGGATCGGCCCGCCTGTGCAAAAGCGCTTATGAAGGAGTATGTATGCAGCAAACAGAAGAAATCCGGGACCGGGTCGTGCTGGCGGGCCTTTCCTCGCCGGTGCTCAGGCACGGACAGAGTGCGGATGAAGACAGCCTGAACGAGCTGGCCGCTTTGGTGGAAACAGCCGGCGGTGAGACGGTAGGCACGGTTCTGCAGAATCGGGAAAAGCCGGATCCCCGTACCTTTATCGGCGAGGGGAAGGTGGCGGAGCTTCAGCTCTACTGCGAGAATACCGGCGCGGATATGGTGATCTTTGACAACGATCTGTCTCCCTCTCAGCAGCGGGTCCTAAGCGATCTTCTGGGGGTGCAGGTGCTGGATCGCTGCGGGCTGATCCTGGATATTTTTGCGCAGCGTGCCAAAACGCGGGAGGGTCGGCTGCAGGTTGAGCTGGCGCAATACCAGTATATTCTCCCCCGGCTGACCGGTATGTGGACGCATTTGGAACGGCAGGGAGGCTCCAGCGGAAAGGGGGCCATCGGCTCCAAGGGCCCGGGTGAGACGCAGCTGGAGACGGACCGGCGGCTGATTCATAAGAAGATCGATAAGCTGCGGGCGGATCTGCAGGAGGTGCGCCGGGTGCGCAGCACCCAGCGGGACCGGCGGCGTAAAAACGAAATTCCCGTGGTGGCGATCGTGGGCTATACCAATGCCGGAAAATCCACCCTGCTCAATCGCCTGACCGGGTCGGATATCCCGGCAAACAACCGGCTGTTTGATACGCTGGATACCACCAGCCGGCTGCTGCCTGTCAGCGATACGCTGGATGTGGTCATCTCCGATACGGTTGGGTTTATCCGCAAGCTGCCCCACCAGCTGGTGGAGGCATTCAAGGCCACCCTGGAGGAGCTGGAGTATGCGGATCTGCTGCTCCACGTGGTGGATGTGTCCAACCCGGACTGGCAGCAGCAGATGCAGGTGGTGGAAGATCTGGTGGTGGAGCTGGGTGCGGCCGGGTTGCCCCGAATCCAGGTTTTCAACAAGTGCGACTGTCTGCCTGCGGGGGAGATCATGCCGCATGGGGACGATATCGTCTCCGTCTCAGCCCGGACAGGCGCCGGGCTGGATGCGCTGCTTGCGATGATCGACCGGAAGCTGGACAAGGGGGTGCGTCGGGTCCGGCTGCACCTGCCCTATGACCGGGCGGGCCTTTTGGATCAGCTTTACCGGGAGGCAAAGGTAGAGCAGGTGAATTATGTCGAAACCATTGAGGTGACGGTCGTGGCGCCGCCGAAGCTGCTGGGGCAGCTGGCGCCGTATCTCATTTCGGACGGGCCGGAGGAGCAGCCGTAAGTGTGCCGCCGGATTCACCGCGGCGGCAGGACGGTCCGGACAGGAGGGCTTTATGGACGAGTATTTGGTTCCTTTTGAAGCGGCTGAAAGTGAATTTACGGAGAAGCGTTCCCGTTTTCTCAGCCATATCTGGCGGGTGGAGAGCGAAGAGGAAGCACGCGCCCGGATCGAGGAAATGAAAAAAACCTATTATGACGCGCGGCATAATTGCTGGTGTTACCTGCTCCAAAAGGGAGGAACCGTGCGCTATTCCGATGACGGAGAGCCCCAGGGCACGGCGGGGCAGCCCATGCTGAATGTGTTTCAACGGGCGCAGATCTGGAACGTCTGCTGTGTGGTGACCCGCTATTTCGGCGGGATCCTGCTGGGTGCGGGGGGCTTGACCCGGGCCTACGGCCGGGGCGCAAAGGACGCGCTTTCAGCGGCCGATATCTGCCGGATGAGTCTTTGGACGCTTTGGAGTATTCCGTGCACCTATCCGCTTTTCGAGCGGGTAAAGCTGGAGCTGGCCGCCTGCGGCGGCGAGGCGGAGGACGTGGAGTACGGAGCGGAGATTTTGATCCGGGCGGCCTTTCCCGCCGGGGCGGAGGATCGTTTTGCAAAACGGCTGACGGAGCTTTCGGCCGGGCAGCTTCAGATGGAGAAAACCGGGGCGGCCTTCCGGCCGGGACCGCGGGAGCCGGTGTGATACACCGAACGCCCGGTCCTGCACGGAAGCGGAAAGCCGGCTGGCCCTTGGCCGCGTGAAGCCGCGTGAAAAAGAAAAGTGAAAATAATTAAAAAAGTACTTGCATTCTGCTGCGGGGCGTGCTATTATAATAAAGCTTTCGTTGAGAGCGAAAGATGCGCCGTTAGCTCAGCTGGATAGAGCGTCTGGCTACGGACCAGAAGGCCGGGGGTTCGAATCCCTCACGGCGTA
>CAKTHE010000042.1 GCA_934563745.1 uncultured Dysosmobacter sp. | reverse complement strand
TATCCGACACAATGGCCAAGTGCCGGATAGGAACGGCAAAATTTTTTACACTTCTATTACTTCTTTATCGCACATAAACAAAAATCGAGGGCTTCTTCGAGTATGTCGTACCGCCTCTTGAGGGGTTCTGGTGGCAGGATCATGCAGACGGCGCAGACTACTCCGATAAATCCACGTTTCACTGGATTTCCGTGATCCGCCTTCCGGACTTTGTGACCAAGGCAGATTTTGAATGGGCAGTAGAAACGGCGGCGAAAAAGAAAAAGCTGGATTGCTCATCGGCGGAGTTTCTGACCATTGATGAGGGCCTGTGCGTTCAGATCATGCACACAGGTCCGTTTGAGGATGAACCTGCAGCGGTTGCAAGGATGGATGCCTACTTGGAGCAGAACGGGTATTTCAATGACTTCAGCGAAAGAAGACTGCATCACGAGATCTACATGTCCGACGCGAGGAAGGTTTCGCCCGAGAAATGGAAAACGGTCATCCGCCACCCCATTAAAAAGGCAGAATAAATCGCTTTGCCGTATTATGAAACGAGGCTCCATCCTGAGCGGGTGGAGCCTCGCTTTATGTTCCTGGACGGATGGCCCATATGGGCCGGCCCTGACCGGACTTCGGGAGTACGAAGAAAATGGGGCATATGAAAGAAAGCGATGCGGCCGCCTGCCGGGAGCAATGGATTGCGCGTCGGTCAGAAGGACCAGTCGGAGAGCGGCTCGCTGCCGGAGGAGGCCGCGGTATAGGTGGAGGAGGCCCAGGTCAGATCGGTGCCGTCTGAGGTCAGGGTGCAGGGTATATCCGGTTCGATGGCCGTGCGGTCGTACTGATCGGTGTAGACCGCGGCATAGCAAAGCTCGTCACCCTGCCGGATGGGGACGGACAGAGCGTCCTGACGGAAGCAGCGCTCCTGCTTCTCCAGATGAAAGCCGGCGGGGGGATCACAGGGTTCCAGCCAGCTGACCAGCTTTTTGTTTTTGAACAACCCTACCCGCAGCGACTGGATCGCCGCAGGCTGAACACTGTTCACGCTGCCGTCCGGGAGTTCCGGCTGGTCCACCCAGACGGTCAGATAAGATGTCTCCAGAACTGCGTTTCCGTCATGGACTCCGCTGCAGATAAGATCACCGTACCGCAGGGACACCGGCACCAGTGTCTGCCAGTAAAGCCCCGTGTACTGCGCCAGAAGCTGGGTTTGCCGGGTGCCGTCCGGCAGGGTGAAGACCGCGGAGAGGGAGATGTTATCCGTCAGGGGGGAGGCGATCGTGGCGGTATATTTTTCACCGGAGTCCGGTTCGCCGGAGACGTAGTTTACGCCGCCGCTTCCGTTTTCGGCCATGAACTGTACCTGCATGCCCTGCATGGAGGTTTTGGGCACAGCATAGACCGAGAAAACGGCGGTTCCGGTTTGGGGATTTGCCAAAATCAGGTCCGTTCCATAATCCGCGGTCAGATCATTCTGGGCTTTCAGAATGCTCTCGACCCGGTCGGAGATGGAGCTGATCTGCCCGTTTACCGTGCTGGAAACGTTGCTCACGGAGTTCTGCAGGGTCTGGTACTGGCCGTTCAGCTGCCGCAGCTGTGCGGACAGGCGCGCCAGACTTATGCAGACCAGAACGGCCGCGGCTGCGGCGCCGACCCGCAGCCAGCGCCGGGGCCGTCGCACCGGGGCGGCCTGGGGCTGCGCCGCCAGATAGCGGGATACGATCTCTTCCACCATTTTCAGCTGTGCTTCGCTCAACTCGCCGTCCGCGTCCGCTGGCTGCTCCGGAGCGGGTGCTTCCTCCACGCCCAAAAGCCAGCCGACCGTCACGCCGAACAGCCGGGACAGGGCGATGAGCTTATCGATCTCCGGAAGAGCGGCGTCGCTCTCCCACTTGTATATGGACTGCCGGGATACGCCCAGCTGTTCCCCCAGGGCCTCCTGGGAGAGGTTGTTCTCTTTTCGTTTCTGCGCAATGCGCTGACCGATGGTCATAAAACCGCCTCCTTTACAGCGCCAGTATAAGGGGGATCCGGGAGTTCCGGACACCAACTTGCGGGTGGAAATTTGTCAACCTGCGGTTAGCAGATACCGGAATCCGTTGGGGCGCAAGGGATTCGGAGAGCCAAGCGGCGGAATCTTTTTGCGAAAAAGACGCGGCTTCGGCGGCAGAATGCGGCCGGAGGCTTTTTAAAGGGCCTTTTCGTAGCAGTTGAGATTTCGCTTGCGATAGCCCATGAAGAAGAATTCCGCCGTTCCGGCCAGGTGATAGCCCAGGGTGGGATAGAGATGGTTGGTGGGGTTATTTTCTACGCCGGTATCAAAGCGCATGACGGTTTTCCCCTGCCTGCGGGCCGTCTCCTCGGCAAAGGCGACCATCTGCCGGGCAAGGCCGCGGCCGGCGCAGGCGGGGTCGATGGTCAGCGTGTGGATCACGGCGACCTGGCGGTCCTCGGCGGGAATGGTCCAGGGAATGGAGGCATACTCGGGCAGCTGCTGACCGTTGAGGTTCATGCTGCCCCAGATCCGGCCGGACTCATCTTCCCCGACGTACAGGGTCCCGGCTGCCAGAATACTCCGGGCGGTTTCGGCGGTGGGGTAGCTGCCCCGCTGCCAGCCGGTGTAGGAGATGCCACTGGCATCCTCCTGATCCAAGATGGCTTCATAAATGGCGCTGACAGCGTCCAGATCTGCGGCTGTGGCAAGTCGAATCATAAATGGGATCCCCTTTCTTATCCTTCGCGGGAAACCGTGTGCTGTTAGCTTGAGCAGATTTTTGAATGGATTAAAAAAGCAGGCGCGCGGTCTGCGCGCCTGCTTTTGGTCCAAAGATCACTGAGCGGACGAATCTCCGTCCGCCGGGGGTGCGGGAGGCTCGGCCGGTTCGCCGCTCGATGCCGGCGTTTCCTCCGGTGCCGGTGCGGCCGCCTCGCCATCCGGGGCAGGGACGCTGCCATCCGGGGAGGGACCGTCCTCCGGAGCCGGGGCTTCGATCTTCTGGGAGATCATGTGCACCTTCTTAGCCGGAGCCTCCACGCCGGGCGCCCGCTCTCCTGCGGAGAGGGTGGAGCCGTAAGCCTCGTTGGCCAGGGCCGGGTCACGGCCCTCAATGATGGCGACCATTTCGGCGCCGGTGATGGTCTCCTTTTCCAGAAGGTAGGCCACGACCTTATCCATGTCCTCCCGGTTGGAGCGGATGACCTCGACGGCCTGACGGTAGCAATGCTCCAGGATCTCCTGCACGGCCTTGTCCATTTTTGCGGCCGTCTCCTGGGCGCAGTCCATGCCGTAGCCGCCGTCCAGATAC
>CAKTHE010000041.1 GCA_934563745.1 uncultured Dysosmobacter sp. | reverse complement strand
CCGCCATCGCGCGGGTCATCAGCAGCGCCTTCGTGTTATCCTCATAGCCCAGGCCGTCGCAAATCCCGCAGCTGAGCGCCACCACATTTTTCAGCGCGCCGGACAGCTCCACGCCGATAATGTCCGGACTGGTGTAGATCCGGAAATAGTCGTTCATAAATGCATCCTGCACCCGACGGGCCGCTGCCTCGTCCACGCTGGCCGACACGCAGCCTGTGGGAAGCCTTCGTCCGACTTCCTCGGCATGGGAAGGGCCCGAAAGGGCAACCACTTTACAGATATGTCCTGTCTCCTGCCCGATGATCTCGCTCATGCGCAGGTTGGTATCCCGTTCAATGCCCTTGGAAACGGACACCACCGTCGTCTCCGGCCGCAGCCAGGGCGCCGCTTTGCGGGCCGTTTCCCGCACCGCAAAGGACGGGCTGGCGCACACCACCAGATCGGCCTGCGCAACACAGGAAAGATCACCGGTCACAGCCAGCCGATCCGGCAGGCGCACCCCCTCCAGAAGCGGGTTCTCCCGCGTCTTTTGCAGGCGCAGCGCCTTTTCCGGATCGTGGGACCATAAGGTCACCGCGTGCCCGTTGTCACACAATACCAGCGCCAGCGCAGTTCCCCAGCCGCCGCTGCCCAGAACCACTGCGTTCATGATTTTCCCTCCGCTTTATGGTGAAAGCTGAATTTGGATTCCCTGCCGGCAGCCAGACGGCCGATGTTGGCCCGGTGCTGCCAGACCACCAGACCGCCGATGACGAATGCCAGCACAATGATGACCGGATCCCGGAAGCAGAACCAGCTGATAAACGGGAAGCTGCCGCCGGCCCAAAGCGACCCCAGCGATACATATCGGGTCAGCGCCGCCAGAATCAAAAAGCCGCCCCAGACGACCAAGGCAATCCGCCAGTCGATCATAATGGCCAGCGTTCCACCGGACAGGATCCCCTTGCCGCCCTTAAAATGGAACATACACGGAAACATATGCCCCAGAAGGCAGAAAAGCCCCGCCCAATACTTAGAAAAGACAGTCAGCGCCGCATCCGAGCCCAGCAGCCGCTCACAGATCAAAACCGCCAGCACCGCCTTAACGACATCGCACAGGATCACCACCAGCGTCAGCGGTCCGCCGAAGGTCCGGTAAAAATTCGTCAGGCCCGCGTTGCCGCTTCCGTGGGTCCGCACATCATCCCGCAGAATGTATTTGGACACCATCACGGCCCCGTTAAAGCAGCCCAGAAAATAGGCCGCAGCCGCCGCCAGCAGCGCCAAAAGCCAATATCCTCCCGGCACTCCCGAAAGCTGGTTCCACACGCTCCACGGTTCAAACGTTTCCATGACGCTCAGCCCTCCTTATCGCCCTTTTGCCGGATGGAAAGCACGATGGGCGTCCCTGTCAGACCGAAGGTCGAGCGGATGCAGTTTTCGAGGTAGCGCTGATAGGAAAAGTGGAACAGCCGGGCATCGTTGCAGAACACCACAAAGTGCGGCGGACGGATCCCCACCTGCGTCATATAGTAGATCTTCAGCCGGCGGCCCTTGTCCGAGGGCGGCTGCACCCGGGTCTGGGCATCCTCCAGCACATTGTTGAGCATGCCGGTGGTGATCCGCATGGATGCCTGATTGCTGACCGCCACGATCAGCTCAAACAGCTTCGGAACCCGCTGGCCCGTCAGCGCCGAGATGAACAGAATAGGCGCGTAGGTCATAAAGCCCAGATCCCGGCGGATATCCGCAGTCATCCGGTCCATCGTCTTGTCATCCTTGTCGATCAGGTCCCACTTGTTGACCACGATGATGCAGGCCTTTCCGGCCTCGTGTGCCAGCCCCGCCACCTTGGTATCCTGCTCGGTCACGCCTTCCTGGGCATCGATCAGGATCAGGCATACATCCGCCCGCTCGATGGCCATCGTGGCCCGCAGGACGCTGTATTTTTCAATATTCTCTTCCACCTTGGACTTCCGGCGCATTCCGGCGGTATCGATCAGCACAAACTTCCCCTGGGCGTTTTCGAAGCGGGAGTCAATGGCATCCCGGGTCGTTCCGGCCTGATTGCTGACGATCATCCGGTTCTCCCCCAGGATCTGGTTGACCAGGGAGGATTTTCCGACATTGGGCTTGCCGATCAGCGCCACCTTGATGGCGTCATCTTCCTCCTCATCCGCATCCTCCGCCGGAAAATGCGCCACGCAGGCATCCAGCAGGTCGCCGGTCCCGTGGCCGTGTACGGCAGAAACGGCAATGGGATCCCCCAGACCCAGATTGTAAAACTCGTAAAAATCCGGATCGGTCATGCCGGTGGAATCCATCTTGTTTACGGCCAGCACGATGGGCTTTCCGCTGCGCAGCAGCATGTTGGCCACCTCATGGTCCGCAGCGGTCAGTCCCGTGCGGATATCGGTCAGAAAGACGATGACCGTGGCGTTTTCAATGGCGATCTGCGCCTGCAGGCGCATGGACTTCAGGATCTGATCGTCCGTCCGGGGTTCAATGCCCCCGGTGTCCACCAGGGTAAAGCTGCGGCCATTCCAATCCGTCTCGCCGTAGATCCGGTCCCGGGTCACGCCGGGCGTATCCTCCACGATGGAAAGGCGCTTTCCGATCAGCTTATTGAACAGCATGGACTTGCCAACATTCGGCCGGCCCACAATGGCAACTATCGGTTTAGACATTCCAATTTCCTCCTGCCCCGGCGGTATGCTCCGCAGCCGCCGGGAACGCGCTTCCGCTTCCCTGCGGCCCGCGCCGCTTCGCGCAGGTCCCTTCTGATGATTTCTTTTTATTATAGCCAATTGCGCTTTAAATCGCAATACGAAAAATCGTGTGCGGCGGTTTCCGCCTCCGGGCAAAAAAGCAGGGCGGGAAGAAGCCTCTTCCCGCCCTGCGCAGAAACTGCGCGGAAAATTATTTTGCGACGACCGACTTGATGGTCTTCACCTCGCGGCCGTTGTAAGAACCGCACTCCGGGCACATTCTGTGAGGCAGGTGCAGCGCACCGCATTTGGGGCATGCGACGAGGCCGGGGACCGCCAGCTTCCAGGTAGAGCTGCGTCTCTTATCGCGTCTTGCTTTGGATACTTTTCCCTTAGGTACTGCCATGATGACACCTCCTTGATCTGTAAAAGGCGGCAGGGCCACTGTCCGTCTTCGTTCTCTATTCTTTTTCTTTGTTCTCCAGAAGCTTGGCCAGAACTGCCAGCCGGTGATCCGTCTCCTTTTTGCAGGAGCAGGGGCCGAGGTTCAGATCGGCGCCGCAGCGGGGGCAAAGTCCTTTGCAATCCTCTGAGCAAAGAGTCTTGGTATCCATTCCGAGGACAAACGCCGTGCGGGCCAGATCCTCCGCGTCCACTTCGCCGTCTTCCAGCAGCACAATCTCATCGTTTTCCTCATCCTGAAGCTCTTCCGCCAGCAAGCAGCTGAAAGAAACTTCTTTCGGATTCCGGAACTCCTTTGCGCACCGGTCACACACCGAAGAAAGCGTTGTCCGCGCCGTCAGCTTCAATTCCAGCAAGCCCGCCGTGTTGGTGATCACACCCTCCACTTCCACAGGCTCCTGCACCGGGCGGCGGCCGCCGAACTCCATGTCGGAAAGATCCATGGCAAAGGAGAAAGGCAGTTTCTTTCCCGGCGTGTTGATAATGGATTTTACGCTGATTCGCATAGCACACCTCGCAATGACACGGGTATTATTATAGAGGACGCTCCGCCGCTTGTCAAACATTTTTTTGGAAATCCCCGTGCAAATTCCTGCTTTTTGCAAAATTTCGCCGCGCCCCTCGGCCCGCCCCTCCGCATCCGGGATGAAATCCTTGCAAAATCCGCAGAAATTGGTACAATAGCGAAGATCTCAATTTTCAGATTAAGGGAGTGCGCACCTATGCGGGAGCTAACCATCGGAAAAAATGACGCCGGGCAGCGACTGGACCGGTTTGTCTCTAAAAATCTGCCCCTGCTGCCGGCCGGTTTGATGCAGAAATACATTCGCATCAAGCGCATCAAGGTCAACGGGAAGGGATCCGGCCGGGATGTGCGCCTTCAGCCCGGCGATGTGGTCCAGCTTTATATCAACGATGAATTCTTTGATCAGCCCTCGGAGGAAAATCTCTTTCTGTCCATCTTCAAGCCCCAGCTGGACATCGTTTACGAAGATAAAAACCTGCTGCTGGTCAACAAGCGGCCCGGCCTGGTCGTTCATGCCGACGAGACGGAAAAGGTCAACACGCTCATCAACCACATTCAGGCCTATCTTTATCAGAAGCGGGAGTGGAATCCCCGGTGGGAGCACGCCTTCGCCCCCGCCCTGTGCAACCGGATCGACCGCAACACCGGCGGCATCGTGATCGCCGCCAAAAATGCCGAGGCCCTGCGGATCCTGAACGATAAGATCCGCGCCCACGAACTGAAAAAGTCCTATCTGTGCATCGTTCTGGGCCGCCCCCGCCCCGCGTCCGGCCGTATCGAGGGCTTTCTTCTCAAGGACGAGGTCAAAAAGCAGGTGCGGTTTTTCCACCGGCCGGTCCCCGGCGGCAAAACCGCCGTGACCCTATACCGGACGCTGGCAGACCGGGATGGTCTGTCCCTGGTGGAGTGTGAGCTGCTGACCGGGCGCACGCACCAGATCCGCGTCTCCATGGCGGAGATCGGGCATCCCCTTTTGGGCGACGGCAAGTATGGAAACGGCGCAGTCAACAAAAAATACCGTGAGACCAAGCAGGCGCTTTACTCCTATAAGCTGGCCTTCGATTTTACCAGCGATGCCGGGGCCCTGGAATACCTGCGCGGGAAGCAGTTCACCGTGCGGGAGGTCCCGTTCTGCGCACAGTATTTTCCGGATTTCAGGCTCTTTTGAGCCGGGCCCTATTAAATATGTAAGAAAGTCCCCCTTTTGCTTGACTTTTCGGGGGCTTTCCTATATAGTTTCATATTGCCGAATTTCGACGAGAAAGGTTCCCCCCTCAACAGAGAGAAGAGGCGCTTATTTTATTTAAGAAACGGGGGAGGATAAATGTCCAAAGAGTTGATTCGCCTCAGCAATTGCTGCATGGCGTTTGACGACGAGCTTGTTCTCAAGAATTTAAATCTCTACATTAATGACAAAGAGTTCCTCACACTGCTTGGTCCCAGCGGATGCGGCAAAACCACAACGCTCCGGATCATTGGCGGCTTCACGACCCCTACGTCTGGAGACGTCTTTTTTGACGGTGTGAGGATTAATGCTGTCCCGCCCCATCAGCGCCAGATCAACACCGTCTTCCAGAAATACGCGCTGTTCCCGCATCTGAACGTCTTTGAAAACGTGGCGTTCGGCCTGCGGCTCCAGCGCCTTCCGGATCCTGCGGATCCTAAGGGCAAGCGCAAGCTGAAGATCCCCGAAGACGAGATCCAGCGGCGGGTGATGGAAATGCTGGAAACGGTCAGTCTGAAGGGCTTTGAAAACCGCAAGCCCGACCAGCTCTCCGGCGGCCAGCAGCAGCGGGTGGCGATCGCCCGGGCCCTGGTAAACCGTCCCAAGGTTCTGCTTTTGGATGAGCCTTTGGGGGCGCTGGACCTGAAGCTGCGCAAGGACATGCAGATCGAGCTGAAAAAAATCCAGCAGCAGGTCGGCATCACCTTTGTCTACGTGACCCACGATCAGGAAGAAGCCCTGACCATGAGCGACACCATCGTGGTCATGGACAAGGGGTCC
>CAKTHE010000040.1 GCA_934563745.1 uncultured Dysosmobacter sp. | reverse complement strand
CCCCAGGGGTCGGTGGCCTCGTCCAGAATGGAGCGCATGCGGGAGTTGATGGTATCCCGGGACGTCAGGGACTGATCCAGCTCCATATCGCCGATGATGTTGCGCAGCGTCGTGGCGGTCAGGTTTTCGATAGCGGTCATGGGATGCTCCACGCCGTAGGTGTACAGCTTGGGATCCGTGATCTGGAAGTAAATGACCGTGTCGATCTGCATGGTCACGTTATCCTTGGTGATCACCGGCTGGGGCGCAAAATCCGCCACCTGCTCTTTTAGGGAAACCTTCTTTACCACCCGCATGATAAACGGGACCTTGAAGTGAAGGCCCACGTTCCACACGCTGTAAAAAGCGCCCAGGCGCTCCACCACATAAGCTTTGGACTGCTGAACAATATGGATATTGCTGATCAGCAGCGCCAGGATCAGGATCACCACGACCCCCAGGACAATGGCTGTAATCGGACTCATCTCGTTGCTCCTTTCTGTTTCTCGCATGCTTCCACATGCAGCGTAACTCCTTCCATGGACAGGATCCGCACCTGCTCCCCCTCCGGGATCACGCTTCCGTCCGCGCTGCGGGCCGTCCAGGTTTTTCCGTCTGCGTAAACCGCGCCGGAGGACTGCCCGTTGTCGATCCGCTCCGTCACCCGGACCGTCATCCCCAGCACCCGGTCGGCGTTGGTGGGCACCGTTCCCCGGCGGCTCATATGCCGCAGCAGCGGCCGGGTCAGAGCCAGCGCCAGGGCAGACACCAGGGCAAACGTCAGGATCTGCGCCGTCACGCTCCACCCGGCCAGCGCCGCCCCCAGGGCCGCCGCCGCGCCGATGGCAAACCAGACGGACACCAGGCCCACCGTAGCGGCCTCCACCGCGCCGAACAGGACCATCGCCCCCAGCCAAACCAGGATCCAATCATTCATGACCGCCGCGCTCCTTCCCGCCCGCTCTTGGGGCCTTTTCCAATTAGGATTATAGCATGCGGCCGCCCGGATGACCAGACCCTTTTCCCATTCTGTGCGCCGATTCGGGCGCAGCCGGCCGATCCCGGTCCTTTTGCACAAAAACCGGCTGCCGGCCAGGCCCGGCTTTTTCTGTACGCCCCACTTGCATTTTGCGCCGCACCTTATATAATAATGCATGCTGCTCTTGCCGCGGGCCCTACGATCCCAGCGCCCCGGCGGCATTTGTCAGCAAACTGCAAGATAAAAAGCTTCGGCTTGGATAAAGGAGCGATTTCATTGACAAAAGACCTGACGCGGGGCCGTCCCATGACGCTGCTGCTGCAATTCGGCATCCCGGTTTTATTCGGTCTTCTTTTTCAGCAGCTGTACAACGTTGTGGATACCGCCATTGTCGGCAAGTTTTTGGGCGGGCAGGCGCTGGCCGCCGTAGGCTCCACCGGCTCCATCAACTTTTTGGTGGTGGGCGGGTGCATCGGCCTTTGCAGCGGCTTTGCCATTCCCGTGGCCCAATGCTTCGGCGCCGGGGATTTCAGCGGCCTGCGCAAATATGCGGTGGGCGCCTTGTGGTGCTGTGTTTTTTTCAGCGTGGTCATCACCGCCGCCACGCTGCTCTTCGGCCGGGCGATCCTCTCCCTGATGCAGACGCCCGCGGATATTTATGAGAGCGCCTGGGTCTATATCCGGACCATCTTCGCAGGCATCCCGGGCTATATCCTCTATAACATGACCGCCGGCATCCTGCGCTCTCTGGGTGACAGCCGGACCCCTGTGATCTGGCTGGTAGCGGCTTCCCTGACCAACATCGTGCTGGATCTGGTTCTGATCATCAACTTCGGTCTGGGCGTGTTCGGCGCGGCCTTCGCCACCATCTTCAGCCAATTTCTGGCCGGCTTCGGCTGTTTGTTCCGGGTCTGCCGCGGCTTTGACGTGCTGCGCATGGAGCGGGGGGACTGGGCCTGGTCCTGGCGGCGCATCGGCCGGCTGATGATGCTGGGGCTCCCCATGGGGCTGCAGTACTCCATCACCGCCATCGGCAGCGTGATCCTGCAAAGCGCCGTAAACGTACTGGGCACCACCTATGTCACCGCCACCACGGCCGCTCAGAAGGTCTCGCTGTTTCTGGCCTGTCCCTTTGACGCCATGGGCTCCACCATGGTCACCTACGGCGGGCAGAATGTGGGCGCCGGCGCATGGAAGCGCCTGCACCAGGGCGTCCGGGCCTGCACGGTCCTGGGCGTGATCTACGCCCTGATCGCCATGGCCTCCGTCCGCCTGGCCGGGCACGGGATGGTCATGCTCTTTCTGGACGCGGGCAGCGCTGACCTGGCGCCGCTGGCGCAGCACTTTTTGTGGATCCTGGTCGTCTTTTATATTCCTTTGGCCCTGGTGAACATCTTCCGCTTCATGATCCAGGGCATGGGCTTTTCACCCCTGGCCACCTTTGCCGGCGTGCTGGAAATGATCGGCCGGATCGCGGTGGCCCGTCTGGTGGGCGTCTACGGATACGCCGCGGCCTGCTACGCCTCTCCCGCTGCCTGGATCCTGGCGGACAGCTTCCTGGTCCCCGCCTATTTTGTCTGTGCCCGGCGGATCCGCCGCCGGATCGAAGCGGCCGGCACGGAAAAGCCGGAGGAGACCGTCTCCGCAGTCCGGGAGTGACGCGCAGCGTTCTTTTCCCCGGCCGTTGACTTTATCTGCGGGTCTGTTATACTGCTTGTAAACGTATCATTTTGGAAAGGAGGCCGGGTATGACTCTGACGGTACCCTGCCTGTTCGGTCTGGAAAGTCTGGTGGCCGATGAGATGAGGCGTCTGCAGCTTGCCGACGTCCGGGCCGAAAACGGCCGCGTTCACTGCCGGGGCACCCTGGCGGATATTGCCCGGCTGAACATCAACCTGCGCTGCGGCGCTCGTGTTTTGCTGGAGCTGGGCTCCTTCCCCGCCCCCACCTTCGACGCGCTGTTTGAGGGGGTCCGCGCCCTTGCGTGGGAGGACTATATCCCCCTGGATGGCGAGTTCCCCGTCAAGGGCTATACCCTCAACTCCCAGCTGCACTCCGTTCCCGCCTGTCAGGCCATTGTGAAAAAGGCGGCCGCCCGGCGGCTGGGGCAGGCCTATGGTCTGGAAACGCTTCCGGAAAGCGGCAGCCGTTATCAGATCCAGTTCGCCATCATCAAGGACCGGGCCAGCCTGTATCTGGACACTTCCGGTGACGGGCTTTATAAGCGCGGCTACCGGGCCCGGAACATGGGCGCCCCCTTGAAAGAGACGCTGGCCGCCGCTTTGGTGACGCTTTCCCGTTATCGGGGCAAGGATTCCTTCTGCGACCCCTTTTGCGGCAGCGGCACCATCCCCATCGAAGCGGCCCTGATCGCCAAGAACCGGGCGCCGGGGCTGGACCGCAGCTTCTCCGCCCAGCGCTGGAAAAACATGTCCTCCTCCCTCTGGCTGGATGCCGCTCAGGAGGCAATGGATAAAGAATTTCACGGCCAATATGATATTTGGGGCGGCGACATTGATCCCGCCGCGGTGGAGCTGGCGCAGCACAACGCCCGTCTGGCCGGCGTGGAGGACTGCATCCGCTTCGAGACGGCGGATGCCGGCAAATTTCACCGGGACAGCGAATATGGCCAGCTGGTGACCAATCCGCCTTACGGCGAGCGTCTTTTGGAAAAGAAAGAGGCCGAGGCGCTTTATCGGGCATTCGGCGCGGCGCTGCAGGATCTTCCGCCCAAATGGCGCGTGCTGGTGCTCTCGTCCCACACGGAATTTGAGCGCTGCTTTGGCCGCGCAGCCGATAAAAAACGCAAGCTCTACAACGGCATGATCAAGTGTGATGTCTTTATGTATGGTAAATAATCCCCGGATCATGCCGCAACGGCGCAGCTCCTTCCCGATTCCGGGCTCTTCATTCGCCGCTGATGAAGGGTTCCGCCTCTTTTCGTCCGCCTCATTCCAGCGGCAGAATGGAGATTCATAATAAAATGAAACACATCTTCATCATCAATGCCCACGCCGGCAAGGGCAACCAGGCATCCCAGATCCTGACCATGGCGGAAAAGCTGCGCTCCAAGTACGGACTGGACTGCAGCTGCATGATCACTGACCGGCCCGGCAGTGCGGAAGAGCTGGCCCGCCGGGCGGCCGCAGTCAACGATACGGTCCGTATCTACGCCTGCGGCGGCGACGGGACCCTGAACGAGGTCGCCAACGGTATCGCCGGTCTCAGCAACGCCGCCATGACCTGCATTCCCGCCGGCACCGGGAATGACTTCCTGCGAAACTTCGGCGACGACATGGAAAAATTCCGGGACGCGGAAAACCTGTGGGATGGCCCCCAGTTCCCCCTGGATCTGATCGACTGCAACGGCCGCTACGCCCTGACCATCGCCTGCACCGGCATCGACGCCCGGATCGCCAATGACGTACATAAATACGCCGGACACCCCTTCCGGGGCGGCTCTGGCAGCTATCTGACCTCGCTGACCATGAATTTTCTTTTCAAAGACATCGGCCAGCGCTGGGCCGTGACCGTGGACGGGCAGACCCTTTTGGGGGAATATTCCCTGGTATCCGTCTGCAACGGCCGCTATTACGGCGGCGGCTTTATGCCCGTACCGGAAGCACGCATGAACGACGGGGTGCTGGATACCATGATCGTACGCGGCGTGGGCCGGCTGCAGTTTGCCCGCTTTGTCAGCGCATACGGCAAGGGCAACTGGCGGCGCTTCCCCTCGCTGGCCCGGGTCGTCCAGGCCCAGGAGGTCCGGATCCAGTCCACCCAGGAGGATCTGGTCACCTGCCTGGATGGCGAGTGCTTCACCTCCCGGGATGTGACCATCCGCATGGCGGATAAGAAAGTCCTCTTCTTCGGGCCCCAGGGCTGCGACTGCAACCGCACCGCCCGCTGATCCTTTGTAAGAACCTTTACAAAATCTTCACAACTTTTGTGAAAATTCCCCTTTACAAATCCGATTTGCTGTACTATGATAGCAGCGTTAGCACTCGAGGAGAGTGAGTGCTAACGCTGCTGTTTTGTTTTCAATTTTTATTTTCTATAAGGAGGCACTTTCCCATGAAACTTACACCGCTTGCAGATCGCGTCATCCTGAAGATGATCGAGACGGAAGAAACCACGAAGGGCGGCATCATTCTGACCGGCTCCGCCAAGGAGAAGCCCTCGGTTGCAGAAGTGATCTCGGTCGGCCCCGGCGGCATGGTGGATGGCAAGGACGTTGTCATGACCGTGAAGCCCGGCGACAAGGTCATCACCAGCCAGTATGCCGGCACCAAGGTGAATCTGGAGGACGTGGAGTATGTGGTCGTCCGTCAGAATGATATCCTGGCCATCGTCGACTGACACGCCCATTTTCCGCTTCGGCCTGCGGGCCAAAGCTTTCCCGTTCCGCCGTTCCTCTGTCTTCCGGTGAGCCCCTCGTCGGTTTTCCGGAAGGGGACGAAGGAGCGTTTGCTGAGGGGGAACACCGTCCCCCGCTTTAAGAAATTATTGGAGGTTATCAATTATGTCTAAGCTCATTAAGCGCGGCGAAGACGCCCGCAAGGCGCTGGAAGCCGGCGTCAATTCTCTGGCAGATACCGTTAAGGTCACGCTGGGCCCCAAGGGCCGGAACGTGGTTCTGGATAAAAAGTACGGTGCTCCCCTGATCACCAACGACGGCGTGACCATCGCCAAGGAAGTGGAGCTGGACGACCCGTTCGAGAACATGGGCGCTCAGCTGGTGAAGGAAGTCTCCACCAAGACCAACGACGTGGCCGGCGACGGCACCACCACCGCCACCCTGCTGGCTCAGGCCATGATCGGTGAGGGCCTGAAGAACCTGGCCGCCGGCGCGAATCCCGTTGTGGTCCGCAAGGGCATGGCCAAGGCTGTGGACGCGGCCGTAAAGGAAATCAAGGCCCAGGCCAAGACCGTGGATGGCTCCAAGGACATTGCCCGTGTCGGCGCCGTCTCTTCCGGTGACGAGAACATCGGCAAGCTGATCGCCGACGCAATGGAAAAGGTCTCTTCCGACGGTGTCATCACTATTGAAGAGTCCAAGACCGCCGAAACCTACAGCGAAGTTGTGGAAGGCATGCAGTTTGACCGCGGCTATATCACCCCCTATATGGTCACCGATACTGAGAAGATGGAGGCTGTCATCGACGACGCCTATATCCTCATCACCGACAAGAAGATCTCCGTCATCGCCGATATCCTGCCCCTGCTGGAGCAGCTGGTCCAGGCCGGCAAGAAGCTGCTGATCATCGCCGAGGATGTTGAGGGCGAGGCTCTGTCCACCCTGATCGTCAACCGTCTGCGCGGCACCCTGAATGTGGTGTGCGTGAAGGCTCCCGGCTTCGGTGATCGCCGCAAGGAGATGCTGCAGGATATCGCCACCCTGACTGGCGGCACCGTCATCAGCGAGGAAGTGGGTCTGGAGCTCAAGACCGCCACCTTCGATATGCTGGGCCGTGCCCGTCAGGTGAAGGTCACCAAGGAGAACACCACCATCGTCGACGGCGCCGGCGACAGCCAGGCCATCAAGGACCGCGTCAGCCAGATCCGCGCTCAGATCGCCAACACCACCTCCGAGTATGACAAGGAGAAGCTGCAGGAGCGTCTGGCCAAGCTGGCCGGCGGCGTGGCCGTCATCAAGGTCGGTGCTGCCACCGA
>CAKTHE010000039.1 GCA_934563745.1 uncultured Dysosmobacter sp. | reverse complement strand
AATACGGGTTTCGACTTGGAAATTTGATTGATCAGACAAAGCGTGCGGCAGGTCATTGATTTTACGGCGGGGTTGCTTTATTACTTATACGTGGAAAAGAACGATGCGCGCGGCGGAGACCGTGCGGAAACATTGAAATGAGGACCCTGTATGAACGCACAAAAGGAAAAGCGGCAAATCGACATGATCAACGGCCCGATCTGGAATAAGCTGCCCCGGTTTGCACTGCCGGTGGCGGCCACTGCGATTTTGGAGCAGCTGTTCAATGCCTCCGACGTGGCGGTGGTTGGGAATTTTACCGGAACGGGCAAGACCGTTGCCGTGGCGGCGGTAGGCTCCAACAGCCCGATCATCGGATTGATCGTCAATTTATTTATCGGAATCGCACTGGGCGCCAACGTTGTGATCGCCAACGCCATCGGCCGGGAGGACCGGGAAGCGGTGCACCGGGCGGTCCACACGTCCATTGTGGTGGCAGTGCTGGGCGGAATTGTGGTGGCGGTGCTGGGGGAACTGGCGGCCGGCCCGCTTCTGGGGGTGCTGAATATTCCGGACGATGTGCTGCCGTCGGCTTTGCTCTATTTGCGGATCTATCTGCTGGGAATGCCGGTGATCCTGCTTTATAACTTTGAGGCGGCCATTTTCCGCAGCATCGGCGATACCAAGGTCCCACTGATGGCGCTGCTGCTTTCCGGCATTCTGAATGTGCTTTTGAATCTGTTCTTTGTGATTGCGCTGAAGATGACGGTCAACGGTGTGGCGATCGCAACGGTGACCTCCAACGCGGTCAGCTCGCTGGTGCTGCTGCGGCGGCTGATGGGCACGGACCAGAGCATTCATGTGGAACTTCGGAAGCTGCGGATCCACTGGCGGACGCTGGGGCAGATCCTGAAGATTGGCCTGCCGGCCGGGATCCAGAGCGCGGTGTTTTCCGTGTCCAATATTGTGATCCAGTCTGCAATCAACAGTCTGGGCAAGGTGGTCATGGCGGCGTCCAGCGCGGCATTTAACATTGAGATTTTTGCCTACGATGTGCTGAACTCGTTCAGTCAGGCCTGCACGACCTTTGTGGGGCAGAATTACGGCGCCGGGAAGATCCAGCGCTGCAAAAAGACCCTGTATCTGACCTTGGTGGAGGATACGATCGCCTCGGGCCTTGCGATTTTGCTGGTGCTGGTCTCCGGCCGGTATCTGCTGGCGATCTTCAACAACGACCCGGAGGTCATTGCCATCGGCTATACCCGCCTGGTGACGATCTTCAGCGCCTATGTATTCAGCATGCTCTATGAAGTTATGTCCGGTTATTTGCGGGGCTTTGGGATCTCGCTGGCTCCTGCGGTTTTGACGATGCTGGGCGTGTGCGGGATCCGTCTTGCCTGGATCCGTTGGGTCTTCCCGGCCCACCGGACCTTCCGGACGATTATGCTGGTGTATCCGGTGAGTCTGTCTGTTACGGCGGTCCTGATCTTCCTGGCACTGCTGGCCTGTCATCCGGCCCGGCGCTTCCGGGAAACGCATGTCCCTTCCGTTTCGGACTGAGCCCATCGCGCAGAACAAAAAAGGCAGCCTTCCGATGATCGGAAGGCTGCCTTTTTGCGGCCGTGCCGGATGGTGCAAGGGCGGAGGGCAATGGCCCCTCAGTCCTGGGAGGGCTGAGAGCACTGAGAGCACTGAGAGCACTGAGAGCACTGCTCTTTCAACTCCTGCTCCTTGCGGTCGAAGCGCTCCAGAAAGCTGTGCGTGACTCCTTCGGTTTTATAGCCCACCATGGTATCCAGCGAAACGGCGTGGATGCTGGCGAAAATGCTTTTTTCGATGTTGGGGCTGTCCCGCTTGAGACGGCGCAGCAGAATCTTGACCTCCTGCCGCTTGGACCCGCCTCCGCCGTTGTCGCACAGGGTGCAGTTTTCCGTAAAGCGGCAGGCGCACTGAATGAATTCCAGATCGTTATACCGCTTCCAGGCCAGAATGTCGTCTTCATGGACACAGTAAAGCGGGCGGATCAGCGTCATGCCGGGAAAGCTGGTGGAATGCAGCTTGGGCGGCATGGCCTGAATCTGGGCGCCGTAAAACATGCCCATTACAGTGGTTTCGATCACGTCGTTGAAATGGTGCCCCAGGGCGATTTTGTTGCAGCCCAGCTCCTTGGCCTTGCTGTACAGATGCCCCCGGCGCATCCGGGCACAGAGGTAGCAGGGGGACTGCTCACTGCTGTTGGCCACTTCGAAGATATTGCTTTCAAAAATCGTGATGGGAATGTGCAGCAGGACAGCGTTGCTTTCGATTTTCTGGCGGTTGATGGCGTTGTAGCCGGGATCCATGACCAGAAAGACCAGCTCGAAGGGGACGTTACTGTGGCGCTGAAGCTCCTGCATCAGCTTGGCCATCAGCATGGAGTCCTTGCCGCCGGAGATGCACACGGCGATCCGGTCCCCGGCCTGGATCAGCTCGTAGCGCTTGACTGCGGTGACGAAGGGGGTCCAGAGCTCCCGGCGGTATTTTTTGATGATGCTGCGTTCAATGAGCTGATAGGGCTCGAAGGATCGTTCCATAGAAAACCGTCTCCTCTTTTGTAAGGACCGCTTATCCGCGGCCCGGTGTGTGGGTCAGGTCCTGATAGCATGAATCAAAGGCCTGGAGAAATTGTGTCAGCTCTTCTGGGGTAGTTCGGTGGCTCAGACTGATCCGCCAGGAGGACAGCGCATTTTTCCGGTCCCGGCTGACGGCAAATACCGCCCGGGAGGGAAGCGCGTCTGAAGAGCATGCGGACTTGACGGATACGCATACGCCTTTCTCGTCCAGGGCCTTTTGAAAGGCCGGCCCCCGGACACCCTGAACGCTGAGATTCAAAATGTGGGGAATGGCATCGTCGGGGGAGTTAATCCGGACCAGCGGATACGCCGCCAGGGCCTGCCGCAGCCGGAAGTTGAGGG
This sequence comes from uncultured Dysosmobacter sp., assembly GCA_934563745.1. Taxonomy (GTDB): domain Bacteria; phylum Bacillota; class Clostridia; order Oscillospirales; family Oscillospiraceae; genus Oscillibacter. The sequence goes on along the minus strand of CAKTHE010000039.1, from coordinate 3,783 downwards.
CCTGTACGGCGGAGAACCGCTCCGGCAGGGCAGCGAGGGCAAGCTCCAGCGCCTTGGCGAAGGAGACGATCAGCGCTGTGGTGGGGGTCCCGCTGCGGAAGATGGTGGTGCTTTCTCCGCCGTGGATCAGAGGCTCCACCACCAGCTCCCGGCGCTTGAGCAGCACGCCGATGCCGTTGAGACCGTAAAATTTATGGGCCGTCAGACTCATCGTGTCGGCTCCGGAAAAGGAAACCGGAATTTTGCCGACGGCCTGGGTGGTGTCCACATGCAGGCGGCAGCCCGGGACGCTGTGGACCAGACGGGCGATCGCATCCACCGGCTGCACAACGCCCAATTCGCTGTCCACGGCGCTGACAGCCACCAGAACGGTGTCCGGCCGGAGCAGCTCCTGAAGGTGGGCCAGGTCCGGCGTTCCGTCCGGGCGAAGATCCAGAAGATCGATTTCATAGCCCTGCTCCTGCAGGGCTGTCAGGCAGCCGCTGACAGAGGAATGCTCCAGCGGCGTTGCAATGATGTGCCTTCCCCGGTGCCGGGCCAGGCGGGCCAGCCCCTTGATCGCCAGGTTGTTGGCTTCGCTGGCGCCGGAGGTATAAATGACCTCCTCCGGCAGGGCGCCCAGTGTGGAGGCGACGGTCTGCGTTGCCTGGCGGATCAAGTCCCGGGCTGCGTAACCGGCCCGGTGGTGGGAGTTGGCATTGCCGATGCAGCGGCGCTCCGTATCGCAGAAGCAGCCCAGCACCGCTTCATCGACCGGCGTATTGGCGCAGTAATCCAGATAGATCATCACACATCCCCCACCAAGTCCTTGACCACCTCGCCGGCCAGGATCAGGCCGGCGGCCGCCGGCACAAAGGCGTTGCTGCCGGGGACCTGGCGGCGCTGGGTGCACTTGCGGGCCGTTCCGGGAGGGCAGATGCAGTTGCTGCGGCAGCTGATGGAAGCATCCTCCCGGGGCGTAAGAGCCGGTTCCCTGGAATAGACGACCTTAAGCCGCTCCACCCCCCGGCGCTTGAGTTCCTTGCGCATGACCCGGGCCAGGGGGCACACGGAGGTTTTGTAAAGATCCGTCACCTCAAAGGCGGTGGGATCCAGCTTGTTGCCGGCCCCCATGCAGCTGATGATGGGGGTTCCGGCACGCTGGGCCTGTACGGCCAGCTCCAGCTTCCCGGTGACGGTATCTATGGCGTCCACCACGTAGTCATACTGCGTAAAGTCGAACTGCGGGGCGGTTTCCGGCGTGTAAAACGTTTTATAGGTGTGGACGACCGCGGCGGGATTGATGTCGGCAATGCGCTCCCGGGCTACATCCACCTTATACTGTCCCACGGTTTTGCGGGTGGCAAAAATCTGGCGGTTGAGATTGGTCAGACAGACCCGGTCGTCATCGATCAGGTCCAGCGTCCCGATCCCGCTGCGCGCCAGGGCTTCGACCGTGTATCCCCCCACGCCGCCGATGCCGAACACGGCCACGCGCGCGGCAAACAGCCGCTGCATGCCCGCTTCGCCGAATAAAAGCTGGGTTCTTGAAAATTGATTCAGCATATTTGTGTGCACCGCCTTGTTCTTGACAATGAAGCCCGGGCGAACGCGCCGGACACATAAAAACCGGGAGCCAGGCAGCTTCCGGTGGGGGATGCCGCGCAAAGAGACTGAGCGGCATCTGCATCTTCAGAATACCCTTGTAAACCTACTTTGTCAATGGGGAGCCTTGCGGCGGCGGGCAGCAGAGCCGGGAAAATCCGGCGCAAAATCAAAACTTTCCCGCTAATTCCTATTGACACACTGGGAAAAGGCCGCTATAATTACCGGCGGAAAGGTAGGAATTACGCATGATGTTCTCATCGAAGGGGCGCTATGCGCTGCGGGCCCTGCTGGATATGGCACAGCAGACCGCTGCGGGCAGCGGGGAGTATATCCGTCTGAGCGACATTGCGCGCCGGCAGAAAATGTCCAGAAAATATCTGGAAGGGATCATGCCGGAGCTGTGCAGGCGGGACCTGGTGGAAAGTGCCCTTGGAAAAGCCGGGGGATACCGGCTGACGCGCCCGCCCGGGGCGTATCGGATCGGAGAGATCCTTTCCGCCGCAGAAGGAGAGCTTGCGCTGGTGGAATGTCTGAAAACGAACCGGACGCACTGCGAGTGGGGTGAGCTTTGCTGGACGCTTCCTTTTTGGCGGGGGCTTCAGGAGCAAGTGTATGCGTATGTAAACAGCTATACCCTTCAGGATCTGCTGGACCTGAAGGACCGGGAAACAAACGAGAGCTGCGGGAGGCTGCTCCGCGGCGGAAAAGGGGACGAGGTACAATGAGCAACACCAATCTTTTGGAAGTGAAGGACCTGCACGTCAGTGTGGAGGATAAGGAGATTCTTCATGGCGTCAATCTGACGCTGGGACAGGATGAGACCCACGTGCTGATGGGGCCCAACGGAACCGGAAAATCCACGCTGGGCTATGCCATTACCGGAAATCCGGCCTACGCCGTCACGGCCGGGTCCATCCTTTTTAACGGAGAGGACATTACCAGGCTGCCGGTCAATGAGCGGGCCAAGAAAGGCATTTTCCTGTCCTTTCAGAATCCGCTGGAGGTGCCGGGCGTGACCCTGAGCGCCTTCATCCGTACGGCTCTGGAGCAGAAGACGGGCAGCCGCCTGCGCCTGTGGGACTTTAAGAAGAAGCTCGGCGAGATGATGAAGCTGCTGTCCATGGACGAAAGCTATGCGGAACGGGACCTGAACGTGGGCTTTTCCGGCGGTGAGAAAAAGAAGGCGGAGATCCTGCAGATGCTGATGCTGGAACCGCAGCTGGCCATTTTGGATGAGACGGATTCCGGCCTGGATGTAGACGCTGTGCGTACGGTTTCTCAGGGTGTGCAGCTGTTCCGGGAGCGGCAGCACGGTTCGCTGCTGATCATCACCCACTCCACCCGGATCCTGGAAGCGCTGAAGGTGGATGCGACTCACGTGATGGAAGAGGGCGTGATCGTCCGCAACGGTGACGCGTCCCTGGTGGATCGGATCAACGAACAGGGCTTTGGCAGCCTGAAGGCAGAATAAGGCGGGGAGTAAGCAATGGCAGAGAACAAAGAAAAAACGTATGTGGAGGACGTGGACCGCAGCGTCTATGACATCCGGGATGCCGAGCATGACGCCTTTCGCATGGAATCCGGCCTGACGCCGGAGATCGTGGAGAAGCTTTCCAAGGAGAAAAACGATCCGGTTTGGATGCAGCAGTTCCGGCTGCACGCCCTTCAGATCTACAACGAGATGCCCCTGCCCAATTGGGGCCCGTCCATCGAGGGACTGGATATGGACCATATCGCCACCTATGTCCGGCCCAACACGAAGATGCAGAACGACTGGAAGAATGTGCCCCAGGACATTAAGGACACCTTTGAGCGGCTGGGGATCCCGCAGGCGGAGCGCAAGTCTCTGGCCGGCGTGGGGGCCCAGTACGATTCGGAGCTGGTGTACCACAATGTGAAGGACTCCGTGGCGGCCGAGGGCGTTGTGTATACGGACATGGAAAGCGCGCTGAAGGGCGAGTACGCCGACATGGTGCACAAGTACTTCATGAAGCTTGTGACGCCCCGGGACCACAAATTTGCGGCGCTGCACGGCGCGGTCTGGTCCGGCGGCTCCTTTGTATACGTGCCCAAGGGAGTTCAGGTGTCCATTCCGTTGCAGTCCTATTTCCGCCTCAACGCCAAGGGCGCCGGCCAGTTTGAGCATACGCGGATTCTTGTGGATGAGGGCGCCAGCCTGCAGTTTATCGAGGGCTG
>CAKTHE010000038.1 GCA_934563745.1 uncultured Dysosmobacter sp. | reverse complement strand
CTCCAGGGGCTGACGGACGACCATCTTCAGGGTCTCCAGACCGAAGTACTCGTCAATGTCGCGGCCGTTGATGGTGATGGAGCCAGTCCCGTTGGGGAACAGATGGACGCGGGCGACAGAGGACTTTCTGCGGCCGGTGCCATACAGATACGGTTTCTTAGACTGATACATTCTCTTGCTCCTCCTTATTCAACGTCCAGAGCCACGGGCTTCTGGGCCTGCTGCTCGTAGTTGGCGTCGGCATAGATGTGCAGACGGCTCAGCGCATTTCTGGACAGGCTGTTCTTGGGCATCATGCCGCGCACAGCGGTACGCATGGCGACATCGGGCTTCTCCTGCATCAGAATGCGATAGGGAGTTTCCTTCAGGCCGCCGACCCAGCCGGAATGCGTCCGGTAGATCTTCTGGGTGCCCTTGTTGCCGGTCAGCACAGCCTTGCCGGCGTTGATGATGATTACGTTGTCGCCGCAGTCGGCGTTGGGAGTGAAAGTGGGCTTGGTCTTGCCGCGCAGAAGGTCGGCGGCGCGGACGGCCGTCTTGCCCAGGGGCTTGCCGGCAGCGTCCAGAATGTACCACTTGCGCTCAATGTTGGCCTTGTTTGCCATAAAAGTGGACATGGTGTTTCCTCCGTATGATTTATATAGTTTCTTCGCTTTACAATTCAAAGGCTCCGGGTTAAAATCGGAGCAAGATTATTTATAGCACACCCTTCCGGCTGCGTCAACGCTTTTTTTATTTATCAGGCAGCAAGCTTTTAAATGCTTCGATTTACTCGCGATTTCTTTAAAATACTCACATGCCAAATTAAACTTTTGCCTATGTAGCCGGGAGGATCCAGCGCAGAAGGATCAAAAGCGCCAGACCCGGCAGCCCCAGAACACCGACCACCAGGGCATTCCACAGGTTCAGCCCCAGGAAGAGGCCGGTGAACCCGGAGCTCAGGTTCACCAGCCACAGGGCGAAAAAGCCGGTCAGTGTATTGAGCAGCAGCCGAAGCATCAGGCGCAGCGGCACCTGAAAGACCCGGATCAGGGCGATCAGCAGGAAAGCGACCAGGATCCCGGCGATTACTTTTTGCGTCAGGTCCATAGGGCCTCCTCTCCGGCCGGTGCGGCCGCAGCGGGGCTGCGCTCCTTGATGGCGCGCAGCAGATAGTTGCAGCGGGCTTTTTCCGAGCTGATCCGATAAATGCAGGCTTCCACCAGCTCCGGTTCGATGGCCTGGTTAAAGCGGCGGTAAGCCAGGGCCAGCTCTCCCTGTGCGCTGCGCAGTTCATCTTTAAGATCCTGCAGCTCCGGATCGGCCCGGTCGTTTTGAGACAGCATAGTTTTCATGGTCATTCCTCCCTGACTTATTTTTACGGTCAGTTTGGACAAATATTCCAGGTTTTAAACCGGAAAGGGGGCGGCGTCCATGCCGCACGAAAACTATATGCGCCTGGCGCTGGAGCTGGCAGAGGAAGCGGCTGCGGTGGGGGAGGTCCCAGTGGGCTGCGTGATCGTGCGCAACGGCACGGTGGTGGGCCGGGGCCGCAACCGGCGGGAAGAGCGCGGGGCCACCGCGTCCCATGCGGAGATGGAGGCGATTGCCCAGGCGAACGCGGTGCTGGGCAGCTGGCGGCTGGATGACTGCGCGCTGTATGTGACGCTGGAGCCGTGCCCCATGTGCGCCGGGGCGATTCTCAACGCCCGGATCCCCAAGGTCTTTTACGGGGCGCGGGATGCGGCCATGGGGGCCTGCGGCGGCGTGACCAATCTTTTTATGGAGGCGTTTCCTAACCGTCCGGCGCTGGTGGGCGGGATTCTGGAGGAGCCTTGCCGGGCGGTGCTGCGGCGCTTTTTTGCCGGGCTGCGCGGAGAGCGGAGAAAGGAAGCGGAGCCCGGTGCCGGAAAGCCGGCGCTTTAATTGAGATCAGGAAAAACGACAAAGAAGAGCCGTTCCCTGCGGGGAACGGCTCTTCTTTGTAAACTGACGCTTTGGGCTTAGCCGGCGGGATCCGGCGCAGCCGGTTCATCCGGAAAGGGGATCAGCAGCGTCAGCACAAAGTTGTGGTATTCATCAGTCCGGATGCTCATGGCGCCGCCGTATTTTTCCACCGTGCGCTGCATGCTGGCAAGGCCGACTCCATGCCCGGGCGCCGCCTTGCTGCTGAGCAGGCCCTGGCTGCCCCGGCGCAGCCGGCCCTCATAGTAATTCAAAAAGGTCAGAACCAGGCTGCCCGCTGTACTGCTGCACTTGACCAGGATGCTGCGCTTATCGGGATCCTGCACCCGGAGACTGGCCTCAATGGCGTTATCCAGGGCGTTGCCGAACAGGGTGCAGATATCCATGTCGCTTAAAAACAGGCCCGGACGAAAGTCGATGCAGGCGTTCAGATCGATCCCCTGCTGCGCCGCCTGACGGATCTTTTCGGAAAGGAGCCCGTTGAGCAGCGGGCAGCCCGTTTCCACCAGCGCTTCATATTCCTGGGTGCGCTGCAGCATCTGATGAATGTAATCTTCCAGCTTTTCATTGTCGCCGGCCAGACGCTGCAGACTTAAAAGATGGTTTTTCAGGTCATGATGCAAAACCCGGATGTCTTCCGCGGCAGCCTCCCGGGCCAGGATATTTTCGTAGCGGTACTGGCTGGCTAATTCGTTGAGACGCTCCTGCTCCTGCCGGGCCCGGCCGGAGAGATACCGTTCCAGCAGCACCAGGGCACTGCTTAAAAGGATCTGCAGCAGGATCGGATAGACCGTTAACTCCTTGAGATAGGTTTCCGGCAGGGCGCCGGAGATCGTTTTCAGCGTGCTTTTCACATACAGCTGGCAGAGAATGACGGCGCCGGCGATCCAGAACCGGTCCGGATTGACGGGACGGTCATCCCACAGAGGCAGTGTGCGGCTCATCAGGGTTACAATGGCGAATTCCAGAGCCAGCTCCACCAGACGGCCCAGGACGATATCCAGCCCGGGCTGCCCGGTATAAGAGACCTGATTCCAGCGGAGAAACGAAAGCTGGGGCGTCAGGAAGATGTTGTTCTCCGTTGTGAAGGTAATCCAGCATAGAAGAGCCAGATACAGGCTGCGCCGGGGCGAGGTGCCCTTGCTGCAGTAAAGCCAGAGCGCGTACGGAAGGACCCGGATCGCAAAACGGGCCAGCAGCAGGGGAAGACTGTCCGTCCCGGGCAGGACGTAGATGGGGGCGGGGATCAGCAGAAGGAGGAAGCAGGCGGCGATTTGCCCGCGGGAGCGAAGACGGACGGAACGGACGGGACGAAAGAACCAGACAGCCATTCCGGCATCGAAGAGGCAGCGGTACAGTTCGGCCCAGTTCACAGCGGACCACCTCCGGCGTAGGCGGAAAACGCCTCTAAAAATTCCCGGCGCCGGTGCTTGCTGACCGGCAGCTCGTCACCGTTGCGCATCTGCACGCCGGTGGATGTGATGCGGGTAATGTGGCGCAGGTTGACGCAGAAGCTTTTGTGGCAGCGGAAAAAGCCGTGCCCCCGCAGAAGCTGCTCCATATTGCTCATGGCCTCGTAGCAGCTCAGCACGCCGTCCGTGCACACGACCCGGACCTCGTGGTTGCGGACCTCCAGATAAAGAAGCCGGGGCAGGGAAACGGTGTGGACTTCCGAGCCGATCTTCAGCGTGATGGTCTCCTCCTTTTTCCCGGCCAGGGAGCGCAGCGCGTCCAGCATCAGAAGGCGGAACTGCGCATAGAGCAGGGGCTTTTTCAAAAAACCGTAGGCGTGGACCTGATACCCCTCCAGGGCGTACTGCGTCATGGTGGTGATAAAAATCAGGCATACGTCCCGGTTCTCCTTCCGCAGCCGCCGGGCCGCCTCCATGCCGGACAGCCCCTCCATGCGGATATCCAGAAAGACCAGGTCCGTGTCCGCCTCCAGGCGGCACAGCAGCGCTTCTCCGGAGTGGCATTCCCGAATGGAAAACTGCGCGCCGCATTCCTGCGTGAAGCGGGCCAGGCTCTGCCGGATCTGCGCGCACATCTCCGGCTCGTCATCACAGATCATGACCTTCCACACGGCTGATTCCCTCCCTGTGGGGCGGCGCTTCTACGCGCGGCCCTCTCTTGTTTTGCTTATTTTAACATCTTTCGACGGAAAAACGCAATCGGAATTGAACAATTTGCCCAGTCGCGCCGGAAAAGCGTCCTCTTGCGCGGTTTCGCTTGCCGGAAGAAATCCGGCCTGCTACCGTGAGGCCAGAACAACCGCCGCGAACAAGCGGCGCAAGAGAAAGGTGATGGATATGGAGCATGCGAAAAGCTGGCGGATCCTGACCCCGCACCGCCCGCTGTTTGGCGAAAAGGTGGAGCCTTATCCGGCCACACGCTTTTTTGATCAGCTATCCTTCATTGGAACGCCCAATGTGGGCTGCTTCGTGCTGGAGACGGAGGAGGGTGTGATCCTGCTGGACTGCATGGAGCCGCTGGATGAGCACCGGGACATGATTGTTCAGGGCTTTGCGGATCTGGGCATCGAGCTGGGGGCGCTGAAGGCGATCCTGATTACCCACGGCCACGGAGACCACTATGGCCGGGCAGATTGGTTCCGGGAGCAGACCGGCTGCAAAATCTATATGTCGCAGGTGGACTTTGCCTTTGCGCAGCAGGATACCCGCAACCGGACCGGCGTTCTCAAGTGGAATGTGGATGGCTTTCTGGAAGACGGAGATGTATTCCGCCTGGGAGGAACGGAGATCCACTGCTATGCAACCCCCGGCCACACCCCCGGCGGGCTGAGCTTTATCTTCCCGGTCACGGACGAGGGCCGGCCGCACTGGGTGGCCATGTGGGGCGGCACGGGGATCCCCTGGAAGCTCAGCGACAAGGTGCAGTATCTGCGCTCCACGCTCTACTTTGCCCAGGCGACAGAACGTATGGGCTGTGACGCGGAGATCGCGACCCATCCCTTTGTGGACAAGGGAACCCAGCGCCTGGATCTGGTCCGGAACATCTGCAACGGAGTGGCCAACCCCTTTGTGCTGGGAAAAGAAAATTATAAGTATTACGAGCGCATGTTTACCGATATGTGCCTGGATGCGATGGCGGAGCAGGCCGCGCAGGCAGACCCGCTGCTGCCGCCGCCTCCGCCCCGCCCCTCGACAAAAAAAGAGAAGGAGTGAGCGCTATGCCCAATCAGAAAAAATATTCGGCCAAGCAGCTGGTCTATCTGGTGATCAGTCTGTTTTTCCTGTTCGGCTTCGGCCTGATCTGCCCTACCTGGGCCAATGTGACGCGCCTGGGTGTTCAGGCCGTGGGCATTTTCCTGGGCGGCATTTTTATGATCGCCAACGGTTTCGGAATGATCATCCCCTCCCTTTTGATGATGCTGGCCATGATCCTGACCGGCTATATTGACGCCAACAGCATCATTGCGTCCACGCTGGGCAGCCCCACGGTGTGGCAGCTGATCGTGATCTTTGTGCTGCTGTATGCCCTGACGGAAAGCGGTGCGGACAGCGTGCTGGCCCGCTGGATGATCTCCCGCAGGGCTCTGAACGGAAAGCCGGTGCTGTTTACCTGTGTCTTTATGCTGGCGGTGACCGTGCTGGGAGCGTTGGCCAGCGCGCTGGGCGCATATCTGTTCAGCATTGCCATGATCGATTCCATCGCCGAAACGGTGGGCTATGACAACAAGAGCCAGTGGAAAAAGGCTATGTACACCGGTGCGATCGTCTCCGCTTCGGTGGGCGGCGGAATTCTGCCCTTTAAGGGCATGGCGCTGATGATCTACAACCTGATGGGCGCCGGATTGACGGAAGCCGGCGTGCAGGTGGATCAGGTGTCTTACCTGGTGGCGGCCCTGCTGTCGGGGCTCCTGATCGCGGTTGTGTTCGCTCTGAGTCTGCGCCCGCTGTTCCGGGTGGACTATTCCAAGCTCCAATCTGCAGACGTGGCCAGCATTTGCGCCGCCGGCGGCACCCGCTTCAATCGGCGTCAGGCTTACACCATGGTCATCTTTGTGATCGGCGTCCTCTATTCCGTGGTGCTGATCTGGCTGCCCAAAACGGTGCCCGGCTATGAGAAATTTGTTGGGATCGGGCAGGGCTTTTGGTTTGTTTTGATGCTGGTGCTGCTGCACCTGATCCATGTGGATGGCGAGGCGCTTTTGAACGTGGACCGGACCATGGGCAAGGCCGTCAACTGGGGAATCGTTCTAAGCGTTTGCGGCTTCACGGCGATCGGCGGCATGGTCTCCAATGAGGAGCTGGGGATCCGGGGCTGGCTGGCCGGGCTGATGAATGCGGCCTTCGGCAATATGCCCTTCCCGCTGTTTGTGGTGATGCTGGTGCTTTTGACGCTGCTGTGCACCAACTTCTTCTCCAATACCGCGACGGCTGTAATCGTCGGCACGGTGGTGGGCCCCATTCTGATCCGCTACAGCACCGAACTGGGCGTCAACGTCAGCTGCGTGATCCCGGCCATCGTCATGTCTGCCCTGTGCGCGTTTTTGACCATGGCGGCCGGCGGTTCCGCTCCGCTTTATCTGGGAACCGAATGCATGCAGGAGAATCCCAAGTGGGTGTTCCGGTACGGCCTGCTGGTATTTCCCATTGTGATTGTGGCTTCCTCCGCGGCGTACATCCTGTGCGCGTATCTGCTGTGAGCAGAAAAGCTTTTTTGCGGCCCGGCATTTGAAAAAATGCTCTCCCTCATAATTTGGCCCGCCGGCCCTGCAAATGCAGGGCCGGCGGGCCGTTGTACAGGGTACTGTGGGATCAGTGGTAGACGGCGGAGGAGAAGCTGGCAGCGGCTGGGGCGGGGGTGAAGGAAAAACGCTTTCGTGTGT
>CAKTHE010000037.1 GCA_934563745.1 uncultured Dysosmobacter sp. | reverse complement strand
GCTCCACCTGCTTTTCAAAGCGGCGGCGCTGGTCGATGGGGTCGTTCAGCTCGGAGTAGGCGTTGCCCATCTCGCTGCGGCAGATGAAGAACTCGAACCGCTCCGTCAGCCGGGGATCGGCAGGGCTGCGCTTGGTCAGGGGACTGACCTCCACCGGGTACATGGTGATGAAGGTGGGCTGCACCAGATGCTCCTCCACCTTCTGGTCGAAGCAGGCGTACAGGGCGTTGCCCCAGGTCTTCTCCGCAGCATCGGAAAGCTCCACACCCTTGGCCTTGGCCGCGGCCACGGCTTCGGCGTCATCGCTGATGGCGTCAAAATCGATGCCCACATATTTTCTGACGGCCTCCACCATGGTCATACGGGGCCAGCCGGGGGTCAGGTCGATCTTCTCGCCCATCCACTCCAGCTCATAGGTGCCCAGATACTTCTGGGCAAAGGTGGTGTACACGCCCTCGGCAATGTCCATCATGCCGTGAAAATCCGTATAGGCCTGATACAACTCCACCGTTGTGAATTCGGGGTTGTGCTTGGGATCCATGCCCTCATTGCGGAAGATCCGGCCGATCTCATACACCCGGTCCATGCCGCCCACGATCAGACGCTTCAGGGGAAGCTCCGTGGCGATGCGCATGTACATGTCAATGTCCAGGGTGTTGTGATGGGTGATGAAGGGCCGGGCGGCGGCGCCGCCGGCAATGGTGTTCAGAACAGGCGTCTCCACCTCGATATAGCCCATGTTGTCCAGATAGTCCCGCAGATGCTTGATGAACTGAGAGCGGATAACGAAGTTCCGCTTCACCTCCGGGTTCACCATCAGATCCACGTACCGCTGACGGAAGCGCAGTTCCTTATCCTGCAGGCCGTGAAACTTCTCCGGCAGAGGCAGCAGAGACTTGGACAGCAGGATAATATTCTTGGCCCGGACGCTCATCTCGCCCCGCTGAGTGCGGAACACTTCGCCCTCGACGCCCACGATATCGCCGATATCGTACTTTTTAAACCGCTTGTAAATATCTTCATCCATCTCGTCCTGCCGGGCGTAAAGCTGGATGCGGCCGTCCCGGTCCTGCAGATCGCAGAAGCTGACCTTTCCCATGCCCCGCTTGCTCATCAGGCGGCCGGCGATCTTCACCGGCTGCCCTTCCAGCTCGTCAAAATGGGTCTTGATCTGCTCGGAGGTATGGTCCCAGTCAAAGCGGGTGATGGTAAAGGGGTCGCGCCCCTCCGCCTGCAGCGCCGCCAGCTTTTCCCGGCGGATCTTGGTCTGCTGGCTCAGATCCTGCTCCGGCGCAGGCTGCTGATTCTTCTTCTGTTCCGACATCGTGTCTCTCCTCAGCGCTCGATCTTCTTGACCGTGTAATGGATATTGCCGTTGGGAGCCTCCACCACGACCTGGTCCCCTTCCTTGGCGCCCAGCAGCGCCTTGCCGAAAGGCGAATCCTCCGAAATGATGCCGTTCATCGGGTCCGACTCCTGCGAACCGACGATCTTATAGGCCGGCAGCTCCTGGCCGTCCGGCGTAGCCACAATCACGCGGCAGCCGATGGTCACGGCGTTGGTAGGGGCGTTAGACTCATCCACGATCACCACATGCTGCAGAATAACCTCCAGCTCGGCAATGCGGGAGTACAGCTTGCCCTGCTCGTTTTTTGCTTCATCGTACTCGCTGTTCTCGCTGAGGTCACCGAAGCCGCGGGCGATCTTGATCTGCTCCGCCACTTCGTCCGAACGGGTAGTCTTAAGATAGTTCAGTTCTTGGGTCAGCTCGTCGAAACGGGCTTGACTCATTCTGTATTCTTTCTCCATGGGGATCCGTTCCTTTCTGTGCTTTGATTTGTAAAAAGTCACTGGGACATACTTATTCTATTATATAATCAGTATAAACCAGTATTATAGTGACTGAAAACCGGAATGTCAAGTCTCCGCCGGCTTTCCCGCGATCCCGATCTCGCTGCGGCGCAGAGCCCCGCCCTCCAGCAGTGCCGCGGCCAGCTGCGCCCGGTCGCCTTCCTGCGGCAGCTGCGCCTCCAGGTCCGGCGGAAAGTACAGCCCCGGCCGCCCTTCCTCCGCTCCGGCTCCGCTCAGGTCCAGCACAATGCCGCCCTTCCGTACCGCGTCGGGCGGGGAATCGAAGCATACATACAGATCCGCCTGCGGCGTCTGCTCCCTGCCGTGCTCCAGCACCAGGGCCGCACCATATTCCCGGCGCAGCGTCCGGCACAGCTCTTCCCCGCCGCTGGGCACACACAGCCGCACATAGCGCCAGCGCATGCACAACTCCGTGACCGTCCGGACCATCGCGGCGCTCAGCCGCTCCCCGCACACGGCAACCACCGCCCGGCCGGCCGAAAGTTCCGCCTGTGCCGCCGCGGCCGCGGTCAGCGGTGCCGCCAGGGCCTGCCAGAGCGCCTGCGTCTCAACCGGTAGAATGCCCCAGCGCGCAAATTCCCCGGCCATGGAAAACTCCCGGCCGAAAACCGCCCGGGTCACGCCCCGGCGCTGCAGCTCCCGCGCCGCCGTCCGGATCCTGTGCCGAAGCAGCCGGACCGGGGTATGCGCTCCTTTGTGGATTTGTACCTGCGTCAAGGTAAGCGTTCGAATGGAACGCAGCTGAATGTGCACGGCCTGCCGCACCGGTTTTGTTCCGGCCTGCCAGTCAATCAAAGCGATCATAAAAATCCCCTCCGGTTCCATAGTATGGAGCCGGAGGGGCGCATATGAGATCCTTTTGCGGTCCGCCCGCTTACCAGGCCTTCACGTAACCCGTCAGATAATTCAGCGGATTCACCCGCTGGCCGTTTTCCGTGATCTCGAAGTGCAGGTGGGCGCCGTTGGAAATTCCGGTGGACCCGGTGATGCCCAGTACATCCCCCTGCTTGACCGTCTGGTTCACGCTGACACGGCGGCTGGACATATGGGCATACAGGGTCGTATTGCCGCTTCCGTGGGAGACCACCACATAATTCCCGTACGAATTGGAATATTGCGACACGATCACAGTCCCCGCTTTGGCTGCGTGCACCTCGGATGTATAGCCCACACCGCCAATGTCCACGCCCTTATGATTGGTGGACGCGCCCGGGATCCCGGTATAGCGGCTTCCCATCGGCGAGGTGATCCGCCGGCTGCTGACCGGCCAGATGTAGCCGCCCAGCGCCGTGCTTCCGCCGCCGTTCTGGCTGTTGTTCTGTGCCGCCAGATCCCGGGACATCTGCACGATCTTCTTTTGGATCTGCTCCTCCTCGCTGTCAATGGCATCGAGGGTGTCCTTATAATCCGCCTCGTTCTGCTGGATCTCCTGCACCAGGCGGTTGGCCTCCGTGCGCTGGGTGTCCAGCTCGCTCTTTCGGGAAACAAGCTCTCCCCGCAGGACCTCGGTCTGCGCCTTGCTGGTTTCCAGGCTGGCCTTTTTCGCTTCAATCTCGTCCTGCAGCTGCTGCAGCTGATCGATCACGCTTTGGTCCGAATCCATGATTTCGTTGATAAAATCCAGCCGGCTCAGCAGATCCGAAAAGCTTTCCGCCTTGAACAGCACCGACCAGTAGCTGACGCTGCCCCGCTCCTCCATGGCGCGGACCCGCTTGCAGAACAGCTCATACTGGGCCGCTTCCTTCTCCTGGGCCTCCGCAAGGTCGGACTCCGTCTGTGTGATCAGTGCTTTGTAATCCGCGATCTGGGCCTCCGCGTTGGCGATCTGGGCCTGCAGATTGATGACCTGCTGGTCCAGCAGCTTCTTTTTCTCCAGCGCGTTGGACTTTTTGTCCGACAGTGCGCTGAGCTTGTCCTTCAGGTCCTTCTTTTGCTGGGCCAGCTTGTCGGCATTCTTCTGCAGCGCGTCAATATCCGCCTGCGTCACGGCCAGTGCAGTGGGCGTCAGCTCCGCCCCCAGCGCCCCGAACAGGCACAAAAAGGCCAGCAGGGCACAGAATATCCGCCGGAAGCATCTCCGTTTGTTCTGTTTCATGCCGCCCTCCTTATACCTGCAAAAACTTCCGGATCGCCGAAAGGCTGCCGCCGATGCCGATGAGGATTCCCGCCCCGGCAAAGGCACCGGCCACCGGCCCCCACAGGCTCTTAAAGTCCACCATGCGGATCAGCTGCAGCGAATCGCTGTTGGCAATGCCCCGGCTGACCGCCAGGTAAAGGCCCCATTGCATGAAAAACGCAATCGCCGCGCTGAGCAGGCCGATCATAAAGCCCTCGTACACAAAGGGCCAGCGAATGAAGCCGTTGGTCGCACCCACCATACGCATGATGGCAATCTCCTCCCGGCGGTCAAAGGTCGTCAGCTTGATGGTGTTGGAGATAATGAATACCGACACCACAAACAAAATCGCGATCAGAGCCACACACACCACCGTCGCCACGTTGCGCAGCGTGATAAAGCCGCTGGCCAGCTCCTCATACACATTGACATCCGCAATTCCCTCCACGCCGCGCAGCGCCTGCGCCGTAGCGGAGATCTTGTGCAGATCCGCGATCTTGACGGCATAGCGGTCCCGGAAGATCTGCGGATCCAGGTCCCGGAACATCTGCTCGTCGGCATATTCCTCCTGGAAGGCCGCAGTCGCTTCCTGCCGGGTGATGAACTGAACGCCTGTCACATTGGGCAGCTTTTCCAGCTGGCTTTGCAGGGCCCGGGCCTGCGCCTCGGTGTATGTTTCGTCCACAAAGGCCAGGATCTCATTTTCACTCTCCATGGTCTTCAGGTTTGCATCGGCGTTCACGGCCACCAGCGAAAAGGTCCCCATGATCAGCAGACAGGCCACCGTAATGCCAATGGCGGCAAAGGACATGAAGCCGTGGCTGAACATATTGGAAACGCCTTCCCGGAAAAAATAGCGAAAATTGTGCTCACCCATGGATCTTTCCTCCCACATAGCCGCCGACGCTGTCGTTGACCACTTTGCCCGCCTCAATGGTCACCACCCGCTTGCCGAAGTGGTCCACCAGGTTTTTCTCATGGGTCACGACCACCAGCGTTGTTCCCAAAGCGTTGATCTTCACCAGCAGATCCATCAGCTCCAGCGAGCGCTCCGGATCCAGGTTGCCGGTGGGCTCGTCGGCAATGATGGTGCTGGGATTGTTCACCAGCGCCCGGGCAATGGCCACGCGCTGCTGCTCGCCGCCGGAAAGCTCGCTCGGGTGCGAGGTCATTTTGTTCTCCAGGCCCACCAGCTTCAAAACGTACGGGATGCGTTTGCGGATCTCTTTGTCCGGCGTCCCCACCGCCCGCATCACGAAAGCCAGATTATCATACACCGTCTTCTTCTCGATCAGGCGGAAATCCTGAAAGATGACGCCCAGCGTGCGCCGCATCAGCGGGATCTGCCGTTCGGAGATGTTGGAGGCGGAAAAGCCGTTGATCATGATCCGCCCGGCCGTGGGCTCCACCTCTCCGGTCAGCAGCTTAATGATCGTTGATTTGCCGCTGCCCGACGGCCCCACCAGAAACACAAATTCTCCGTCTTCAATATTCAGGGAGATCCCCCGGATTGCCTTGGTGCCGTTTTCATATTCCATTTCCACATTTTTCAAACGAATCATACGAGACACCTCGCTTTTTTCTTTCTAACCATCAGACGACCGTTTCCGTCAAAAGTTCCGCAGAACCCGGAACAGTCGACATAATTCCGTCTTTTTATTATATACATAAACGGTTTCCGGCGCAACCTTCCTTTTCGATGTTTGCCAAGTATTTTCCCAAGATAAAGCTCCTCCCCGGTGCGGCGGCTGCCGCACCGGGGAGGAGCTTTATCTTTCCGTTTTCATGCAGGCCGCGCTGTCAGAGTGCGCGGTCCGCGCTTATGTAGGTTCAGGATTCGATCCCCCGGGAGGTCAGGTACTTCTTGACCATCAGCGCAACCTTAAAGGTGATGGCATCGTCAAACTCCCGCAGATCCAGGCCGGTCAGCTTTTTGATCTTCTCCAGCCGATACACCAGCGTGTTCCGGTGGACAAACAGTTTCCGTGCCGTCTCCGAAACATTCAGGTTGTTTTCAAAGAACTTATGGATGGTGAACAGGGTCTCCTGGTCCAGGGCATCAATGGGGTTCTTTTTGAAAACCTCCTGCAAAAACATTTCGCACAGCGTGGTGGGCAGCTGATAGATCAGACGGCCAATGCCCAGGTTCTCGTAGTTGATCACGTACTTTTCCGTGTCAAAAACCTTTCCCACCTCAATGGCGATCTGCGCTTCCTTATAGCTTTTCGCCAAATCCCGCAGATGCTGCGCGATGGTGCCGATGCCCACCACCACGGTGCTCTCACCGTCGACCCGCAGCGTCTCTTCAATCTGGCAGGCGGCCTTGTTCAGGTCCTTCAGGCCCACACTCTCCGGAAGCTGACGGATCAGGACCACATCCCCCTCGCCCACAGAGATGACGAAGTCCACCTGCCGGTCCGGAAACAGGGCCTGAATGGCATCCGTGGGAACCGACTCCGCCTTCTTCAGGGAGCGGATCACAAACACACTGCGGGGAACATCCGCCGTCACACGCAGCTCTTTCGCCCGCATGTACACGTCGCCCAGCATAATATTGTCTGAAATAATATCTTTGATAAAGGAGCCCCGGTCGTGCTTTTCCTCGTAATAGGACTTTGCGGAGTTCAGCGCCACCGTCGCCATTGCACAGACGGTTTTGCTGATATCGTTATCCCCGGATGCAAAAGCGGCATAATCGAATTGATTGCCCCAGCCGTTAAGTGCCTTGAAGGTCTTTCCATCCGACGTGACCGTCGCGCCGCCGGCGCCGTTGATCACGCTGACAAATTCCGGCCACCGCTGCCCGATCAGCGACAGTTCACTGCAGGCAATCACGATCCCCTCACCGTCAATCACACCCACGGTCCGGTCTGTATTCTCTTTCAGTTGCAGGACCACATTTTGAAATATTCTTCCAGACATAGCCGTCCTCCTCGCCGAATCACCGGTCATTTTCTTTTGTGCAATTTGTCAATGAGGTTATTATAACGAGATTTCCGCAGGATTGCAAGAGTTTTTTCCTTTTTTCACAAAAAAGCTTGTTTCTTTTTGTTTAACATTTGTTTTTTCACGTCAAATCCGGTCGCTTTTGCAGCTCAGCCTGCTCTGCTTCCGTTAAAAAGCGGTAGGTCCCTTTCTCCAGGGTCGGGTCCAATGTCAAATTGCCCATTTGTAACCTGCGCAGATAAAGGACCGGCTTCCCCCGCGACGCCAGCATGCGCTTGACCTGGTGATACTTGCCCTCCCGCACCGTCACAAGCGCTTCGCTCTGCGCATCGGCCCGCAGGATCTTCAGTTCCGCCGGCAGACAGACAAACCCGTCGCCCAGCGTCACGCCCTGTGCAAAGGCCCGGCCGTCCTCTTCCGTCAGCTGTCCCTGGGTCCGCACATAATACACCTTATCCACGTGATATTTCGGTGAAAGCAGCCGGTGAGCCAGATCGCCGTCATCTGTCAAAAGCAGCAGCCCCTCCGCATCCTTATCCAGCCGCCCCACCGGGAAAAGCTTCTTTTTGCGCAGAGCCGGCTCCAAAAGATCCAGCACCGTCTTCTCCCGGCTGTCCTCTGTGGCGGAAACCACACCGGCCGGCTTATTCATCATCAGCCAGGTCACCCGCCTGTACACAACACGCTGACCATCCACCCGGATCTCCGCCGTTTCCGGATCATATTTCTCCTCCGGGGATGCGGCCGGAACTCCGTCCACCAGCACTCTTCCCTGGCGCACCAGCTGCCGGACATCCCGGCGGCTCCAGCTTCCGGTTGACGCCAGCAGGCGATCCAAACGCTGCGCCCCAGCCTTCTCGTTTGCCATGCTTCTGCCCCTCTCTCCCGCTCTGCGCGGACTCTTCCATACTTTTCCGTTTATTTTAGCATAAAGCCCCGCGCTTGAAAATAAAAACTTACAGGAGGGGATCGCTATGATGATCGTAACTGCTAAACTATCGAAAAAAAGGCTTCTGCTGTGGGCACTTCCACCCCTGCTTGCGCTTGCTGCCTGGGCCGTTTTCCACAGTCCGCAGCACACAGACCAGACCGCTGCACGTCTGCACGACAACGAATCACGTGTCGCCTATCTGCGCGCCTACGGCTGGGACATAGACCCGGAGCCGGTGGAGACCCTGCAGCTTCAGCTTCCCGACCCGCTCCCCGCGTCCTATCAGACCTATAACGATCTTCAGACCCAACAAGGGCTGGATTTATCGGCAGCCTGCGGGCAGACCGTCACCCGCTATACCTACACCGTTACCAACTACCCGGGACATGCGGAGGGCGTCCAGGTCAACCTCTATCTCTGTGAAGAACTCCCGGTTGCCGGCGACGTTCTCTGCTCCGGAGAAAACGGATTTCAGACCGGCTTAGCCTATCCGGAGACAGCCGACACCCCTTCCGCCTCTTAACCGCTCACAAAGCGGGCGGCGCATGGCTGCCTTTCCGACGTCCCACTGTAAACGCCGCCCACCCCCGCTCTGCGGGGCCCGGGTGGCCGTACCGATAAAAAAAGGGACTGCCGCAATACGGCAGTCCCTTTTCGTGGTGCAAATTACTCGTCGATCTCGATGACAACGCCGGAACCAACGGTACGGCCACCCTCACGGATAGCGAAACGCAGGCCCTTCTCAATGGCGATCGGGGTGATCAGCTCAACCTTCATGTCGACGTTATCGCCGGGCATGCACATCTCAGTGCCCTCGGGCAGAGTGATGACGCCGGTCACGTCGGTAGTACGGAAGTAGAACTGGGGACGATAGTTGTTGAAGAAGGGGGTGTGACGGCCACCCTCGTCCTTGGACAGGACGTAAACCTGGCCAACGAACTTGGTGTGGGGGTGAATGGAACCGGGCTTGGACAGAACCTGGCCACGCTCGATGCCGGTACGATCCACGCCGCGCAGCAGAGCACCGATGTTATCGCCGGCCTCAGCGAAGTCCAGCAGCTTGTGGAACATCTCGATACCGGTAACGACGGTCTTCTTCTTCTCGTCGGACAGGCCAACGATCTCG
>CAKTHE010000036.1 GCA_934563745.1 uncultured Dysosmobacter sp. | reverse complement strand
GTGGAACAGGTGGAAAAGCAGCTCAACAAGCTGGTCGAGGTCGTCAAGGTCCGTACACTGGATGAATCCAGCATGATCGGCCGGGAGCTGATGATCCTGAAAGTCAGCGCCGGCGCCAAGACCCGGAACGACATCATGACCGTGTGTTCCCTGATGGGCGCCAGGGTGGCGGATCTGTCCCCCACCTCCATCACAGCAGAACTGTCCGACACGCCGGAGCGCATTCAGATCTTTGAAGACATGATGCGTCCGTTCGGCATTCTTGAGGTTGCCCGCACCGGCGTCATCGCCCTGCAGCGCGGCCCCGGAAAGATCTGAGACCCCTGTCTGCGCCCCGGTGCGCCGGAGCCGCAGGTTCTAAATAAAGGAGGAATACACTTGAAAATCCGCGCGACCCAAGCCATTATGGAATGCCTGCTGGAGCAGGAGGTAGACACCGTCTTCGGCTACCCCGGCGGCACCATTTTGAACGTCTACGACGAGCTGTACCGCTATCGGGACCGGATCACCCACATTCTGACCGCCCATGAGCAGGGCGCCTCCCACGCCGCCGACGGCTACGCCCGCTCCACCGGTAAGGTCGGGGTGTGCTTCGCCACCTCCGGCCCCGGCGCCACCAATCTGACCACCGGCATCGCCACCGCCTATCTCGACTCGTCTCCGGTGGTATTCATCACCTGCAACGTGGGGGAAAACCTGTTGGGTAAGGATGCCTTCCAGGAGGTGGACATCACCGGAATCGCCATGCCCATCACCAAGGCCACCTTCCTGGTGCGGGATGCGCAGAGCATTCCGGACATCATGCGCCAGGCCTTTGCCGTGGCGGCCAGCGGCCGGCCCGGCCCGGTGCTGATTGACTTTCTGAAAAACGTCACCGCCCCCACTCAGGAAATCGAATATGAGTTCATTCCCTGGCGGGAAAACCGTTCCAGCGCCGGCATGCGGGAGCTGGACGGCAGCCACCGGCTGAAAAAGCCGGAGCCCAGCCAGGAGGATGTGGATACGCTGGTGGGCATGATCGCTCAGGCCCGCAAGCCCCTGCTGATCTGCGGTGGCGGCGTGGTCCGGGCCCGGGCCGACCGGGAGTTCCTGGAATTCGCGGAAAAGCTGGACGCGCCGGTGGCCATCACAGTCATGGGCGGCGGCGGCTTCCCCGGCGACCACCCCCTGACCACCGGCATGATCGGCATGCACGGCTCCATGGCCTCCAACGTCGCCTGTGACCAGTGCGACCTTCTGATCGCCGTGGGCTGCCGCTTCTCGGACCGGGTCGCCCTGGATCCCGCCACCTTTGCCGCCGGCGCCAAGATCGTCCAGATCGACATTGACCGGGCGGAGATCGACAAAAATGTCCTTACGGACCACCATATCATCGGGGATGCCAAGCGGGTGCTGTCTATGCTTAATGAGCAGCTGCCCCAGTACGATCACAGCGACTGGAAAGAGCAGATCCTGCCCCTGCGGGCTCCCTCCGCCGCCCCCGAAAGTGCCCGCCTGACCCCCCAGCAGACCCTGGAGGTCATCCGCACGCTGGCCCCCCAGGATTCCATTGTGGCAACGGACGTGGGCCAGCATCAGATGTGGGCCATCAAATATCTGCACTTCCGCTATCCCGGTCAGCTTCTGACCTCCGGCGGCTTCGGCACGATGGGCTTCGGCCTGGGTGCGGCCATCGGTGCCCAGCTGGGCAACCCGGACAAGCGCGTGATCCATATCACCGGCGACGGCTGCTTCCGCATGAATTGCCACGAGCTGTGCACGGTGGAGCACTATCACCTGCCCATCATCACTGTTATCTTTGATAACGGTACTTTGGGCATGGTGCGCCAGTGGCAGAATCTGATCTACGGCAAGCGCTTCTCGCAGACCACGCTGGACCGCGGCCCGGATTTCGTGAAGCTGGCCGAGGCTTACGGCATCAAGGGCTATCACGCCGCCACCCGCAAGGAGCTGGAGTCCGTGTTTGCCAAGGCCCTCAGCAGCGGCGAAGCCGCCGTGATCGACTGCGCGCTGGATATTGACGAAATGGTGCGGCCCATGGTGGCCGCCGGTTCGCCCATCACCAATTTCCTGCTCAGTGAAGGAGGGGACTGAATATGAGTTTGGAAGCAGGCGCCGTCCGCCGCTATACGCTGAGCATCCTGGTGGAGGATCAGCCCGGCGTGCTCAGCCAGGTGGCCCGGCTGTTCTCCCGCAAGGGCTACAACATTGAATCCATCGTCTCCGGTGAGACGGACAAGCCCGGCATCACCCGCATCTCCATCGAGATCCTGGGCGACGCCGGCATGATCGGGCGGATCGCCGCCCAGTGCCGCCGGCTGATCCCCGTCCGGGCCGTGAAAATTCTGGACGAGAAGAACGCCCTCCGGCGTGAGATCTCTCTGATCAAGGTCGCCGCCACAGACCGCGGCGCCCGGGATCAGATCCTTCACCTGGCGCAGGTGTTTGGCGCCGGGGTGGTGGATGTAAGCCGGGACTGCCTGACTATGGAGCTCTCCGGCGACGAGGGCAAAACCGCCGCCCTGACGGAGCTTTTGAAGGATTACGGCATTCTGGAAATCGCAAAGACCGGTACTATCGCCATGGAACGCGGGCGTAGCACGATATACGGAACCGACAAGCTTAAGGAGGAATATGATTATGGCAAAAATGTATTATGAGAAGGACTGCGACATCAACAAGCTCAATGGCAAGAAGATCGCGATCATCGGTTATGGCTCCCAGGGACACGCCCACGCTCTGAATCTGAAGGATTCCGGCTGCGAGGTCTGCGTCGGCCTGCGGGAAGGCAGCAAGAACTGGGCCGTGGCCGAGCAGGCCGGCCTGACGGTGAAGACCGTGGCCGAGGCGGCCAAGTGGGGCGACATCGTGATGATGCTGATCAACGACGAGGTCCAGGCGGATGTCTACAAGAAGGACATCGCTCCCAACCTGGAGGCCGGCAACGCCCTGGCCTTTGCCCACGGCTTCAACATCCGCTATCAGCAGATCGTGCCTCCCGCGGATGTGGATGTATTTATGGCGGCGCCCAAGGGCCCCGGCCACACCGTCCGTTCCACCTATGTCAACGGCAAGGGCGTGCCCTGCCTGGTGGCGGTGGAGCAGGATGCCACCGGCAAGGCCTATGACATTGCCCTGGCCTACATCGCCGGCATCGGCGGCGCCCGCGCCGGCATCATGGAAACCACCTTCCACGACGAGACGGAGACCGACCTCTTCGGCGAGCAGTGCGTCCTGTGCGGCGGCGTTGTGGATCTGATGAAGTGCGGCTTTGAAACCCTGGTGGAAGCCGGCTACGCCCCGGAGAACGCCTACTTTGAGTGCATCCACGAGATGAAGCTGATCATCGACCTGATCAACAAGGGCGGTGTGGCTGCCATGAACTACTCCATCTCCGACACGGCCGAATTCGGCGAGTATGTCTCCGGTCCCCGGGTTCTGCCCTATGAGGAGACCAAGAAGAACATGAAGGCCGTCCTCTCGGACATTCAGGATGGCACCTTCGCCGGCCGCTGGATCGCAGAGAACAAGAGCCGCGGCCGCACCTTCTTCAATTCCAAGCGGGCTCAGCTGGCCCAGCATCAGATGGAGATCGTGGGCGCCGAGCTGCGCAAGAACATGATCTGGGGCGGCGACACCGACCTGGACACCGCCTCCAACTGAGCGCATACATGCAGCAGTGTTTCCGGACCGCTCCTGAAACACTGCAGACTTCCGCCGCGCCTGTGCCGCAGCGGGAACGACGAAACGGAGATGATCCGCCGCACAGCGCGGCGGATCATTTCTTTCCCCTGAATCCATAGAAAACGAGAGGTATTTGCATGAGAAGCGACGTTGTGAAAACGGGCGTCCCCGCCGCGCCCAACCGCTCTTTGCTTTACGCACTGGGCTATACCAAGGAAGAACTGGAGCGTCCCCTGATCGGCGTGGTGTGCTCGTACAACGAGATCGTACCCGGCCACATGAACCTGGACAAGATCGCCGAAGCTGTCAAGGCCGGCATCCGGGCGGCCGGCGGAACGCCGGTGGAATTTCCCGCCATCGCCGTGTGCGACGGCATCGCCATGGGCCACGTGGGTATGAAATACTCCCTGGTCACCCGGGACCTGATCGCCGATTCGACGGAAGCCATGGCCCTGGCCCATCAATTTGACGGGCTGGTGATGATCCCCAACTGCGATAAAAACGTCCCCGGTCTGCTGATGGCAGCCGCCCGGGTCAACGTGCCCACCATTTTCTGCTCCGGCGGCCCCATGCTGGCCGGCACGCTGAATGACGGGCGGCGCACCTGCCTGAGCCATATGTTTGAGGCGGTCGGCGCCTATTACGCCGGCAAGCTGGACGCGGCGGGTTTGGAAGAATATGAGGAGAATGCCTGCCCCACCTGCGGCTCCTGCTCGGGCATGTACACCGCCAACTCCATGAACTGCCTGACGGAAGCCATCGGCATGGGTCTGCCCGGCAACGGCACCATTCCGGCTGTGTGGTCGGCCCGGCTGCGCCTGGCAAAGCACGCCGGCATGAAGATCATGGAGCTGGTGGAAAAGGACATCAAGCCCCGGGATATCATGACGGAGGCCGCCTTCCACAATGCCGAGACCGTGGATATGGCGCTGGGCTGCTCGACCAATACGATGCTTCACCTGCCCGCCATTGCCCACGAGTGCGGTCTGTCCCTGAGCTTCGACATGGCCAATGAGATCTCCGGGAAGACCCCTAACCTCTGCCATCTGGCCCCCGCCGGCGGCACCTATATGGAGGACCTTGAGCGGGCCGGCGGCGTCCGGGCCGTCATGGCGGAGCTGGCAAAGGCCGGCCTTCTGGATACCGGCGTTCTCACCTGCACGGGCAAATCCCTGAAGGAAAACCTGGAAGGCGCGGAAAACCGGGATCCCGAGGTCATCCGTCCGGTGGACCGGCCCTTCTCTCCCACCGGCGGCATCGCCGTGCTCAAGGGCAACCTGGCTCCCGACGGCTGCGTGGTCAAGCAGGCCGCCGTGGCTCCGGAGATGATGGTCCACACCGGTCCCGCCCGGGTATTTGACTGCGAAGATGACGCCATTGCCGCCATCTATGCCGGCAAGATCGTCGCCGGTGACGTGGTGGTCATCCGCTATGAAGGGCCCAAGGGCGGTCCCGGCATGCGGGAAATGCTCAACCCCACCTCCGCCATTGCCGGCATGGGGCTGGACAAGGAGGTGGCCCTGATCACGGACGGCCGCTTCTCCGGCGCCACCCGGGGCGCATCCATCGGCCACGTCTCCCCCGAGGCGGCCTCCGGCGGCCCCATCGGCCTGGTGCAGGAGGGCGACCGGATCTCCATCGATATTCCCAACCATACGATCTGCCTGCAGGTCAGCGACGCGGAGCTGGCGGAGCGCCGGAAAAACTGGGTCTGCCCGGAGCCCCGGATCAAGACCGGCTATCTGGCCCGCTATGCCAAGATGGTCTCCTCCGCCGACCGGGGCGCCATTCTGGAATAAGTTCCGCCCAACGAGAGGAGAATGTGACCCGTGTACCGCGAAATTTCCCGCCTGCTGCTGTTCAGCACCTATCCGGAAGACGAGATCCTGCTGCGCCTGGCCGCCATCGAACGGGACTGGGAAAGCGGCAATCAGGATCCGGACAGTCTGATCCGCCGGATCCATCTGGAGGTCAAGCGGCTTTTGGATCTGGCCACCGTCTGCGGCTTTGACGAAAATCTCTGGCAGTGCTACCTGACCTGGCTTCTGATGACCAACGAAAACTCCTTCACCCTGACCTGTGAGCGCAGCGGCAGCGGGGAGGGCAGCGTCAACGACTTTGCCAAAAGCGACTTTGCCGTGTTCCGCCGCCTGTTCCATTACGACTTTACCCCCCTGGAGCAGGCGTTGGGGATCCGCTGCTTCTCCGTTCTGTGCGATTACCGCGCCATTCCCAAGCGGGAACGCACCTACAACCGGGATGTCAGCCGCCAGGTCCTGGCTCTGCGCCGGGCCCTGGCAGATGCCGCCGATGAAGAGGAAATGTTCACACTGCTGACGGACTATTACCGGCAGTACGGCTTCGGCGTTTTCGCCATGAACCGCGCCTTTCGTCTGCGCTGCGAGACGGACGGCGTCCGGTTCCTGCCCATCAGCAATATCGACGGCGTCCGGCTTTGCGATCTTCTGGGCTATGAGCAGCAGAAGGCGGAACTGCGCCGCAATACAGAGGCGTTTCTCGCCGGCCGGCGTGCCAACAACGTGCTGCTTTACGGTGACGCCGGCACAGGCAAGTCCACCAGCGTCAAGGCGCTGATCAACGAATACTACGATCAGGGCCTGCGGATGATTGAGATCTACAAGCATCAGTTCGGTGCCCTTTCCGCCGTGCTGGGCCAGATCAAAAACCGGAATTACCGGTTTATCATCCTGATCGACGACCTCTCCTTTGAGGAAAACGAAGTGGAGTACAAATTCCTCAAAGCCGTCATTGAGGGCGGCGTGGAGACCCGGCCGGATAACGTGCTGATTTACGCCACCTCCAATCGCCGCCATCTGATCCGGGAAACCTGGAACGACCGCAGCGATATGGAGCACAACGGCGACGTCCACCGTTCCGACACCATGGAGGAAAAGCTCTCCCTGGCCAGCCGCTTCGGTGTGACGATCAACTTCAATGCGCCCACTCCCAAGGAGTATCAGGCCATTGTCCGGGCCCTGGCTCAAAGGCACGGGCTCACCATGGACGCCCAGCGCCTCTCCACGCTGGCCAACGCCTGGGAGGTGCGTCACGGCGGCTTCTCCGGCCGGGCGGCCGAGCAGTTTATCCGCTATCTGCAAAGTCAGGAAGAAACCTGAGCCCTGCATTCCCATAAAAGAACACCCTCCCGGAAAATACCGGGAGGGTGTTTTTTTATTCAGCCCAGGGCCACATCCAGTACCATCATCACACTGAACCCCAAGGCGAAAAAAACGGTTCCGATGTTGGAGTGCTCCCCCTCGGACATCTCCGGGATCAGCTCCTCCACGACCACATAAAGCATGGCACCGGCCGCAAAGCTCAAAAGATACGGCAGCGCCGGAACGATCAGCCGGGCCAGCGCAATCGTCGCCGCTGCGCCGATCGGCTCCACCGCACCGGAAAGAACGCCCCCGGCAAAGGCGCGTCCCTTGCTCATTCCCTCCGCCCGCAGCGGAAGAGAAATGATCGCCCCCTCCGGGAAGTTTTGGATGGCGATGCCCAGCGACAGCGCCAAGGCACCGGCCGCGGTGATCTGTGCATTGCCGGCCAGATAGCCCGCGTATACCACACCCACCGCCATTCCCTCCGGAATGTTGTGCAGCGTCACCGCCAGCACCATCATCGTCGTCCGCTCCAAATTGCTGTGCGGTCCCTCGGCCCGGGCGCTTTTCTGATGCAGATGCGGGATCACATGGTCCAGCAGCAGCAAAAAGGCAACCCCGATCCAAAAGCCGGCAAATGCGGGGAAAAAGGCCCAGCGGCCCAGCGCGGCCGACTGCTTGATGGCCGGGATCAGCAGACTCCAGACCGATGCCGCCACCATCACGCCGGCGGCAAAGCCCGTAAGGGCCCGCTGTACCGAATCGCGCAGCGTCTTTCTCATAAAAAATACGCAGGCCGCCCCCAAGGCCGTGCCCAAAAAGGGCAGGGCAAGCCCGTAAACAAGTTCCATGTCCGTCTCCCTTCCAGCCGCTAACCCGGCCTGCCCGGTTCCCTGCATCGGGAACAATGTGTTTGCCTCCAAGCGGTTAGCTATAACTAACCGCTTGGAGAATCAAAAAAGCCTCCTTCGGCCTTTTTGATTATACACATTTCTGCCTCAAAAGGGAAGCCATTTCCGGCTTTTATTTTTTCGGCGCTCAGGCCCGCAGAATGCTCCAGGCGCATTCCGCCAAAAAGGCCGCCAGCAGCAAATTGATCCACCGGTAATAGCGAACGTAGACCTTTTGCAGGCCCACGCCCAAAAAGGCCCAGGCCAGACACGCAATGCTTCCGTAAGCCACCACGCCCACGCCGGAGAGCAGCACACCGCCCAGGCTGTGGATCTGCGGAACCAGGTAAACGCTCAGCAGCGTCGTCATATAAAAGTAAATCTTTACATTCACCAGCTGCAGCAAAAAGCCCTTGCGAAAGGTGGGATCCCGTCCCTGCAGATCCCCGTCGGGCCGGCTGCGCAGCATGTGCACCGCCAGGTAAAGCATATACGCCGCGCCCACATAACGCAGCACGGAAAGGGCCTGCGAGAGCAGGGCGCTGAGTCCATAGACCGCCAGGGCGCACAGCGTCTGCACGCACAGATAGCCCGCGCAGATCCCCAAAATCAGCCTGCGGCTGCGCTTGAAGCCGTAAGTCTGGGTCGTATTCATTGCCAAAAGATTTCCGGGCCCCGGTGTAAAGGAGCACACCGTCATATACCCCAGTACGGAACCAAAGTAAGCAAGCGTCATAACCATCGCCCCAAAATAAAGCTGACCTTGATTATACCGGTCCGAAATCCCTCCTGCAAGATACTCTGAAATTTATGAGTCCCGGCTGCCGAAAAAGGAAACGGCCCGGTTCGGCTCCGCTCCCCCACCCCATGCGCCGCAGCAGCACGCACAGTTTTCAGGTGCGCCCGGCCCCAGCGGGATCATAACGGTCAGTTCCATCTTCACGAAGCCTTTTCAGATAGGGGATGATCCATGCCAGCGCGATCACAAAGGCGATCCAGTCGGCAAAGGGCGTTGTCCACGCAATGCCGGAAACGCCGACAGCTCCGTTGAGAACACGCATAAATACCACATTCAGACTGCCCTTGCGCAGCAGCGACAGACAGGCTGAACCTTCTTTCCGATTGCCTGGAAAACCGTGATGACCATGAAGTTGACCGCCGTAGTCGGGCAGGCAAGGCAAATGATCTTCAAAAAGTGCTGCCTGTAGTGAACCGTCTCCGCGTCCGCGATAAAGCAGCGGGAGACGGGCGCCGCCAGCGTCCAAAGAAGAACGGCACCGGCGCAGGCGACCGCAAAGCTGTAGGCAAACGCCGTTTTGATAGCCGCCTTCATCCGCTTGTGATTGCCGGAGGTATAGTTGCGGCAGCGTTCCCTGCGTCATGCCCTGCGCGATGGCATAGGCCAGGAGGTCGATCTTCTTGGCGATGCCCATACCCGCAATGGCGGTGTCGGAATACCCGGCCACCATGTGATTGAGCGCCGCGTTGGAAATGGTGGACATCAGGGTCATCACAAATCCGGGCAGGCCGACGCTCAGCACCTCGGCAGGAATGTGCTCCCCGACCGAGTATGCTTTTGGGTTCGGCGTGACGACGGTATTTTTCCGGATGTGATAAAGAAAGCCGAAGAAATATCCCATGGCGATCAGATTGGAAAGCATGGTGGCGATGGCCGCACCCTGAATGTCCAGGTGAAAGGCAAAAATGAAGATCGGATCAAGGACGATGTTCAGGATCCCGCCGAACGCCACACCGAACCCTGCCGGTTTGGAATAGCCTTCGGCGCGGATGAGATGTGCCAGCTCCGCGTTCATCACGGTTGGTACCGCGCCGACGCCGATCGTCCAGAACGCATACTGCCGGCAATATTCCCAGGTGTCCGCGCTGGCGCCCAGAATCGGAAACAGCAGCGGCTCCAGCAGGACAACGGCAATTCCGTAAAGCAAGGCCACCGCCGCTCCCGTCCAGATGCAGAAGGCCGCGCAATGCCGCGCCTTCTCCTGATCGCCCGTACCAAGGCAGCGGGAGATCAGGCTGGAACCGCCCAGGCCAAAGAGGTTGGCGAAGCCCGTCAGCAGCATAAAGCAGGGCATGGCGATGGTGGCCGCCGCCACCTGCAGGGGGATCGTTCAGCTTGCCGATGAAAAATGTGTCCGCCATGTTGTAGACCACGGTAATGAGCTGGCTGATGACCGTTGGGATCGCCAGCGTCAGCACGGCTTTCCGCACCGGCGCATCGGAGAAAAGAGCCGTCCGTTCAGCGCTCATTCCGTTCCGCCTCCTTGTGCAGGCCGTCGATCACACAGCGGATGGCAAGGCGGTAGCTCTCTTCCCGGTCTACGGGATAATGGGAAAAATAACCGGACGCTTCCTGCGATACAAATCCGTGCATCACGCCGCGCAAAACCTGCTGCCAGTGCATCAGGCGTTCATCGGAGATCGGATATCCGCGCAAAACCTGCATGGCCGGCTCCGCAGTTACGGCTGCTGCGGCCCGCAGGGTCCCGTCTTTTCCCAGCGGCATCTGCATGATCAGCTGATAAAGCGCGGCATGGGCCTTTGCAAATGCGCGATAGCCCTCCGCCAGCGCATAGACCGCCTCATCGCCGCTTTTTCCTGCAACGGCGGCCAGCTGCGCTGCCTTCTGATCGTTCAGTGCAGACAGGCCGACCTCTGTAAAAAGCGCCTCCATACTTTCAACATGCGCATAGAGGGACGCTGTTTTAACGCCCAGTTTTTCCGCCAGCGCCCGCATGGAAAATGCGGCGATTCCGTTCTCTTCTATGATTTTCTTGGATGCTTCAATCAGCAGCTCTCTGCTCAAACCCTTGTGAAACAAGCGGCACCCCCCCCATTCCTAATGTCGTTAGGATCAGTATATCCTAATGCCGTTAGGTTATCAAGTCAAATCTGCCTCGTTTTATGATAAATCCCGGCCTTTCCCGGAAGCTAAACCACCGGAGGCATGATTTTGCCTCGCTGCACGCGGTTCAGAAGCTCCGCTCCGCCGGAGGAACAAATGAATAAATAACAAAAAGACCCGGAACCGTGTGGTTCCAGGTCTTTCGTGTTTGGTGGACGATACAGGACTCGAACCTGTGACCCCCTGCACGTCAAGCAGGTGCTCTAGCCAGCTGAGCTAATCGTCCGAAACGAACATATTTAGGATACACGGCTTTCCCCGATTTGTCAATAGTTTTCTTGAAATTCGTCGCTTCTTTTGCTATACTGCTGGCAACGAATCGCTTGCAAAACAGGAGGGAAGCCGCATGGATCATCGCGTCGCATTGGTCACCGGCGCCGGCCGGGGCATCGGGCGGGCCATCGCCTTGGCTCTGGGGCGTCAGGGCTGTACCGTGTGCGTCAACTACGCCCACAGCCGCCAGGCAGCGCTGGAGACGGTGCAGGCACTGCGCAGCTCCGGCACCCCGGCCGCACTCTACCAGGCCGACGTGGCAGACTCTGACGCCGTGGCTGCCATGGTCACTCAGATCCGGCAGGACTTCGGCCCGGTCTCGCTGCTGGTCAACAACGCCGGCATTGCCGGTCAGGCCTTGTTTCAGGACCTGTCCGATGCAGAGTGGAACCGTTTTCTGGCAGTCAACCTCACCGGCCCCCGCAACACGATCCGCTCGGTCCTTCCGGATATGATCCGGGCCCAAAGCGGCTGCATCGTCAACATCGCCTCCATCTGGGGTCTGCGGGGTGCCTCCTGCGAGGTCGCCTATGCCTGCACCAAGGCAGGCGTCATCGCCATGACCCGCTCCCTGGCTCTGGAATTGGCCCCCTCTCACATCCGGGTCAACTGCGTGGCCCCGGGCGTCATCGATACGGATATGTGCCGCCCTCTGGGCGAGGAGACCCTGACCGACCTGGCCGCCCAGACGCCCCTGGGCCGCCTGGGCACACCGGAGGATATTGCCGCCGCCGTGGCCTTCCTTGCCTCGGACCAGGCCTCGTTTCTGACCGGACAGGTCCTGACAGCGGACGGCGGCTTCACGGTCTGAGCCGCACCCGCCCCGTTTCCCTTTCAAAGCGTCCCGCCGCAGCTCGTGAAAGCTGCGGCGGGACGTTTTCGTTTTTCGCGCATGTGCCTTCTCTCAGTCGGCTTCGCCCCGCCCCGGCAGCGGCGGGACCCGCTCCAGCATCACTCGCCCGAAACACACCAAGCCGCGGCCGCTGTCCGTTCCAAAAACCACGTCGGCATCCGCCCGCTTCCGGTTCAGGGAAAACAGATACACCATTCCCAGCGGATCCCGGTAATACTGCTTGCACAGCATATCGCCATCCACCCAAAAAATCCCCACATCTCCGTTTTTCAGGGGGTCCCGGTTCACATACGCCACGCTTCCGTCCGGAATCACCGGCTCCATGGAATCGCCCCGGATCTTCACGGCAAACTCCGCAGCGGAGGGGACGTCATCCCCCACCGGGATCAGATCGTAATCCTCGCCGCACACCGGAGAGGCATACCCCGCAGCCGCCGGGGAACGGTACAGCGGAATCTCCCGCAGCTCCGGCTCCGGATCCTCCCGGCGCAGATCCTCTTCATAGCTGCACAGTGCATCCACAACGGAACGCACCGTCTCGCGCCCGACTTTATTCAGGCAGCGATATTTTTCCAACAGCAGCTGCTCCTGATGCGTCAGGGCCGACTCTCCCCGGAAGCTGTCCCGGAACAGTTCATTCGGCTCCACCTGCAGGCAGTCAAACAATCGCAGCATCACATTCTCTTTGGGAAAGCTGATCCCTGTCTCGTAGTTTCCGATGGCAGACGGAGATACCCCCAGCTTTCCGGCCAACTCCGCCCGGGAAATCTGACGCTCTTCGCGGCTGGTACGCAGACGCTCTCCAAAGCTCATGACGTTCGCTCCCTTTCTGGTCTTGCGACATGGTTCGACTGCATTTTACAGGAACTTTGGTTTTTTGTCAACAAGCAGAACAAGATTCTTGTAATATTTCTCTTGACACAACAAGATACTTGTGATACTGTATAAATATATCCAAGTTTCTTGTGAATTATACCGTCCCTCCGTCCTTTTCTGTGGGCATAAAAAAAGATCAATCGCTTTTCAGCGATTGATCTTGGTGGGGGAAGGTGGATTCGAACCACCGAAGTCAGTGACAACAGATTTACAGTCTGCCCCATTTGGCCGCTCTGG
>CAKTHE010000035.1 GCA_934563745.1 uncultured Dysosmobacter sp. | reverse complement strand
GTCCACCGAGCGGGACACGGCCGCCTTGTCCTCCTCGCAGCGCTCACACAGCTCCGCCGCGGTCATGGGTCCGGACAGTGCCAGGTAATAGAGACAGGACACATGGGGACCCTTCAGCCCCCACCGGGCCATCTCTTCTCCCTTCAGGCGGCGGATGCTGCGGCTGATCCGGGCGATCAGCACCGTGAATGTTTCATAACGCGCTTCCATCTGCGTCCCTCCCGCATCGTTTTTGTTGATAAATCAACATGTAGTCCGTATCATAGCAGGTTCCTGTTGATTTGTCAACAAGTGACTGTTCCGGAAAAATCCGTGCGGTTTCCTTCTGGGATCTGTACAAGCTCCGGCCGGCAGCCGGTCCCGTTTTTTGGGAAAAGCGCCGGATTTCGGCAGGAGGCAAATTCTTTTTCCATAAACCCATTGACATTGTAGGAAGATATGTTTATACTACGACCAACAACCGCCGCTGACACGGCGCAGGAAGGAGGTCAGGACATGAAGCATTGTTTCGAGGCGCTTTTGCGCAGCAATTTCCGCTGCGGTCGAATGCTGGGCTCCCGGACTGAGAAGTTGGCCGGGCGGCTTGTCATGCCCTGTCCGCCGCGCCGGGTGCGCTGAAGCGGCCCTCTTCTCGGTCCGGGAGCGAATGTGGTTCGCCCCCGGTTTTTTGCTGCCTATGGGACGGACCCGCCCCGTACAATCCCCATCAAATTTTTATTTTAAGAAAGTGAGAAGAGAATTATGAGCACTTATCATTTTGAAACGCTGCAGCTGCATGTGGGCCAGGAGCAGCCCGATCCCGCAACGGATGCCCGGGCCGTCCCCATTTATCAGACCACCAGCTATGTATTCCGCAACTCCGCCCACGCGGCCGCCCGCTTCGGCCTTCAGGACGCCGGCAATATTTACGGCCGGCTGACCAACTCCACCCAGGACGTTCTGGAAAAGCGCATTGCGGCCCTGGAGGGCGGAAGCGCCGCCCTGGCCACCGCCTCTGGCGCCGCGGCCATCACCTATACCATTCAGGCCCTGGCCCAGGCCGGTGATCACATCGTGGCCCAGAAGACCATCTACGGCGGAAGCTATAACCTGCTGGCCCACACGCTGCCGCAGTTCGGCGTCTCCACCACGTTTGTGGATGCCCACGATCTGGCTCAGGTGGAAGCGGCCATTCAGCCCAACACCAAGGCCGTCTATCTGGAGACCCTGGGCAATCCCAACAGCGACATTCCCGACCTGGACGCCATTGCCGCCATCGCCCACCGGCACGGGCTGCCCCTGGTGGTGGACAATACCTTCGGCACCCCGTACCTGATCCGCCCCATCGCCCACGGCGCCGACATCGTGGTCCACTCCGCCACCAAATTCATCGGCGGCCACGGCACCACCCTGGGCGGCGTGATCGTGGACGGCGGCACCTTCGACTGGAAAAAGAGCGGGAAATACGCCCCCATCGCGGACCCCAACCCCAGCTATCACGGCGTCAGCTTCGCCGACGCCGCCGGTCCGGCCGCATTCGTCACCTATGTGCGGGCGATCCTGCTGCGGGACACCGGCGCCGCCATCTCCCCCTTCAACGCTTTCTTGCTGCTGCAGGGGGTAGAAACCCTGTCGCTGCGGCTGGACCGCCATGTAGAAAACACCAAGCGCGTGGTGGACTTCCTGGCCCATCACCCCAAGGTGGAGCATGTGAATCACCCCTCCCTGCCGGATCACCCGGATCACGCCCTGTATACGAAATATTTCCCCAACGGCGGCGCGTCCATCTTTACCTTCAATATCAAGGGCGGACAGAAGGAAGCCCACGCCTTTATCGACCACCTGGAGATCTTCTCCCTGCTGGCCAATGTGGCCGACGTCAAGAGTCTGGTGATCCACCCTGCCACCACGACTCATTCCCAGCTGACGGAAGCAGAGCTGGCCGAGCAGGGGATCTATCCCAACACCATCCGCCTGTCCATCGGCACGGAGCACATCGATGACATTCTGGCCGATTTGGAAAAGGGCTTTGCCGCCGTTTGAGCCAAAGCTCCGGCGCCGCCCGCGCCCCGGCAGATCTTTGCAGCCGGGATCTTACATCAAGGAGGAATCCGTTTTATGAGCAAGCCCCATTCTCCCTGCCGCTACGATGTGGTGGGCAGTTTTCTCCGCCCTGCGGCCCTGAAAAAGGCCCGGGCCGATTTTGAGGCCGGGACCCTTTCCCGGGAGGAATTGACCGCCGCGGAGGATGCGGCGATCCGCGACCTGGTGGCCAAGCAGAAGGCCGCCGGGCTGAAGATCCTGACGGACGGCGAATTCCGCCGCGCCACCTGGCACCTGGACTTTATGTGGGGGTTCAACGGTGTGGGCCACAGTCCCACCGCCATCGGCCTTCCCTTCCATGACGAAGCCGCCATGATCGACGATACGTATCTGACCGGGAAGATCTCAGTGGGCGTGCACCCGTTTGTGGAGCACTTTAAGTTTGTCAAAGCCCTGGAGGATGCGGACACCGCCGCCAAGCAGACCATCCCGGCTCCGGCCCAGTTTCTGGAGCAGATGATCCTGCCCTTCGCCGCGGAAAACACCCGCAGATTCTATCCGGACACGGAGGAGCTGGTGGAGGACATTGCCGCCGGCTATCGCAAGGTCCTGCGGGACCTCTACGACGCCGGCTGCCGCAACGTGCAGTTTGACGACTGCTCCTGGGGCATGGTGGTGGATCCCAATGCGCCCCGGATCTTCGGCACCGACGAGGCCGGGCTGCAGAACGTGATGGAGCTGCTGCTGCGGATCAACAACCTGGCTCTGGAGGGCCGGCCCGATGACCTGACGGTCACCACCCATGTGTGCCGCGGAAATTTCCACTCTACCTGGGCAAGCTCCGGCTCTTACGACCGGGTAGCACAGGTCCTGTTCGCCCGGGAGAAGGTGGATGCCTTTTTCCTAGAATACGATGACGCCCGCTCCGGCGGCTTTGCGCCGCTGCAGTATGTGGCAGACGGTAAGCAGGTGGTTTTGGGGCTGATCACCAGCAAATCCCCGGTGCTGGAGGACAAGGAGGCCGTGAAAGCACGGATCCGGCAGGCGGCGGAATACGTTCCGCTGGAACGGCTGTGCCTGAGCCCCCAGTGCGGCTTCGCCTCCTGCGAGATCGGCAACAAGCTGACCGAAGAGCAGCAGTGGGCCAAAATCGCTCTGGTCCGCCAGATCGCGGAGGAAGTCTTTTTCTGAACCGCTTCGTTAAAAAGGGGGCGGCAGCCGTTGGCTGCCGCCCCCTTTTTTCTTCGCTCCCGACGCTCTGAAATTTATAAGCCGCTCATAAATTGACGAATCTCTTGCTCCGGCCGGGCTGCTCTTTTATAATCAGCATCGATCCGGCCCCGGGCCGGGTACCAAACCGATAACAGGAGGAATTTGAATATGCTCAACGAAGCGGTTACCAAGCTGCTCAAGGAAAATCTGTGGGATCTGGCCACCTGCGCAGACGGGCAGCCCAATGTGGTCCCCGTGGCCTTCAAGGATGTGACGGAGGATGGCCGGCTGCTGGTGGGCGACGTCTTTCTGGACACTACGCTGAAAAACCTGCTGGCAAATGGCGGCCGCATTGCCGTTTCCGCCTACGACGCCAAAACCCTGGTGGGTTATCAGATCAAGGGGCGGGCCGTCTATCAGACGCAGGGCAGCGTGGTGGACGCCTTCAAGGCCCAGGTAGAGCAGCTGTTTCACGGCGCCGCCACGGCCAAGGGCGCGCTGGTGATCACGCCGGAAACCGTCATCGTGACCACGCCGGGCGCGGACAATAAAAAGGTGCTTTAAAAAACCACTCTCCTCCGCAAAAGGCGGGGTGCGGCGCCCTCCCGCGTCCCGCCGCCGGCGAAAAAGCCGCTCATAAATTTCAGAGTTACTTTCGAATCGGAATTTCTGTGCTACAATGGTCCCAAAGGAGGGCTGCGCTTTGTATCAAAAGAAATTGGAAGCCGACATCCGCTGCCCGCTGGAATACGGGCTCAGCCTGTTCGGCGGCAAATGGAAATCCCGGATCATCTGCGTGCTGGCCGCGCAGGAGACACTGCGCTACAGCGAGCTGCGCAAGGAAATGGCCAACATTACCGACGCCGTGCTGGCCACCACCCTCAAGGAGCTGCTGGCCGCGGATATCCTGCAGCGCCGGTCTTACGACGAGATCCCGCCCCGGGTGGAGTACTCCCTGACGGAAAAGGGCCGGTCCGTGGTTCCGATCCTGCAAAGCATCTGCCGCTGGGCCGGAATTTTTTATACGGATGAGGCGGAGCCGGCACTGCCCCAGTGCCGGCGCTGCGACTATCGCTGACATCCGGCGCCGCGCCGGAAAAGCCGGGAGCCTTGAGGTGCTCCCGGCTTTTTTCATCCGCTTATCCGGCCAGCTGATCCAGCAGACGGACCACAATGGTGCAGCCCTGGGCGCGGGTCATGCAGTTTGCGCCGTTGAAGCAGCCGTTGCTACCGCCCTTAAGCACTCCCAGCGCATAGCAGCAGGCCACCGCCTCCTGATACTGTACCGGGATCCGGTCCCAGTCACCGATGGCGCTGCGGGCTGCGGTCTGCTGGGCCGCCGTGGGCATGGCCGCGCCCCGGTCCCGCAGGATCCCATACATGATCTGGGCCATGGTATAGCGGCTTGCCGCCTGGTTGGGCGTCTCCGCGTAAGCGCCCCGGCGCAGCAGCTCCTCTTCCGCCGCCGTGCCGGCCATTGCGCCGTGGACGCGGAGCGTATCCATGAACTCCGCGTACCAGGCGCCGACGGAAGCGGAAGTCCCGGTCAGCTCTTCGGAATAGAACGCCCGGGCCAGCATCGCGCACAGGTGGGCCGTGGACATAGACGCGCCGGGTCGGAAGCTTCCGTCACGATAGCCGTTGACGACCCCCTTGCGCACAGCCTGCTCGATCGCGTCGGCCGCCCAGTAGCTGCGGGCGACATCGGTGAAGACGGCCTTCGTCTGGTCCGCCCCGCCGCCCTGTGTACCGGCCCCCGTCTGGGTCGTATCCGCCTTGGGATTAGCGCCGGCCTGCGTCCCGTTCTGCGCAGGCTTGGGCGTTTCCGGCTTGGGCGTTTCGTCCGGCTTTGTTTCCGGCACGGCGGGCTGCTCCGGCTCCGCCCCGGCGTCGGCCGGAACGGTGGTGAAGGTACCGGCCGCGTCCACCCGGCAGAAGACCGGTGCGGAGTTCTGCGTCACGTACCACACGGCGCTGCCGCCGAAAAGCACCGGCTGGCAGTCTGACAGTGCGCCCGAAACCGTGTGCACGCTGCCCAGGGGATCCCCGTTTCCATCCACAAAGACATAGGCCAGCTGATTCCCGCCTCCGGAGGTCCCCTTGGTCAGGACCTCCCACAAAACCAGGAAGCGGTCCTCGGAAAAGCGGACCATCTGGGGCGTGGAGGCGCTGCGCGTCCCGCTTTCCGGATAATCACTCAGGAAGATCGTCCGGACCGTTCCGGAGGGGAAGCCGTCCTTCGGCGCAGCCAACACCGCCACGTTGCGCACCCGCCCGTAGGACACATCGGCGCAGGCCGTGTCCACCGTGTTGACGGCTGCCAGGTAAGCGCTGTCTGAAACCTCCAGGGCGCCGGCCGAAGCGCCGGTGGCATTGGCGCCAGTGGCGCCGGGGAAGGTCATCAGGGTGCGGCCCTGGACGCTGCCGTAGATCCCGGAGAAAACAGTCTCACCGGCCTCCGCCCGGCACAGGGCCATGCCGCGGGGATAGGCATCGCCGTGGTTCAGGGTCACCACCTGCCCCTCGTCCACCGTGATGAACTGGTTGAAGGAGTGGCTGACATACCCGGTGGACAGGTTGGAAACCGCGTAGTTCTTACTGGTAATGCACAGGTCCTCCTGATCCACACTGAACATCAGGTTGGCCTGGTGGCACAGCCCGTCGGAGGAGCGATTCATCTGGTGCGATGTGATGACGTAAAGCAGCTTGCCCAGCTCCGCGCAGCGCAGGGACCCGGCGTCAAAGGGGATGGTGGTATTGATGCCGCTCAGCTCCACTTCGCCCAGACGGCGGAAGTCCCGGCTGTACTGCACCACCCGGATCACCGGCAGCGAGGCGGATTCCCGCGGATTTTCCTGCCCGAAAATCAGGTAGTTATAGGCGCTTCCGGCATAAAATCCGCCGAACAGCGGCAGCTCGCAGGGAAGCGTCTTCGCGTTCAAAAGCGTGCCGTCAGCCTCATAGACCTCCACCGCAACCGATGCGGAGTCGGAGTCATACTCCACCCGGGTCAGGTTTCCGTCGTCCCGAACGTAGAGATAGGACGTGACCGGCCGGCTCCAAACGCTGTAGTTCTGAAGGTGCGCGTTGGTGCTCTTCAGGGCCTGCGCATCCGGATCCCGGTCCGCGCTGCCTTCGGAGGTGGGCGTCAGCGTGGGAAGCGCCTCGGTATAGCGGTCGCCGCAGCGGCTGCAGGTGTAGGCATAGCCGTCCCCGTCCCAGCTTTTTTCATAGTTATGGCCTAGAGGCGGCGTGGTGGAATAGACGTGCTCCGCCCCGCACAGCGTGCAGAAACGGCGAACCTTGCCCTCCTCCGTGCAGCCGGAAGGCACGCGCTCATAAGGACCGTAAAAGTGGTCGCAGGCCGGCGCCTCCTCTTCCGTCTTTTCTTCCGTCTCCTCTTCGGCAGACGCAGCGGCATCCGCCGTCACGGGCGGCTGCCCCGCAGCGGGATCATCCGCCTCCTCTGCGGCGGCGGGAATCCCCACCGCGCTGGCCAGCAGCGTCAAGGCCAGGATCATACTCAACATCTTTTTCATTCTCAAATCCTCCATTCTTCTTTATCTTTCAAACGGGCGCGCCGGCGCACGGGTCAGCGTGACCGTGCCGGCGTCCGTGGTGGGGCGCGGCCGGACGGATTCCGGGACAGGCCGAATGCCGCCCGCTTCGTCCCTCCGCGCACCGCCTTCTTCCGGGTCTCTTCCGCCCGGAACACCGCCCGGCCGGCAGCAGCACCCATACACCATGCAAACAGGATCCACACGCTCATCGCCTGCGCCCTCCTTTCTTGATCACGGCCCCCTCTCGCGGGGACAAGCTGATCTTACCGCAGGATGCGCTACGTATTTTTCAAAAGCTGTAGAAATGAAGCAGGCCGCTTTCTCCGGGCCCTCCGCCGGGAGCTGGACTTCTTTCTCCGCCGGCGCCCAGAGACAGGTAAACGGTTTCGTCGGTTACACGCTGTTAAATCCATGTTCAGAATCCCTTGAATTTGTGTAAATTCTCTATTGCATTTCCTGTAATATTTTGTAGAATTATGTTTGGAATGGTCATACTTCGCAGCGTTCCGTAAGAAATTGTCTCTTTTTGCAGGGGGTCCTCCGGGAAATCTTGCAAAAGTTTACATCCCCGCTCCTGCCCGCCGCTTTGTTCCGCGGCAGCGATCCTCAGGTTCATTAAACAGGAAGGCCCTGTGAGAATGATAAATTTAAGGAGGAAACACGATGAAAAAACGCAATCTCTTAGCCCTGCTGATGGCGGTCGCCATGACGCTGTCCCTGGCCGCATGCGGCGGCAGCTCCAACGGCGGCGCGGCCAGTTCTGGCAGCGCAGCAGGCTCCGGCAGCGCGGAACCCACTGTGGATCTGAACATTGTCAGCATTCCCAAGCTGATCGGCGTGGCCTGGTTCGACCGCATGATCACCGGCGGTGACGAGTGGGTCGCTGCCAACGGCGGCAAGTTCTATCAGAGCGGTCCTTCCACCGCAGACGCTGCCCTGCAGCTGCAGTCCGTGAAGGATGCCATCACCGAAGGCGCCGACGTGATCCAGATCGTCCCCAACTCCACCGAGACTCTGGAAGTCGCCATGAAGGAAGCCATGGATAAGGGCATCATCGTCATTACCCACGAGGCCCCGGGTGCCGAGAATGTCAACTATGACATCGAGGCGTTTGAAAACAAGGCCTACGGTGAACACCTGATGGAAGAACTGGCCAAGCTGTGCAACGGCGAGGGCGGCTATGCCATCATCGTCGGCTCCGTCCAGGCGCAGACCCATATGGAATGGGCCAAGGCCGCCGTTGCCTATCAGGAAGCGAATTATCCCAACATGCACCTGGTCTGCGACTTCGTTGAGTCCGGCGAGGACCACGATACCGCTTATACCAAGACGCAGGAGCTGCTGAAGACCTACTCCGATCTCAAGGGCATCATCGGCTGCTCCGTCATCGATCCCGCCGGTGCGGCCCTGGCCGTTGAGGAAGCCGGCAAGCAGGATGATATCTCCGTCATCGGCACCAGCGTGGCCGACGTGGCCGGCGCTTATCTGGAAAGCGGCGCCATCGACATGTACTCCTCCTGGGATACCGCTCAGACCAGCTACGCCATGTGCGAGGTCGCCAAGATCGTTGCCGAGGGCGGCACGGTCTCTACCGGCGACAACCTGGGCGCCACCGGTTATGAAAATGTCGTTGTGGACGGCAAGGTCATCTATGGCAACGCTTGGCTGGACTTCACCGTGGACAACTACAAGACCGACCCCTACATTGCCGGCTGATTCTGCCGATTCATAATCTCCCAATAAACAAACGGGGTGCGCGTCGGAAAGCTCCGGCGCGCACCGTTTTATAAGCACAGTCTGTCCCCTTCTGTCTCCGGTGACGGCAGCCCCGGAACGCAACTTGAACGATGAGGAGTGGAGATATGAGCGCACCTTTTTTGGAATTGCGGCACATCAGTAAAACATTCGGAGGCGTCAAGGCCCTTCAGGATGTAAGTTTTTCAATCGACAAAGGCGAGGCCTACTGTCTGATGGGTGAGAACGGCTCCGGAAAATCCACCCTGATCAAAGTTATGTCCGGCGTGTACACCCCGGATGCGGGCGAGATTTTGCTGAACGGGAAGCCGTACACCCGGCTTACCCCCACAGAATCCATCAAGGCGGGCGTCCAGATCATTTATCAGGACTTTTCCGTTTTCCCGAACCTGAGCGTGGCGGAAAACATCGCACTTTCCAGCATCGTCTCCGCACGGAAACGAATCGTGAACCGCCGGGAGATGGAGCGGATCGCCGCCGACGCCCTAAACCGCATCGGCGTGGATCTTCCCCTGGATGTAAATGTGGAGAATCTGCCGGTCGCCGGCAAGCAGCTGGTGGCCATCGCCCGCGGCATCGCACAGGATGCGCAGCTGCTGGTGATGGACGAGCCCACCACCGCGCTGACGTACAAGGAGATCCTGGCTCTGTACAAAATCGTCGAGTCCCTGAAGGAACGGGGCATCGCCGTGATCTTTGTCAGCCATAAGCTGGAGGAGGTCATGGCCGTATCCGAAAAGATCGCCATCCTCCGCAACGGGCGGAAGGTGCTGGATGCGCCCCTGAGCGAGTTTGACCGCAACAGCCTGGTCTATCACATGACCGGGCGCGAGATCCCTGCTGAGCCGTACGCCTACACCAAGGATGAGGCGCACCCCGCGCCGCTGCTCCGGCTGGAAAATCTCAGCATGGCGGGCGCGTTCCGGGATGTCTCCTTCGCACTTTATTCCCATGAGATCCTGGGGATTACCGGGCAGCTTGGCTGCGGACGCACCGAGCTCGCCAAGGCCCTGTTCGGGATCGGCGCCACAACCGGGCAGATCTTCTTGGACGAAAAAGAGGTCCGGATCGGCAGCGTACTGGACGCGCACCGGCTGGGGATCGGCTATGTGCCGGAGGACCGTTTGAGCGAGGGGCTGTTTTTGACCCGCTCCCTCAGCGACAACGTGACGGCCGCTGCCATTGACGAGCTGGCCGACGGCATTCGGCTGGACCACAAAAAGCTGGTTCAGGTCACGGAGGATTGGCTCAAAGAGCTGGACATCGCCGCCGAAAACGCCACGATCCCGGCTTCCAACCT
The DNA here is from genome assembly GCA_934563745.1 of uncultured Dysosmobacter sp. Taxonomy (GTDB): domain Bacteria; phylum Bacillota; class Clostridia; order Oscillospirales; family Oscillospiraceae; genus Oscillibacter. The sequence goes on along the minus strand of CAKTHE010000035.1, from coordinate 3,249 downwards.
GTCCGGCGGCAATCAGCAGCGGATCGTCCTGGCCAAGTGGCTGGCCACGCATCCCAAGCTTCTGATCCTGAACTGTCCCACCGTGGGCGTGGATGTCGGCTCCAAGCAGCAGATCCATCAGGTCATCAAGTCTCTGGCCCGGAAAGGCATTGGGATCATTGTCATCTCCGACGACATCGGTGAGATCGTGACCCTGTGCAACCGCATTCTCGTGATGAAAAAAGGCGAGGTCCGCCGCGAGGTGCTCAGCAGCACCGTCACCGCGGAGGAGCTGGAGCAATATCTGATCAGCGCAGAATGAGGAGGGACCGCGATGAAGTTGAATAAAATTGTAAAAACGAACGAGTTTTTTCTGTTCGTCATTATTGTGGCCCTGTGCCTGGTCTTCGGCGCCATAAACCCCGCGTTCTTCTCCCTGACCAATATTTTTGACATTTCCCGCAGCCTGGTTGAAACCGGGATCTTTGCCATGGGCTCTCTGGTGGTGATGATCTCCGGCGGAATCGACCTGTCCTTTATGGCCATCGCGCTGTTCGCGATGCACTCCATCGCCCGGTTCGGCGGCACCTATTTCCCGGATGCGCCCTTCTGGGCCCTGCTGCTGATTGGGGTCGTGATCGGAGCCCTGCTGGGCATGATGAACGCCGTTTTTGTGGGCAAGTTCAAGCTGCCCGCCATGATCGTCACACTGGGCACCAGCAACATCATCAAGGGCTTTTGCCAATCCTTTATCGGCGCACGCCAGCTGAATAATATCCCCGGCAGCATGATCGCCTTTTCGCGCTTCAATATCTTATCCCTGGAAACCGCCGACGGCGGCAGGGCCAATCTTCATTTCGGCGTTTTGATCCTGCTGGCCGTGATCCTGGTCACAACGTTTATTCTGAAAAAAACCACTCTGGGCCGCAGCATCTACTGCGTGGGCGGAAGCGAATCCTCCGCCGAGCGGGTAGGCTTCAACCCGTTTCTGGTATTGTTGTTCGTCTATGCCTTTGCCGGCGCCATTTCCGGTATGGGCGGCGTGATCCACGCCTCCTATCAGCGCATGAGCAACCCCTTTGACCTGGTCGGCCGCGAGCTGAACGTCATTGCCGCGGTCGTTCTGGGTGGTCCGCGGGTGGGCGGCGGCTTCGGCAACACCGTCGGCACGCTGCTGGGCGTTCTGCTGCTGACCCTGGTCCAGAACAGTCTGGTCATGCTGAAGGTCCCGACCTTCTGGCAGGACGCCGTGGTCGGCATCATCATCATCGTCGGCACCGCCACGCAGATCTACCGCTATAAAAAGCGCAAGAAAGCATAAGGAGGGGTTGGATATGGAAAAAGTAAAAGCACTGGCCCGCAAGGACCCGCATTTGACCCGCCTGTTCGTGATCTTTGTATTGGTCACGGTCGTCATGGGTGCCCTCCGCCCCCAGACCTTCCTTTCGGCCGATAACTTCCGTTCCATGGCCGTTCAGTTTCCCGAGCTGGGCTTTTTGTCCATTTCCGCCGCGCTGGTCCTGATGAGCGGCGGCATTGACCTGTCCGTCACCGGTACGGCGGTCCTTTCCGGCATCGTCGCCGCCCTGATCATGCGCAGCGGCCTGGAAAGCGGAAGCTCGCCCTGGATGCTGGTGGTCATCGCGATCCTGGCGGCTTTGCTCACCGGACTTATCTGCGGCGCCATGAACGCGCTGCTGGTCGCCGGGCTGAACATCACCCCTATGCTGGCGACCCTGGGCACCTCCAACCTGTTTACCGGCATCGGCGTGGTCTTGACCAAGGGCAGCGCCATCAGCGGATTCCCCGCGCAGTTCATGCTGATCGGAAACGGGTCGGTCTTCGGGATCCCCGTCCCGTTGATCCTGTTCATTCTGGCCATTGTGCTGCTGTCCTACTGCCTGACGAAAACCAAGCTGGGCTATAAGCTTCACATTTACGGGACCAACCCCGTGGCGTCGTTCTTCTCCGCGATCAACAACACCAAGGTGGTTTTCTCCACGTATCTGGTCAGCGGCCTGATCTCGTCGGTTGCCGGCATCATCATGCTCAGCCGCATCAACACCGCCAAGGCGGATTTTGGCTCCTCTTACGGTCTGCAGGCCCTGCTGGTGGCCGTTCTGGGCGGCGTCAACCCCAGCGGAGGCGGCGGCAAGGCCATCGGGATCTTTATGGCGATCATCACCCTGCAGTTTCTTTCCAGCGGGTTTAATCTGCTTCACGTCAGCTCCTTTATGAAGGACTTTACCTGGGGCGTCCTGCTGGTCCTTGTGATGGTCCTGAATGTAATCCAGCCCCGGATCAAACGCAAAAAATCCGCCCCGGCCGGGAAGGAGTAAGCCCGGTCCGGGCGGCTCCAGCCGTCCCATCAATCATTCAGGAGGTACAGGATGGAACCAAGCCACGTTCTCAACGCCCGTCAGCAAAAAATTCTGGATGCCATCAACACAAGCGGAAGCGCAGACATTCGTGACTTCAGCGGCATGTACCCCGTATCGGAAGCGACCATCCGCCGGGATTTCGACGCATTGGCAAGGCTTGGCCTGGTCGACCGGGTCCACGGCGGGGCGGTCCGGGTCAGAAGCACCGCCCTGGAGCATCATCACAGCGAGAAAATGACCCTGATGCTGCGTGAAAAAAAGCGCATCGCCGCTTACGCCGCTTCCCTGGTGAAAAACGGAGAAAGCCTGTTCCTGGACTCCGGGACCACCGCCAATTTCATCGCCCAGGAGTTGACCGGGCATAAAAACCTGGTCATTGTCACCAACAACCTGGACATCGTTCGCTCCGTCTCCTTTGACCCCTCCGTTTCCCTGATCGTGACCGGCGGTGTCCTTCGGGATCAGTACAGTGCCCTGGTGGGAGACATCACAGAGCAGGTGATCCACTCCTTCCATGTAGACAAGGCCTTCATGGGCTGCGACGCGGTGGATCCGGAGGGCGGCGTGTACAACTCCAACTACGCGGCCGTCGGCGTGAAAAAATGCATTGCCCACTGCGGAAAAATGACGATCCTGGCGGCAGACAGCAGCAAATTCTGCGCCAATGCCCTGGCAAAAATCTGTGATCTGCAGGCGCTGGACATGATCATCACCGACCGGGGGCTTGAGGAAAAAACGGTCCGTATTCTGAAAAAGCACGTTCCCAACACGATCTGCGTCTGAGCGCGGCGGGAACGGCCCTTGCATTCAACAAAGAAAGGAAGCAAAACAATGAGCTGGTTAAAAGAAGTACTGGGAACGGAAAAAGCGATCATCGCCATGTGCCACC
>CAKTHE010000034.1 GCA_934563745.1 uncultured Dysosmobacter sp. | reverse complement strand
ACTTCGCCTATGCCATTCACTCTGCCGTGGGCAACCACATGGTCGGTGCCAAGGTCAACAGCCGCATCGTCACCTTTGATCATGTGCTGCAGAACGGCGACATCGTGGAGATCCTTACCTCCAAAAACGCGAAGGGCCCCAGCCGGGACTGGATGAAGATCGCCCGCTCCAACGAGGCCCGCAGCAAGATCCGCCAGTGGTTCAAAAAGGAAAAGCGGGATGAGAATATTGCCAACGGGCGGGCGTCCTTTGAGGCGGAGCTGAAGCACTGCGGCATGTCCATGAAGGACGTCCTGGCTCCGGAGATCCTGCCGGTCCTGCTGAAAAAGGTTTCCTTCGGTTCGCTGGATGAAATGTACGCCGCCATCGGCTACGGCGGCTTTTCCGCCCAGAAGGCCGTGGGCCGGATCCAGGGTGAGCTGCAGCGCATTGCCAAACAGCAGCAGGCCGAAAAGGCCGCAGCCGCGGCCGCCGTGCCGGAAAAGGCCGAGGAACCGCCCAAGCCGGCGCCCCGATGCACCAAAAGCGAGCAGGGCATCATCGTGGAGGGTCTGGACAACTGCCTGGTAAAGTTCTCCAAGTGCTGCACTCCGGTCCCGGGGGACGAGATCATTGGCTTTATTACCCGGGGCTACGGCGTGTCCGTCCACCGGGCAGACTGTCCCAACGCCGCGCCGGAGCGGCGCAATGCCCCGGATCAGAAGGGCCGCTGGATCCGGGTCTCCTGGGGCAGCGATACCAACGAAAGCTATCCCACCTCGGTGGAGGTCGTCGCCAAGGACCGCAGCAATCTGCTGCTGGATATCTCCGCCGCACTTTCCACCACCAATACCTTTGTACTGGGGATCCAGTCCCGCTCCACCGCGGACGAATTTGCCATGTTCCGCCTGAACATCCGCATCCGGGATGGGCAGCACCTGAAAACCGTGATGAATAAGCTCAACCAGATCTCCGGCGTATTGAAGGTCACCCGGCCGGTGGGCTGAGCTCCTCGCAAGCTCCGGATCCCTCGGCTCCCCGCTTCGCGGGAACCCTCTCATGATTACTGCAAAGGAGTATGCTTATGCGCGCTGTTGTCACCCGCGTTTCCCACGCCCGCGTCACCATTGACGGGCAGGTCCACGGCCAGATCGGTCCTGGATTTCTGATCCTGCTGGGCGTCACCCACACCGATACGGAGGCACAGGCCAAAAAGCTGGCGGATAAGATCTGCTCGCTGCGCATTTTCGAAGATGCGGCCGGCAAAATGAACCTGGGTCTGGAAAGCGTAAGCGGCTCTCTTTTGATCGTATCCCAATTCACCCTGTACGGCAGCTGCCGCCGGGGCCGCCGGCCGGACTTTTTGGAGGCGGCCCGCCCCGAGACCGCCATCCCCCTTTATGAGCACTTCATCGCTTTGTGCCGGGAAAAGGGCTTCCCGGTGGAGACCGGCGTATTTGGTGCGGACATGAAGGTGGAATCGCTCAACGACGGTCCGCTGACCCTGATTCTGGACACTGACACGCTTTGAGGAGGTTTTGTATGAAGATCACCACGCTGCAGGTGGGCCCCATCTGCACCAACTGCTATATCCTGCAGGATGAAACGCAAAAGCTCTGCGCCGTGATCGATCCCGGCGACGAGGGCGGCCGCATCGCAGATGCGGTACAGGCCACCGGCTGCAAACCGCTGTTCATTCTGCTCACCCACGGCCACGGCGACCATACCGGCGGCATCGCCGCGCTGGAGCGGCGGATCCCCGGTCTGCCCGTCTATATCAGCGCGGCCGAGCCTGTGGGCGCCGTATTCCCCTCGGAGGCAATGATCCCCAGCGATCTGTTTGCCCCCCTGCCCGCCGGGGTGGAGGTCCGTCACTACCGGGATGGCGACACCCTGGCCGTGGGTTCCCTGACCGTGCAGGTCCTGGCCACGCCCGGCCACTCCGAAGGTGGGGTCTCCCTGCTGGTGGGCGACGCACTCTTCTGCGGCGACACGCTGTTCGCCGGCTCCTGCGGCCGCACGGATCTGCCCGGCGGCAGCGTGCCCAAGATTCTTTCCTCCCTGGGCCGTCTGGGCCGGCTGGAGGGAAATCTGCGGGTCTATCCCGGGCACATGGAATCCAGCACCCTGGATCGGGAGCGCAGCTCCAACCCCTATCTGATGCACGCCCTGCGAACCAACCAATGAAGCTTCAGCTGAACGGCCGTGCAGAGGCATACACGGCAGAGCAGTCCCTGCTGGCGCTTTTCCCTTCCGAACGCCTCAGTTATGCCGCAGCCGGTGAAGACCCCCGCCGCGGGGACTGCTGGGGGATCCTGACGCTGGAGGATGCCCCGGATGGAGCCTCCTGCCGGGCCCAGGTGGAGCTGGGCCGGGGCGGGCAGCGCGGAGAGAGCGTCCACACGGCGCCGCTGCACGGCAGCGCCTATGAACAGGAGGGGCAGCGCCGCCGCTGCCTGAGCATGGGCATCTTCCTGGCCGCCCGGGACTTGACCGGCGTTACGCCCCCCTGGGGCAGCCTCTCCGGCATCCGGCCGGGCAAAATGGCCGCCCGCTTTTTAAAGGCCGGGCAGACCCCGGAGGAGGCCGCCCGCAGCCTGGAAACCCAGTATTATGTCTCACCGCCCCGGGCCCGTCTGGCCGCGGAGGCCGCCGTCCACGCGGAGCGGGCGGCTGCCGGACTGGATAAGGGCGACATTGCCCTCTACGTCGGCATTCCCTTCTGCCCCACCCGCTGCGCTTACTGCTCCTTCGTCAGCGCGTCGGTGGAGAAAACCTTCGCTCTGGTCCCGCCCTATCTGACGGCTTTGGAGGCGGAGCTGCGCGCCGCGGGACGGATGGTGCGGGAGCTGGGCCTGCGGGTCCGCACCTTTTACATGGGCGGCGGCACGCCCACCACGCTGACGGCGCCCCAGATGGATCGGCTTCTGGGCATTCTGGAGGAGGCTTTTGACCTTTCCGCCTGTGAAGAGCGGACCGTGGAGGCCGGCCGGCCGGATACCATCACGGCGGAAAAGCTTGCCGTGCTGCGCCGCCGGGCCGTCAGCCGCATCTCCATCAATCCCCAGACCATAGAGGACCCGGTCCTGCGTGCCATCGGGCGGCGGCACAGCGCCGCGGACATCACCGCCGCCATGGAGCTGGTGTCTGCCGCCGGCTTCGCCCACGTCAACATGGATCTGATCGCCGGCCTTCCGGAGGACACGCCGGAGGGGTTTCGCCGTTCGCTGGAACGGTGCATCGCCTTTGGCGCCGATAACCTGACGGTGCACACCCTGTCTTTGAAAAAGGGCAGCCGCATCCTGACGGAGGGGCTCCGCATTCCGGACGCCGACGCCGTGGGCGAAATGCTGACCTACGCGGATCCCGTGCTGCGGGCCGCCGGCTATGCGCCGTACTATCTTTACCGGCAGAAATATATGTCCGGCAGCTTTGAAAACGTGGGCTGGTGTCTGCCGGGGGCGGAAAACCTATATAATATCTATATCATGGAGGAGCTTTGCTCCATCCTCTCCTGCGGGGCGGGCGGCTCCACCAAGATGGTGGACCCCTCCGGCAGCCGGATTACCCGGGCCTTCAACGCCAAATACCCCAAGGAGTACACCGAGCGTCCCGAAAAGTGGCAATCCAATCAGGCGGAATTTTCCGCCTTCTGCCGCAGTATGAAAGGAGACCTATAATTATGGCTTACACGCTTTCCAAGATCAACGCCGCCGTCCGTTCGGACCCCCGTGGCTTCGCGGAGGAAGCCAACGCCGCCTTCCAGGCCAAGGTCGTCAACGCAGCCCGGCAGATCGCTGACAATCGCAGCCGCTCCCACATCATTCTGCTCTCCGGCCCCTCCGGCTCCGGGAAAACCACCACGGCCATGAAGATCGAAGAGGTGCTGGACAATGCCGGCATCGAGACCCATACCATCTCCATGGACAATTATTTTATGACCATCGATCCGGAGACCTCTCCCCGCAACCGGGACGGCGCCATTGACTACGAATCCCCCTTCTGCCTGGACATCGATCTTCTCAACCGGCACTTCGCCATGCTGGACCGGGGCGAGACCATCCACATTCCCAAGTTTGAATTCGCCCGGCAGATGCGCTCCGCCATCAACAGCCGCCCCCTGCGTCTGGGCACGGATGAGCTGGCCATCTTTGAAGGGATCCACGCCCTCAACGACGTATTCACCGGGAAAAATCCCCAGGCCATGAAGCTTTACATCGCCGCCAGCTCGGACTATCTGGCCGATGACGGCAGCGTGGTGTTTGAGCGGTCCTGGATCCGGCTGTGCCGGCGCATTGTCCGGGACGCCAAATTCCGGGGCAGCGACGCGGCTTTCACGCTGAAGCTCTGGCCCGGCGTGTGCCGGGGGGAGCGACTGTACATCGCGCCCTACAGCGACAGTGCCAATCTGAGCTTTGACACGGTCCTGCCCTTCGAGCTGGCCGTGCTGAAAAACCACGTGGTCCCCCTGCTGGAGGAGATCCCCGCCGCCGAGCGGCCGGAGGTCGCCGAGCAGATCCTGCTGGCCTTCCGCCAGGTGGAGCCGATGGAGGACCGGTACATCGCAGCGGACTCTCTGGTGCGGGAATTCATCGGCGGCAGCGTCTACAACGCGTAAGCCGGGTGGGAAGCACAAAGAAAGAAGGCGTTTTTATGAATGAAACGTTGCAGGCACTGCTCAGTGCCCTTCAAGATTCAGCCCGAAACGCGGCGGATACCGCCGCCGACGCCGCTTACGGCGTCGGCAAAAAAGCGGAGCAGCTTTTAAGCGTCAGCAAGCAGAACATCCGGATCGCCGACCTGCGCGCGCAGGTCAATGAGCAGCTTCAGCAGGTGGGGCAGATGATCTACGCCACGCATACCGGCGATCCCACCGACTCGGACGCCCTGCTGGAAAAGCTGCGCGCCATCGACGCTCTGCAGGCGCAGATCGACACGCTTCAGGCCCGGATCCGGGCGGAGGAAGCGCACATCCCCGTCTGTCCGGTCTGCGGCGCAGCCAGCCGCAGCGGCGATGTGTTCTGCCGCAGCTGCGGCGCCAGGCTCTGATCCGACCCGGAATCATTCCGGTGCTATTTTCCGCTTCTTTCCCATACGCTGGAAAAGAGATCCTTTTGTCTTTATTTATTTGAGGTATGTGCATGTCAAACAAGCAAGCAAAGCAAAGCTTTTTGGGCGGTGCCGCCATTCTGGCGGCCGCCGTCGCCATCGTCAAGATCATCGGGGCCTTTTACAAGCTCCCCCTCAACAACATTCTGGGCGATGTGGGCAAAACCTATTTCCAGACCGCCTATGAAATCTACAACGTTCTTCTGACCGTTTCCACCGCCGGTCTGCCGCTGGCCATCTCCAAGCTCACCAGTCAGGCCCACGCCCTGGGGCGGGAAAATGAAAAACGCAAAATCTTCCGCACGGCCATCTGGCTGTTCTTCGGTCTGGGCCTGGCCGGTTCCCTTCTGATGTTTTTCGGTGCCGACACGCTGGCCGCGTTCCAGGAAAATCCCATGGCGGCCCAGCCCATCCGGGCGCTGTCCCCGGCAGTATTCTGTGTGTGCCTGCTGGCCTGTATGCGGGGCTATACCCAGGGCCAGGGCAATATGATGCCCACGGCGGTCTCGCAGGTGCTGGAGGCGCTGTGCAAGCTGGGCATCGGCCTGCCGCTGGCGTGGTACCTGCTCAGCCGCGGGCTGGGGCTGGATATGGGCGCCGCCGGCGCCATTTTCGGCGTCACGGTGGGCACGGTCCTGTCCATGCTGTTCCTGATCGTCTATCTGCTCACGCACCGCCGCCGGGAAGAGGCGGGCGATGTGCCCTCCTCCGGCGGGACCATCCTGCGGCAGATCCTGGCCATCGGGATCCCCATCACGCTGAGCAACTCCGCCATGAGCATCATCACCATGATTGATACCAAGATCATTCTGGGCCGGCTGCAAAACGGGCTGGGGCTCAGTGAGGTGGCCGCCTCCGCCCTGAAGGGGCAGTATTCCTACGCCATGGATATGCTCAACATGGTGGCTTCCTTCGTCTATCCCGTCACTATGAGTCTGATCCCCTTCGCAGCCGCCGCCCTGGCCCGGAAGGATACCCGCAGCGCCGCCCGCACCATCGAGACCGCCTTCCGGGTCATCGCGCTGCTGGCGCTGCCCGCCGGCGTGGGGCTGAGCGTGCTGGCCACACCCATTATGGTGCTGGTCCTTCCGGCGCAGTATGAAGGCGCCCTGGCGGCCGGCCCTCACCTGCAGATTTTGGGCATCGCCACGATCTTCGTGTGCCTGATGATCCTGACCAATGCCATACTGCAAACCTATGGGAAGGAAACGCTGCCCATTTTCACGGTGATCACCGGCGGCATTGTGAAGATCGCCATGAACTACGTGCTGGTGGGCAATCCGGACATCAATATCCACGGCGCCCCCATCTCCACTCTGTGCTGCTATGCCGTGATCGTGATCCTGAACCTGCTGTTCGTCTTCCGGTACTCCCCGGAAAAGCCTCATTTCTTCCGTCTGTTCGCCAAGCCCCTGCTGGCCTCGGCCCTGATGGGCGGCGCGGCCTGGGCCGCCTATGGCTTCGCCAACCGGGCCTTCAGCGGTCTTTCCCTGTATAAGGCCAACGCCGCAGCCACTCTGATCGGCATCTGCGCCGGCGTGGCGGTCTATGCCGTGATGGTGTTGGCGCTGCGCATTCTGCGGGCAGAGGACCTGCAAAATATCCGCGGCGGCGAAAAAATCATCCGGCTGCTGCATCTGAAGTGAGCTTTCCCTTGAAAAAACCGGGATTCCAAAGAAAATTTCTTGCAAAGGATGCGGAGATATGGTAAATTTTCAATATAAAGACGCCTATGGCTATGCGGATCTGCTGGAGATCATGCGGATCCTCCGCGCTCCGGGCGGCTGTCCCTGGGATCAGGCGCAGACGCATGCCTCGCTGCGCCGCAATCTGCTGGAGGAAGCCTGTGAAGCGGCGGAGGCCATCGACCGGGAGGACCGGGCCGCCTTGTGCGAAGAGCTGGGCGACGTGCTGCTGCAGGTGGTGTTCCATGCCCAGCTGGAGCAGGAGCAGGGCGGCTTTACCATGGATGACGTGATCGACGGGATCTGCAAAAAGCTGATCTTCCGCCACCCGCACGTGTTCGGCGCAGGTGCAGAGGCGGAAACGGTGCATACGGCGGATGCGGTCCTTCCCCTGTGGGAGGCGCGCAAACGGCAGGAAAAGGGGCTCTCTTCCACGGCGGACGCGGTGGATGCGGTGTCCCGGATGCTGCCTGCCCTTTGGCGGGCCGAGAAGATCGAAAAGAAGGTCTCTCAGGCCGGATTTGACTGGGCCAGTCCCGCCGGCGCGCTGGACAAGCTTTCCGAAGAGGTGGAGGAGCTGCGTCAGGCCGTCGAGGCCGGGGCGGCGCCGGATGCGCCCCACGGCGTCCGGGAGGAGCTGGGCGACGTGCTGCTGGCTGCCGCCAAGGTCGCGCAGATCACCGGCGTAGATCCGGAGGAGGCGCTGCACGGTGCATGCGACAAATTTGCCGGGCGCTTCCGCAGGGTCGAGGCTATGGCCGGCGACCGGCCGCTGAATCAGCGGACCGAGGCAGAGATCATCGATCTCTGGACCCGGGCAAAATAAGCTCTTAAAGCGGATTGTCGCTTTTAAGAAATAGGAAAACCCCATTTTACAGATGAATTGATAGGAGGAACTCAAACTATGAACAAAGCTGAACTCATTAATGCCGTTGCCGCTCAGGCGGACGTTTCCAAAAAGGTCGCTGAAACCGTTGTTTCCGCCGCCCTGGATACCATCACCTCTGCCCTGAGCGAAGGGGAAAAGGTGCAGCTGGTTGGCTTCGGTTCTTTTGAAGTGAAAAAGCGTGCCGGCCGCGTGGGCCGCAACCCCAAGACCAAGGAGACCATCGAGATCCCCGCTTCCACGGTCCCCGTTTTCAAGGCCGGCAAGGCCCTCAAGGACTCCGTCTCCAAGTAAACAGTCAACACGGAGCTGCCGGCACGCGCGTGCCGGCAGTCTTTGTATGGAGGTCATTCGATGCGTTTGGACAAATATCTTAAGGTCGCGCGGCTGATCAAGCGCCGCACGGTGGCCAACGAGGCCTGCGACAACGGTCTGGTCCAGGTCAACGGTAAGCCCGCGCGGGCTTCCTATGACGTCAAGCCCGGCGACCGGATTACCCTGCGCTTCGGGGTGCGGACCCTGACGGTGGAGGTTCTCAGCGTACAGGAAAGCGTCCGCCAGAGCGAAGCCTCCGCCCTGTATCGGGAGATCGGCGCCGGCCGGCCGGAATCTCCGTCATAAGCGCCGCCCCTGTCCCATATACTCTGGGCAGGGGGGATGGAGTATGAAGGAGTATGAAACCGGCCTGAGCGCCGGGGCCCACCGGCTGGAGCTGGATGGGCGGGAACGGCTGAGCGTCTCCGGCGTGGAGGATGTGGAACGCTTTGACGAAAGCGGCATCGTACTCTCCACCACAGCCGGGCTTCTGATCATCACCGGCGAGGGGCTGCACATCGGCAAGCTTTCCCTGGAGGGCGGGGAGCTGCACGTGGACGGGCAGATCGACTCCATCGCCTATGAAGAGCCCAGCGCCGCCCGGGGCGGACTGCTGCGGCGCCTGCTGGGCTGAGGCCGATGAAGCATCCGGTTGCGCAGCAGCTGGGCGTATTTGCCCAGGCTCTGATCCTGGGCCTGGCCTGCAGCCTTACCTACGATTGGTTTCGGACGCTGCGGCTGCGGCGGCCGCGGCTGACCTGCGTGCTGGACGCCTTATACTGCGTCCTGGCGGGGGCATGCATCTTTCTGTTCGTCCTGCGCCGGGATGACGGGCAGCTGCGGATCTACACGGTCCTGGGCGCCGTGGGCAGCGGCAGCCTTTACTTTCGCGTAGGTTCCCCACTGCTGCGCCCCATTTGGGATTTTTGGGCCGATTCGCTGGAGGTTTTGCTGCATTTTCTTGCCCTTCCCCCACGGTGGTGTAAAAAATTTTTTATAAAATTTGAAAATCGGGTCAAAAAGCTCTTTTATTTTTCCCGGAAATGCTATACAATGAAGAAAATGGGGCGGAATTCGAGCCGGCCCGAACGGAGGGAGGCAGCGTACCGTGGCGAAGGCAGAGAAAAAACGGCACGGGGGCGGCATCCTTCTGGGCGTCGCGGTGGTGCTGCTTTTGGGCGTGCTGGGGCTGCAGCTGCACCAGCTCAAGGCCCAGGTGGCCGACGCGGAGGCGCAGAAAGCGCTGCTGCAGGCGCAGGTCCAGGAAAAGCAGCAGGAAAACGACGCGCTGCAGCGGGACATCGATCAGGGCGGCAGCCAGGACGTGAAGGAACGCATCGCCCGGGATGAGTTGGGCGAGGTTTCTCCGGGCGAAAAAGTTTTTTATTATGTAGGTAATTGACCGGCACGGGCAGCGAGGCCCTGTTTCGCTGTCCCCGTGCCGGCTTTTTCAAAAGAATATCCACCTGTGAAGGGAGTTTAAGTACGCTATATGGAGCCTGTGGTTGGGAGCATTCTGGAAGGCAAGGTCACAACGATTACGAAATTCGGCGCTTTTGTGGCGCTGGAGGGCGGCAGATCCGGATTGGTACATATCTCGGAAATCGCCAACAGCTTCGTGAACGACGTTCACGATTTTCTGCACGAAGGGGATACGGTCAAAGTCAAGGTCTTATCGACGGAGAACGGAAAAATCAACCTCTCCATCAAAAAGGCCCTGCCGCCAGAGCCCCGGCCCGCTTTCCGCGGCGGTCCCCGGACCGGGGGCGCGCCCCGTCCGTTTCATCCCCGTCCGGCAGGCGCAGGCTCCGGCAGCGGCGCAGCGCCCGCCGGAGAGAATCGCCGGCCGCCCCGCAGAGGCAGCTTTCAGCAGCCGCTGACGGCCAGTGCCGACCTTTCCTTTGAAGATAAGCTCAAGCAGTTTATGACCGCGTCGGACAGCAAGATGGCCGATCTGAACCGCAACATCGACGGGAAGCGCGGGGGCCGGCGGAGAAAGTGATCCGGCCGCAGCGGCAAAGTCCGCCAAAACCGGTGCCGATTCGACAAAAGCAACCCCTTGCATCGGTGGACAGGCCGGTGTATTCTAAAGAAGGAAGCTTTCCAATATCCCACCCGCTTGGGCCGCCGCAGAATTCTGCCGGCGGCTCTTTTTTATCCGGATCCGGTCGATTGTAAATGTTTTTTGAATGTCCGCGCTTTTCTCTTTCCAAATCCGCTTTTTTGTGTTATACTGATCATAAGGAGAGGACTTGTTCTCTCCACAGCACGAAAGGAGCGATGATCTATGAAGTGTACGTTCGCCTGCAAGAAGGTAGCCCTGAATGATTCCATCAAGGAGTATACTGAAAAGAAGATCTCCAAGCTGGATCGGTATTTCCGGGAGGCTCCTGCTGCGTTTATCACCTTCTCCGTGGAGAAAAACCACCTGTGCACCGCTGAAATCACGATCCGCGGCGGCGGGACGCTGTTGCGCGCCCAGACCGAGGCCCCGGATGGCGACATGCGCGGTGCGGTGGATGCCGCCTGCGGCTATATTGAACGGCAGATTCTGAAAAACAAGACCCGCCTGGAAAAGCGGCTGCGTTCGGACGCGTTCCCCGCGCCGGAAGCCCCGGATGACTTCGAGGTCTCGGAGGAGAAGGAGTTTCACATCGTGCGCACCAAGCGCTTCTCCGTCAAGCCCATGAGCCCGGAGGAGGCCATTTTGCAGATGAATTTGCTGGCCCACAGCTTCTTCGTCTTCCGCAACAGCGAGGATGATTCCCTGTCCATCGTATACCGTCGGAAAAACGGCGGCTACGGCCTGATCGAGACGGACGAAGACGGCGAGGAATAAGCTTGCACTTGCACGGCGGGCTGCTGAAAGCAGCCCGCCTTCTCTTCTGAGCCGCCGCGCGCGGAAGCGGCCCATTTCCATACGATCATCAGCCATAAAGGAGGATCCTTCATGAAACGCGTCTTTTTGGTAGACGGCGACAACAACATCGGCACCGGCCTGAAGGGGATCGAAATGCTCAGCCCCCAGGATACGGTCCTGATCTTTTACCGCAAGGGCCTGACCCTGACCAAAATCAAAGCCCTGTGCGCCCATTCCCGGGCAGACATTCAATTTGTCGAAAGCGTCAAGGGCGGCAAAAACTCTCTGGATTTCCAGATCATTACCGAGCTGGGCGTGCTGATCGGCCGCCACGAAACGGACTACGCCTATGTCATCAGCCAGGACAAGGGCTATGCCGCTTCCATTGCCGCGCTGCAGGCCCGGTACGCCGACACCTTCCGGGAGGCTGCGCTGCGCGCCTCCATTGAAGAGTGCTTGAAGCTGGGCTTTCTGCTGCGGGCGGACAGCGCCGATGCCCTGCGGCAGGCCCTGTACGAAGAATGCGGCGAGGCTCAGGGTGCGCTTTTGTACGAGCATCTGTCCGCGCTGCTGAAGGCACCGGAAGCGCCGGCCGCTCCTTCCGCGGCGGCGGAACCGGCTGCCGCCAAGGCCCATCGGACCCACCGGGGCTCCCGCGGGGGACGCAAGAAAAAAACCACCGCGGAACCGGCCCACGCATAAAAAACGTCCCGCTCTTTTGAGCGGGACGTTTTTTATCTTCCGTCCGGGCAGCTCTGCGTCTTTTTCCGGATCCTCCCCGCAGCCGCGCTCCCTTTATGGCACAAATTCACTCAGCAAAGAGACGCGCGCTTGCCCAGGGATGCCGGTGCGCCCTCCGGATCGGAGCGATTCGGGGAATTCTTCCAAAAACCAACAAAAGTTCTTGCCTTTTGATCATCTTTTTGTTATGGTAAGTACAGCTCAGGGAAAAATTACCTGGGTTTTTCAGCGCCGCCGGCGCAAAGGCTACGTTCAGGCGGCAGAAGGGAGTTCCGATTAATGTTAAATCCGGACCAGGAGCGTTTGCTTTCCGAGCTTTTTCCGAATATAGCCACACAGCTGCGGGGCGCTCTGGCCAATCTTCACCTGGCAGCGGCTTCCCTGGCGCCGGCCGATCAGCGGGAACGCGATCCCGCCCTGGACGCCCGGGCCGCCATTTTTGATCAAAGCTATTACCAGATCCTGCGTCTGGTCTCCAACCTGAACGCCACCATCACCTTTGCCGAGGACGCACCGCTGCCTGTCCAGGATCTGGATGTGGTGCAGATCGTGCGGGATCATTGTGAAGCATGCTTTTTCCTGGCGAAGCTCAAACAAATTGAGCTTCGCTTTCTCTGCCGGGAGGCGTCCCACATCAGCGCCGTGAATCAGCAGGCGCTGACGCTGGTTTTGCAGCAGCTTCTTTCCAACGCGCTGAAGTTTACCAAGGAGGGGCACATCACGGTGGAACTGCGTTTTTCCAACGGGCGGATGCGGCTTTCCGTCGCCGATACGGGCTGCGGCATTTCGGATGAGCTTTTCCCCACGCTGTTTGACCGCTATGCCCATGCAGACCTCATCAACCCCCCGCCCCACGGGCTGGGGCTGGGGCTGCCTCTGTGCCGCCGCATTGCGGACCGGCTGGGCGGCGCCATTATGGCCGAGTCCCGGGCAGGGATCGGCACGAAGATCACCTGTTCGTTCCCGGATACGCGCTGCGGGATCCTGGCCGTACACGAGCCCGGTGTGGATTATGCCGGCGGCTTTAATCCCACACTGCTGGGTCTGGCCGACGCCCTTCCCCAGGAAGCCTTTCTGCTGCGCAGCCAGGAATGAATTTTCAAAGAATCAGACCACGCCGCTTTCTGCGGCGCGGTCTGATTCTTTGAAAGAGGCGCTGCGCAGGCGGGGCGCAGCGTCGGCAGCTTCTGGCCGAGGGCAGCCTCAGCGGTCGCTGATCAGCCAGTAGTCCTGAAAAATCAGGTCATCCACATCACCGCAATTTGTCTTTGGATACATCTTCGTTCCTCCTTTGCATTTCTATCTTTCTCAGTATATGTATCCCCGCGGATGAATTTGCGCGGAATTGTGCCCCCGCCGCAAAAGATTTCGGCTCCGGCGAACCGTGTCGAACAATTTTTCGGGTGGATTTTCCTCCGGGCCCTTGACAGGGGAGGCGGGCTGTGGTATTCTAATGATTGCCGATAATTGCCGGTGTGGTGAAATCGGTAGACACGGCGGACTTAAAATCCTCTGGTAGAAATACCGTACCGGTTCGAGTCCGGTCACCGGCACCAAATCTAAATATCGCGGAGTAGAGCAGTTGGTAGCTCGTCGGGCTCATAACCCGGAGGTCGCAGGTTCGAGTCCTGTCTCCG
>CAKTHE010000033.1 GCA_934563745.1 uncultured Dysosmobacter sp. | reverse complement strand
CCCCTTACGGGGTGCGACGGCCATGACGCCCTTTATCCGCAAAAAGGTGCTTGAATTTCAATCCACGCACCCCTTACGGGGTGCGACTTTCCAGTGCTGCCAAACCAGGCGGTTCGGAACATTTCAATCCACGCACCCCTTACGGGGTGCGACGCAGGCCCACCCGGACCTTCGTGTACGCCAAAATATTTCAATCCACGCACCCCTTACGGGGTGCGACCAAGCAGCTGATCACGTTCTTCATTGATCTCCTATTTCAATCCACGCACCCCTTACGGGGTGCGACTCGACCGGAGGCGCGTCCTGGTGGAGCGCAATGTCATTTCAATCCACGCACCCCTTACGGGGTGCGACTTGGCCATGGCTCACCTCCTCAGATGTGGCCGCGATTTCAATCCACGCACCCCTTACGGGGTGCGACTTGCCGCCCTCCGAGACCTTTTGGGTGCCGAAGTAAATTTCAATCCACGCACCCCTTACGGGGTGCGACCAGCCCGGAGATGTCGCCCTGATGCTTGGCGTTATTTCAATCCACGCACCCCTTACGGGGTGCGACCCGACGTGGCCCCGGTGGTGCATGGACGGTGGATTATTTCAATCCACGCACCCCTTACGGGGTGCGACAGACCTTCGCCGAGCGAAGAAACAACACCATACTTAATTTCAATCCACGCACCCCTTACGGGGTGCGACTCTCTTGCCAATTACGATTTTTAGCGGCTTCCTGAATTTCAATCCACGCACCCCTTACGGGGTGCGACACCTTCGCCAAGCGAAGAAACAACGCCATACTTAATTTCAATCCACGCACCCCTTACGGGGTGCGACTGTGCAGATAAGGAGGACGAATAATGAAATTGAAATTTCAATCCACGCACCCCTTACGGGGTGCGACGCCCACTGACACCAAGCGAAGCGCCGGTTAGGTAGATTTCAATCCACGCACCCCTTACGGGGTGCGACTAAGCCAGATGGAAAAAAAGTGCTTAAATTTTTATTTCAATCCACGCACCCCTTACGGGGTGCGACCGTTTACCTTGATACGTATTACTTTTTTGTCCCATTTCAATCCACGCACCCCTTACGGGGTGCGACGATTTGATACGCGGATTGTAAACTTTGGGCAGTCATTTCAATCCACGCACCCCTTACGGGGTGCGACAGCAAAAATGCATAAATTCATTCCTGCATTTCTGCAATAACAGACAAATTTTGAATATTTTGTATCGTATACCGCCTGTCAGAGTATCCGATTTTTAATTCATCACGCAAATTACTGGTGCGAACGGTTCCCGCTTTTTCCGGATGCTCCCGCTTCGCACTACAGAATCATCGGTTCTTCCGGAAGGTAGGTTTGCCTGCAGCCAAAGTGTTCAATTTTGCTCTCGTATTTCTTTCCGAGGCAGTAAAAGCGCAGACTGTCCTTTTCCGGATCCATAATTTTGCAGAGCTTATTCTGCAGGCTGCGGCATTGCGCGGTATCCAGCAGACACTCAAACACAGAGTTTTGTACCCGCTGCCCGTAGTTGACGCACTGCTTTGCAATTTTGCGCAGTCTGGCCCGGCCGGCAGCGTCACAGGTGTTCACATCATAAGTGATCAAAACCAGCATAAACGCCTCACTTCCACAGAAACGGCGGATAGTCTTCCAGGTCGCCGCGCAGATACCGCGCAAGCAGCAGACTCTGTACATACGGCACAAGTCCCCAGGGCATTTTCTCTTCAAGAAACGGATGGGTGATGGTCTCCCGTTTTCGCTCCTGCCATTTCTTCAGGAATGTTCTGCGTCCCGCATCCGTCAGCAGCACAGCGCCGCTTTCGCGGAAATCAAAAGCATCTGCTTTAAGCACCCGGTTGTTGACGAGCGTGAGCGCAAAGCGGTCAGCAAAGCAGGGACGCAGTTCTTCCATTAAGTCAAGAGCCAGCGACTCCCGGCCCGGCCGATCCCGGTGGAGATAGCCCACATAGGCATCCAGCCCTACGCTCTCGAGCGCCGAGGCGCAGTCATGTGCGAGTAAACTGTATGCAAAGGACAGCAGTGCATTGAATGCATCCAGCGGCGGGCGACGGCTGCGCTCCCGGAAATAAAAGGTTTCTTTTCCCTGCAGAATCATGTCATCCAGCACACGGAAGTAAGCCGTCGCCCCGGCGCCCTCAAGGCCGCGCAGTGCATCAAGCGATGTTTCCTCCGCAATTTGAGGCAGCAGCCCCTGCAGCTGCCCGGACACAGCGGAAAACTGCGCCGCATCAATCCGAAGCGCGTGATCGCGCCGGGTGCGCTCTACACTCCAACGGGCATTGTAAACCTTTCCGAAGATCATGTTTCGGGCAATGCGGCAGCTTTGGGACGGATCGTCCGCTATCCGGTACTGCATCCGCCGCAGCAGGACATTGCCTGGGGCCTGTCCTGCCACGCGTGCGAGAAATTTCCCGCGCGGTGAGCAGAAGGCCAGCCCGATCTCCCGCTGGGCACAGGCCCCCATCAGTGCAGGTGACGCGCCTGCGTAGGAAAAGGACACGATGCTTTGCAATGTGTGCAGCGGGTAGCGGGCGGCAATTTCCCCGCCGCGGTTTGCCACAATGTTTTCGCCGTCCAGCGAGAGGTAAAGATCCTCGGACGTGACAAAGAGCGTATTTAAAAGCTGCCTCATCCGGTCCCCTCCATCGCGCTGCCAAGATACGCGGAAACGGATTTTCCCCGCATCAGCTTCGGCAGACAAAGCTCCTTCAGCGAGCAGGCACTGCAGCCCTTGGTGGGCCTTACCTTCGGCGTGCGGCCCCGACTGTAAAGGTCGTGCATTTCGGCGAGGAGTGTGCGTACTTCCTGCCGCAGCTCCGGCGTGAAAGCCACCTCTGTGCGGCGGCGCAGCTCGCCGTAATACAGGGCTCCGCCCGGAATCTCACAGCAGAGCATCTCCTCCAGGCACATGGCCTGACCGCACAGCTGAAGGGCGTCCGCCGTGGTCTCCTTAGGCCGTCCCCGCTTGTACTCCACCGGATAGGGCTGCCACAAGCCCTCCTTGTCCCTGAGGGGAATGCCGGTCCCGCTCCGGTGGAATTCCAATACATCGCAGGCCCCCGAAACGCCCAGGGTCCGGGAAAAGATGCGCATGTCCCGTGTGATCAGGCGGTCTCCCCTGCTTTCGCTGAAATCGCCGTTGTGGGCATTTTCGTGAAGAATGGCCCCATCCGTTGTGCGGAAATTCTCGGCCCATAGGTTCTCAATTTGGATCAGAGCCCACTGCCGGCGGCAGAATTTAAAATGCTGCAGGCCGGAGAGCGGAAGGAAGTCCTCCTCGGAATCGATCACCCCATCCGCGTGCAGGTCACACCGTCAGGCAGGCGCTCCTCCACCGTTACGGTATAGTCCTCATAGCTTCTGGGCACCGCAACGCCCTCCTTATGAGCGGCCTTCACCAGATCGAAGAGCTTGTGGGCCGGGGCACAGCCAAGCTCTGTGTCGTGCTTGAATACGATCAGCTCCCGGACGGCCATCTTGCCCCGGGCGGCGGAGTGGTCGTTTTCAAACATGTTGAGGATCGCCGTCCACAAAAGGTTCAGGTCCTCCTCCGAGAAGCCGGTGGTCTTGCGCGCCAGATTGGCGGAAACATAGCCCTCTGCACGATAAAGGCCGTAAGGAACGATGTATTTCCGGCCCATCTCCGTGTTCTTCTTTTCCGCGTCTGCCTCGGTGGTAATGGCCACGCGGGTAATGGTGATCTCCTGGGGCAGAATGGGGTCCACGCTGCGGGCAAAGCCCAGCTGTACGGGGCCGCGGACCTGTCCGCAGTTGAGCGCACCCTTGGTAAAGGTCGTCATCACCGCGCCGAAGGTGCGGATATCGTAGAAATTGGAGCACATGAAGTCCCTGAGCTTCCGGTCCAGCTGGTCGTCCTTTTTCTTGGCTTCCTTGAGCTTGTCCGGATCCACGCCCACATAGGCGCAGGCCTCCTTGTCGCTGGTGTTCAGGGGGACGCCGTCCTTAATGTAAATACGGTAGCCGGGCTCCCCCTCCTTGGCCGTCTCCACGTAGTTGCGGATCTTGCGCTTGAGACACACATCCGTTACCAGGCCGTAGCCGGTCTCCGGATCCACCCGGGGCATATTGCCCGCGTCGGGATCACCGTTGGGGTTGCCGTTCTCCACATCGAAGAATACCGCAAATTCATACCGGTTCTGAATAGGCTCAGACATTTTTCTCTTCCTCCTTTTTCGTATACCGCTTCTGGGTCTGGTGATAATAGCCCAGGTCAAAGCTGCCCTGCTGGGCCAGGGTCATCCGGGGCGGGTAACTCTCTCCCAGCCGTCCCTTCAGATCCATGATCTGCTTGTCATAATAGACCCGCCCTCTGGTGTCCAGCTTCCGCAGATGCTTCTGACAAAGATTGTTCAGCACCGGGAAAATGCTGGCGGGCATGGCCGCCGCGGAGTTGAAATACTTATCTTTGATGGTGGCGTTGATACCGGGATTGGCAGCCTGCTGTACGGCTTCATAAACCGAGAACAGGCGGCCCAGGGTATAGGCGGTATCGTTGCTTGCTTCATTCAGGCTCACGGTTAAAACCTCCTTTGGACAGTCTTTGTGTGGATTCTTGAGGTAGTAGGCCTTCAGAATTGCCATTCGACCTGCTGTAATCTTGTAGGTTCTTTTTTCGGTGTTGTCCTGCTCTGCCCGAATGCGGAGCATTACGGCTTCCAATAATGATGCAGGGTATGGACCGCCTGAGAAGACAGCGCGGGCAGTCGCACCGGCCATTGCAGGCGATGGCGTTTTGTCGCGGGAGTTCATGTTTACCGTTTCCCGCAGCAGCGCCCACAGAGACAGTACCTTGTAACGAGCACCCACAATCTCCAGTCGCTCATAGTGATCATTCACGTTCTTCATCAGGGCGCCGAAGCTGTCCCGCAGGAAAAAACGGACGGAGAGCCGGGCCGCGTTGGGGGCTAAGCCCAGGATGTAAAAGGGACGGTTCGGGTCGATGCCAAGATCGTCACAGGGCTTCCCTTCCGCCAATCGTTTGAGGGCCGCCCGGAGGTCGCCGTCCGACAGGCTGGACTCCGCGCCGAAGCAGGCCGTCATGGCAAAACTCTGGTACGCAGGATCCGCCCCCTCCGCCCAGCAGACCACGGTGGTGTCGCCGATGAGCTGCACATGGTTTCGGTCTGCCAGCAGGTGGTTCAATGCGGCGGTATAGGCGAAGGCGGCGTATTTTCCCACCGGGGCGTTGTAGTTCTGCTCCCGGCCGTAGGAGCAAAAGGCCGGGGCGTTGAAGGAAACCAGCGCCGCACCGCTGGACTGGGCATCCCGCACGCCCTTGATAGCCGGATGGGTGGGCACGATCTCATCCGCACGGCCGGTTACCAGGCACTGCATCCGCACCGCGTCCGGATCACTGCTCGTCCGGTAGCACTGCCACGCCTCCCGGATGGTGGCGTCCTCTTGTGGATAACAGCCGTCCACCCGGAACAGCAGGTTCGCCCCGGCGGTCACGTCCTCAAGCAGCCCGGCCAGAGCGGGGTGCTCTGCCGCTTGGCTGGGCTGCCAGGTATCGAAAAAGGCCAGAATGGCCCGGGCTGCAGGGGACTCCACCCCGTCCAGCACCGCATGATGCTTCTGTGCAGCCGCCGCGAAGCAGTCCCGGCTCCGCTCCGGCTTGCCCTTCCGGTCCACGCCCAAAAGGTAAGAGGAGTTGTCCCAAAGGAAGTTGGATGCAATGTTAGAAGCGCGCTTCACCGCCGCCGGCAGAGGAAACACCTGAGGCTGCAAAACGGTTTTCTTGCCCTTGGTCACTTCCTCCATGGTGGGAATGACCTGTGTCAGCTGTCCCTCCCCATCCAAGCACAGCGCATAGCTGATTTTTACTGGCGTCCAGCCGGGAGCATCGATCTCGCCCCGGCTCAGCAGGTCCTCGTAGTACCGGGTCAGTGCCTGCAGGATCATCCTCTCACCTCCCCACTCTCCGATGTCGGCACGGTCATCACGCCATCCGCCAGACTGGCCCGGAAAAACTTTGGCGTGATGTTCTCCGGGTCACTGTAATCCATGTCCCACAGCATCCACCCCAGGTCCCGGGTGCCCTTCAACTCCTCCGGGCAGGGCGGCAGCTCCATGCAGCGGCGAAAATGGGCCGGAAATTCCCGGGTTCCGAAATAAGGCATGCTGTAGCACTGTCCCCGTTCCAGCCGCCGCTTGATGATGTCCTGAAATTTGCCTGGGTTGTCGCCGGGGGCGGCCCGATCCGTCATGTCAAAGTGGGCGTCGATCACGTAGTGCACGTCCCGCAGCACCATGGCAGCCCGCTGCTGGATGCTCTCCGGCGTAGCCAGGTACAGCTCGCCCGTTCCCTTTTCCATCACTGTTTTCACCTTGCGGGCGCTGATGGTGTCCTTCACTTCATTGCGGCGGATATTGGTGAAGCGGATGGGGCTGCACACATGGATGCGGTCGATCACATAGCGAAGACCGGGATGCCAGAAAATGCTTTCCAGCAGGCCTCGTGCTGCCGAGGGGGTCATTACATCATAGCTTACACGTTCGGTTTTCATTTCCGGCCGCGTGAAACATGCATATTCGCCCCATACTTCCACTTGTATCGCCATCGGATCACTCCTTTCTCTGATTTATCTGCCTCTATCATATACTTCGTCCGTCTCTATGTCAAGTTCATAATAAGAAAAAGTTATAAATAACTAAAATACATGATTGAGCTATTTATTTTCTGAGGTTTGACAATTATAAGGTTCCATGATATATTGCCTTCGTCACTGGAATCAGTGTGGATTGAAACATAATGAGAAATAGTTGTATTCTCAGGCAGAAGGACGGATTTTCCGTCCTTCTGCCGTTTTCAACAAGCATACATGCGGCCCTGTCCCATAAACAGGACTCTTCGTTAAATAAACTCCGCCTTCCCGGTCTCAGGTTCCAGGGAAAGGCCCATGGTTTCGCTGTAGAGCGTCAGGTCGCTCAAAATGGCACTGTCCGGGTCCAG
This sequence comes from uncultured Dysosmobacter sp., assembly GCA_934563745.1. Lineage (GTDB taxonomy): Bacteria > Bacillota > Clostridia > Oscillospirales > Oscillospiraceae > Oscillibacter. The sequence goes on along the minus strand of CAKTHE010000033.1, from coordinate 7,275 downwards.
GGCCGGGATCTCCCGGGCTGTCAGCAGGGCCCCGGCGGCATACAGAGCCTGGAAGTGCTGGTCATACACGGAAACGGCATAGCGTCCCAGCTTCCGGTAAAGCGCCTTGGTGCCGCCCTGGACTTGAAGCTGTTCCAGCAGATCCTGCCCATCCCCATAGGGTACATAGACGGTATGGGTATTCCGGTCGATGAGATGAAACTGTTCCGCCACGGTGCGGAAGGGCAGGCCGCAGCCGGCGATCCCCTTTTCAAAGGCATCCACGACCCCCTGCTTATCCAGGGCATGGCCGGTCAGGTCCCGAAGGGCGCGAAAATAGCGGTCCATGGTCTCCGGCGCGCCTGGGTCCCGGTCTCCGGACAGAGCTTCCCGGGCTGCGCCGATGGCCGTGCGGAACAGCATCGGCGGCAGCTCCGTCCGTTCAAAGACCGTTACAATGCTCTCCTCTGATGAGCGCCTCCCCTCCCGGTTGCAGCGGCCCGCCGCCTGCAGAACGGAATCCAGCCCCGCCAATTCCCGATAGACCGCCGGAAAGTCCACGTCCACGCCCGCCTCGATCAGGGACGTGGATACCACCCGGCAGGGCAGACCGCTTTTCAGACGTGTTCGGATCTCCGCTAAAAGTGTCTGCCGCTGGGCGGGGACCATCAGGGTGGACAAGTGATAGCTGCCCTCCCGGGGCAGAAGCGCAAAAAGGCTTTGCGCAGCCTTGCGGCTGTTGACGATGCAAAGGACCTGCTTGTGCGCACCCAGCTGCGCGGCCAGCGCCGCGTCCGTCAGCGTTCCGGTCTGCCGGAAGGACACCCTGCGGAAACGGCTGCAGAGCGCTTCCGTCCGGGGACACAGCTCCGTCACCGGACAATCGGGCGCATATGCGTGCAGTAAGTCGTCCAGAGACGGCTGGGTGGCGGTGCACAGCACCACGGTGGACCGGAACTGCTCTGCCAGAGAAGCCATTGCCGCCACGCAGGGCCGCAGGTGCGGCAGGGGCAGCATTTGGGCTTCATCAAAAATGATAACGCTGTTGGCGAGATTGTGAAGCTTACGGCATTTGGAAGAGCGGTTGGCATACAGGGATTCAAAAAGCTGCACCGCTGTGGTGACCACCACCGGCATGTCCCAATTCTCCGCAGCCAGTGCCCGGCGCACCTCCTCCGGCGGCGCGCCGTCGGAAAGGTCGAACTGTACACCTGAATGGTGCTCCAGCACGTTAGAAGCCCCCAGAATATCCCGGAACACCTGAGCGTTCTGCTCAATGATGGAGGTATAGGGGATGACGTACACCACCCGCTGCATCCCGTGGGTCACAGCATGGCGCAGGGCAAAGGCCAGAGACGCCACGGTTTTCCCGCCGCCGGTGGGGACCGTCAGCGTGTAAAGTCCTTTTGCTTTGCTGCCGCTTTCCAAACAGGCATTCAGGATCTGACAGCGCAGGCGGTTCAGTTCTGTTTTTGGATTTTGCCACGGCGCGATATAGGCTTCCAACCGCGCCAGCAGGGTCTGCATGTCCATATAACCGCCCCGGCCGCGGTCGCCGTTCATGAATGCCTCGGTATCCAGAAAATCGGCATCCACCAGGCAAGAATAGAGCATCCGTGTCCAGAAAGAGGCCTGCAGGTTGTCTTTTACCGGCGGCGGCAGCGGCGCCGTGGGAATTTTGACGCCGCTCTCCCCGCATCGCTCCAGATAGTGCGCATCCAGGCCACCCTTTAGGCGCCCGCAGAACGTGGCATCGCCTGCTCTGTCCAGCTTCCAGTTTCCAAAGTCCTGCACTCCGCCGTGATGTCCCGCAATGCACAGCGCCGCCAGCGGAGCGTTCCGAAAGCAGAAAAGCGCTCCTGCCGTGGCATGATCCACGATGGGGCCGTTTTCAAGCAGACGCTTTTGAAACCCCTCTGTGCATTTTCCGAGGTCGTGGATCAGACCCACCCATTCGCCGTATTCTTCGGCACCGAAGGCCTTTGCAAAGCTGCGGCACAGCGCTGCCGTTCCCTCCAGATGCTCCGCCACCGTCTGGCGCCGGCCGTCATCTGAAATGTGGGCGTAATACTCCAATTCAACACCTCCCTAAAAAAGCAAAAATCAGCTCTGTACGATCACAGAGCTGACTGCTTGGGCCAAAGTACAGCCCCGGATATTGTCTATATTATACATAAAATGGAAAAGAAAGTCAATCATGACACGATCCGATATATAAATCCGTCGCGGCCAACCGCGCAAAATGGAAATTCCCTTTCGATACCTTCCCTGTACGGAAAGCTTTCCGGCAATGCCGCAATTATCTTCAAGTGCCAGGGTGGTCCTTTTTGCCTCCACGGTCGGCACAGAGGAGCTGGGGCATCTGGAGATGATCGGGACGATCGTGCACCAGCTGACCCGTAATCTGACAGAGAAGCAAATCAAAGAAGCCGGCTTTGATGCGTATTTCATTGATCATACGACCGGGGTCTATCCCACCGCCGCGTCCGGATTCCCCTGGTCCGCCGGAAGCATGCAGGTGACCGGCGACACCATTGCGGACCTGACGGAGGATCTTGCAGCAGAGCAAAAGGCGCGCGTTACCTATGACAATATCCTCCGGCTGTCGGATGACCCGGATGTAAGCGATGCCATTCGCTTCCTCCGCGCCAGAGAAATCGTCCATTTCCAGCGCTTCGGCGAAGGACTGCGGCTGGCAAAGGATCGGCTTGACGAGAAGAACGTCTATTACCTGAACCCAGGGTTCGATCAAACGTAAAGACCCCGAATACAGAAAAAGAGCGCTGCCTGACAAAGCAGCGCTCTTTTTTGTATAGTCTTTTTGTTTTACATATCAGAATCTTCAAGCATGGCAATAAATTCTTCCTCGGTCAGGACCGGAATCTGCAGCTCCTGCGCCTTTTTGAGCTTGGAGCCAGCCGCCTCCCCTGCGACCAAATAGGTGGTTCGTTTGGAGACAGAGGACGAAGCCTTTCCCCCACGTGCTTCAATCATGGCTTCCGCTGCCTTGCGGTCCAGCCGGCTCAGCGTTCCGGTCAGTACAAATGTCATGCCGGAAAGGCGGTCATCTTTTGCGGCTTCCGTGCACTCCATCTGTACGCCGGCCGCACGCAGACGTTCGATCAAATCCCGGGATTGGGGGGCCGCCATCCACGCCACGATCGAATCGGCCGTGACGGCGCCTACGTCCGGAATTTCGGTCAGCTCCTCTGCACTGGCCCCAGCCAGCGCATCCAGGGTCCTGAAATGCACGGCCAGGACCTTGGCGGCCTTCGCGCCGACCTGGCGGATCCCAAGCCCGAAGATGAGCTTGGAAAGGTCGTTTTTCTTGGATGCCTCAATGGCACGCACAGCGTTGTCGGCCGATTTTTTACCCATGTGCTCCAGCTCTTGAAGCTGTTCCGGCCGGAGATAATAAAGATCTGCCGCATTGGAGATGAGCTTGCGTTCGATCAGCTGCTGAATAACTGCCGGGCCAAGACCGTCGATGTCCATGGCATCCCGGCTTGCAAAGTGCGTGATGTTCCGCAGCAGCTGGGCCGGACACTCGGCGCCTGTGCAGCGGATCGCGGCACCGTCCGCATCCCGGGAAACGGCCGCCCCGCAGACGGGACACACGGTCGGAAAAACGTAGGGCTGCGTGTGCTCCGGACGCTTGGAAAGATCTACAGACAAAATCTCCGGAATGATCTCCCCTGCCTTTTGCACCATGACGGTGTCGCCGATCCGAATGTCCTTTTCTTGAATATAGTCCTGATTGTGCAGCGTGGCGCTTTGTACCGTCGTCCCGGCCAGATGCACAGGCTCCAGCACGGCGCGGGGTGTTAAAACGCCGGTGCGGCCGACCTGGATCACAATGTCCAGCACACGGGAGGGCTTTTTCTCCGGCGGGTATTTATAGGCGATCGCCCATTTGGGGCATTTGGCCGTGCTGCCCAGCCGTTCCCGGTCAGAAAGGAGATTGATTTTGATGACGGCGCCGTCCATGTCAAAGGGATACTGCATGCGCCGCTCATTGATGGCCACGATCTCATTCAGGCAGTCCTCGGTCGTGTCCAGTGTTTTATGCGGGATCACCCGAAAATGCTGCCCGGCAAGATAGTCCAGCGTCTCCGCATGCGTGGAGAAGCTGCGTCCCTCCGCCAATTGCAAGTTGAATATCTGGATGTCCAGCCGCCGCTGAGCGGCGATTTTCGGATCCAACTGCCGCAGAGAACCGGCCGCGGCATTCCGGGGATTGGCCAGCAGAGGCTTTCCCTGGATCTCCCGGGCGGCGTTGATCTCTTCAAATACGCTGCGGGCCATATAGACCTCGCCCCGCACGATCAGGTGCGGAAGCTTTTCCGGCAAGGTCATGGGAATCGAGCGGATCGTACGCAGGTTTTCCGTTACATCTTCCCCGATGTGCCCGTCCCCGCGCGTTGCCCCCCGGACAAAAACACCGTCCCGGTATTCCAGCGCTACGGAGAGACCGTCGACCTTGGGCTCCAAAGAGTAGGCTGCTTTATGACCCAGGGCGGATTCCATGCGCTGACAAAAATCGCTGACCTCTTCCGGCGCAAACACATCCTGCAGGCTCTCCAGCGGAACCGGGTGCGTGTATGGCTCAAATCCGTCCAAAATTTTTCCGCCGACCCGCTGGGTCGGGGAATCCGGCGTGATCTCCTCCGGGTGCGCGGCCTCCAGCTCCTCCAGACGGCGGTTAAGCTGATCGTATTCATAATCGGACATGGTAGGAGCGTCCAGAACATAATAGCGGTATCCGTTTTCGTTGAGGATCTCCCGCAGCTTTTTGATCTCTTCCCGATAATCCATATCTGAAAAATCCTTCCTTCAAGTGTGGTTGAGGAGATAATCCTTGGCGTTTTCCTCGTAAGTGTCCGGTTCGGATGCAAAGTAGGTATAGGTGTCCGGAACCGAGCCGACGATCACCGTTTCCGCCACCGTGACCGCATGGGAGACCTTTGTTGCCGTTGTAAATCCGGGCAGCAGGATCCCCACATATACATCCACATGCAGAATGATCTGGTGGCGCGTCTGATTAATGCCGGCCGATGTAAATTCGTTTTCAAAGTAAGCCGATGAAGACCCTACCGACTCCATGCGGACCCGGATCCTGGGGCCGCGGCCGGCCAGCAGCGCGGACCCGGTCAGGTTTCCGAGGGGGATTGCAAGCTCTTTGGCCGGGATTTCGTCGACCCGGGACAGGACCCGGTCCAGAATTTCCGACTGCAGGCGGTTAAAAGCAGCAAAGTCGCTGCTGATGGCGGTGATCTTCCCTTCCTGATCCTTCTCAAAACGAATCAGCTGATCGTAACGGATCTCTCCGCTTTTCACAGCTTCATCGACGGCCTCCGTTACGATCCGGTTTACGGCATTGGAGACCCGCGTCGTGGCCAGCTGCTCCAAAAGCGGGCGCAGCTGCACGATGGCATGCAGCGCGGCCCACAGCAGCAAACAGCCCAGAACTGCGCCGGCTGCTTTAAAAAATACGCGGCGGGAGATGTGCCGCCGATAATAAAAAAAGCTTTGCCGCCTCATAGGGCACCTCCTCTCCTGCCATTGTATGCAGGCGGAGCTTGCCCCTATTGAATGGATGGAGCTCCGGCGTATTAGTCCGGAAGCGCGTTGACGATCGCTTTAAAGGTCCGGCCGCGTTCCATAAAGTTGGCAAAGCGATCAAAAGAGGTGCTGGCCGGAGAGAGAATGACCACATCGCCGGGCCAGGCCTTGGCATCTGCAAGAGCCACGGCCTGCTGATAATCCGAAACCTCCGTTATGGGAAGCCCCTGATAGTTGTCCGCCTGCCGGACGGCATCACGAATCACGCCGGAGGTCGCTCCGCACAGGATCAGCTCCTTGACGTGATCGTTGACCACCGGCCCCAGCGGGGCATAGCTGATCCCCTTGTCCTTGCCGCCGGCAATCAAAATCACCTTTTCCCGGAAGGAACGCAGCCCCGCAATCGTCCGGCTGGGGCTGGAGGCAATGGAATCGTTGTACCAGCGGACCCCGCGGCGGGTCCGGAAAAGCTCGATCCGGTGCTCGACGCCGTTAAAGCTGCGGGCAAAATCCCGAATCTGCGCATCCGGAACAAGCCCATCGACCGCCGCGATGGCCGCCATATAGTTTTCAATATTGTGCGCGCCGGGCAGGCGAATATCGGAAGCCTTCATGACCTCCCGTTCCGTTCCGTTTGACGCTGCAAAGATCCCGTCGCCGCGAAGGAAAACACCGTCTTCAACGGCATGCTGCCGGGAGAAAAGGCGAACCCGTCCGGGAGCGTGCTGCGCGGCGCGCAGCGTCCACTCATTATCAGCGTTAAATATGGCAATATCCTGTGGAGACTGATGTGTAAAGATATTTTCCTTTGCAGAAATATACTCTGCAAAATCCTTGTGTACGTCCAAATGATTGGGTGCCAGATTGGTCATGACCGCGATCTGTGGGCTGTAGGGCATCGTCATCAGCTGAAACGAGGACAGCTCCAGCACCGCAAGGTCTTCCGGCCGCATGGATCCGGTCTCCGCCAGCAGCGGATGCCCGATATTGCCGCCCAGATGCACGGTTTTTCCCGCACGCTTCAAAAGCTCGGCAATGATGGTCGTGGTGGTGGTCTTGCCGTCGCTGCCCGTAACGGCGATCTTGCGGCAGGGACACACCTCAAAAAAGACTTCCATCTCACTGGTAAGCCGGCTACCGCGGGCAACGGCCGCGGCAAGCTCCGGCAGGTCCGGACGCATGCCGGGCGTGCGGAAGATGACGTCCTCCGTCAGATCCCGCAGGTAGTCCGGGCCTAGCTGCAGCCGGGCCCCCATCCCCTCCAGGCGGTCCGCCCAATCGCCCAGGGCGCTCCGCTCCTTCCGGTCGCAGGCTGTGACGCGGATCCCATGCCGCACCAACAGCTCGATCAAGGGCTGGTTGCTGACACCGATCCCGATCACGGCAACAGTTTTCTTCTGCAGAGACTGCAGATACTCCTCAAATTCCAAGAGAATCCTCTCCTTACAAACGATTGGCTAAACTTAATAAAGTATACCGCATCTGCCTTAAAAATACAATCTTTAAGCGTTTGGAAAGGACTTGTTTTTCTAAGAAAGCGCCGCACTGCGCGGTTGCGGCAGCCGGCCGCTTCCCCGTTGACATTCTGTGAAAGTTCCTGTAGAATACTACAGACGAGTAAAACAGACAGTCGCGTGGGCAGGCCGAAAGGCCGTCCATGAGGAAAGTCCGGGCTCCACAGGGCAAGGATAACGGGTAACGCCCGCCCAGAGCGATCTGAGGAAAAGTGCAACA
>CAKTHE010000032.1 GCA_934563745.1 uncultured Dysosmobacter sp. | reverse complement strand
TAGCGCACCTCCAGGGTCTCCCGGTTGTAGCGCTTCCCCTTGCATACCTCACAGGGGACAAAAATATCCGGCAGGAAGTGCATCTCGATTTTCAAAAGGCCATCGCCGGAGCAGGCCTCGCAGCGGCCGCCCCGGACGTTGAAGCTGAAGCGGCCCGGACCGTAGCCCCGGCTCTTCGCCTCCTGTGTTGCGGCAAACAGGTCCCGGATGTCGTTGAACACGCCCGTATAGGTGGCTGGGTTGGACCGGGGCGTCCGTCCGATGGGACTCTGATCGATGTCCACCACCTTGTCCAGATACTCGATCCCCTCAATGCGCCGGCATTTCCCGGGGCGGGTCTTCATGCGCATCAGCTCCGCCCCCAGGCGCTTGAACAGCACCTCATTGACCAGCGAGGACTTTCCGCTTCCGGAAACGCCGGTCACAACGGTAAAGGTCCCCAGCGGGATCTCCACATCAATGTCACGCAGATTGTTTTCTGCCGCGCCGATCACCTTCAGGAATTTTCCGTTTCCCGGCCTGCGTACCGCGGGGACCTCGATCTTCCGCTTTCCGGACAGATACTGACCCGTCAGGGACCGGGGGTTGGCCATCACTTCCTCCGGCGTTCCGGCCGCCACCACCTCGCCGCCGTGCACGCCGGCGCCAGGGCCGATGTCGATCAGATAATCCGCCGCGCGCATGGTATCCTCGTCGTGTTCCACCACCAGCAGGGTGTTTCCCAGATCCCGCAGATGCTTGAGGGTCGCCAGCAGTTTATCGTTATCCCGCTGATGCAGGCCGATGGACGGCTCGTCCAATATATAGAGCACACCCATCAGGGACGAACCGATCTGCGTCGCCAGACGAATGCGCTGGCTCTCGCCGCCGGAAAGCGTCCCCGCACTGCGGGACAGCGTCAGATAGCTCAGGCCCACCGACTGCAAAAAGCCCAGCCTGCTGCGGATCTCCTTGAGGATCCGGTCCGCGATCCGCATCTGCTGTTCACTCAGGTGCAGCTGCCCGATAAAACGCAGCTCATCCGTAACGGAAAGATTGGTAAACGAGCAGATGTCCATCTCCCCGACGGTTACGGCCAGTGCTTCCTTCCGCAGCCGGCGTCCCTGACATTCCGGGCAGGGACGCTCCGACATGACCTCTTCCAGCTCCCGCTTTACGGCGTCGCTCTGAGTCTCCCGGTAGCGCCGCTCCACATTGCCGCAGATCCCCTCAAAGGGCTGATACAAAACGCCCTTTCCCCGGGGCTGATCGTATTGCAGCTCCAGCTTCTCGCCGCCGGTGCCGTACAGAACGATCTGCCGCACGCTCTCCGAAAGGTCCTTCCACGGGGTCGTCAGGGAAAAGCGGTATTTTTTAGACAGCGCCTCAAAATACATGCGGGAAATCCCATCGCCCCGGATATTGTTCCAGCCGGAGGCCTGGATCGCCCCATCCAAAATCGATTTCTCCGGGTCCGGGACGATCAGTTCCGGGTCCGCCTTCAGAAGATTCCCCAGGCCCGTGCACGTGGGACACGCGCCGAAGGGATTGTTGAACGAAAACATGCGGGGCGCCAGCTCTTCAATGGAAATTCCGCAGTCCTCGCAGGCATAGTTCTGAGAAAATGTCAGATCCTGCTCCTCCCGCAGAAGGTTTACGATCACCAATCCCCCGCTGAGCCCGGCGGCCGCCTCCACCGAATCCGTCAGCCGCTGGCGGATGTCCGGGCGGATGATCAGCCGGTCCACGATGATCTCAATGGAGTGTTTTTTATTTTTCTCCAGCTTGATCTCCTCGTCCAGCTCGTAAAGATTGCCGTCTACCCGGGCCCGCACATAGCCGGACCGGCGGGCATCTTCAAACACCTTGGTATGCTCGCCCTTTTTCCCCCGGATAATGGGCGCCATCACCTGGATGCGGGTCCCCTCCGGCAGCGCAAGCACCTGATCGATGATCTGGTCGATGGTCTGCTGGCGGATCTCCTTGCCGCACTTCGGGCAGTGAGGCGTGCCCACCCGGGCCCAAAGCAGACGGAGATAATCATAGATCTCCGTCACCGTCCCCACGGTGGAACGGGGGTTTTTGCTGGTGGTCTTCTGGTCGATGGAAATAGCCGGAGACAGTCCGTCAATGCTGTCCACGTCCGGTTTGTCCATCTGCCCCAAAAACATCCGGGCGTACGAGCTCAGGCTCTCCACATACCGGCGCTGCCCCTCCGCGTAAATCGTGTCAAACGCCAGAGAGGACTTTCCGGAGCCGGAAAGCCCGGTCAGCACCACCAGCTTGTCCCGGGGGATCGTAACGTCGATATTTTTGAGATTGTTGACCCGGGCGCCCTTTACGATAATTTTATCCTGCATGGATCCCATTACTCCTGTTCTGTGATTGCCTTTACGGCAGCTGCTTCATTCACTCTAGTGGAATGAATTTTTTATGTCAAGCACAAATCCGGCGCCGCTGCCTCAGCCGCCGATGCCCCCGGTCACCATCCAATACCCGGCCAGAACCATCCCCGTCAGGATCAGCATCGACGCATAGGCGGTGAAGCGGTACCACTCCGACGGCTCCGCCGTCTCCGGATCCTCCACGGTGAAGTACATTCTGCGCCGGAACAGCCGCCGCCAAAAAATGATATCCGCCGCCACGGCCACCGCCAAAACCGTAAAAAGCCCATAGTAGCTCCAGCTGCCCCGATGGGTCAGCGGCGGCCCCAGTGCTACCTGCACCACAGCCAGCAGGGAGGGGCTTTCCGCCACGGCTGCGGTGCCTTCTCCGGTGCTCCAGCCGAAGGCACCGTCCCAGTAGGGCGCTCCGTCTTCATCCACCAAAATCGGGATCTGGGCGTCATAGCCGCCCCGGAACACACGCACTCCGTCCCGCAGAATCTCTACCCCGGTGTCGTCCAAGTTTCCCAAAGTGGTCGGAGCAGCCGCCGGATCCTGCAGCACCTGATACACTGCGGAAAGCTCCCCATTCCATATATACTCCACCTCGATGCCATCCCGGGTCCGGAAGGACAGCTCGTTGCCGCCGATCCGGCCGCTGTAGCAGCGCAGGCCGCCTTCCTCCTCCGTAAACACCAGCAGGCCGTTGTTCCCATAGGCCAGCCCCAGGCGGGAGCAGGCCCGGGCATTCCGGATCCCGAACCCCACCGCACCGAGCAGCAGGATCCCCAGCAGGATCCGCCGGTACCAGTCCATTTCACGAATGCCGTTCCAAAGCTTCATGGCGTTCCTCCCCAAATCCCAACAGGCTTACTCCACAATCAGGTCCGCCGTATCCGCCCGCAGCAGGGCAAGCAGATCCTTCGGCGCCAGCTCCACCTGAACGCCGATTTTTCCGCCGGATACATAGACCGTGTCATAGTCGGAAACGGAGCTGTGAAACACGGTGGGATATTGCTTTTTCATTCCCACCGGGCTGCAGCCGCCCCGGATATAGCCGGTGACGCTCTGAATCTCCGCCACATGCAGCAGCTCAATGGATTTCTCCTCCACAGCCCGGGCCGCTTTTTTCAGGTCCAGGCTCTCTGCCACCGGAACTTCAAACACATAGATTCCCTTAGAGGCCCCCCGGGCCACCAGAGTCTTGAATCCCCGGGCCGGATCCTGCCCCAGGGCCGCGGCCACATGGGCGCCGTATTCCCGGGTCCCTTCCGGGCCCTCCCCGGTGTCATAATAGCGCGCGGTATACGGGATCTTCTTCTGATCCAGGATCCGCATCACGTTCGTCTTTTCCTCTTTATGCTTTGCCATTCTTTTCTCCTTCGGAATCCAGTTTTGGCCGTGTCCAAAAACACCGCAGATTTTCTTTTACTTCCCGCCCCGCAGCTCGATGATCCGGTCCCGCAGCACTGCCGCGTATGCCCCTTGCGGCTTTGCCGCCCGGGGACCCGATCCCGCTCCGTTCGGCCGGACCCGATCCCGCTCCGTTCGGTCGGATCCGATCCGGCCGAACCCAAGGTTCCGGCACCGCCGGAACGCTTGTACGCCGGACTCCCGGCGTTTTTCGAATCCGCGGCCGCAGCCTTTTCTCCCGCGGCAGCCCCTTACTTCTCGCCCCGCAGCTCGATGATCCGGTCCCGCAGCACCGCCGCGTATTCGAACTCCAGGCGCTTGCTGGCCTCTTTCATTTCCTTCTCCAGGCGCGTCAGCTCCGCCTCCTTTTCCTGCGGGCTCAGTTTGCCCCGGCGGTGCTTTCTGCCGCCCTCGTCGGCAGCCTTGGAAATCTCCAGCACCTCACGCACACTTTTGATGATCGTTTTGGGCACGATCCCGTGCGCCCGGTTGTAAGCGTCCTGGATCTCCCGGCGGCGGGCTGTTTCATCCATGGCCGCCCGCATGGAAGGCGTCACCGTATCCGCGTACAAAATCACCAGGCCCTCGGCATTCCGGGCCGCCCGGCCAATGGTCTGGATCAAAGAGGTCTCACTGCGCAGGAACCCCTCCTTGTCAGCGTCCAGCACCGCCACCAGCGAGACCTCCGGCAGGTCCAGCCCCTCGCGCAGCAGGTTGATACCCACCAGCACGTCAAACTCGCCCAGGCGCAGATCCCGAATGATCTCCATCCGCTCGATCGTCTCCACATCCGAGTGCATATAGCGCACACGGATCCCGGCGTTGCGGAAATAGTCCGTCAGATCCTCCGCCATCTTTTTAGTCAGCGTGGTCACCAGCACCCGCTCGCTCTTTTCCGTGCGGCTGCGGATCTCGTCGATCAGGTCGTCGATCTGCCCTTCCACCGGGCGGACCTCCACCTTCGGATCCAGCAGGCCCGTGGGCCGAATCACCTGCTCCACGATCTGGCCGGCCCGTTCCCTCTCATAGGGGCCGGGGGTCGCCGAAACATAGATCACCTGGTTGACCCGCTTTTCAAACTCCTCAAACTTCAGCGGACGGTTGTCATAGGCGCAGGGCAGGCGGAAGCCATACTGCACCAGCGAATCCTTCCGGGCATGATCGCCGTTGTACATGGCCCGGACCTGGGGCAGCGTCACATGGGACTCGTCCACAAACATCAGGAAATCCTTCGGGAAAAAGTCCAGCAGCGTCATGGGCGCGCTGCCCTCCGGCCGGCCGGAAATGACCCGGGAGTAATTCTCGATGCCTGTGCAGTATCCCAGCTCCGTCATCATTTCCATATCGTATTCCGTCCGCTGACGCAGGCGCTGGGCTTCCACCAACTGATTGTTCTCCGTAAACCAGGCCACGCGCTCTTCCAGCTCCCGCCGGATCTCCTTGACGGCACGGTCCATCTTGGCCTGCGTTGTGACATAATGGCTGGCCGGATAGATCACCACATGGCTGAGCACCTTGTTGGCAATACCGGTCAGCGGATGAAACTCGCTGATCCGGTCAATCTCGTCGCCGAAAAACTCCACCCGGATCGCCCGGTCCTTAAAATACGCCGGGTAGATCTCCACCGTATCGCCCCGCACCCGGAACATATTCCGCTCAAAGGTCACGTCGTTGCGCTCGTACCGGCACTCCACCAGCTTTTTCAGCAGCAGCTCCCGGTTGAATTCCGTCCCGGTCCGCAGCGAGACGGCAAGATTGGCAAAATCCTCCGGTTCTCCCAAGCCGTAAATACAGCTGACCGAGGCCACCACGATCACATCCCGCCGCTCTAGCAGGGAAAACGTCGCGGAAAGGCGCAGCCGGTCGATCTCCTCATTGGTGGCAGCGTCCTTTGCAATGTAGGTGTCCGTGTGGGGAATATACGCCTCCGGCTGATAATAGTCGTAATAGCTGACGAAATACTCCACCGCGTTATCCGGAAAAAACTCCTTAAACTCCGAGCACAGCTGTGCTGCCAGGGTTTTGTTGTGCGCCAGCACCAGCGTAGGCCGCTGCACCTGCTCGATCACCTTGGCCATCGTATAGGTTTTTCCGGATCCGGTCACGCCCAGCAGCACCTGCTCATCAAGGCCCAGCTTCACGCCCTGCGCCAGCTTTTCAATGGCCTCCGGCTGATCGCCGGACGGCTCATACGGCGCATGTACCTTAAAATTCGGCATCGCGTTTCCTCCTCAGCGCAGCGGCGGCGCCGAACCGCGTCCAAGCCGCTTGTCTGCAAAAAATCCGTTATCGGCCATGGAAACAAAGTCCCCATCCGCCACCACGATATGATCGATCAGCTGAACACCCACGGAAGCCAGCACCTCCCACACCCGCGTCGTCGTGGCATAATCCTCCTGCGAAGGCAGGGCAATGCCGCTGGGGTGATTGTGCGCCAGAATCACCGCGCTGGCGGAGCACAGCAGCGCATTTTCCACCAGCTTGCGCACATCCAGGCTGGAGCTGGAGATCCCGCCCTCACCCAGGCGGCGGCAGGCCAGGACCTTCCCCTTCCGGTCCAGGCACAGCTCATAGATGACCTCCTTCTTTTCTCCGGCAAGGCAGTTCATCAAATATTCGCCCGCCTGCTGGGTGGACACCAGGGCCAGCTCCTTCTTTCCGGAGGAAAGGCGGCTTTTGCGGACCAGCTGCGGCACCAGCTTTAAAAGCAGCGCCGCACTCTCGCCGATCCCATCCACCCGCTGCAGATCCTCGATCGGCGCATCCAGCACCGCGCTCAAAGAGCCGTAATGCTCCATCAGGTGATGGGCAATCCCGTTGGTATCCCGCCGGGGGATCGCATAAAAAAGCAGCAGCTCCAGCGCCTCATGGTCGGCAAAACTGTCCAGCCCCGCGGCCAGGAACCGCGCCCGCATCTTTTGTCGGTGTCCATCGTGTATCCCCACAGCCACGCCTCCTTCTGCCGCCGGATCTGCTCCGCCGCGGCTCATCCTGCCCGAATTCTTTGAATAGTATATTTTAGCACAGATTCTCTCATTTGTACAGACACAGCCCGTCCCGCTCCGACCCCTTCCCCGGGCCGCTTCCCCCCGGTCTTTTCCCGGGAATCTGCCCTTTTCAAAACTTTTACATACTTTTTCCCCCATCGGGTTGACAGCGGGGAAAAAGAGGCATACTATAAAAAAGTACCAGGAAAACTGAATCGGTCCGGTAGGTAAGGCTACCACAGGGATATGGGTTGCTGCCGCAGAGTGATGGAGACATCATGAGAGGGTTTGAACAGGCGATATCGAACAACAAGGTATCATCTAACGCAACTGCACCGCCTTGTGAAGCTAAAGCTTGAACGGTGGGAAGTCCATTGCGGGCTTCCGGAACAGGAGGGGTTTCAGGGCCCTCCGCCTCCGTCGTGCCGGAACGGTGCGGACGGAGTTTTTTTATTGATCGAAAGGCCCTTAAAAACGTCTTTTCAGGAAGGAGGAATTGCGCATGCTGGATCGCGAGAATGAACGTGCGGAGCTGATTAAAAAAATTGAGGATTTGATCGAGCGAAAGCGATATACGGAGCTGCGCGACCTTCTTCTGCCCATGGAGGCGGCGGATATCGCAAAGCTCTGTGCCGAGTTGGATGAGCGGGTCCCGCTGGTGTTCCGGCTGCTGCCCAAGGAGCTGGCCGCCGAGGTATTCGTGGAGCTGGATTCCGATGAGCAGGAGCTTTTGATTCAAAGCTTCTCCAATACCGAGCTCAAGGAAGTGCTCGATGAGCTGTATCTGGACGATACCGTTGACATTGTGGAGGAAATGCCCGCCAATGTCGTCAAGCGGATCCTGACGCACTCCGACCCGGAGATGCGCAAAAGCATCAACGAAATCCTCAAATATCCGGAGGACTCCACCGGCAGCATCATGACCACGGAGTTTGTGGATCTCAAGCAGTCCATGACGGTGGCGGACGCCTTGAAGCGGATCCGCCGCACGGGCCTTGACAAGGAGACCATCAACATCTGCTACGTCATCGATGACAACCGCCATCTGATCGGTCTTTTGTCCATCCGGACGCTGCTGCTGGCCGAGGAAGACGATGTGATCGGCGATATTATGGAGACGAATATCGTCTCCGCCTCCACGCTGGATGACCAGGAGGTCACGGCCCGGAACCTGAGCAAATACGACTTTCTGGCCCTGCCCGTGGTGGATACGGAAAACCGTCTGGTTGGTATCGTCACCGTTGACGACGCCATGGACGTTCTGCAGGAAGAGGTCACCGAAGATATTGAAAAGATGGCGGCTATGCTGCCCTCGGATAAACCGTATCTGAAAACCACCGCGTTTGAAACCTTTAAGTCCCGCATCCCCTGGCTGCTGCTTCTGATGATCTCCGCCACCTTTACCGGGCAGATCATCACCCGGTTTGAAACCGCCCTGGATGCCGTCACCGTTCTGACCGCGTATATCCCCATGCTGATGGATACCGGCGGCAATTCCGGCTCTCAGGCGTCGGTCACTGTGATCCGCGGCATCTCTCTGGGGGAGATCGAGTTTTCGGATCTGCTGCGGGTCATCTGGAAGGAGATCCGGGTCGCTGTTCTCTGCGGCGCCGCGCTGGCCGCCGCCAACTTTGTAAAGCTGATGCTGGTGGACCGGCTGCTGTTCCACAATCCCGCGGTCACGCCGCTGATCGCTGCCGTGGTCTGCTGCACGCTGGTGCTGACGGTGCTCTGCGCCAAAATTGTGGGCTGCACCCTGCCGCTTCTGGCCAAAAAGGTCGGATTTGACCCGGCCGTTATGGCCTCCCCGTTCATCACCACCATTGTGGACGCTATTTCGCTTTTGATCTATTTCCAGTTTGCCTCCATCATGCTGGGCATCTGAGATCTGCATCTTCTTTTTTCATTTTTTAAAACGCGCGAAAAGCACATATGTGCTTTTCGCGCGTTTTTCTCTGTCTGAACCTGCCGGGCACAATCTTTCCGCTTCGCGCACATATTCTTGGATCCGCCGCACATACTACTCCTCGGCGAAAGCCAAACTTCTTTCTTTCAGGAGGGATCGTTCATGACGAAGGATTGCACCAACGGCGGCTGTGCCTGCACGCCCAACACCAGCATCAAGTGCACCGTCAACAACTGCGCCAACCATTGCCAGGATACGCAGTACTGCGGCCTCAATGAGATCCAGGTGGGCACCCACGAGTCCAACCCCACCGTGGTGGAGTGCACGGACTGCCAGAGCTTCAAGCTGAAATGATCCGCCGGGGGAAGAGGCCGCAGGCCGCTTCTCCCCTACATAGCAAAGCCTGGACAGGAGGGATCGGCACCGTGCAGCATAAAGGACGCGCCATTTGGGCCGGCGCAGGCGCCGGCCTTGCCAACGGGCTTTTCGGCGGAGGCGGCGGCATGGTCTTTGTCCCGCTGATGGAGCGGGATCCCGCCCTCTCTGCCCAGCAGCTTTACGCCACCTGCGTGGGGGTCATTTTCCCTGTCTGCGCCGTTTCCGCCGCGATCTTTTTTCTGCGGACCGAGCAGTCCGTCTCCGTTGTTCCGTATCTGCTGGGCGGCTTCTTCGGCGGGCTTCTGGGCGGAAAGCTTTACGGAAAGGTCCCCGTCGGCTTCTTGAAGGGGCTCTTCGCCGCCTTTCTCTTCTATGCGGGGATCCGGTACCTGCTATGAACGAGTGGCTGCTACCTTTTCTCTGCGCACTGGGTGCCGGCACGCTGTCCGCCTGGGGCGTGGGCGGCGGAACACTGCTGCTTTTGGTTATGACGCTGTTTCTGCATGTGGATCAGCAAACCGCCCAGGGGATCAATCTGCTCTTCTTTCTGCCCACAGCCGCCTCCGCCCTGTTCTGCCACGCCAAAAGCGGATACCTGCACCGTCCCACCTTGAAAGCGGCCGTTCCGTCGGCCCTGGCGGCAGCCATGCTGGGCGCCTGGATCTCCACCTCCGTGGACACGCAGCTTCTGCGGCGTCCCTTCGGCCTGTACCTGCTTGCTTCCGGATTGCTGCTGGTCTGGCCCCGGAAGAGCGGCAGGCGGGACCGCAGAGCAAAATAAAAACGCAGGCATGGACAGAACATGCCTGTGTTTTTTCATGGTTCTTTCAAGGATCTCTCAGCCGTACTCCAGGGCGTTTGCCAGCTCGTTCACGCCGATCCAGGCATTTGGGTCCTCCGGATCCTCCGCCAAAAGCGTCAGCACCCGGGCCAGCTCCGCCGCGTAGGTCCGGCCCCGTTCCGGATCCAGCACCAAGGCACCGTAAACCCGGTTGCACGCCGTATATTCCGCCGCGCCGCCGGACTTTTCGGTCAGCATCCGATACGCCGACTGGAAGCTGCGCAGCTCCGCCACGCCGTACCAGTAATCCGCTTCATCCAAGGAATCCCCATAATCCGCAAAGCGGTCCGCCGCACCGGAGGCGCTTCCGGCAGCCAGCTCCCGCAGAGCTGTGTTCCGCCGGGGAACCGCGCCGCGCCAAAGCGCCGCAAACACCATCGCAAGCGCGACGGCACACAAAAGCAGCCAAACGGGAACCTGTCGTTTCATGGCAAATGTCCCTCCTGTAAACCGCTCAGTTTCCGCTTTCCACGGCTTCTGTCAACTGCAGCGTCCGTTCCAGATACTGCCCGTCCCGCCACAGCCGCAGCGTCAGCGTTCCGCCCACCTTCAGGCCCCGCCGGATCCGCAGCAGCCCGCGGCTGGAGCTTACCGCCTGCCCGTTGGCCGAGACAATGACATCGCCCTCCCGGACGCCGGCCTGCTCAGCCGCGCCGCCTTCGGCCACCGTCTTCACCGAGACGCCCTGCGTTCCATCCGGCAGCGTCACCGCACTGACACTGACCGACACGCCCAGCAGCGGCTCCGGCTGGACCGCCCCGTACGTAAGAAGGTCGTTGACTAGATACGTCACCGAAGCGGTGGGCAGCGCAAAGCCCAGACCCTCAATGGTGGAATAGGAGGAGCTCATCTTGATGGTGTTGATCCCCACCACCTGTCCATAGGCATTGATCAGCGGGCCTCCGGAGTTCCCGTTATTCAGCGCGGCATTGGTCTGGATCAGCGTCATCGTCCGGTCATCCACCGCCACATCGCGGTCAA
This sequence comes from uncultured Dysosmobacter sp., assembly GCA_934563745.1. Classification (GTDB taxonomy): domain Bacteria; phylum Bacillota; class Clostridia; order Oscillospirales; family Oscillospiraceae; genus Oscillibacter. Next base: position 6,650 of record CAKTHE010000032.1, on the reverse strand, counting down.
TGGCCGAGACGATCCCATCCGTAAATGTTCCCCGCAGTTCCGTGCCCAGCGGGTTCCCGATCGCGTAGACCCGGTCCCCCACGGTCAGTTCATCCGAATCACCCAGCTCGGCAGCCGGAAGGCCCTGAGCCTCCACCTTCAAAAGGGCGATATCATTCCCCGCGTCGCCGGCCACATAGCTGCCGTCGTACACGGTTCCGTCGTCCAGCGCGATCTGGCACAGATTCCCGCCGGAGAGCACATGGTAGTTGGTCAGAATATAGCCATCCGCCGTCAGGATCACGCCGGTACCCACCGAAGCGCCTTTGTCCAGCCAGGCCATCACCGTCACCACGGAGGGATTGACCCGGGCATAGATCTCCTGCGGCGTCAGCTCCTGTCCGCCGCCGGCGTGCATCTCCACGGTGACACCCTGCCCCCAGGGGGCGGAGGGAATCGTGATCGCCTCGTTGGCGGAGGGCTGAAACGACGGATCGTCGTAATATCCGCCGGGATCGGAAGGCTGGCTGAGCTGGCCCAAAAGCCAGCCGGCCGACGCCGCAAGCACCACGATCACCGCGCCCAGCGCCGCCCCCAGCAGCACCCGGCGCCGTTTTCTGCTTTTTCGGCGGCTGCGCCGCCGCTCCGTCCGTTCCTGTATGGAAGCGTCCGCAGCCTGCGGCCGGTCCCTCCCCGGCAGGGGCCGTGCCTGACAGTACTCCTCCACCACCTCGCCGGGCAGCGGCTGGACATAGGTCTCCACGATCTCGCCGGGAACCTGCGCAGCTGCGGCCTGCTTCCTCTGTTCGGTATCCGCCATAGACGCCTCACTCCGTGCGCAGGGAGAACGAGAAGGTCGTAATCCCGTTCTCACTGGTCACATTGATTTTCTCCTTGTGCTGTTCCAGAATCGTCTTGACGATGTACAGGCCCAGCCCCACACCGTCCTTATCCTCACTGCGGGACTTGTCCGACTTGTGGAACCGCTCGAACAGCAGCGGCAGCTCCTCGGCCGGAATGGTGTCTCCCTCGTTGCGCACGCTGACCAGCGCTTTTCCGTCCATGTGCGCAACGCCCAAATAAAGCGTCGACCCCTCCCGCGCGAATTTGGTCGCGTTTTCCAGCAGATTGTAAATCACCTGCGTGATCATATCCGGATCCCCCAGAGTCACAATGGGCGTGTCCGGGATGTCTGCCTCCACATCCAGATGCCGGTCCGTGATCTTTTTTTCCATGGAGATCAGGACCCGGCGCATACTCTCGCAAATATCAAAGCGGCTGCCGTTCTTCAGGGGATCCATAGCCTGCAGCTGCGACACATCCAGCATACGCCGCACCAGGCGGGACAGACGCCGGCTCTCATCCGAGATGATCTGCAGATACTGGCGCTCGTTCTCCGGCGGGATGGTCCCATCCAAAATTCCATCCGTATAGCCTGCGATGGTGGTCATAGGCGTCTTCAGTTCATGGGAAATGTTGGCAATGAATTCCCGGCGGGACCGCTCCGTCTGCTGCAGGCTCTCCGCCATGTTGTTGAACGATGCGGCCAGCTCGCCGATCTCATCGCTGCGCCCATAGTCATTCATGCGAATGTCAAAGTCCCCCTCGGCGTAGCGCCGGGTCGCCTGCACCATTTCCCGGATGGGCTGCACCTGCCGCACCGTGGTCACGGAGCACACGGCAAAGGCGATCAGCAGCACCACCATGGACGTCAGCACAAACAGCCCCGCAAAGGCCTTCCACAGGTTATCCAGCGTCGAGATCCGGGTCACGGCAAAGGCCGCGCCGATCATCTCGCCCGATCCGTCCGCCAGAACCGGCACCCCTACCAAAAAGTGCCGGCTTGTATATACGCCGTCCAGATCCGTCCCTTTTGAATAGTTCTCCCCGGCCCGGAGGCGATCCATCACCGCCGCCGGGATCGTCACAGACCGGCCCGCCTGCTCGTTGTCCGTGGTCAAAAGCACCTGGCCGTCGTTGTTTGCGATCATGAAATTCACATTGGAAACGGTGGCCGCAAAGGTAGCCAGGCGGGAGATCTCGCTCTCATCCTGAAAGCGCCCCTCCTGCAGGTATCCCTTGCACAGCGCGCCCACCACACGGGCCTTGCTGCTCAGCTCGTCGCCCTTCTCCTGCCGGACATAGCTGTAGCTCAGGGAGAAAAAGGCCGCGCCGGTCAGGGCCAGCGCCAAAAGCACCATGCCCACCGTCACCATCAGCTGCCGCCAGTACAGCCCCTTGTATTTTCCGAATCTGCCCTTCATGTTCCGCCTCTTTCTTTCCGGTCCCCGCGCCCCTTACGCGTTCGCGGTCTTTGCGCCGGGCTTGAGCTCAAACTTATAGCCCACGCCCCACACCGTCTTCAGCGCCCACTGATCCGACACGTTTTCCACCTTTTCGCGCAGGCGCTTGATATGCACGTCCACCGTACGGGAATCGCCGAAGTAGTCAAAGCCCCACACCTCATCCAAAAGCTGATTGCGGGTATAGACCCGGTTGGGCGTTGCCGCCAGATGATACAAAAGCTCCAGTTCCTTCGGCGGCGTATCCACTTTCTTCCCGTCCACGATCAGTTCGTAAGAATCCAGATCAATGACCAGCTTGTCAAACACCAGCTTTTTGCTGGTGTCGTTGGGGATCTCCGTGCGCCGCAGCACCGCGTTGATCCGGGCGATCAGCTCCTTCATTTCAAAGGGCTTGACCAGATAGTCATCCGCCCCCATCTCCAGGCCCTGGATCCGGTCAAACACTTCGCTTTTGGCCGTGAGCATAATGATGGGGACCTTGGACGTCTCCCGGATCTTGGAGCAAACCGCCCAGCCATCCATGACCGGCAGCATGATATCCAGCAAAATCAGGTCCGGCGGTTCTTTTTTAAATTCCTCAATGGCCTTTCCGCCGTCCCGGGCAATGCGGACATCAAAGCCCTCCTTCACCAGGTACATATGGATCAGGTCCGAAATATTGGGGTCATCCTCAACCACCAGAATGTTGCGTGCCATGGTACGTCCCTCCCGTACAAATATACAGTATAACGGTCCTCTTTTGATTATATCCGGCCCCCGGCCGGTTTGCTGAACTTTTTGTAAATCTTCCGTCCGGCACGCTCAGTGCGCCGTCTCGGTCAGAGCCAGCATGCGGTCCTCTTTCCCGCGGGCCGCGCTCAAAAAGGATCCCAGCCCCGCCGCTGTAACGCGCGTGCTCAGCCAGACAACGCTGCTTCCGCTGCGCCCCGTCACCCGCTCCAGCAGCGCATTCGCCGCGCTGGTGCCCCGCAGTCCCTGCCGCTCCCGGTCCAGATCCGCCTGCAACGGATACAGCCCCGCTTCCGTCAGCGCGCCGCGGTTCTCCTCTGAACCGGAACGGACCAGGCGGGTCTTCGTGCAGACCGCCGCAAACAGCAGCCGGTTCATCCGCTGGGCCTCCGCCTCGTTTTCCGCAAGCAGACCGATCCCCTGGCCGGTGGCCTCCATGCGCCGCAGCAGATCCCCGCCGCTTTTCAAAAAGGACTCCGTACAATAAAAAGTGGCCTGGCAATGATATTGATCCAGAACGTTCAAAAGGGTCTCCACCTGCCCGGCATCGTCCGCCTGGATGCACAGGTAGACCCGCCGGCCGGACTCGTCCGCTTCGTCCGGCTGAGTCGGCTCCGTTTCCGCCGCGGCAGTCTTGCTCTGCCGGTACTGCTCGTAGCGGGCGGCCATCTGAGAGGCCGCCGCATCCACGAAGACCGCATCCGACAGGACGGACCGGCTGTTCCGGACCCGGACCAGATATCCGTTGCTCACCGGCGTATTGGTATAGCTCAGCCCAAAGGAGGCCGCCATCAGCCCCACCGGCACAAAAATCGTCGATCCGCGGACAAGGGCGCCGGGATATTTTGCCTCTCCCCGTCCGTCGGTCACCGTGCCGGCCGCCAGGTCAAACACCAGCGCATTATTTTCCTGCGACGGCATCCAAAAGACCAGAGTCTGCTTGGCCTGGTTGCGGGACGAGGAAAAGCCCAGCTCATCCGAGCCGGAAAAAACCGTGCTGGCCACATACAAATACCCGCCCGACCAAAACGGCATGCCACTTTCCGTCAGCTCCAGCACCGTCTCGTTCACCGCGGTAAAATAAACCTGCTCAGCCGAAGCGGAGGGGAGGCACAGCAGCTGTGCCGCCAGCAGCAGGGCAAGTACAAACGCCATCCGGCGCTTTTTCATGTCCGCTCCCCCCTTCCGGCAAAATCCCTTTCGGAATATGTTATTTTACCACGCATCCCGGCATTTTGTAAAGCGCCTCAGTGCAGCGCATAGGTCCCGATCTCCACCCCGGAATAGTAGTGCCGGATAATCTCCTGCCAGGTTGCGCCCTCCTTGGCCATCTCATTGGCCCCGTACTGGCTCATGCCCACACCGTGCCCAAAGCCGGTAACATAAAAAATCAGCTTTCCTCCCTGGGCCTCCAGCTCAAAGGTGGTGGAGCGCAGAGCGTACAGCCGGCGCAGCTCCGTCCCCTTCACCCGGACGCCGCCGATGCATACCGTCTGAACGCTGCCGCTGGCGGAAAGGGTCAGATCCCGGACCCAGCCGGAGCAGTCCCCCGAAAGCTCCGCCTCCGGATGCGCGCCCCGGAAGATATTCCGAAACTCGTCGGCGGTAAATTCTGCCCGGCTGTAATAGTTGGGGATCTCATCCCCCTTTTCCGGGCTGGAAACACTCTGCAGATAGGGAAGATCCTGCAGCCACACCTCACCGGAGCTTTTGGTCCGCTGGGCGGAGGAGGAGTGGAACACCGCCAGAATGGGCGCGTCCTGATACAAGGCCACCTGTCCGTCGGTAGCGGAAACGGCATTCTCGATCTTGGCCTCATAGTACGCCGCCTTGTCGCCCCAGTTTTTCTCTGCTGCCTCCTGGGAGAGGTACGCCTGGCAGCAGGTGGAGTCCCCGCAGATATCGGCGGTGGCGCCGTGGTTCCCGCCGGCATGCAATTTATAATAGGTATAGGTCCGGGCCGCCACCGCCTGGGCACACAGCGCCTCCTGCTCAAAGGAAGCCGGCATCTCCGCCCGCAGTACGCAGGCCAGATAGGTATTCATCGGCATCTCGGTCACCGTGTCGCCCAGCAGCACCCGTATGGTGTCGGCTGAGTCGATGGCGCCGGGCGGCAGGATCTCAATGGGTTCCGGCTCCTGTTCCCCGGCATCGCTCCAGTTTCGGATCACGCGGACCGTCGCCAGTGGAAGCAGAAAAAGCAGGACCGCCAGCAAAGCCGATATCCGCAGATAGTGTTTCATTCCCGATCATGTCCTCCCCGCTGTTTACGCGCCGTTTTCTCCCGGCGGGCCCTTGTATGGACAGGCTACCGGTGGGACAGCCCCCGTTCACGATATGCGTATCTTAGCACAAAGATGATTGATAGACAAATTCCGCCGGCTGTGCTATACTGAGTCCGTTCTTGAATTCTGATTCCCGAAAGGGTGTTGATCGATGAAAAAGCAAGTTGTTTATCCCGTATTTGCCCTGGCCGGCGGTCTTCTGTGCGCAGTGGTGCGCGGTCTTCAGCTTCGGTCCGGTTTTGAAGCCGGCACCGGCCTTCCCATCGCCGGTGACCCCTGCGCCCGGATCCTGGCTGCCGCTCTGTTTGCACTGGCTCTTGCGTGGATCGTATTGGTCCGGCGCATTCCGCAGACGCGGCAAAATCCATCCGGCAGCTTTTCAGAAAGCTTCTGCGGCGGTCAAATCTTGTCCGTGACCGTTTTTGCCGCCGGGATCTTCTGCTGGATCGCCGCCGGCGCCGTGCAGCTTGTGCGCGCCCTGACCGGCACGGCCCTTCTGACCGGCGCCGTCTGGGGACTTCTGACCATTCTGGCCGCCGCTTGCCTCTTCCCCGCGCTGATGGCCTGCCGCAGGCCGCAGCCGGCTTTTTCGGCCAATGCTCTGCTGGGGCCAGTGGTATATTTGGTCGTGACCCTGGTGGTCACCTACCGGGACAGCTCCGTCCAGCCCTCCGTGCAGACCTACTACCCCGCGCTGCTGGCTCTGGCCGCGCTGATCCTGGCCTTTTTCCATGTGGCGGCCTTCGCTTTCCGGGACGGACGCCCCCGCCGCATGGTGCTGTGGTCCGCCCTGTCTGTAACGCTGTGCCTCCCGGCGCTGGTCGGTCAAAGCTCCCGGTTCTATCTTCTTCTGTTCGCCGGCGGGGCCCTGATGCAGCTGGGTCTGCTTCAGCTGCACCTGGAAGCCTCCGCACAGGCGGCGTGATCAATTGGGTCCCACAGTCTTTAAAGGAAAAAGGCCAGCCTTCCGGCTGGCCTTTTTCCTTATAGATTGGAAGATTGGATGAAAAGAAGTTTTGTCTCTTGCAAGTCTTAAGATACCGGGAAACTATTAAGAAAAACAGCCCTGATTGTTACAAAAGTCTTAAATCTTCAGCTGCTCCTCTAAATTCCGCAAAATAGCATATCATCACGCAAAATCACTGCGCCGCAGGTCTCCCCGGATTTTTCCCGATCTGCATCAAAGCGTATGACGGCGCATAAATGCGGAATAAAAATTACACAGTAACTTCACAGTTTTTCGCCCATATTTTTCCATTTTTACACACGAAAGCGTTTTTCCTTCACCCCCTCCCCATACGCTGCCAGCTTCTCCTCCGCCGTCTACCACTGATCCCAAAGTACCCTGTAC
>CAKTHE010000031.1 GCA_934563745.1 uncultured Dysosmobacter sp. | reverse complement strand
TGGTCATAACGAGCACGACTGGAAATCGTGTGTACGCCAAAAGCGTACCGTGGGTTCAAATCCCACCCACTGCGCCATATGAACACCACCCGTATTTCGAACTTTTTTGCCGAAATACGGGTGGTTTCTTATGCGGAAAACCTTGATTTATTAGGGTTTTCCGCTTTTCTATATTTCCACGCGGTTTTTGTGAAATGATAAAATTACAAAGAACTTTTTTCTATTCAGAGCCGCTATTTGAACACAACTTTTCGATATAATTGCCATCGTATACAGCCTCAAACTCTTGTGGTGTCTTATATTTTAGGGTTTGATGTGGCCGGACTTCATTGTAAAAGCGAATATACTCATCCACACTTTTACGGAAGTGCTTTTCAGATGTATATTCCCTCCGATAGGCTTCTTCCTTCTTAAATGTTGCGAAAAACGCTTCTGCAACAGCATTGTCATGAGGGCGGGCGGTTGCGGAAAAGGATTGTTTAACCCCAAACTGTTGCAGCAGTTTAGAAAGTGCATCAGAAATGTACTGTCCACCTCTGTCACTATGAAAAGTCAGATTTTTAGGATTTCCGCGTTCGGCATAAGCGTCCCGAAAAGTTGTTGTCACAAGCCGTGTACTGGCGGTGCGGGATATACGGTACCCAACCACTCTACGAGAAAACAGGTCAATGATTGCGCAAAGGTACATCCAAGAATCTTTAATTCTGAAATAAGTAATATCGCTTACCCAGATTTGATTTGGATGATTAGCATTGAATTCACGGTTTAGCAGGTTTTGTTTTTTGCGCTGCTGTTGAGTTTTGTATAGCTTTTTTGCATCTGTGCGGATGCTGTATAAGCCGAGTTCGTGCATAATGGCTGAAACGCGTTTTGTACTGACGTGCATACCATTCTTTACTAAAACCGTGCGAATTTTATTGGCACCATATCGCTGCTCACTGTCATCAAATATTTGCTTGATTTTCAGCATGAGCTGAGCTTTTTCCTCTTCATACTTGCTGCGGTCTACCCGGCGGAAAATGTGGTTATAAAATGTGCCACGGGATACATCCAGCGCTTCGCATAGTTCATGGACGCTGTATAGATCTGCCATTTCATTATGCAGGTGTTCTAAAGTTGCCAGTTTATCCTGCAAAGGGATGCGGGCAATATAACCTGATAAGCGGATGACTTCCAGCTCATGTTCTACTTTTCGAAGTCGCCTTGAAATAGCATCAAATTCTGCTGGAGTATAGGTGCGGGTATCTGTTTGAATGGAGCAATACTGCTTTCTCCAATGGTAAAGGGTACTCTGAGATATGTTCAATTCTTTGCAGAGTTCCTTAATGGATTCGCCTTTTTTATAGCGCCGGATCGCTTTGACTTTGAACTCAGTTGGGTATTTTATTGGCATAGCCTCATCTCCTTAGATATGATGAGCCTATTATAAAATGCAACACAGTACCGTCAAATATGCACCGAGGATTGTCGAAAACGCCAACATTATGTTGATTAAACTCTTGAAATATGGTATAATTTAACTATGATAGTATAAGGACATATACAAAAATAGGCAAAGGCGGGACTACTGTGAAATTACGCGAGATTATTTTAAAGAACTTCAGGGGCTACTATGCCGAAACAAGAATAACAATTGATGATCTGACTGCTTTGATTGGTAAAAATGATGTTGGGAAGTCCACTATTCTTGAGGCTCTGGATATATTTTTTAATCAGTCAAAAATTGATTCTGCAGATAGAAATGTATTCCATACGGGTGAAGAAACTGTAATCGGATGCGTTTTCGATGATCTCCCCGCCGAAATTACATTGGAAAATGTAACTACTTCATTCTCCAAAGAATACCTGATTAACCGAGATGGGAACTTGGAGGTTTTGAAGAAATATCCTACTAATGGAAAAACAACCATTTGGATTTATGCCAATCATCCATCTAATGACGGGTTTAATGATTTGCTGTTAAAAAAGAATAATGAGTTGAAAGCAATGATTCGAGCTGCGCATTTGGAAGACGGTGTAAATCTATCCATTAATTCAGCTATGCGTGCAGCATTATGGGCATCTTTAGGCGATACAATTACCTTTGAAGTAAGAGAGATTAGTGCGGATCAAGCTGATGAGAAAAAATTGTGGCCCAAAATTGAACCGCTGTTGCCATCCTATCGGCTGTTCAAAGCGGATAGGCCGAGTTCTGACGAAGACCAAGAAGCGCAAGATCCTATGCAACATGCAATGAAGACCGCACTTGAAGAACAATCAGAGCAGTTGAACGCCATTGCAAATGAAGTACAGAGAAAGGTTTCGGAAGTTGCTACCAATACTATTCAGAAATTAAGGGAGTTTGATCCAGAGCTCGCTGCAACATTAACTCCTAAATTCAAAAAAGAACCGACATGGGAAAAGGCATTTTCTTTTTCTTTGACTGGAGAAAATTCTATCCCTTTGAATAAGCGAGGAAGTGGAATTCGGAGACTTGTGCTTTTTAGTTTCTTTAGGGCTACAACTGAATCTGCCCTTTTTGAAGGAAAAAATATTATCTATGCAGTAGAGGAACCTGAAACCTCCCAGCACCCAGATGCCCAAAGGATGATAGTAAACACATTTAAAGAGATGACGGAAAAAAACGGGTGTCAGATAATTATCACAACTCACGTTCCGGGATTAGCAGCTCTGCTTCCAATTCAGAGCCTGCGCTATATTACAAATAGCGAAGGATCTCCCGAGGTTGCAGTCGGAACAGAAGACGCTGGAATTCTGGCACGAGTTGCTGACACATTAGGGGTACTTCCAGATTTAACTCCGCCATTGGCCCCGCAGCATCATGATGTAAAACTTGTTATCTGCGTAGAGGGACCAAATGATGTAGCGTTTCTCACAGCAATTAGTCGAACTGCACATCAAGCGGACCCAAGTATTGTTGATTTGAATAGCTCACCTTACATTGTGATTATTCCTTTAGGGGGCAACACTCTAAAAGAGTGGGTAAATCACAATTATCTTCAAAAGCTTAACACGCCTGAGTATCACATATATGATAGTGATAATACACATGCACACGCCGGAATTTGCGACCAAATTAATCGCCGCAGCGATGGTTCTTCTGCAAGAGAAACAACAAAACGCGAAATGGAAAATTACATACATAGCGATGTTGTAAGGGATCTCTTTGGTGTCCAGATTGAGATAAGTGACACAATGGACGTGCCACGTGAAATCTCCGCACTATTGCAGGCGAGAAATCCAACGGCATATAGCCCCGAAACAGTAAAAAGGAAATTGAACAAGTTAGGAGCTCCCCGAATGACAATGGAATTGCTTCACAGCCGTGATCCTGCTGATGAGGTTATAGGATGGCTGAGAGATATTTCAAAATTTATACAGGCGTAGTTTTTAGCACCAGCAATTCTCCACATCAAAAAGGGAAATATCCGAATTGAAGCCACCTGACATGTCGGAGCAAGCGGTTGTGTCGCTTGCTCCGACTTTTTTATTAAAAAGTCAGAGCGCACTCACGCGGCCGGTCCGGGACGTTGGGAAGCCCCGCTATAGCCGGCTGCATGAACACAGCTGTGAACATAGGAAAGAAGCCCCGCGCCGAAAGGCGCGGGGCTTCTTTTGGTTTGCTCAGATGAGTGTCACCAGCAGTTACTTTGTTCTAAATTAGAACGCCGTGTAGCTCATGACGAACACATACTCGACAGCGTTGCTGTCAGCGTTGTAGATCATCTTCACATTCACATCACCGGCGGCCTTGGCATCCTTCAGCAGGCTGACGGAGTCAATGTCGTTGCCGTTAGAGGTGGTGTCCACGATGGTGGCATTCGCCAGATCGTAGTCGTTGGCACCAATGCTCATGATGTTGCCAGCGAAGCCAGTAATCTTCTCACTGTCAATGCTGACAGCCAGCTTGCCGGTGGTGGTGGTGTAGGCGTTGCCGGTCAGGACATAAGCGCCAGAATCGTCGTCCTTCTCCACGCTGTAGAAGTCGGACTCACCCTCGTTAACCGTGGTAGAGGTATAGAAGTCATTGACCTTCTCGCCGTTGATATAGGCGGTGTAGCCCTTGTACTCCTTATCCTTGCCGTTCACGGTCACCTGGATCTTGTCGGGATTCTTCTTGCCAACCACGAACACCAGGTCATCGCTGGTGGTGGAGCTGGAAGAGGTGGTGCCCAGAACATACAGAGCCGTGATATAATAGGTGTCGCCATCCTTGGAAATGGTGGCATACGCATTATAGCCGCTGACCTTCTGGACGCCGTCCTTCACGGTAGCCTTGCCGCCGTCAACGAAGATGAACTTCACATCAGAGTCGAAGTAAGCCTTGGTGCCACCGAAGGAAATGCTCTTGGAGCTGGTCTTCAGGGTGACCTTGCCAGCGGAAACGGTGGCATCGTCAGCCAGAGTAGAGCCAGTGACAGCGGTCAGAGTGTAGACATCATCCGTCTCGGTGTAGGTGTAGACCTTGTTCTTCTCGGGCGTGCTATTCTCATACTCCCAAGTCACGGTCTCACCGTTGGAGGTGACGCCCTTGATCATGTCGACCAGTTCGCCGTCGGAGTTCAGGGTCTTGTAGACCTTCAGAACGGCAACAGCCTTGTCGCCGGTGGAGGCAGCACCGTCATAACCGATGGCATAGCCATACTCGTCCAGATAGACGGTAGCGGTCTTGCTGGTCAGGCCGAAGGGAGCGTTGGTCACAACCTTGGCAATGTTATAGGCAGTGCCGCCGATGGTGACGGAGGAGGTGCTGGTGCGGGTCACAGCGCCGGTCGCGGTCTCGGGGATCGCAACGGCAACGACCTTTTCGGACTTGGTGTTGTCGCCCTGGGGCACAAACAGGACATAGTCGCCCTTCTTGACGTTGTCATAAACTTCATTGAAGCCGATGACATCATCTTCGGCCTTGGCCTTGATGGTCAGGTTGTTCTTGGCAGCGTCGGTGTAGGTCAGGGTCAGAGCGCGCTCATCAACAGACTTGGTGGAAGCCTTGTCCTTGGTGATGCTGTCAACCTTGCCCAGGTAAGTAGCAATCACGACGACCTTGTCGATCTCGTCGTTGCTGTTGGCAAAGAGTTCCAGAACGATGCCGTTGCCGCCCAGCTTAGTGGTGGACTTCAGCGCGGCAGCCAGCTCAGAGGTGTAATCCTGAGCGTCGCCGCCGTTGCGGATCACGTTAACCTCTTCAGCCCACTCATAGCCGGCGTCCTTGACGTCGTCCTTCAGGGTGGTGCCCTTCACGCCGGTGGTGTAGGACAGAACAGCCTCGTCGGCATAGGTGCCGATCAGGTTCTTGTCGGCGACCTTGCCGTTGTACCACTTGTGAGCGGGACGGCCATAGGCGTCGGCGGTGCTAGTGGTGGAGACGTACTTCAGATCAGAGAAGTACTTCTCGCAGAACTGCAGATAACCATCGTTGTCCGCCTTGGTGTTCTTGTAGCCGGGATAAGCATTGCCATCCTTTTCAACGGTAACCTTCTCAGCCTTGGAAGCGCCCTGGTTGATGGTCACGCCGTTGACGGTGATGTTGGTGCCCTTGGTGGCATAGTCGACCATGGTAGCCTTCAGGGTGTTGAAGGCATACAGGCAGGCCTCTTCACGGGTCAGAGCCTTGGAGCCGACGAAAGCAGAGTTGCCCTTGGTCAGCTTCAGGGAGACGGCCAGCTTCGCAACGTTCACGGTGTAGTTGGAACCGGTGAACTTCTCGATGGTGGCGTCATAGCCCAGAGCGCCCAGCAGCATCTTCAGGAACTGATAGCCGGTCACGGTCGCAGCGGGCTTGAAGGTGCCGTCGCCGTAGCCGTTGATGATGCCCTGGGAAGAGCAGTACTCGATGTAGCCGGCGAAGGTGTGGTTCGCGGGAACATCAGAGAAGGGGGCGGAGGTGCAGCTCAGAGCAGCGGCAGCAGTGGGTCCGAGGACCATGTTGCAGATGATCTTGGCGGCAGCGCCGCGGGTCAGGGTGTTGCTGGGATTGAAGGCGCCGGTGGCATAGCCGTCGACGATCTTCAGACCGGAGATCACGTCCACAGCTTCGCCATACTTAATGGCGCTGTTGTCCGTGTACTCCGTGGCGCCGGCGCTGACAGTGACCAGAGAGAAGGTCATAACCAGAGCCAGAACCAGAGAAAGGAACTTTTTCATGGGATCTTTTCCTCCTTTAAGATTTACCGGCAGAGCCGGCATGTTTTGCAAACCATCCATCCTTTGCGGCGTTTCCGGGCGCACATACGGTGGCATGCCGTAGCGGTATCTACGCCTGGCGTTGCCACGTCGGATCTTTGTTTTGCAAGCTTAATCTACGAGATAAAAATCCCCTTTTCAAGGCTTTCGGAGGGGATGTAATCAAACCGTAACTCTGACGTCCATTCGCCTTTTTGAAGGGAACGAAAGTTTAACGTTTCGTTTTTTCCTCCCCCTCCGGCAGCCAATAGCGCCGCCCCTTCCGGACGAGTGTTCCCTGCTCCACCATGCCGTTCAGGATCCACCCGCAGGGCCGCGCGTCCACGTTGAGCAGCATGGCAAGCTCCTGCCGGCACGCGGAGCCGTGCTCTTCGATATACGCCCGGATCCGGGCGTGCTGCTGGGCCGGAGGGACCACGGTCCCGGCCTTATAGTACTTCCGGCCCACCCGCACCAGCTTTCCCTGCTCCGTCAGGCGGCGCAGCGTGGTCTCCACCTGCGTTTTGCCGATGCCCAGGGCGTCCATCAGCTCCTGCCCGGTGGCGCTTCCCTTCTGCTCCACCTCTGCCAGGACGGGCCCGTCCAGCCGTTTGTGCTGGCCGTCGATCCGCAGCGCCCCGGCCGACACCTCATCCAGCCCGCCCCGGATCAGGGCCTGCCGCACCACGACCCCCAGGCGCCTTGTGTCAAAGGCCTTCTGGGCCCGGGGCGTCAGCAGCACGTGCGGGTCGGCGCCGGGCACCCGCTTTTCCTGTACCTGACGCAGCATCCGCTCCAGCCTTGTGCCGATGGCGACCTCCCGGTCCGGAAGACGGAGCACCTTCCCCTCTAGGTCCACCTGATCCCAGGTCAGCGCGGCAATGTCCTTCAGCGGTATGTCCATCTCCCGGGTCATCCACAGGGCCAGCCCTTCCGGGGAAGCGCCTTCCGCCTGCATCAGCTTCCAAAGGGTGTATTCGTCGAAAGCCGCCTCTGGGTTTTTCGCATTTTGCTCCAGCTTCATGAAGGGCTTGTACCGCGAATAAAGGGAGGAGATCGTTGCGCCGGAGATCCGGGATACATAGGGCCAGTCGTACCGCTCCAGCATGCGGATCACAAAATCCTCCCGCAGATTTTTCAGCGTGATCTCCGCCAGGGCCGCCTCCGTGCGCAGCGCCTCGCCGGCCGCCTCGGAGATCTTGACGCGGTGCATGTGGACGCGACGGTGATCGGTGGTCACAACGTAGGCGCAGTCCCTGCTGGAGGGACGGTCCCAGCGCGCCTGCAGGCAGCGGCGCAGCGTTTCGTCCATGGGGATGCTGCGGTCCGGAAGGCGGAGCTGTCCCTCCGTGAAGTCGACCTCGTCCCACTTCAGCCCGTGCATCTCAACGGCGGACAGGCCCGCCGTCCAGGCCAGGCGCAGAATGATCTCCTGGATCGTTCCTCTGTACCGCTCCAGCACCCGCCGCAGCGCCGCTTCGTCCGGGCGCTGAAACTCCTTTTTTGCCATAAAAAAACACCACCAGTTCCCAACCAGTGGTGAATCGGCTGCCGCCGCCCCGCGCCCTCCGGATCGCTTCGCTTGCCGTTTTTTCAGAGACTTATTATGCTTTGCGTACGCAAAGCATACCAGTGGGCCCACTGGTCGATTTTAAATTTTACTTCCCTTGATAGCATAGATTCCGGCATTTCGCAACGGAGCCGCCGCTCTTTTTGTCGTTCCGCACAAAAGTATGCACTGCATTTTGTTGAAAACAAGAGTATTCCTCCGCAGAGGGACGGTCCGGGGCCTTTCTGCGCCGGCCGCAGACACAGGGCCCTTTCAGGATTCCCCGCCGCCGGCATAAAAAATCCCCCGGGTCCGAGCCGCAGCTCAGTCCCGGAGGCATCGGTGCGCAGATCCCGGCGCACCTTTTCAGTTATTCAGTTATAAAGATTGGTGGGCATAACCTCATGCACATCGTAGCCGGCGCTGTGCAGGCTGTCCAGGATCTCCGCCTTGTGGGCGTGTCCGAACGCCTCCAGCGTCACCTTCAGCTCCACGCCGGCCTGCCGGTTGATGTTGACGAACTGATTGTGCTCCAGCCGGATGATGTTGCCGTTCTTTTCCGCCACCAGCTTGGCGATCCGCAAAAGCTCGCCCGGGCGGTCCGGCAGCTGGACCGAGAAGGTGAAGATCCGTCCCCGGTTAATCAGCCCATGCTGCACCAGGGAGGAGATCGTGATCACGTCCATATTTCCGCCGGAAAGGATGGGCACCACGTTCTGACCCTTGCAGTCCAGATGGTGCAGCGCGGCGATGGGCAGAAGGCCCGCGTTCTCCACGATCATCTTATGCTTTTCCATCATATCCAAGAAGGCCTCCACCAGCTCGTCATCCGGGATGGTGAGGATCTCATCCACATTCTGCTGGATAAAGGGAAAAACCTTGTCTCCGGGCGTCTTGACCGCCACGCCATCCGCAATGGTGGTGATCTTGTCCAGCGTCACCACATGTCCGGCCTCTACGCTGGCCTTCATGGAGGCTGCGCCTTCCGGCTCCACGCCGATGACCCGGACGGAGGGATTGAGCAGCTTGGCCAGGGTCGACACACCGGCCGCCAGGCCGCCGCCGCCGATGGGCACCAGGATCACATCCACATCCGGGAGGTCCTTGAAAATCTCATAGGCGATGGTCCCCTGTCCGGTGGAAACCGTCAGATCATTGAAGGGATGCACATACGTCAGCCCCTCCTTCTCGCTCAGCTCCGCTGCCAGCGCGGCCGCATCGTCAAAGGTCTCCCCGTGCAGGATCACCTTTGCGCCGTAGTCCTTGGTATTGTTTACCTTCACCAGCGGCGTGGTGGTCGGCATCACGATGGTGGCCTGAATCCCGGCCGCCTGCGCCGCGTAGGCCACCCCCTGGGCATGGTTGCCCGCCGAGGCCGTGATCAGCCCCCGGGCCTTTTCCTCCTCCGTCAGCGTCGAGCATTTAAAATAAGCGCCGCGGATCTTATACGCGCCGGTCACCTGCATGTTCTCCGGCTTGATGTAGACGTGATTCCCCGTGGTTTTGGAGAAAAACGGGCTGTACATCAGGTCGGTCGGATGCAGCACGCCCTGAAGCACGTTCCGCGCCGCCTTGAATTGGTCTAAAGTCATCATGGTCCTGTGGCCCCCCATTTGTGGATTCTCTTTTTCAGTCTGATTGCTACTTTAACGAAAAGGGACAAAAAAGTCAATGCTTCGGCCGCTGTCCGGTGCGGAATTATGCCGCAGCTTGCATTTTCCCCGCCGATGGGGTAAACTTTTTCTGTTTAGCGAACGGATGGCCGTCCGGAAGGACGCACACCGCTGCTCCCCGGGGCAGCCCGCCGCGAAAGGAGTTTTTCTCATGAGCCATTTATCCGATCTGGCCCAGCTGCGCATTGGGTCGTTTACATTGGGGCACCTGTGCTCCGCCTTGGTCCTGCTTCTGGTCTGCCTGCTGGTCATCCGGTTTTTGTGCCGGATGCTCACGCGGCTGCTGAGCGCTTCCAGTCTGGACAGCCGGATCCGCAAGTATCTGCTGCGGGGGGCCAAGGGGCTGATGTATCTCATCACCGTGCTCATCGTGATCGACCGGCTGGGCGTCCCGGTCACCTCGCTGGTGGCGCTTCTGTCCGTCTGCTCCCTGGGCGTCACCCTTGCGGCAGAGGATATTCTGGGCAATCTGGCCGGCGGATTCATTCTGCTCTCCGCACACGCCTTCTCCGTGGGGGACTTTATTGAGGTCGGGGATCTCAGCGGCACGGTGGAGGACATCTCCCTGCACCACACGCGCCTGATCTCGATGGATGGGCTGACCGTCATGATCCCCAATAAAACGCTGGCCTCCTCCCAGGTGGTCAACTGCACAGTTCTGGGCCGGCGCCGGGTCTGCTGGAAGGTCAGCGCCTCATACGATGCGCCCACCGCGTCAGTCAAGGACGCCGGACTGGAAGCCGTGCGCCGGGCCGGTCCCGTTCTGGAGGATCCTGCTCCCGTGGTCCGTCTGTGCGCTTACGGCGAGAGTGCCATCGACTATGCCGTGTACTGCTGGGTCAAGCCGGAGGATTACTGGCCGGTCTACTTTGCTCTGGGAGAGGCCCTGCGGGACACCTTCGCCCAGCATGGCATCGAGATGACGTACAACCACCTGAACGTCCATATTGTGGAAAACCGTGCCCCTGCGGAGCGCTGAAACGCGGCTCGTTCAGCCTGCTTTCCCAACACAGAAGCGGGGCGGCGCCTTTTGGCACCGTCCCGCTTTTTCATAGGAAATCCGACCCAGCTTATCCCGCTCCGCCGGGGGCCGCAGCCGCCCGGTCCGCCTCGATCAGGCGCCGCAGGCCCTCCACCGCCACGCGGATCGAGCTGACATGCTCCTTCATGGGCTCCTCGCCCAGTCCGGCAGCCTGCCGCTCCTGATTCCAGACCACCCGGAAGCAGGAGCCGCAGCGGCAGCCCAACGCAGCAGCCACCACAAACAGCGCCGCAGATTCCATTTCGCTGGCCTTGACGCCCAGGCGCTTCCAGGACTCCCACTTGTGCTGCAGCTCATACCATACCGGCGAAGCCTCCGGGCTGTGCTGGCCGTAAAAGCTGTCCTTACACTGGACGACGCCCGTATGTACCGGATACCCCAGCCCCCGGGCCGCCTGGACCAGGCAGTTGGTCACATCCAGATCCGGGACCGCCGGATATTCCGGCGGCGCATACTCCAGGCTGGTGTGCTCATAGCGGATCGCGCCCGTCGCCACCACAATGTCGCCGGCGCATACCTCCATGGCGATCCCTCCGCAGGTCCCGGTGCGGACAAAGGTATCCGCGCCGCACTTATGCAGCTCCTCCATGGCAATGGCCGCCGAGGGTCCGCCGATCCCGGTGGAGCAGACGGTGACCTTTTCCCCCGCAAGTGTACCGGTGTAAACATTGAATTCCCGGTTGTACGCCACCTGCGCGGCGTCCTCCAGCAGCGCCGCGATCCGCGGCACCCGTCCCGGATCGCCGGGAAGAATGCAGTAACGCCCCACATCGCCGGGGCGGCAGTGAATATGATACTGCTGATCCATTTGATACATGGGCCCTCGCCTCCCGTTTTTTCTCAGTATACCAAGGCCCCGCCGCTTTGTAAAGGAAAGCCGGCTCTGTTATCAATCCGTCACCGTTTTGTAATGCATTTCCCCGAAGCGGATGCTATCTTGGGTTGACAAAGACAGGCCGGATCCCCCGCAGCCCAACCGCCGGCCGTGGGGAATGCCCGTGCAGCCTGAATCCCGAAAGGAGCATACTTGATGAAACGATGGATTCTTCTGGTCCTGGTCCTGACCCAGCTTCTGCTCAGCGGCTGCGGCGCCGGGGCCGGAGGCAGCTCTTCGGCCGCCTCTTCCTCCTCTTCCGCTTCCAACCCTTCCGCCAGTTCCTCCGCCCCCGTTCCGGATGCTCCGCCAACGCTGCCGGAGGGCACGGTGGCCGAGGGGACCGTCGCCCCCTTCTCCCGTACACTGTCCATTCCCGGGCAGGCGGCGCGCACGCTGCGTCTGTCCTGCCGGGCCGTTGCCAGCGGCTACGGCACCTGGACCTATGGAGTGGACCGGATGGAGCTGCTGGACGGAACGCGTGTGGTGCAGACCCTCTCCATTCTGGACGCCATCCGTGCCTCCGACGAAGCGGATGGGATCCCCTCCGACGGTGAGGACGGCTGGACCCACTGCTATGAGGATCTGTACCTTCCCACCTTTGAGGACCTGGATTTTGACGGTCAGCCCGATATCCGTATGATGGAGTTTTTGGGAACCGTCAACGGCCGGTACCTGTGCTGGGTGTGGGATGCGGATGCCGGCGAATACCGCTACGCCTTTACCCTGGTCGGCTATGACATCACACTGAACAGCGAAAACAAAACCATCGTTGCCGACAGCCGGGACGGCACCGACTACTATACCGACACGTATCGTTACGACGCCGCATCTGGAACGCTGCTGCATCTGGACCAGGTCCGCACTTCCCCGGATTCCTCCGGTGAGGCGCAGTAAGGGCTGCCTTCGCGGCAGGAGCCAGGTCGTCCGGCCCGCCCTGCCGGCGCTGCCGGTCCTTTGGACACGCACCTCTCCTCCGCACCCATGCAGAGTAAATGTCCGGCCATGTGCCGTCTGCACAGTCCCTTATTCAAAAGGCGAAGCCGACTGGTCGGCTTCGCCTTTTTTCGCCCTTTTTCTTCCATAATCTGCATACTCATTTCCAAAAATTTATAAAAAGTATTGAAAAACCGCCCGCACATTTGGTCAAAATGTAATTCGCTTTTTGCGCGTAAAACCCGAAATTGTAACCAGTTTCGTAGCCGCCGCGTGCTACACTGTATCCAACGTAAGAAACCCGACCGGCTATTGGACGCCTGCCTCACACGGCAGATCCGGGCAGGTCGGCGCTGTCAAAGGCAAACCGCACCGAAAGGGCGGGACGCAAAGCCACGGAGCTAACGCGGGGCCATTCCCCGTCAGGCCAGCCGGGCCGCCGGGATTTCACTTTACTTGTAAAGGAGAAGGAACCATGGCAAAGAAGATGAGCAAGCTGCTGGCCCTGCTGCTGGCATGCAGCATGATCCTGAGCGTCATGAGCGTGATGGCCCTGGCAGAAGAAAACGGCCCCGATTCCACGGTCGGCGAAGGCCAGGCCGAAATGACGCCGGGCACCGGAGACAACGAGGCCGGCGACTCGGCCAACAGCGGGACAAACGCCGGCGATCCGGTCGCGGGCAAGGACGAACATCCCGCAGACACCCCGGCAGACCCCCAGGATACGGAGCCGGGATCCGACCCCCAGCCCATGGCCGACAGCACGCCTTCGGACCCTGAAGCAGGCTCCGGCAGCGAAGCGGGGGAAGAGGGCGATTCGACTCCCGAAGAAGAAACCGCTCCGGTGATGATCGGCGCCGTTCCCTATGATACGCTGAACGAGGCCGTAGCCGCCGCCGGCAAGGACGACATCATCGTGCTCAACGAGGACTGCGAGCTGACCGTCAGCATGATCGACCACGCCATCACGGTAAACGGGCAGGGCAACACCATCTCCGTTCCCAAACAGAACACCTCCAGCGGCGGTCTGGCGATCAACGCCCCGGTCACCTTCCGGAACACCGTTCTGGACATCTGCAATCCGGACACCGAAACCCCGGATCAGAGCTGGAGCGTCACCATGAGCAGCGATGGAGTCCTGACCCTGGATGAGGGCAGCGTCTGCACCGTCTGAAACGCCGGCATCTATGCCAATCTCAACGCCGCCATCAACGTACTGGGTGCGTCGAGGCTGGAAGTGCGGGACACCCTGTATACCGCCATGATGTGCGAAAAGAGTGCTTATCTGAATGTCAGCGGCGGCTCCGCCCTGACCATTGAGCACGCCTATCGGGGCAATGGGGTCCCCAACGGCATTACCCGCTTCAAAATCAATGTCACTGGCTCCAGCTTCCGTGTCCTCAACTGTGAAAATCAGGGACTCGTCCGCTGCTGGCTCACCCTGGATGATCACGCCACGGCCGAAATCAGCGGCAACGACTACGGCATGTCGGGCTATAACGGTACGGAAGTTCTGACCATGAAAAACGGCGCCTCGCTGGAAATGAACGATAACCGCACCGTAGGGATCTTCCTGTACGGCGGCACTGTCGACGTCCAGGGCGGCACCACCCTGACGATCACCGGAACCGGCAGCGACCGGACCGAGGCCACGGACGACCGCTACGCCGGCGCGGTCTCCGTCTACCGTTACTATGACACGTATCAGGCAAGCGTGACCTTTGCCGACGGGGCCACTGTCAACCTCGTGGACAACGGCGTCTCCGCCATCAACAACGACGGCGTGCTCTACGTCGGCAGCGGCACCACCATCATGCGCAACGGCAGCAAGGCCCTGTATGGCGGCGGGATCCAGAATCGCGGGCAGGCCACCCTGGCAGAGGGCGTGCAGCTTTACAACAACCATGCGCAAAAGGCCGGTGATGACCTTTACAACACGACGGGCGGCGCCCTGGATAAAGCCAGGCAGCCCGTGACCTACCGCGGCGTCATCACCTTCCACGAAACCGGCGCAGGCTGGAAGCTGGACGGTGAGCCGGACTGTGAGCACGAGATCTTCGGCTGGTTTGATGACCGGGAAGGAAACCGCTGGTGCGCCGATCAGGAGCCCCGGCACATTGAGGCTTACGCTGCCGCAAAGTCCGTGGACAAAGACTTGGCCCTGAAGGCGGCCCACCCGCTGATGTTCACAGTCTCCTATGTGGTCAGCGGTGACATTCCGGACGGTTATGTGACCCCGGCCGGGCGAACCCTCCCCGCAGACTCCTCCTACACCGTGGAGCAGAGCCCGTCCAGCGTCTCCGGCACCAAGGACGGCGTACGCGGCACATATACCTTCACCGGCTGGAAAAATGAGGCCGGCAGCTTCGTCTCCGGCACGCACACCCTGACCGGCGACGTCACGCTGTACGGCGTCTGGACCTTCACGGCAGGCTCCTCCGGCGACGACGGCAATCCCGGCAAGCCTGATCCCAAGCCCGATCCTGTTGAAATTCCGGATGACTCCACGCCGCTGGATCCCACGCCCGGCGAGGACCTGAACGATCCGGATGTTCCCACCGCGGATCTTCCCGATGAGGATATCCCCATGGCCGAGGTCCCGCAGACCGGCGATGCGTCCGCCCTGTGGCTGGCTCTGACGGCTCTGTCCGGTTCCGGCTTGGCAGTTCTCGGCTCCCTGGGCCGCAAAAAGCGGGACGAAGCGTAAGCTCTCCCCCCATTTCCGCGCGTAAAAAGAGGCCGGCAGTTCTTTTACGAACTGCCGGCCTCTTTCTTTTTCTCCCGATCAGCCCGGTGTTCCGAACAGGCCAAGCTCCGGGTGCGAGGTCATTTCAGGGTCACCACCGTCACGCCGGATTCTCCCTCGCCGTAAACGCCCAGGCGGAAGGATTTCACGTGCTTGCTGCGCCGCAGCAGCTGGGCCACCGCCTTGCGCAGTGCACCGGTCCCCTTTCCGTGGATGATGGTCACGGTTTCCAAATGGCCCATCACGGCGCTGTCCAGGAAGTTCTCCACAACGCTTTCCGCCTCCAGGGTCTCCATCCCCCGGATGTCCAGCTCGGAAGATACGGCCATACGCAGCGTCCGGGCCGGGCCGCTGTGCACGGAAACAGCCGGCCGGGCCGCTTTTTTGCGGGCCGCATCCTCAACCAGCCGCACCTCCGACGCCTTGGCCTTGAGCTTCATGACGCCGGCGCGCAGCTGCAGGCTTCCGTCCCGCTCCACGCTGACCACCTCCGCCGGAGTGCGCACACCGGGAATTTCCACCAGATCGCCGACCTGAATCGGCCGGCTGGGGGCGGGCAGCGGCTCCTGCTCCCGGGAGCGATGATCGATCCGCTCCTCCGCCTCGTTCAGGCGGCGGCGCAGGTCCGCCCGGGCCTCATTTTCGTTCTCGACCCGTTCCGCCCGGGCCTGCTGGCGCCGCATCTGCGCCAGTTCCGCAAAGGTCTGATCCGCCGCCGACCGGGCATCGCTGATGATCCGCCGGGCCTCTGCCTCGCCCCGGCTGCGGGCATTCTCCTTGGCCCGCTCCATCTGCTCCCGGAAGGCCCGGGCCTTGCGGGCATCCTCTTCCCGCTCAAGCGCAAGCCGGTCCAGCTCCTGCTCCCGCTTCTCCAGCGCCTGGCGCTTACCCTCCAGCTGCGTCAGAACGTCTTCAAAGCGGGCGTTCTCTCCGCTGACCTGCTTTTTCGCCTCGTCGATCACCTGCTCCGGCAGGCCCAGCCGCCGGGAGATGGCGAAGGCATTGGACTTGCCCGGTACGCCGATGAGAAGGCGATAGGTGGGCCGCAGTGTCTCCACGTCAAACTCACAGGACGCGTTCTCCACGCCGGCCGTCGTCATGGCATAGGTCTTCAGCTCGGAATAGTGGGTCGTCGCCGCCAGACGCGCCCCGCTGCTTCGCACCTGCTCGATGATGGCCACGGCCAGAGCCGCCCCTTCCACTGGGTCCGTTCCGGCCCCCAGCTCATCAAACAGCACCAGGCTGCGGCGGTCCGCCTCCTTCAAAATAGCCACGATATTGACCATATGTGCCGAAAAAGTAGACAAGCTCTGTTCAATACTCTGCTCATCGCCCATGTCCGCCAGCAC
This sequence comes from uncultured Dysosmobacter sp., assembly GCA_934563745.1. Taxonomy (GTDB): domain Bacteria; phylum Bacillota; class Clostridia; order Oscillospirales; family Oscillospiraceae; genus Oscillibacter. Next base: position 3,873 of record CAKTHE010000031.1, on the reverse strand, counting down.
TCGCTCAAATACGGAGACCACGCTCCGGTCCCCGGCGGGGATATGCAGCCCGCACTGCGCCATCAGCGTCAGCAGGCCCAGCGTTTTTAAGCTTACGGTTTTGCCGCCGGTATTGGGCCCCGTGATTACCAGCGTATCAAATGCGCCGCCCAGGGACAGGTCGATGGGCACCGCCTTGGCCGGATCCAGCAGCGGGTGGCGGGCCCGGCGCAGCTCGATCACGCCATCCCGGCGGATCTCCGGCCGTCCCGCATTCATCTTATAAGACAGCTGCCCCTTGGCAAAGATCACGTCCAGCTGCACCAGCACGCTGTAATCGCTTTGGATCGAAGCGCGGTGCGCCGCCGCATCCGCGGAAAGCTCCGCCAGGATCCGCTCGATCTCCTTGCGCTCCTTGGCCTCCAGCTCGATCAGCTCGTTATTGGCCTGGACCACTCCCATCGGCTCCACAAACAGCGTCGCGCCGGAGGAGGAAATATCGTGCACCAGCCCCGGCAGGTCGCCCTTATGCTCCGCCTTGACCGGCACCACAAAGCGGCCATCCCGCTGGGTAATGATCGCCTCCTGCAGCACCTTGGCATAGCTGGGCGAGGAGATCACCCGCTGCAAAATCTGCCGGCTTTTGGCCTGTGCGGCCCGCATATGCCGGCGGATATCGCTGAGCTCCGTGCTGGCCGCATCGGCGATGGTATCCTCATCTACAATGGCCGTGTTGATCTTATCCTCCAAAAAGCGGTTGCCGTGCAGAGTGTAAAAAAGGGAATCCAGCGCCGTCTTCTTCGGATCGTCCTCATGAAAATATTCCCGGGTGCGGCGCGCCGCCGTCAAAACGCCAGCTATGGTCAGCAGCTCCCGGGTGTTCAGACTGCCGCCCCGGTCCGCCCGGTCCAACGCCTCTGCCACCGGCTTCACGCCGGAAAAGGACGGGCTTCCCCGCAGACCGATCAGTGCCCGGGCCGCATCCGTCTCGTCCTGCAGACGCAGCACCTCGCCCGCATCCGTTTCCGGCCGCAGGGCAAGGCAGCGCTGCTTCGCCTCCGCACTGACCGCCTGGGCACTGAGCAGCTCCAATACCTGCGGCAGCTCCAGCGTGCGCAGGGATTTTTCAAACATTGCACTCATATTCGTTCCTCTTCGTATAATTTCGTCTTAATTATACAAAATGTATCTATTTCAGGTGGATTCCGCCGGCTGCAGGCTCTTATAAAAGTCCAGCGTCCGGAATCCCCGTTCCAGCTGCGCGGCTGTAAAGGCCTCCGCCGCTGCGCTGAGCCGGTGCAGGCTTTCCTCTCCCAGGGAAAAAGAATACAGCCGTTTGGGATCTCCATAGACGATGTGCCGCAGCGCCGCCAGCGCATCCCTGCACAGGGGCATCATCAGCCCCTGTCCGGGCTCCCGGCAGGAGCGGCACAGCACCACGCCCTGAAGGACATCCAGCATGGGACGCTCCGGCTCCGGCTTCCCGCAGCAGGCGCAGGCGTCGGCCAGAGGTTCATAGCCCGCCAGGCACAAAAGCCGCAGCTCAAATGCGGCCTTTGCCAGCTCCGGCGGCTTTTTCAGGACGCTCAGCGCATACAGACCGTTGAGCAGATGGGACAGCAGCTCCCGGGACTCCTCCCCCTCCGCCGTGACCACCTCCGTCAGCTCTGTAAAGTAAAACCCCAGCGCCATGCGCTCCAGGTCAGACCGCAGTCCCGGAAACAGCTCCAGCGTGGATCCCTCGTTGAGATAGTACCAGTCGCCGCGCTTGTACAGGGTCAGCTCAGAATAGGCCAGGGTCTGTGCGCAGGCGGCAAATTTGCAGCCTTTGCGCCGGGCTCCCCGGGCAATGACCGGGATCTTGCCCCGCTCCCCCGTCAACACCGTGAGGATCTTATCCGTCTCCTTGGTCTCCGTTTCCCGCAGAACGATGCCCCGGGTCACAATATACGGTGCGGCCAAACGCTCACCTCCTCACGGCTCTGTCCGGGCCGGAGCGCGCTTTCGCGCCCCGGCGGCTTATTCGTCCCGATAGCCGAAGCTTCGCACGGCGTTCAGATTATCCCGCCAGTTTTCCTTCACTTTAACCCAGGTTTCCAGATAGACCCGGGTCCCCATGAACTTTTCAATATCGTGCCGGGCCAGCGAGCTGATCTTTTTCAGCATGGCCCCCTGCTTCCCGATGATGATCCCCTTGTGGCTGGCCTTTTCACAATAGATCGTGGCATCCACATCGATGATTCCGGAGTCCCGCTCCGAAAACTTCGTGATTTCCACCGCCGTGCCGTGAGGGATCTCCTTGTCCAGGCACAGCAGCAGCTTTTCCCGGACGATCTCTCCCACGACCTGACGCTCCGGCTGATCGGAGGTCTGTCCATCCGGAAAGAGCTGGGGGCTCTCCGTGCCATACCGGTGCAGCTCCTGCATCAGGTCATCCAGGCCATCGCCGGTGTGGGCCGAGATGGGGATCACCGCGTCAAACCCATCCCACGCCTCGTGATAGGCCGCGATCACCGGCAGCAGCGCCGCCGGCTCCACCGTATCGATTTTATTGATGCAGAGGATACAGGGGATCTTTTCCTCCCGGATCCGGTCGATCAGCACCTGCTCCGGCGCGCCCACATGCGCAATGGGCTCCACCAGAAGCAGCGCACAGTCCACATCGCTGAGGCTGGAGGTCACGACCTTCACCATATACTCCCCCAAAGCGGACCGGGGCTTATGCAGGCCCGGCGTATCCAGCAGAATATACTGGGTATCCCCCCGGTTCACCACGCCGTAGATCCGGTTCCGGGTGGTCTGCGCCTTGTTGGAAACAATGGCCACCTTTTCACCCACCAGCGCATTGGTCAGGCTGGACTTTCCCACATTTGGCCGTCCGCAGACCGTGATCATTGCCACATTCTTGATTTCAGACATTTCAGGTAATCCTCAACTTTCTTTCATTTGAGCCAATTTTTTTATCATCCTTCGTCCCGGAGCGGGACCTCAGTTGTTTCCGGCGTCTGTCCGGCGCGGTTCCACCGGTCCAGCGCCGCCGGACCGGCCCGGGAGAACGCCGCCCCGCCGGAGGGCAGCTCCGCTTCCCGGATCAGCGCCTCCTTCTTCTCTTTGGGAAGCCGCTTGATCCGATATTCCAGCCGGGACGCCTGCGCCCGGTCCTCCGCCGTAAAAACCGCCTCCAGCGCACAGGCTCCGCGGCTGCGGGTATAACGCGCGCCCCGGCCGCCCCGGCCCCGGTGCTCCGCCAGGCGGCGGGCCGGGTCCGTTGTGATCCCGGTGTAAAGGGAATGATCTGCACAGCGCAGAAGATACACGTAATACATCTCAGCGGCCGAGCATCCGCTTCAGATACTGTCCGGTATAGCTGGCCGGGCAGGCCGCCACCGTCTCCGGCGTTCCGGTCGCCACAATGGTCCCGCCGCCGTCTCCGCCTTCCGGGCCCAGATCGATCAGCCAGTCCGCGCACTTGATCACGTCCAGATTGTGCTCGATCACCAGCACCGTGTTGCCCGCGTCCACCAGCCGGCTGAGCACCTCCAGCAGCCGGCGCACATCCTCGGCATGCAGTCCGGTGGTCGGCTCGTCCAGTATATAGATCGTCCGGCCCGTAGCCCGTTTGGAAAGCTCGGTCGCAAGCTTGACACGCTGCGCCTCTCCGCCGGAAAGCTCCGTGGAAGACTGGCCCAGCGTCACATAGCCCAAGCCCACATCGCACAGAGTTTTCAGCCGGTCCCGAATCCGGGGAATGCTGGAGAAAAATTCCGTTGCCTGTTCGGCGGTCATCTCCAGCACCTCGGCAATGTTCTTGCCCTTATAGCGCACCTCCAGGGTCTCCCGGTTGTAGCGCTTCCCCTTGCATACCTCACAGGGGACAAAAATATCCGGCAGGAA
>CAKTHE010000030.1 GCA_934563745.1 uncultured Dysosmobacter sp. | reverse complement strand
CTGATGGACAACGACTATGCCGCTGACGGATATGCGCGGGACATGGAATTGGAACACATTTACGCGGAGGCAGAGAAGCGGCTGAAATGAGGAAGGGGGGGCCATTCCTGTGACGAAAAATATGTACACCGTTGCCGGGGACGGCCCCTGCAATGAAGTGCTGGCGTTGCGAATGCAAGCCGGAGACAAAAACGCCGCGGAACTGCTCATCGCACAGAACGAGGGCTACCTCACCGAACTGGCGTGGGCGTACATACCGTGGTGTGAGATGGAGGATTTGAAGCAGGAGGCGGCGCTGGCGCTGCTGGCCGCAGCGAGGCGCTTTGATCCCGCCTACGGAACAAAGCTGCTGACCTATGCGACGCCCGTGATAGAAGCAGTGCTGTCCGACTACGCCGCGCAGCACGCCTTTCCGCTGTCCGTTCCAACCAGCCGCGGCAGCCAACTCCGCACTGTGGCGCACCTTTGCGCCGAGGCGCAGGATGCATCTGAGGTAGAATTGACCAAGGCGGTGTGCGAAAAGCTGAAGGTATCCTCCAAGTCGGCCGAGGCACTGTTGAAGGAATACCAGACGCTGTGCGGCGCGCGGCAGTTGGGCGACGATGTGTTCTCCGTCAGCTGCGGCGGCGATCCTGCCGTGGCCTATGACCGCCTCATGCGTCGGACACTTCTGCTCCAACGGATGGAGGAGATGCTGACGTCCAGAGAACTGAATCTGGTGCGAAGCTACCTCGGCATCGGTCAGCCAGACGAGGTTGGCATGACCTTTCAGGAGCTGGCGATCTACCTCAACTACAACGGCCCCAGCGGAGCGGAGAAGGCGTACAAGACCGCGCTGCGAAAGTTGAAGAGGGACTTGTACGGCGGGGCCTACGGCCGGTGGCTCTCCGCGCAGAAGGCCATCCGCACAGCCAAAGCGGAGGCGGAGCAGGACGCAGGACATCACGCAACGCCGCAGAGAACATGGTGGGAGGAGAAGGCGCTGGCGAATCGGTTTGCCTGCGAGGTTGCAGCACTGATTCATGTCCACGAGATATTCAGCGACGCATTGGAGACCGAAACAGAATAAGCAGTACGGCACCAGTCTTGGCCTGATACCGTGCTGCTTTTCGTTTATCCCATGATACCGATTTTGTTGCCGTTCTCGTACATGTCCTCGGCGTATTCGACATGGTTGGGGCCTTGACTTTCTATCCAGCCGAAGCCCGGCACATAGACCATGTTGTCCGGAGTGCTGTCAGGTGATGCCGGGGGAGGCTCCGTTTCTTGCGGTGGTGTGGCATTCTGTTTAGGGGGAGCCTGTACTTCACCCGACGGAGGCGATTGAATAGGCGATGACCCCAGCGCAGTGGCAGCTTCTTTGACTGGCTCCGATTGCGTTACATCCGTCTTTTCTTTCTCTGGCAATATGATTCCTTCGATTTCTGATGTCTCCGGAACTTCGGGTTGCGCGGCGATTACGGCGGGTGGTTTTGGTGGTGCGGGTGCTTCTTCGGCTGGCTCGTTCTGCGGCCATACAGCGGCGCATAAGGCCAGATAAGCGGCGAATGCGGCTACAGTGATGAGCTGCTTTTTCATTTTGACTGCTCCTTTTCAGGTATAGAAAGAGCGCCCATTCTCTTCGCCGTACAGCAAGAGACTGAGCGCTCTTTTTCATATTGATTCAGTTCCATAGAGAGCCGCCACGCCAGCTCAAATCCAGAGATAAAGCTGTCGATGGATGTGTCCTCCACAATGCGGTCTTTGGCGTCGATGATCTGCAACACCAGCCGCCGTTCCGGCTTCGCCAGCACTTGAATCAGCGTCTGGTGACATTCTTCCACTTCCTGCTTCTGCTCTGAAAACTCTGGCGGGGTATAAAAGTAGTCATACATGTCCTTGAGTAATGTTTTCATGCGTTGCACCTCCTGGTAGCAACACACATTACCACAGTAGGAATTAAATAGCTATAACCTCTTTTAAATTTCTTGTAGAAAACAAAATTCTTTTGTGATAAAATAAGTAATATCTTTAAAGGTTGGGAGGGTAAGCCGTGGCTGCTACTCAAAAAATGCCTGACATCACATTTGATACGGCAACCTTAATCAGATGGGGAAACATATGGAAAGGTACTGTGGGAAGTTCCAAAAAAGATGGCACACCAACCACCAAAAATCCAAACTGTTTTGATAAAAAACAAGGCATGGACTTCACAAAGGAAGTGATTGATCCTGTGGTGGCAAATGCTTTGGCTACCATGCTTGGAAACATCCCTGTGGTTCATCCTCACAGTAGTACAACGCTTTTGCCCCCACCTGATGTGCCAGACTGCGTTGAGATAGGCGATACAAAAGTCGTTGGCGGTGTGCGTCCTCAAAACTTTGATATAGCATATCGCCCTGATGGAGTTCGTATTGCGTACGACAGTAAGACTCTGAATGATATGAGGAGTATTAAGAAAAACTGGAATAACATGATAAACGATTTGGCTGCCGAGGCATCTACAGTTCATATCAGATTCCCATTTGCGCTGGCACTATTCTTTGTCGTTATTCCAAAACCTGCCTTGCATATGAATCAAGCTGCAGATATTATCAGGACGCTTGAACGTATGAATGGGCGCGATAGCGTTCTCGGAGAAAATCATAAAGCTGAATCTATTGCTTTAGTGGTATGGGATCCGGATACAGGAGAAATCAATTCATCTTATCCGGTAGCAGATTCAAATTTGCGTTTAGAAAAATTCGCGAAAAGAATAGAGGAAATATATTTGTCTCGGTATAAAGGATTGCCGCCGCATTCGAGATAATTTGACTTGACTAAAGTCCATATTTATGCTTCCATACACACTCCGGATATTCAATAACAACGAGTAAGTAGGTGCAGCGTGAAAAAAATATTGGGTTATGACAAATTAAGAGGTGGCTATTACACTCCGAAGCCCATTGCAGATTTTATTGTGCAATGGGCTATTCGCCGTGCAGATGACACCATTCTCGAGCCGAGCTGCGGAGATGGAAGCTTTATTCAAAGTGTTGTTGCCAACGGGGGTAATCCCAAGAACATTACAGGTGTTGAACTTGATCCCGTAGAGTCCGGAAAAGCTAAAAGGCACGGGGCAACGATTATCAATGAAGACTTTTTCACATTTTTTTTGAGAGAAATTCAAGATAAGTGTCATTACGATGTTGTTTTAGGTAATCCACCATTTATTCGCTCTCAGAACTTTGATGAACAGTATCGTCAAAAAGCGTTTTCGTTAATGGAGGCCGAAGGCCTTCATCCTAATCGGCTCACAAATATATGGATTCCATTTCTTGTGCTTTCTACATGTGCATTGCAGCCCCATGGTCGGTTAGGAATGGTAATCCCAGCCGAAGTTATGCAAGTAGACTATGCCGCTGAAGTGCGCCAATATTTATCTGAACAGTATGATAGTTTGACAATCGTAACTTTTAAGAAGTTATTGTTTCCTAATGCTCAGCAGGAAGTTGTACTATTACTTGGTGAAAAGACGGCAGAGAAAAAAGGAATTCGAACCATCGAGGTTGATGATGCGGAGGCACTATCAACGCTTGACCTTTCGCGCGAAGATTTTGAGGTTAAGCAGCTCGATCATAACACCGAAAAATGGACTCAGTATTATTTGACTAATTCAGAGATTTCTCTGATAAGAGCACTACGTGGCAACAGCCAAATATGCTCTGCAAATGAGCTTTTTGATGTTAATGTTGGCATAGTAAGCGGGGAGAATGATTTTTTCCTCTTAAACGAAGATACTCGTGGTGAGTATGGTCTTAATGAGGAACATCTGACCCCTATCGTTGGGCGAGCAGACCAGCTTCGAGGAATTAATTTTTCAAACGAGGATTTTGATCAACTCATAGCATGTGGAAGGAAAGTGTATTTATTTTCCCCGGCAGATAACGAATATAGTGCTTTGAGTAAGAATGAACAGAGTTATATTGACTTTGGCGTTAAGCGAGGGTACAACTCTGGATACAAGTGTCGTATTAGAAAGAAATGGTATATTGTTCCGCGGACATGGAAAGCCGATGCCTTTATGCTCCGACAGGTTAACAAGTATCCTCGAATTGTTTTCAATAATACCGATGCACAAAATACGGATACCCTGCACAAAATTCGTTTTAGAGAGCAAGTTGATGGACATGCTGTTGCCGCTGCATTCCTGAATTCTTTTACATTAGCTCTGTGCGAAATAGTAGGGCGTAGTTATGGCGGCGGCGTATTGACTTTTGAACCGGGCGAAGTTCGGAAATTGATGATTCCGATGGTAGGTTCGTCAAAGTTGGACTTTGAGCTAATTGACAGGCTTGCAAAGGAAAATCAAATTGAAGAAATTCTGAATTACACGGACAAAATTCTTCTTGAAGAGCACCTTAACTTATCACATGAGGAAGTTCTTCTTCTCAGAGGTGTTTGGGATCGCTTAAGCAATCGCCGTATAGAACGAAAGAAGGATAAATAAAATTAAATGTGGCTTCCGAAAATTCTCGGAAGCCACATTTTTATTTGTTCCGTACCGGTAGTGCCCCTGGGGGGTGATAAAGTTCAATAACTTGCGCAAATTGAAAAGAGCATAAAAGAAGACATACTCCTCAAGGTGAGCGAATCTATTTACCGGTCAAGCTATTGGATTAAGGTCGCACAAATGAACCGGGTCGCATGACCTGCGAGGCACGCAGACTACTATTTGACTACTACCGTAAAAAACCTCGGAAGCCCTGTCCGATAAGGCTTCCGAGGTTTTTCTTCAAAATGCCGAAAATTTGTGCAATCTCAACCAAGCCCTTGCGCCGCAGAGCTTTCCGGCTTGACGGCCTGATAACTCCGACTCTAAAGGCCGCTGGTTCGAATCCAGTCGGGCGTACCAAAATCTCCGAAAGACATTTAGTCTTTCGGAGATTTTTTAATTAAAATTGGAAATATATGTTTAGAGTTCCAGCCACTTTGCAGTTTCAAACGGGCGGCCTTTTGGTTCTTATCGAACACATGGGGATAAAGGTCCAGCGTGGTGGAGAAGTGGCTGCAGCCAATAAATATAATTGAATTCGGTGCGAAGCGGATATCGTGCAGCTGATTCGCGCAGAATGCGTTTATATGATGTCCATGATAGATTTTACATGCAAATTTATGTATCAAGACATCAACGGGATCACAGCAGCTTGATGAGAATCGTAGCGACACCCAAAATTGTCAGCACGATACCGACAATCTTGTTGAGCCTTGTGATCTCGCACTTGTTGGCAAATTTTTCCGACACCATCGCCCCCAGCAGGCAGGAGATGACCACGATTAGCATAGGAACGGGGAAAATCTGCGCGCCCATGGAAAGGATGCTGGAGCTGGGCGCGGACGCCAACCGAACCGACCACTACGGTAGAAATGCCCTGATGGAAGCGGTGTCCGAGGCCAACAAGCTCTGTCCCAATGTGAACGCCGAGACAGGCGAGGATTACCCCGGACGGATCATCACGCCGGAGATGCGGGAGGACTTCCAGCGCATCTTCCGGGCCTTGATCGCCGCGGGAGCAGATAAAGAAAATGGCTCCGTCTTTTCCGGCAAAACTATACAGGAACACTATGAGCAAGAACCTGTCTGACGCATCTGCGGCGAGCTTTTTTTCAGCTGCAAAATTGACTGTTGTCAGACGTAACCACACATGCTATATTTTGATTACAGCTGTAATCAATTTACTGAAGGGAATGTATTATGTGTGGAACGGATCAATCTGACCGTTGCTGAGTGGAACATCATGGAATGCCTGTGGGCGTCTTCACCGCAGACGGGCCGAGAGCTGACGGAAAAAATGGAGCAGCAAATGGGCTGGAGCCGCAGCACCACCCTGACGCTTTTGCGGCGCCTTGTGGACAAGGGGATTGCTGCCTGCAACACAGAGGGGGTAAAAAATACCTTTGCGCCTGCGATATGCCGGGAGGAGGCGGCGCAGCAGGAAACACAGACCTTCCTGGATCGGGTTTACCAGGGGAGCCTGAGCATGCTGGTGAGCACGATGACACAGAAAAAAGCCTTTTCCCGAAAAGAGCTTGACGAGCTGTATGCGCTGCTGCGCCAAATAGAGGAGGGAAACACATGATCTCCTGGATCGTTTCTTCTTCCGTTTTGATCCTGGCGGTGCTTGCTCTGCGCACCGTTCTGCGGGGCAGGATCAGTCTGCGGCTGCAATACGCACTGTGGCTTTTGGTGCTTGTGCGGCTGCTGGTTCCGGTGAACTTCGGCGCCAGCAGTCTGAGCATCATGAACGCGCTGCCGCAGCAGAGGCAGAACGTGGGGACCGTCAGCGGGAAGCAGGACGGCGGCACAGAGGCCGTGTCCCCGCCGACTGCGGTCGACTGGGAAAGCGTCGCCAAGACGGTTTGGCTGACCGGCGCGGCCGCGGTGGGAGCGGTTTTTCTGGCGGCAAATGTCCGGCTTTACGGAAAGCTGCGCCGCTCCAGAAGAAAGGTGGAGCAGCCATTGTCCGCGCTTCCGGTGTATGAAAGCTGCGCAGTGGAAACGCCCTGTCTGTTCGGCCTGATTCACCCGGCAGTCTACGTAACGCCGGAAACGCTGGCAGACGGCGAGGCTTTGCGCTATTCCCTCGCGCATGAGCAGACGCACTGCCGCCACGGGGATCACCTCTGGGCGCTGCTACGGGGGCGTGCCTGGCCCTGCACTGGTATAACCCGCTGGTCTGGTGGGCGGCGGAGCGATCCCGCCGGGATGCGGAGCTTGCCTGCGATGAAGCCGTCATTCGCCGCCTGGGCGAGGGCGAGCGTGCCGCCTACGGCCGCACCCTGGTTCGCATGACCTGCGGGGGCCGGAGCACCTCCCTCGCGGCGGCCGCCAGGATGACAGACCGCGACAAGGGACTGCGGGAACGCATTACCCTGCTGGCGAAGAAGCCGCGGACAACGGCCTGTGCGGCCCTTGTGATGCTGGCGGCGATCCTGCTTTCCACGGCCTGCACCTTTACAGGCGGGCGGGACGACGGAGGAGCGAGGCCGGCATCCTCTGCGGGAGCGGGGAGCCAAACAAACGAGGCCACCGAGGCGCTGCTGGCGGATGCCAAATTGTACATTCCCCCAAGCGATATGGAGCCGGATACGGTTTCCACGGATACCATGGGTGATGTTTTGCGCGATAAGACGATGCCGGATGGAACGCAAATCGTGTGCTACCGGGAGCCGGGAAGCACCAATATAAAATACTGGGCCATCCGGCGGGGCGATACCCTGCTGCGCTTCTGCGCGGAAGAAAGCGCATATGGCGGCGATTACAGCGCGGAGCCTTTCTCCCATGTGCTGGGGCAAAGCGGCTTCCGCATTCTGGCCCCCCGGGGAGCCGGTTATTTTGCCTATGACTATTACGTGCTGGACTCCGCAGGCGTCCCGCGCCTTCTGGCAGGCTGCGCCAACCGGGTGGAAGAGGCGGATTTCAACGGAGACGGCGAGACCGATCTGCGTTGGTATTATCACGGTGAGGCAGAGGTGTACACCTATTTCCGATACGGGGGAAACCTGTATGTATCCGACTGCATGCCTGCGGAAGCAGCGCCCGCTTCTTCCGCGGACGGCGCTGCGGGAGAGGAAGAAGCGGAGTGGCTGGCTCCATCCGCCGATTGGTTTTCCGCTGCGGGTTCGGAGGCGGAAGATGCCGCCGCAAGAAGGGAATTTCTGAGCGCGGAGCTGGATCGGGCTGCCATTGGACGGAATGCCCGGGAAACATCCAACCTGCGGCTGCTGCAGGTCTTGCCGGAGCAGGGGATCTCCCTGTACGGATACGATTCGGGGAATGGGCGCAGATACGGGATCGTTTTCTACGTCTCCGGGACCGGGAAGCTGTATCGGATCCCGATCGCTTACGCCGACAACCATGACATCACGCCGGAGCTGTATATGGGGCCGGATCAGCTGCTCTATCTGATCGTATATACGGGGTCGGGAACGGGGGTTTCCATTTCGGAGCTGTATGTATTCCAGCCGAACCACGATATGGAGTGGTACCGGATCGACCCGGACGATCTGACGGATGCGCTGAATCAGGCGATCCGGGTTCAGTACGACCGGAGGACGGAGCGTGCCAGCGTGTACGATTCGAACGGGACCCTACTGCGCAGGGCGGGCATCTGTGTGATCGGTGCCTTACCGGACCAGCCGTTTACGCCGGATCTTTACTGCTGCGGGGCGTATCAGCATTATGTGGTTCTGGAGGACGGCGGGATCACGGTCAGCTTTTATGTAAGTCTGATCGATGATTCAAACATCGGAGAAGGCGGACTGGACGGGGACCACATGCTGACGGCCCAGGTCTTTCTGCAATTTGACGGGAACGGAAGCGTCTCCGGCTTTACGGTGGACCATCCGCTTCCGGAATGAGCCCCGGGTGTGCCGGACCGCTTTACGAAACGAAAAGACCACCCGCTGTTCGGACTTTTGCCGGACAGCGGGCGGTCTTTTTATAGGAAGGGTCCAGGCGGCGAGGCGCGCCGTCTGGATCATGCGGGGACGAAGCCGGAGCTTCCGGGAAGCGTTCGGCGCCTGCTCAGACCAACAGCAGCGCCGCACATACGACTGCGATCCCACCGCCGATGACGCTGGTGACGGTATAGATTTTCCTGGATTCCGGGTCGTGCTTTTCTTTCGTGAGGTAGTAGATCCCCGCTCCGAGGATAAGGATGCCGAGGATGAGTCCGATGATTTTGATTGTCATTTTTTCTTCCTCCAGTTCAGTAAGAATGCCGAGTTTGTGATCACAAGCACGGAGCCTGCGTTGTGGACCAGAGCGCCGACGACCGGGTTCAGCTTGCCGGTGATGGCCAGCGCGATGGCAATGAAGTTCAGCGTCATGGAGAAGGTCATGTTGAGCTTAATGGTGGTCATCATTCGCTTGGAAAGGGCCATGAGATGCGGCAGCTCCTTGACCTCGTCGTCCACCAGGGCGATGTCTGCCGCGTCCACGGCGATGTCGCTGCCCACGCCGCCCATGGCGATCCCTACGTCGGCCTTTTTCAGAGCGGGCGCGTCGTTCACGCCGTCACCGATCATGCAGACCGGCAGCTCCTTCGCCTGGTATTCGCCGATGTATTTCAGCTTATCCTCCGGCAGGCAGTTGGCATGCACCGCGCGGATATGCAGCTTTCCGGCAATGGCTTTTGCGGCGTTTTCGTGGTCGCCGGTAAGCAGTACCGGCTGCACGCCCAAATCGGACAAGGCCGCGATCGTTGCCGTGCTTTCCTTCCGCAGCGTGTCGGACAGGGCGAGAAAGCCAGCAAAAACGCCGTCCACCGCAACATAGGTCACGGTACAGCCCTGCTGAATATGAGCCTCTGCGGCTGATACGGGACCGATCGCAACCCCGTGCTCCCGCAGCAATGCGGGATTGCCGGAAAGAACGGTTTTGCCCTCCACCTTTGCGCACACGCCGCGGCCGGGGATCATTTCAAAGTCCTCTGCCGCAGCCAGTGCCGCGCCGGTTTTTCTGCAGCAGCTGACAATGGCTTTTCCCAGCGGATGCTCGGAGAGCTGTTCGGCGGAGGCGGCCAGACGGTAGAGCGCCTCTTTTTCATAGTCTTCGGAGACACTGTTCACCGCCACGACCTCCGGGGTTCCGTAGGTCAGGGTACCGGTTTTGTCAAAGGCGATGATCCGGGCCTTGGCAAGCCGCTCCAGGGCGTCGCCCTGCCGGACAAGGAAGCCGTGCTTCGTGGCGTTGCCGATGGCGGCCATAATGGCTGTGGGTGTTGCCAGCACCAGCGCACAGGGGCAGAACACGACCAGGATCGTCACGGCCCGAATGATCTGGCCGGTGATGAGCCAGGTCAGGGCCGCGGCGGACAGGGCGATCACCACGATCCAGGTGGCCCAGCGGTCCGCGATGCCGACGATTTTGGCCTTGCCGGCATCCGCCGACTGCACCAGCCGGATCATGCGCTGAATGGAGCTGTCCTCGCCCACCTTCGTGGCCTCCATCTCAAAGGCGCCGAACTGGTTCACGGTGCCGCTGGACACTGCATCGCCCACCGTCTTGTCCACCGGAAGGGACTCGCCGGTCATGACGGCCTGATTGATGGAGGTCTGCCCGGACAGGATCACGCCATCCACGGGAACGCCTTCTCCGGGCAGGACGCGGATACGGTCGCCGATCTTTACCTGCTCGGCGGGGATGATCGTTTCGCCGCCGTTTCGCAGCACGCGGGCCGTCTGGGGCGTCAGATGGACCAGCTTTTCGATACCCGCGCGTGCTTTCGCAACGGTCAGCTCTTCCAGCAGGCCGCCCAGCTGCATGATGAAGGCCACTTCACCGGCGGCAAAGGTTTCTCCGATGCAGACGGACGCGATCAGCGCAAGGGAGACCAGCACGTCCGCCTTGATGTCAAAGGCTGTGATCAGTCCGATGACCGCTTCCAGAATGATGGGGATGCCGCACAGAACGATGGCGATCCAGGCCATATCAAAGGGGAGCGGGCTCCACTTGAGCAAACTGCAGAGGACCGCGGCGCCGGAGATTACAAGAAACGCAATGTCCTTTTTGATACCGCCCAGCTCCAGCAGCTGCTCCAGCTTTTCCATGAGTTTTTTCATAATCAGCCTCTTTTCTATACCCCCATGGGTATACATGCATTATACCCGTGGGGGTATAGATTGTCAAGAAGAAAAACAGCCTGGCGGACGGTTTGGCTTGCTGTGTATTTTAGGGCACGGCTGCTTTGACCGCGGAGCCGGAGGAAGGGAACCGGCTGAAAAAGGAGCGCCGTGCGGCTGAGAAGGCCAGCAGCATCCTTTAGGAGCGCGGCGCAGACAAAAAAACAGACGGAGCCTCAGGCTCCGTCCGTTTGGGGAAGCGTTTAATAGTTTTCGGCATGAACCTCAAAATAAGCCTGGGGATGTGCGCACACGGGGCAGATTTCCGGCGCCTTTTCGCCCACCACGATGTGACCGCAATTGCGGCATTCCCACACCTTGACGGAGCTTTTGGCAAAGACCTCCTGCGCCTCGACATTGTGCAGCAGGGCCCGGTAGCGTTCTTCATGGTGCTTTTCGATGGCGCCGACCATGCGGAACTTGGCGGCCAGCTCCGGGAAGCCCTCTTCCTCGGCGGTCTTGGCAAAGCCCTCGTACATGTCGGTCCATTCGTAGTTTTCGCCGGCTGCGGCGGAGGCAAGGTTTTCTGCGGTGGTGCCGATGCCCTGCAGCTCCTTAAACCACATTTTTGCATGCTCTTTTTCGTTTTCCGCCGTTTTCAGGAACAGTGCGGAAATCTGCTCGTAACCGTCCTTTTTGGCTTGAGAAGCGAAATACGTGTACTTGTTGCGCGCCTCGGATTCGCCGGAGAAAGCGGCCCGGAGGTTCTGCTCCGTCTGCGTGCCGGCATATTGATTTGCCATAGATGTGCCCTCCATTTTCTGTGCAGCTGCGCTGCGCTTTTCTTTATCATAGCACGGTGGAAGCCGTTTGTCACGACGGAAACGGTAAAGAGACTGTGCGGTTTCAGCCCCGGTGCAGGATGGCGTCCAGATCCTGCTGGGGCGCTGTGATGGGGGTGAGATTGTAGGCGGATACCAGGGTTTTGACTACGGTTTCCGAAAGGAAGGCCGGCAGGGTGGGGCCCAGACAGATGTTTTTGATCCCCAGGGCCAGCAGCGACAGCAGAATGCAGACGGCCTTCTGCTCGTACCAGGTCAAAACCAGCGTTAAGGGAAGGTCGTTGACGGAGCAGCCGCACGCGTCGGCCAGGGCCATGGCGATCTGAACGGCGCTGTAGGCGTCGTTGCACTGTCCGACATCCAGAATGCGGGGGATGCCCTGAATCTCGCCCAGATCCAGGTCGTTGAAGCGGAACTTTCCGCAGGCCAACGTCAGGATCAGGGAATCCATGGGCGCCCGTTTGACGAACTCCGTATAATAGTTGCGGCCCGGATGCGCGCCGTCGCAGCCGCCGACCAGGAAAATGTGCCGGATCGCACCGGATTTGATGGCGTCGAGGATCTGGGGAGCCTGCGCCAGTACGGCGGCGTGGGCGAAGCCGGTGGTGAGCATATGGCCGCCGTTGATGCCGCTTCGGCTTTGATCGGTCTCATAGCCGCCCAGAGCCAGGGCCTGCTCGATCAGCGGGGAGAAGTCCTTGCGGCCCTGGGCGTCGGCGGAAAGATGGCGCAGTCCCGGATAGCCTACGACGGAGGTGGTGTAGACCCGGTCTGCATAGCTGGGGCGGGGCGGCATCAGGCAGTTGGTGGTAAAGAGGATCGGAGCGGGAATGCCGTCAAACTCCGACTGCTGATTCTGCCAGGCGGTCCCGAAGTTCCCGGCCAGGTGCGGATATGCGTTGAGCTTGGGATAGCCATGGGCGGGCAGCATTTCACAGTGGGTATAAATATTGATCCCGCTTCCGGCGGTCTGCTCCAGAAGCTGGTGCAAATCGTTGAGATCGTGGCCGGAGACCACGATGAAGGGGCCTTTGCGAATGTCCGTGTGGACCCGCGTGGGGACCGGATCGCCGAAGGCATCCGTGTTGGCGCGGTCCAGAAGGGCCATGCAGCGGAAGTTGACCTGCCCAAACTCCAGAGTGAGGGCCAGCCATTCCTCCACACTGTGTTCCTGGGAAAGCGCCGCAAGCCCCTTGTAAAACCAGGCATCCACCTGCTCATCCCGGTGGCCCAGGATCCGGGCATGGTGGGCGTAAGCGGCCATGCCCTTGAGGCCAAACAACAGCGTGGAGCGAAGCGAGACAAGATCCGTTTCCCCCTGCCAGAGCCAGTCTGCGTCCTCCTGCGGGTCGAAGACGCCGTAAGAGCGCAGCGCGTCGTTCACCCGGTCGGTGAAGGCGCGGATGGCGGCGTCATCAAAATTTACGTTGGTCAGGGTCGTAAACAATCCGTCCGCCAGAAGCTGCGTGACGGGAGCGGGCTGCTCGTTTTTGCGCAGGCAGGTTTCCGCAAGACGGATCAGCCGGCAGACCAGCTGATCCTGCAGATGGGCGGTTTGGGGCTGCTTGCCGCATACGCCGGTGCGGACACAGCCGCTGCCGCCGGCGGTTTGCTGGCATTGAAAGCAAAACATTTCTGACACGTGTTTCCCTCCTTTTGAGGGGTAGTATGTGCCGCACGGGCTGTACGCATACCAGCCAGGGCGGAGCGGAGACATTTTTTCGGCAGATAAAAACGGGGAACGGCTTTCCCTTTTCACTGCCGTATGCTATACTGCAGCTGCAGGCGCGGCGGCACAGGCCGCACGCTTCCAATCAAATGGGATAGGGAGGAACCAGCAATGCAGTACGAGATCAAGGGCGGCTCGTTTCCGGTTGTGATCTGCAAGCTTGAAGACGGGGAACAGATGATCACGGAGAAGGGCGCAATGGTTTGGATGAGCCCTAACATGCAGATGGAAACCCGCGGCGGCGGGCTGGGCAAGATGTTTTCCAAGGCCTTTTCCGGGGAGAGCATGTTCCAGAACATTTATACGGCCCGGGGCGCGGGCATGATCGCCTTCGGATCCTGCTTTCCCGGGCAGATCCGCCCGCTGACCATTGCGCCGGGCCAGGAAATGATCCTGCAGAAAAGTGCCTTTCTTGCGGCGCAGCCGGGTGTGGAGCTGTCGATCCACTTCAATAAAAAGTTCAGCACCGGCCTTTTCGGCGGCGAGGGATTCATCATGCAGCGGCTCAGCGGCAGCGGCCTTGCATTTGCGGAGATCGATGGCGATCTGGTGGAATATGAGCTGCAGGCCGGCCAGCAGATCGTGGTGGATACCGGCAATGTGGCGGGCTTTACCGCAGGCGTTCAGATGGAGATCCAGCAGGTCCCCGGCATGAAGAATAAGCTTTTGGGGGGCGAGGGACTGTTTAACACGCTGCTGACCGGCCCCGGACGGATCTGGCTGCAGACGATGCCCATTTCCAGTGTGGCGGCGGCCGTCCGGCCTTACATGCCCAGCGGAAACGGCTGAGGAGGCGGACCGGATCCGGTGCGCGGCAGACAAAAAGAGAGCGGCCGAACAGGCCACTCTCTTTTTTATTGCATTTTCTGGGCAAGAAAGGGCAGACGGCGGGTACCTGCGCTGCCGGGCGGAGATGGGAAAGATGCTTCAGCGGCGTGTTTGCAGAGCTTTGGCCTTCGTCCGGCAGGAACGGCAGCAGGAAGAGCAGCCGCTGCAGCCGCCTTTTTTTCCCTGCCGGCGGAGGGCCCGTACGGCCCAGGCCAGTGCGGCCAGCAGAAAGACGCTCAGGCACAGATCCCAAAGGTTCATGCCAACACCCCCAGGGCGAGAAAGATCCCGCGGACCAGGTACGCCGCCAGCCAGGCGACGGCGCATTGCCACAGGGCCAGTCCGACGGCCCAGCGGCCGCCAAGCTCCCTGCGGACGGAGGCGACGGCTGCGATGCAGGGGGTATAGAGCAGACTGAACACCAGCGCACAGGCGGCGGACAGAGGCGTCAGGACACTGCTGAGGGTCCCGCCCAGCAGCACCTGCAGGGTGGAGACCACGCTCTCCTTTGCCAGAAAGCCGCTGATCAGAGCCGTGCAGATGCGCCAATCCCCCAGACCCAGCGGGGCGAACAGGGGCACCAGAAGCCCCGCCAACGCGGCGAGAATGCTTTGGGAGGAGTCGGATACGAGGTTCAGACGCAGGTCGAAGCTTTGCAGGAACCAGACCACGACTGTGGCGAGCAAGATCACGGAAAAGGCGCGCTGCAGAAAGTCCTTGGCCTTTTCCCAGAGCAGCTGGGTGACATTTTTGAGGCCGGGCAGGCGGTAGTTGGGAAGCTCCATCACGAAGGGGATGGGTTCTCCGTGGAAGAGCGTCTCCTTATAAAGAAGGGCTGCCAGGATCCCCGCGGCGATTCCCAGCAGGTATAGCCCCGTCATGATCAGGCCGCCCCGGCCGGGGAAAAATGTACTGACAAAAAATGCATAGATCGGAAGCTTGGCGGTGCAGCTCATAAAGGGCGTCAGCAAAATAGTCATTTTGCGGTCGCGCTCACTGGTCAGGGTGCGGGTCGCCATCACGGCGGGGACCGTGCAGCCGAAGCCGATCAGCATGGGGACGATACTTTTGCCGGACAGGCCGATCTTCCGCAGCAGCTTGTCCATCACAAAAGCGACCCGGGCGATGTAGCCGCTGTCTTCCATCATGGACAGGAAGAAAAACAGCGTAACGATAATGGGCAGAAAGCTGAGCACGCTGCCCACACCGGTAAAGATCCCATCGATGATCAGACTGTGGATCGCGGGGTTGACCCGGGCCGCGCTCAGGGCGGCGTCTGTCAGCGCGGAGAACCGGTCGATCCCGGCGGACAGACATGCCTGCAGCCAGGCGCCGATCACATTGAAGGTCAGATAAAAGACCAGGGCCATCAGCCCGATAAAGCAGGGAATCGCTGTGTATTTTCCGGTCAGGATCCGGTCGATCCGTTCGCTGCGGATGCGCTCACGGCTCTCCTGGGGTTTGATAACGGTCCGGCTGCACAGGCGTTCAATAAAATCAAAGCGCATATCCGCAATGGCGGCGCTGCGGTCCAGGCCGCGCTCTTCTTCCATCTGGCAGACGATGTGCTCCAGCATCTCCTGCTCGTTTTGCTCCAGATTCAGCTGGCTCAGGATCAGCGGGTCGCCCTCGATGGCCTTGGTGGCGGCAAAGCGGACCGGGATCCCGGCGGCATCCGCATGGTCTTCGATCAGATGGATCACTGCGTGGATGCAGCGGTGGACGGCACCGCCGTGGTCCTCCTTCCCGCAGAAATCCTGTTTGAGCGGATGCTCCTGATACTTGGCAATGTGAATGGCGTGCTGCACCAGCTCGTCAACGCCTTCGTTTCGGGCGGCGGAAATGGGGATGACCGGGACCCCCAGCATGGCTTCCATGGCGTTGACGTCGATGGATCCGTGGTTGCCCAGAACCTCGTCCATCATATTCAGGGCGACGACCATGGGAACATCCATCTCCAAAAGCTGCATGGTCAGGTACAGATTTCGTTCGATGTTGGTCGCATCCACGATGTTGATGATGGCTTTGGGCCGTTCGTTGAGGACGAAGTTCCGGGAGACGATCTCCTCGCTGCTGAACGGGGACATAGAGTAGATCCCCGGAAGATCCGTTACGTCGGTATTGGGATAGCCGCGGATCACGCCGTCCTTGCGGTCTACGGTAACGCCGGGAAAATTTCCGACGTGCTGCCGTGAGCCGGTCAGCTGGTTGAAAAGGGTCGTCTTGCCGCAGTTCTGATTGCCCACCAGCGCGTAAGTCAGAACGCTTCCCTCGGGCAGGGGATGCGCGTCTGCCTTGCAGTGGTATTTTCCGTCTTCCCCCAGACCGGGATGCGCCACAGACGGGGTGCGCCCGGCCGCAGCGTGGGAGCGGCTGCGCCGGGGAATGGGGTCAATCCGGATCTGCTGGGCTTCCGCCAGACGCAGCGTCAGGGCATAGCCGTGGATCTGCAGCTCCATGGGATCACCCATGGGGGCCAGCTTCACGACGGTGACTTCTGCGCCGGGGATCATTCCCATATCCAAAAAGTGCTGGCGCAGTGCGCCGCTGCCCCCAACCTGGCGGATCACGGCGCTTTTGCCCACTTCCAGTTCTTTTAATGTCACGGTGTGCACCTCCTTCACAGGTCAAAAGTTAGTATAGGGTAACAAAAGGGCGCTGTCAATGCATAAACAGCCGGGAACAGACCCGGCGATCCGAAAAGAGGCGGCTTCCGGGACCTTGCCTATTGAAAAGCGGGAGGGAGTATGCTACAATATGACCAAACAGACAAAAATGGTCATATCTTCGAAAGGCGGAGTTCCGCGCGTTTTGCGCGCGGAAGGAGGAGCAGGCTGCTGAGAGGCGGTTTTTTAAAGAAACGGGAGTTAGTTTTACCTAACTTCACGCAGCCGGTTTATCGAAGCGGACCATTGGGGAGGGACGAGCATGGAACGGAGAGACGCCATCCGCGGCGCCTATCGCCTGACGGGCAGCAACGATTTTTACGACGGCATGATCACCTGCTCTACACTGCCCGGCAAGACGGTGTGCCGTCTGGTATGGGGCATGGGCCGGGCGGACTGTGAGGAGTATCTGGAGAAGGCTCTGTCCGGCATTCCGGAGCATTTTTCCGGCAGATTGCTGGAAGTTCCCGTCGGGACCGGAATTTTGACGATGCCGCTTTACAAGACCCTGCCGGGGGCGGAGATCACCTGCCTGGATTATTCGCCGGATATGATGAGACAGGCCCGGGAAAAAGCGGAGCGGTTGGAGCTTGAAAATGTATCCTTCCGGCAGGGCGACGTGGGCGCGCTCCCTTATCCGGATGGGACCTTCGATATTGTGCTGTCTCTGAACGGATTCCATGCCTTTCCGGACAAGGAGGCAGCTTATCGGGAAACGGTTCGGGTCCTGAAGCCCGGCGGCACCTTCTGCGGCTGCTTTTACACGGCAGGAGAATACCGGCGGACGGACTTTATGATCCGGCACGTTTATGAGCCTGCGAATTTCTTCACGCCGCCCTATGAGACGATGCCCGGCCTGAAAGCGCGGCTGGAAAGAATGTATGGGACTGTGGCTCTTGGCCATGTGAAAAGCATCGCATGGTTCGTCTGCAGAAAGCGTGCCGCTGATGAGCGATGACCGGAAGACTTATTGCCGGCCGGACGCCGGCGAACAGGATGGAGGGGAACGGAGCATGACGGAAAAAATCACACTCTCTGGTGTGCCGGAGACCATGCTGCAGACGGTTTATGCCCGGGCGAAGGAGAGCGGGGGACGCGGCGCGATCCGGGACCGGAAGGCGGAAGAGATCATCGGCAGACTTGACTATGATTTTTCCCTTGCAGAACGGGATACGGCGATGCGCAGCGGCGTCATTGCCCGTACCATCGTGCTGGACCGGCTGACAGAGGCGTGGCTTGCGGCGCATCCCGGCGCGGTCGTGGTCAACCTGGCCTGCGGGCTGGATACCCGCTGCTACCGGCTGGGGGGCTATGCGCATTGGTATAACCTGGATCTTCCGGAGGCCGCTGCCCTGCGGAAAAGGCTTCTGCCGGAGGAGGGAATGATCACGCAGATCGCCGCCTCCGCCATGGACGACTGGGGCAGTGCGGTCACGGAGCAGGATACCCCGGCGCTGATCCTGATCGAGGGGCTGACCATGTATCTGAGCCAGGCGGAGGTGCAGCGGATCTTTGCCGTGGTCGCCGGGCGCTTCCGGAAGGCGACGGTCCTGGCCGAGGTGATGAATCCCGTGATGGCAAAGCGCTTCCGGGAGCCTTCCATTGAGGGAAGCCACGCAAAATTCACCTGGGGCGTAAAGGATGGCGCGGCGCTTGCCGCGCTGCTGCCGGACTTTCGCCGGGTCGAAGACCACAGCCTGACCGAGGGAATGGCGGCGTTTGTTCCGCTCTATAAGCTGCTGGACAAGCTGCCCGCCGCGCGCAATCTTTCCAACAAGATCATTGTCCTTGAGCGGAAGTAAGGAGGCTTGGACGTGTCTTTTTTTGAAAATACCCGCCAGCCGAGCGGGCTTGGCGGGAATGTGATGATCTCCATGATGAACCTGGGCCATCGGGCGCTGACGAACTGGGGCCTGCAGGCTCTGCACCTTGCGCCGGATGCAAGGGTACTGGACTGCGGCTGCGTGGTGTGGCAGGGGCATGTGGAGGAGATGATCTTTGCCGATGCGTGGTTCGATGCGGTCACGGCCTTTGAGACGGTTTATTTCTGGCCTGGTCTGCCGCGGTGCTTCCGGGAGATCCGCCGCGTTTTAAAGCCCGGCGGCACCTTCCTCATCTGCAACGAGTGCAGCGGCGATACCGATCGGGACGACAAGTGGACGGATAAGATCAGCGGCATGACCATCTACAGGGATGTTCAGCTGAAAGCCGCTTTGGAACAGGCCGGGTTCGGCGCGATTCAGGTTTATAAGAATAAAAAGGGCTGGCTTTGCATAACGGCCCGGAAATGAGGGAGCGGTATGTCCAAAAAGGCAACGGAGTTTCAGAAAAAGGAAATGAGCCGGATGTACCGGGGCAAGGAGATTTTCAAGCCCCTGAACACCGGCTGGGTGGACGAGCATGTGGCCTGCGTCCGGGAGTGGGTGGCGAATATCTTCTTCTACCGCAAGGGGGACACCACGCTCATGATCGACGCCGGGTACAACTATGACCGGCTGGAGGAGAAGATGGGCTGGCTGGGGCTGGACCCGCGCTCCATCCGGCACATTCTTATCACGCATCAGGATACGGATCATGTGGGCGCGGTGGAAGCGGACAGCCCCGGCCTTTTTCGGGATGCCACGCTGTATATCGGCGAGACGGAGAACCGGTATCTGACCGGCGAGGTCCGCCGCAGAGTCATCTACCATCTTTATAAGCTGCCGCAGGTGACGATCCGGAACGAGAAGGTCCTGCTTCGGGATGGACAGATCCTGGACATCGACGGGATCCGAATCGAATGCTTCCTGGTCCCCGGGCATACCTGGGGGCACATGGTGTATCTGATCGACGGGCGGTATCTTTTTACCGGGGATACCATCTGGCTTGGGGCGGACGGCGGATACAGCTTTATCTCCGCTCTGGCGGAGGACAACAGGCTGGCGGTGAAGTCGCTGGCAGAGCTGGAGGCCAGGCTGCAGGCCCGCGGATTGCAGCCGATGTTTCTGACCGGACATACCGGCTGGACGGATCGGTTTGCATTTGCCTTCGCCCATAAGGACGCGCTGTGCTCGCCCTTTAAAAAGAAGGTCCATGACCCCTCCGCCCCTTACGACGCCTATGACGAATCCGACGATACCGAGGAAAAGGCAAAAAGCGGCTATCTGAAGGGCGTGGGACAGTGAAGATCTATTCCTTCGGACAAGCGCATGCGCCGGTTCTTTTGCTGCTTCCCGGCACCTGCTGCTATTGGAAAAGCAACTTCGGCCATGTGATCCCGCTGCTGGAGCGGGAGTTCCGCGTGCTTTGCGTCAGTTATGACGGCTTTGATGAGACGGAGCGGACGGAGTTTCCCACCATGACCGAAGAGGCCGGGAGAATAGAGAACCGGCTTCTGGAATGCGGCTGCGGACACATTCGGGCGGCTTACGGCTGCTCGCTGGGCGGATCCTTCGTCGGGCTGCTGGCAGCCCGGAGGAGGATCCGAATGGACTACGGCATTCTCGGCAGCTCCGACCTGGATCAGGCGTCCGGATGCGCCGCAAAACTGCAGACTGAGCTGCTGGTACCGCTGATCTATCCGCTGATCCGGGATGGGCAGTTTAAAAGCCGCTTCCTGCAGAAGCGGCTGGAACGGCGCATGGGTCGGATGGCGGAGTATGGGACCGCGCTTATGAAACTGTTCGGCGGCGCGCGGCCCTATGTGACGCTGCAAAGCTGCAAAAACCAATTCTGCTCCGATCTGGTTACACCGCTGCCGGATCAGCTGGAGGTCCCCGGAACGGAGTTCCATATTTTCTATGCGCTGAAGATGGGCGGGCAATACCGCGCCCGCTACCTGCGTCACTTTGCCCGGCCGGTTATCCACGAGCAGGATCTCAACCATGAAGAGCTGCTGGCCTGCCGCCCGGAGCAGTGGGCGCAGCTGGTGAAGGAAATCGCCCGGGGAACCGGAGCGGCATTCAGATCGTAGCGGCCGGCCCCGCTTTGCGGCGGCATATGGCCGGCCGCTGGTGCCGGGCATGTCCGATCCCGCGCTCAGAGCGCGGGATCGGCGCCGGGACTTTACCGCTCCGGGGTCAGGAGACGTTGGACGGCGGCAAGATCCTCCGCAAAGAAAATGCCTTCCTGCCGCTCCGGCGAGGACAGCCCCAAAGCGGTCATATGGGCCAGCTGCGCTTTCAGGTTGTCGTAGAATCCGTTGAGATTGTAAAGGATGCAGGGCGCGTGCAGCAGCTTCAGGGATACCTGGGACATGACTTCCGTGATCTCCTCCAGGGTACCGGTCCCGCCGGGGAAGGCGATAAAGGCGTCGCCCAGCTCGATCATCTTGGCCTTTCGCTGGGCCATGTTCTCGGTTACGATCAGCTGCGTCAGTCCTTCGTACTGATAGCCGGCATCCAGAAAGAACTGCGGCTCGACGCCGGTGACGGCGCCGCCGGCGGATAAAACGCTTTCCGCCAGGATCCCCATCAGGCCGTTGTGGGAGCCGCCGTAGACCAGGGCGTTTCCGCTTTCGCCGATCCAGCGGCCCAAAGCCCGGACGGCCTCTTTCAGGGCCGGGTCGCTGCCCTCGTTTGCACCCAGATAAACGGTAATATTCATGAATTGTACGTCCCCTTCCGCGGCGGAGCATGCTCTGCCGTTTTTCTTTTTATTATAGCGCAGCAAAGCCGGTCCCGCAAGACGGCCGGATCCCGGATGCGGCTGAGGCGAGGGG
>CAKTHE010000029.1 GCA_934563745.1 uncultured Dysosmobacter sp. | reverse complement strand
CTCTGGACTTGATGTCCCACTCACGCCAGGGGGCAATGATCTTCATGTCCGGAGCGAAGCGCTTGATGGCCAGCTCGAAGCGGACCTGGTCGTTGCCCTTGCCGGTAGCGCCGTGGACAACGGCGTCCGCCCCCTCTGCCAGGGCGATCTCCGCCAGCTTCTTGCCGATGACGGGCCGGGCAAAGGCCGTGCCCAGCAGGTAGGTCTCATACTTGGCGTCCATCTTCATGGCGGGAATGATGATGTCATCCACCATCTCGTCGGTCAGGTCCGCCACGATCAGCTTGGAAGCGCCGGTCTTGAGGGCCTTCTCCTCCAGGCCTTCCAGCTCGTCTGCCTGGCCCACATTGCCGGACACGGCAATGATCTCGGGATTATTGTAATTTTCTTTCAGCCAGGGAATGATGATCGATGTATCCAGACCGCCGGAATAAGCCAGAACAACCTTTTTAATATCGGTATGTTTCATTTTTTAAACCTCCGTTCCCGTTGTGTCGGGTTTGTTTTTTGATGATTGAATTATACGACTCTCGTGAATATTTATGCAACCGCAATCTTGCACAATCTTTCCGGATTTTCCTGGTTGTTTTTTCATATTCTGACGGATTTTTCCGTCCCCTGGGGCTTCCAGACCGGTGCCGCCTCAAACCATCTTTTCCGGCCGCACCGTCGCGTCAAATTCCGCTTCCGACAAAAGCCCCAGCGCCAGGACCGCTTCTTTCAGGCTGGTCCCCTCCCGCAGCGCTTTTTTCGCCGCCGCGGCCGCGGCCTCATAACCGATCTTTGGCGTCAGGCAGGTCACCAGCATCAAAGACCCGTGCAGATTCCGCTCCATCCGCTCTTCATCCGCGGTGATCCCGTCGGTGCAGCGCAGGCGGAAGGAATCCATCACATCGCCCAGCAGCCGGGCGGACTGCAGGAAGTTATACGCGCACACCGGCTGAAACACATTCAGCTGAAAGTTTCCCTGAGAGGCAGCGAAGCCGATGGCCGCATCGTTTCCGAAAACCTGGACCGCCACCATCGTTACCGCCTCACACTGGGTGGGATTCACCTTGCCCGGCATGATGGAGCTGCCCGGCTCATTTTCCGGAATGTGCAGCTCTCCCATGCCGCAGCGGGGGCCGCTGGCCTCCCAGCGAATATCGTTGGCGATCTTCATCAGGTTCGCCGCCAGAGCCTTCAGGGCACCGTGGGCGAATGTCAGGGCATCGTGCGAGGTCAGAGCGTGGAACTTGTTGGGGTCCGGCCGGAACACCGTTCCGGTGCACTCCGTCAGCAGGGCGCACACCTGCCGGTCAAAGCCCTCCGGCGCGTTGAGGCCGGTCCCCACGGCAGTCCCGCCGATGGCCAGCAGCCGCAGCTCCTCCAGCGCCCGCTCCAGCATGCGCACCGGCGCCGCCACCAGCTCCCGCCAGCCGGATACCTCCTGAGAAAACTTCAGAGGCGTCGCATCCTGCAGGTGCGTCCGTCCGATGCGGATCTGATCCGGATACGCCCGTTCCAGCCGGGCAAAGCTCTCCTCCAGCCGGCGGGCGGCAGGCAGCACCTGCTGCTCTACCGCGAGAACCGCCGCAATGTGCAGCGCCGACGGGAAGGTATCGTTGCTGGACTGGGAAGCGTTGACCTGATCGTTGGGATGCAGGGGACCCCCCTGCTCCGCCGCCAGGTGTGCGATCACCTCATTCACATTCATGTTGGTCTGCGTGCCGCTTCCGGTCTGCCAGACCGACAGGGGAAATTCATCCGCCCGGGTGCCGCTGCGGATCTCCCCGCACACCCGCGCCACCGCCTCGGCCTGTTCCTGCGTCAGCTTGCCGCAGGCGGCATTGGCCCGGGCACAGGCCTCCTTTAAGTAGGCGAAGGCCCGAATGATCTCCGGCGGCATTTTTTCCTGTCCGATGGGAAAGTTCTGCAGGCTTCTCTGCGTCTGGGCGCCCCAGAAGTGCGCCGCCGGGACGGCGATGGCCCCCATTGTGTCGTGTTCCATGCGCGTAGGCATTGAAGATCCCCCTTGTTTCGTTGGATTCGGCCCTTCCGGCCGCAAATTTCACCTTATTATACAGGAAACATCGCCCCTGCGCAATTCCCGGATGTTCCCGCCGAAGGGCCGCCGTCAAAACCCCGGTTTTTTCCGGATCGCCCCGCCGTTTTTTGGCTCTCTTTTGCCGGGGCTTTGCTTGACAGCCTCTTGCGTCTATGTTACCGTAAATGAAAGGAGGGCTTACCTATGGGTTTTCTTCTCAGAATTCTCGCGGACATTCTCCGGTGGATCATCCTGCTGGGCGTGTTCTGGTTTTTTGCCCGGTTCTGCTTTGACCCGGGAAATGCGCCCTGGACCCGCGCCGGCCGTCCGCCGGAGCAGGCTTCATCCCCCAAAGAAGGTTCTTCCGGCGGTTCGCAGCCGTCGGAATCATTTGACGATACGGAGGCTTGACCATGACAACTCAGGACCTTACCCGGCTTTGCACCGAGGTCCGCAAGGACATTATCACCATGACTGCCAACGCCGGCAGCGGCCACCCCGGCGGCTCCTTGTCCGCCGTAGAGCTGATGGT
This sequence comes from uncultured Dysosmobacter sp., assembly GCA_934563745.1. GTDB lineage: Bacteria > Bacillota > Clostridia > Oscillospirales > Oscillospiraceae > Oscillibacter. The sequence continues at coordinate 22,060 of CAKTHE010000029.1, read as the reverse complement.
GGGGACTTTCTGCACCCAGATGCGGGTGGATCCCCACAACCCCCACAACCCGGACCGGGACCGCTTTGTGCTCAGCAAAGGCCATGCGGCTCCCTGCTACTACGCCATTCTGGCAGAGCTCGGCTTCATCTCTAAGGACGAATTCGCCCAATTCCGTCAGCTCCACAGCATCCTGCAGGGCCATCCGGACGCCAAAAAGGTCCCCGGTGTGGATGCATCCACCGGCTCTTTGGGACAGGGCCTTTCCATTGCCGTCGGCATGGCCCTGGGCGCCAAGCACCTGGGCAAGGATACCAAGGTTTTTGCCCTGTGCGGCGACGGCGAATGCCAGGAGGGGCAGATCTGGGAGGCGCTGATGTCCGCCGCCCATTACAAGCTGGACAATCTTACGATCCTGATCGACAACAACGGTCTTCAGATCGACGGAACCAACAACGAGGTCATGTCCCTGGGCGACCTGCCGGCCAAGCTGCGGGCCTTCGGCTGTGACGTGATCGAACTGCCGGACGGCAACGACCTCGCTCAGGTCCTGCCCGCTCTGGCGCTGCCCACAGCCCCCGGGAAGCCCAAGTGCATCCTGGCACACACCGTCAAGGGCAAGGGTGTCTCCTTCATGGAAAATCAGGTGGGCTGGCACGGCAAGGCCCCCAACACCGAGCAGCGTGACCAGGCCCTGGCCGAGCTCAGCGCTCTGGAGAGCTGAGCCCCGCAGGGCCCCTTCCAGGCTTTCATTTTTCGGGACGCAAGTCCCAACGAAAGGACGATTTGAATGGCAGAAAAAATGGCGACCCGCGAGGCTTACGGCAAGGCCCTGGTCGAGCTGGGCGCGCAGAATGATAAAATCGTGGTGCTGGATGCCGATCTGGCCGGCGCTACCATGACCAAGCACTTCAAGGCCGCTTACCCGGACCGCTTCTTTGATATGGGCATCGCAGAGGCCAACATGATCAACACCGCGGCCGGTCTTTCCACCATGGGGCTGATCCCCTTCTGCTCCACCTTTGCCATGTTCGGCGCAGGCAGAGCGTATGAGCAGGTCCGCAACTCCGTGGCCTATCCGCACTTCAACGTAAAGCTGTGCATGTCGCACGCGGGCGTCTCCGTAGGGGAAGACGGCGGAAGCCATCAGTGCATTGAGGATCTGGCCCTGATGCGGGTCATCCCCGGCATGACCGTGATCGTTCCTGCCGATGCCGGCGAGGCCCGCCGGGCGGTCTTTGCCCTGGCGGAATTCCAGGGGCCGGCCTATCTGCGCCTGGCCCGCCTGGCCTCGCCCGTCTTCGAAGAGACGTATCCCTTTGAGATCGGCAAGGCCAATGTGCTGCGGGAGGGCCGTGACGTGGCCGTCTTCGCCTGCGGCCTGATGGTATCCGAGACTCTGGAAGCCGCCCGGCTGCTGGAGCAGGATGGCATCTCCGCCGCCGTGATCAATGTGCATACCATCAAGCCCCTGGACACCGCATGCGTCACCCAGTACGCCCGCCAGTGCGGTCATGTGGTCACCGTGGAAGAGCACAGCGTCATCGGCGGTCTGGGCGACGCCGTGGCCGATGCTCTGATGGGCAAGGTCTCCTGCTCGTTCCGCAAGCTGGGCGTGCAGGACCGCTTCGGTCAATCCGGCAAGGCGGCGGACGTTCTGCGGGAATACGGCCTGACAGCGGATCAGATCGCCGCGCAGATCAAGGAGAGTCTGTAAAAAGAAAACACCCCGGCGCGCTGCGCGCCGGGGTGTTGTGTGCGACTTTTCTCAGTGCTGGGCTCCTCCGCCGCCCCAGGTGCCGGACTGGCTGTAGGGCTGGTAGGCGCTGGTCAGCACCTTTTCAAAAATCGGGGCCTCCGGATTCTCCACCCGCAGCAGGATCTGATCGCCTGCCGCGGTCCCAAGCTCCTCCACCGGCTGGATAATGCAGTCCATCTGGTTGGCGTAGAGCTGATAGAACCGGGAGTCATAGTCGATGAAGCTGACCAGATCAATGTCCTCCACCAGGTGAATGTTCTTCTTCTGCAGGTACATCATCGTATCCGAGGCCATCAGCCCGTTCGTGACGATCACTGCATCGCAGCCCCGCTCCAGCAGGACATCCAGGCAGGCGCAGGCGCTGTTCTCCATGGAATCGCCGTAGCAGATCAGGGCGTCATCCTGGGGCAGACCGCAGTCCATCACCGCCTGCTGATACGCCGTGATCCGCTCCCGGGTGGTGCTCAGCCGGGGCAGGCCGCCGATGATTCCGATCCGCTGATCCCCCTTGCCCGCCAGGCGGCAGACACTGCGGTAAATCGGCTGGAAGTTGGACACACACAGGGACGAATACTTTTTCGTTTCAAACGTGCGGTCCACCAGGACCACCGGAAAGCCCGCCGGGATCAGGCTGTCAAACCGGTCAAAATCATTCATGGTGGTGGCGATCAGCAGCCCATCCACCAGGCCGGCTGTCAAAAGGCGGATATTGGTCTCTTCCCGGGCCTCGTCTTCCTGCGTGTTGGCAATGATCAGATGATAGCCCGCCGCAGAGAGCTGACGCTCGACCGCCTCAATCATCGTGGCAAAAAACCGGTTGGAAATATCCGGAACAATAAACCCGATGGTCTTCTTCTTTCCGGTCCGGAAGCTCCGGGCGGAGGCATCCGGCGTGTAGCCCAGCTCGGCAATGGCGTTGAATACCCGTTCCTTGGTCTCGGCCGAGACGTAGCGGGTGTTGTTGATCGTATGGGAAACCGTGGCTGTGGAAACGCCCGCGCGTTTCGCCACGTCGCTGATGGTCACTTTCATTTGTTTCACCCTCTTGCGCAATTCCGCTTTCTATTGCGTAATCCATTATATTTTCACAGTATATTCCTTACGCCGCAGAGTGTCAAGGACCCCCCTGGCTTTTGGTTATTTTCATCGTTTTTCCCTTGTTTTCGTCTGTGTCCTTTGCATAGAATAGACAGAGAACATTTGCTGTTTTGTCAATTGTACCCCCGCGCGCCCTGTGTTATGATCAGGGTGTAATCGTTTAAACAAAACGTTTGCGCAAACGTTTGTAGCCGGCGGCCGCGCCGTCCGGATCAGGAAAGGAGTTTTTGCACATGAAAGCAAAGGTTGGTATCAATGGGTTTGGCCGCATCGGCCGTCTGGTTTTCCGTGCCGCTATGGAGCGGGGCATCGTTGAAGTCGTAGGGATCAACGACCCCTTTATGACGCCGGATTACATGGCCTATATGCTTCGGTATGACACCATGCACGGCCAGTTCCGGGGTGAGATTGCCTATGAAGACGATGCGCTGATCGTCAACGGCCAGCGGATCGCCGTCTTTTCCGAGAAAGAGCCCGCGGATATTCCCTGGGGCAAGGTCGGCGCAGAATACATCGTGGAATCCACCGGCGTGCATCTGACCAAAGAGACCTGCCAGGGGCACATTGACGCCGGCGCCAAGCACGTGGTCATGGGCGCTCCCTCCAAGGATGATACGCCCATGTTCGTTATGGGCGTCAACAACACCAACTATACCCCGGATATGACCTTCGTCTCCAACGCCTCCTGCACCACCAACTGCCTGGCCCCCATCGCCAAGGTCCTGCAGGATCATTTCGGCATTGTGGAAGGCCTGATGACCACGGTCCACTCTGTCACGCCCTCCCAGAAAATTCTGGACAGCGCCTCCAAGAAGGATTGGCGCGGCGGCCGCGCTGCCTGCGGCAATATTATTCCCTCCTCCACCGGCGCGGCCAAGGCGGTCGGAAAAGTGATTCCCGAGCTTAACGGCAAGCTGACCGGTATGTCCATGCGCGTTCCCACCCTGGATGTCTCCGTGGTGGACCTGACGGTCCGTCTGGCCAAGCCCGCCACCTATGACGAGATCTGCAAGGCCATGAAGGACGCCTCCGAGGGAGAACTCAAGGGCATCCTGGGCTATACGGAAGACGCAGTGGTCTCCTCCGATTTTCTGGGCGATCCCCGCACCTCCATCTTCGATGCCAAGGCCGGCATCGCCCTGACGGATACGTTTGTCAAGGTGGTCTCCTGGTACGATAACGAGTGCGGCTACTCCAACAAGATGCTGGAGCTGATCGCCTACATGGCCTCCGTCGACAATCAGTAAAGAAGGGTAAAGGAGGTTATTTTCGCAGCTTTTCCACGCCTTTTCTTTGCTTGAAGAAAGCATCAGTCGGAAAAGACTGTGCCAGGTGGAATAGCGAAGTTTCGCACTGTTCCATCAGGTGAATCCCCCGCAAATAATAAAAGCGCCCCGTTCCGGTTATGCCGGAACGGGGCGCTTTTGCAAAATTCGTTCAGCCGGAAAATCCCGGCCGCTTCTGCATTCCGTTCAAAAGGCCAGCAGCCGCGCCTCAATGCCCGCGGCACAGCCGGCGCGGAGCGTCTGCGAACCCGTTTCCCGCAAAAAGCACAACCCCCCAGCCATCCAACGTGGCTGGGGGGCTACTGCTCAACGGGTTTTTCCAATACGTTTACCTCTTACTTTCTGCAAGATCACGCCCGGAGATCAGAGGTTTTCCCCTCTTACAAGGACTGTTCTTTCCATCGGGGATCGGGAAGCCTGGCATTTTTCCAATGCAGAAAACCATGTACAGCGGATCACTTCTACAGCCCGGAAGGGCAGATCCGTACCTCTCATTTCAATGAGCTTGTTTTGTCCTTGGAGAACAACGGAACTTCCAAATCGCGCTATGAAGAAAAATTTTACACACTCCGGGCGCCGCAGGGGGATTTGCTTTATGCAGCGTCTTCCGTGGGACTAGCCCATGGGACTCACCCCTTTCTGTGTCTATAATATACAATACATTTTCTCGATTGTCAATAGTGTTTGTGTGGATTGCATACTTTATTGTGTGTTCACCTGAGCAGTCCCTGCCAGCTCCCGATAGAATGCAGCCGGTGACAAAGCAGGATCCGTCCGAAATGCGTCCAGCAGCGCGTCCAAATTATCGTCGTCGTGCTCGATCTCACAGCTCCACCGCCGCAGGGCCTCGGGCAAGCCCAGTCCCGCGGCCGCCAGCCGCTCCACAGTCAGCACGGCGGCAACGCACAGCTGCGCCCGGGACAGCAGATCCCCGTCGTTGACCGCTTTCAACAAATAGCGGAACGAACAGTAGGTTCCGATCCGCTCCAACAGTTCCTCTGCCGCTGCCGCCGGAGGAGCCGTGCAGGCTGCATCCAGAACGGCGTGCCAGTCCGGATCCAAGGCTTCCAGCGTCATCATGCGGACCAGCAGCGCCGGGAAAAGGCCGGGGCCATCCGGGACCTCCGGGCACAGCTCCTCCGCCGGTTCGGCAAGGTCGGCAAGCGCCTGCACCTGTTCCTGGTCCAGAAGGTCCTGTGCCCGCTCCGCCAGAAGCAGGTACCGCCGCAGGCGAAGCCGCAGCGGCAAATCACGGCGCGCCAGCAGACCCATCATCTTCCGGCGCAGCGGCACCAGGCCCACCAGCCAGGGATCCCCTTCTTCGCCGGGCTCTCCGGTCTCCTCCCGCACAAAGCCCAGGGGCTTGGTACTGCCCAGAAGCAGTGCATTGGCGGCCGGGCAGGAAGCCGACAGCGTCACCTCCCAGAAGGGACCGTAATCCTCCAGAAAGCGCGGATGCTCCCGGCAGGTCACGGAGGTTGCCGCCTCCCCCAACTCAGCATGGATCTCGCACAGTCCATCCGCGCGCCAGAAGGGGCAGCGTCCCCCATCCAGTGGGAAGCACAGCTCCCCATCCGCATCCTCTTTCAGGGCGCCGCGAAGCCGCTCGCCCAAAGTGCCCGGCAGAGACCGGTAATACCGGGCCGTTTCCCCGTCAATAGTCACTTCCCATTTTTCGCAGCAGCTGTGCGAACACCGCCCGGCCAGGCAATGAAACGCAGAATAATAGTCCGGTCGATCAATCACCATGGAAGATCGCCCTCCCTTTCCGAATATACAAGGATTCCAAAAGGCCCGGTCTCGGTCGTGCCCTTTGGAATCTGCGCCGTACCCGGCGATCAAGCAAAAAAAGTCGGAGCAAGCCAATAAGCTTACTCCGACATGGTGGACTCGAAGAGAATCGAACTCTCGACCTCCGCGATGCGAACGCGGCGCTCTCCCAGCTGAGCTACGAGCCCGGGCTGCCGTCAGTTTTCCAACGGCAAGAAATATTATACCACATATTTTCCGGTTGTAAAGTATAATTTTTAATCGAATGCTTCTTTTTTACCTTGCCAAGCGGAAAAGTTTATAGTAAAATAGATAAGCGATCGATTTCTGCGGGTCGGTCGATGTTCCGTTTTTCATTCCGCCGCAGAGCCAATAAGGAAAACAGTCCTCCGCATACAGCTGCGGAGCCGGTCTCGCGCAATGTAACCCTGCGAATCATGTCAGGCGGGGAACCGAGCAGCATTAAGCGGGATGTTCCATGTGCCGTGAGGGCGCCGGTTCCGCAGCTGCATACGGAGGACTTCTTCACGCCCTGCGGGGCGGGATTCTTTACGAAAGGAGTCGGTCTTCCCGTGTACCAGGCCCTATACCGAAAGTGGCGGCCCAAGGCGTTTTCCGATGTCGTCGGCCAGGCCCATGTCACCGAAACTCTGCGCCGTCAGGTGGCCGAAGGGCATATTTCCCACGCCTATCTGTTCACCGGCACCCGGGGCACCGGCAAAACCACCTGCGCCAAAATTCTGGCCAAGGCCGTCAACTGCGAGCACCCGGTGGACGGGAACCCCTGCAACCGGTGCCCGGCCTGCCTTGGGATCGACTCCGGCAGCTTTTTGGACGTGCTGGAGCTGGATGCCGCCTCCAACAACGGCGTTGACCAGGTTCGCGCCCTGCGGGATGAAGCGATTTACGCTCCTGCCAATGTCCGCCATCGGGTCTATATCATTGATGAGGTCCACATGCTCTCCATCTCCGCCTTCAACGCTCTGCTGAAGATCCTGGAAGAGCCGCCGGCTCATCTGATCTTCATTCTTGCAACGACAGAGCTGCACAAGGTGCCTGCCACGATCCTCTCGCGCTGCCAGCGCTACTCCTTCAAACGGATCCAGCCCCGGGACATTGCCGCCCGGCTCCGCTATGTGGCCGGGCAGGAGACGATCGATCTGACAGAGGACGGTGCCGAGCTGCTCTCCCGTTTGGCGGATGGGGCCCTGCGGGATGCCCTTTCCCTTCTGGATCAGTGCGCGGCCGCTGGCGGCACAGTGGACGCCCAAGCCGTTTTGAACATACTGGGCCTGGCCGGCAATCTGCAGACCGCCCAGCTGATGGGGCACATCGCCCGGCGGGATGCAGCCGCGGCCTTGTCGCTTCTGGGGCAGCTGTACGGAAACGGAAAAGACGTGGGCGCCGTACTGGGCGAACTCAGTACGCTGACCCGGGACCTTCTGATCCGAAAAACCGCCCCGGAGGGGGGCGACGCGCTGCTCTCCGGCAGCTTTGACGCCCAGACCCTGCACCAGCTGGAGCCGCAGTTTACTCCGGCCCGTCTGATTGCCCTGGCCACCACCCTGCAGCAGACCACGGCCGGGCTTTCCGCCAGCTCCAACCTGCGGCTGGATGCCGAGCTGTGTCTGCTGCGGCTGTGTGACGATTCTCTTTCCGGCGATCTGACGGCTCTCAATGCCCGGATCAGTCATCTGGAGGAGCGCCTGGCCGCCTTGCCGGCCCTGCTGCAGGCCCGGGCCGCCGTACCGTCGGAAGTGCCTCCGGCTCCCGCCGCCGCTTCTGCCAAGCGGCATCCTTCCGGGAAAGCCGCCGCGCCGGCGGCAGACGATCGCCCCCCCTGGGACGAACCGCCTCTTCCGGAAGAGCCGCCGCTGCCGGAAGAGCCGCCGTTTGAGCGGCCTCCCCTTCCGGAGGAGCCTCCGCAGCCCCGACCGGCAGTCGGTCCGACGGACAGTGCCGTTCCAAAGCAGACGGTCGCCGCAGCCGCGCCGGGCTCCGATGCGGCCGGCGGCGTGCTTGCCTGGCAGGAAATCCGGGAGGGCAGCAAGGGCGCCCTGCCGCCGATGTACCGGGCCTTCCTGGACAAATGCACCGGCACGCTGGATGGTGAGCTGCTGCGCCTGTTTGCTCCGGATGAGATCACCAAGGGACGTCTGGATAACGACCGGGTCCTGGGCGCCGTGCAGGCCGAAGCGGCCCGGCGCTGCGGGGCTGAGGTCCGCGTCAGTCTGAGTGTGGGCGCCGGACCGCAGCTGACACCGGAGCAGCGGCGGGAGAATCTGATCCGCTTTGGCAGCCAATTCGACAACATCCAAATCAAATAATTCCGATGCCTTTTCTGGTGCAGTATCATGTATCCGCAGTAAAAAAGAGGTAGGCAATATGGTCGCTGCTATTATTTGGCTGCTTTTGTGCTTAGTCATGGGCATTCAATCTAATCATATTGGTTTGAGTTTTGGAATTTGGCTGTTTACGATGGTATTTGTTATACTGTCTACGGGCAGCGGAACTAATAATCAGCAAAATTCTGAAGAACAGGATATTTATTACCAAAAGCTTCTCAAGAAGAGAAGAGAGGAGAAGAGAGCAAAAAAGAAGCGTTGATAATTAAACGCCCGAAATGGTTGAAAGCGCAACCGAATTTAGGAAGAACGGGTTCAATTCTTACACTTTCAAATTGAAAAGGAGCGAATGAATATGTCTTACAGTGCACGCCGCGGCTTTACCAACGGCAGTATGCGTCCCACCGGTGCCCAGCGCCAGGCGGAGATGCAGCAGAAGATTGCCCAGATGCAGCAGGCCATGACCGACGCGCAGGAGAGCGTGGAGGCGCAGGAGTTTACCGCTACCGCCGGCGGCGGCGCGGTCAGCGCCACCGTCAACGGGAAAAAGGAAGTGCTTTCCGTATCCATCCAGCCGGAGGCTGTGGACCCCGATGACGTCGAGATGCTGCAGGATCTTGTGGTCTCTGCCGTAAACGAGGCTCTGCGCAAGGCCGGCGACGCCATGGAGACCAGCATGAATCAGGTCACCGGCGGGCTGAATCTGGGCGCGCTGGGCCTGTAACCGCCATACACGTTTCGTGCCGCCCGGCGGCCTGTGCCCTGCCGGGCCGGGCCGCCGCTTTTTCTCCCCCTCTGACCCTGGGCGGGCTCGCCCGCCCCGTTCCCGCCGCGCTGCGGCAGAATGGAGCTTTTTATGCAAAAAACGGTTCTTCTCCGCCCCTTGGCCGCCCTGCTGGCCCTGAGCGTGCTCAGCGGCTGCGCTGAAAGCGGCGGCGCCTCCTCCTCTTCTTCGGAGCCGGAGCCGGTCCGCTCCGGGACCATCGCGTATGTCCCCTTGGACGACCGTCCGGACAATACGGACCGCGTGGTCTATCTGGCGGAATCTCTGGGCTATACCCTGGCGATGCCGGAAGCCGACCTTTACCGCACCCGGCTGGACGGGCAGCCCCGAAACGCCAACGGGACCCAATACGGCGACCGGGCCGCCCTGTATGCGTGGGTTTTGGAGCAGGAGGCTACAGGCTGCGACCGCTACATCCTCTCTTTGGACCAGCTGCTTTCCGGTGGTCTGGTCAATTCCCGCCACTGTACCGACACAGCGCCCATCACTCTGGCTGACGGGCAAGTCCGGACGGAGGCGGAGTTGGCGGAAGCATTGCTGGACGCTCTGGCCGCCGATCCGGACAACCGGGTCTGGCTGCTGGACAGCGTTATGCGTCTGGCTCCCACCTGCGGCTATGCCGGATTTGACCTTGCCGACTACAACCTGCTGCGCAGCTACGGCATGCAGCCGCGTCCTGCGCTGGAGGGTGAGGCGCTGACGCTGGAGCAGGTCCTTGCGGACTATCCCCTGGCCCCGGATGGAAGTCCTGTAACCCTTCCGGACGGCACCGAGCCGGAGGCGGAAGCGGTCGAGGCCTATCTCGCCGCCCGGGCCCGCAAGCTGCGCCTGAGCGATGAGATCCAGCGGCTGTGCGCCCGTCCCGGCGGGACCTGCTTCCGTCTGCTGATCGGCATTGACGACTCCTCGGAGGCAGACAGCATACAGAAAAACGAGATTGCCTACCTCCGCAGTCAGCTGCGCACCGATTCAGATGGCACACAGCTGGACTGGATCCTCTCCGGAGTGGATGACCTGGCGTTCAAGGCCGTCACCCAGCTCTATCTGACGGAAAGCACCCAGGCCCACGGGGGCCGCTCGCTTCAGGAGCGCGGATACGGAAGCGTAGGTGTGGAGTACTTCGGCGGGACGGAAGCACAGCCCGCTTGCGCCTATGATTCCCAACCGCTGGAGGAGATCGTTCAGGAGCACCTGCGCTTTTTCGGACTCAGCTCCGTCTCCGGCGAGCAGAATGCCGCGGTCCGTCTTCTGGTTCTGACGCAGCCGGAGGATCCGGCGCAGAAGACCGCCTACATCCAGGCGCTGATCCGGCGGCTGAACGAACTGGAGCAGCAGGGCTGCCCCGTTATGCTGATCGACGCGGGCAACGGCCTGTACGGCTCGGAATTTCATGAAGCGCTGACCCGGCAGGCTCATTTGGGCTGGCTTTTAAGCTACGCGGGCTTTCTGGATATGGCCATCGTCACCGGCACCGCCCTGAGCCACGGGATCGCCCGCTGGGCCTGGCTGTGCGACGGCAACGGCAAAGATCTTTCTTCCGCCCGGGCCTTTGCCCAAACGCTTTCCGACAGCGTGATCAAAGACTTTTGCTACAAAAACCAGGTGCGGGAAGATATTCTGCGCTACGTCCGGTCGGACCTGGCGGGCAGCGCCGATAATTTCTGGCAGCCGGAGATCGACCGGGACGCCGTGACGGCCCGGCTGGAGCAGGGGATGCGCAAAAGCACCCGTCCGGTCCTGAAAAATTTCTCCGGGAGCACCCTTCCGGTATCCGCGGACCCGCTCTCTCCGGGCGGGACCTGGCGCTGGGCCTCCCTGACCCTTTCCGACTACGCCTTCCCCTGGGACCGGGCCTTTGAGATCTCCATGCAGATCACGGTGGGCGCCTTCCGCAGCTGAAAAGCGAACTCAAAAAAGAAGGCCGCATGGCTTAACGCCATGCGGCCTTCTTTTATTTTTTCGCGCGCTTTCACTGCCGTGAATGCAGCCCCCTTCGGGCGGCTGCGGTCGGTTTTACGCCTCCGCCCGGAACGTATCTGCCAGGACGCTCAGGCGGACACCGAACCCCTCCGCCGCTTCGGCGGGATAGGTCCGGACCAAGGCATAGATCGCACCGTCCGCCTGGACAAAGGTGACCTCCAGCAGCTCCTGGTCCTCCGCATCCTCGCCAAACAGGCCGCCCTGCCGGTCCTCCAGCAGCTGATAGTCATCCTCTTCCGTCCGAATCCAGTCTTGCGCCTGGGCAAGCGTCCGGTCGCCCAGACTGTAGATCCGCAGCTGCGCTTCGTCCTGGTCCAGGCTCTTCCACTCGTCCACCGGAACCCCCTCCTCGCTGTCCCGCTCATACTGCCACCCTTCCGTGGGAATATAGAGCGAGTAGCCGGACCCGGTATACAGCGCGGCGGAGACGGTCTCCTCCTCTCCTTCCAAAAGGAATACCAGCTCCGTTGTCCCGGGACGTTCCGCCTCCTCCGCGCCGGCCGATACGGCCCCGGAGGAGGCGGGACCATCCGGGGCAGAAGCCGTGGGATCCGCCCCCGCAGGAACGGCCGGGCCGCAGCCGGGCAAAAGCAGCAGGGACAGCAGCAGGGGCAGCAGTTTCTTCATAAGCGTTCCTCCTGACGGGCCGGGCCGCAGCGCCGGCGCCATAAAATTGAGTATAAAACTTCATGCATGAGCAGCGCACCACGAACATGCACAAATGCCAGTGCATGAAGTTTTCGTGCATCCTTTCCGGTTGCCCCGCAGGGGCGAGGAAATGGCACATTTCTTATTTTGCTATGCTTTTGCATAGCAAAATAGCCCGGTAAAGGAAGACTTTGCCGGGCTCTGCTGGTTCATATTTTAAAGCTGTTTCACCGTAAAGTAAAGAGCCAGAGCAAAAATTGCGATGGCCATCAGCCACAGCGCATAGTATGCGATCGTCGTGCTCACCAGCGCAGCCGCCACGACCAGGATCGACAGGGCGCAGCAGCCGTACAGCGCCGTATAGCCGGCAGACGGCGGCAGCAGCCGCAGCTTGCCCAGCTGCCCCTTGTTCTTCTGCGTCCGGCGCAGCAGCAGCCAGGCCACACACACCAGAGCCAGATAGCAGCAGGCACCGGCAAGCACCCATTTGCCCCAGTAAAGGTTGCGCAGCCCATGCCGGCAGATCCAAACGGCCAGCGTGGTCAGGGCCAGCAGAATCAGCGCATATACGCACTCCCGGTCGTAGAGCTTCCAGACCAGGCCGCCGGCCACGATCGCCAGCACCACCACACACAAAAGCGAAGCGCCGTTGGGATAAAAGGTCCGCACGATCCAGCCGGAGGCCGCCAAAAACGCGCCCACGGCCGTCAGCGTTCCCGCCGCGATCCGCTTCGCCCGGGCGCCCCTGCGCCACACAGCCAGCAGCACAGCGCCCAGCGCCAGAACAGCCAGGCCCGCCACAGCCAGCCGCTGCACGATCGTATCCCAGGCCACCACCTGCTCGATCAAGCCGTCTACGTAATAATGGCGGACCATCAGCAAATAGGCCTCTGCCGCACAGCCCACCAGGAAAAATACCATCATTCCCACGGTGAACTCATTTTTCTTCTGCGGCTGCTCTTTTCCGCTGCCGATTTTATGAGACATATAAAATACCCTCCAAGGCTTGTCAAAATAGCAGAATAAAGGAAGCCGGACCTCAGGCGCTTCCGGCATCCGTATGATTTTAACAGATTCCGTTGACTTTTGCAAGTTTTTCCGTCCGTCTGATTTCCATAACATCCGATCGGTGCGTCTGGTCCGCGCAGACGCGCCGTCTTCCCGCCCCGGGCCGGCGGGGATTCTTGATTTGCCGGTTGAGAAATTGCGAAAAATATGCTATATATGGACTTGACATGCATACGGCGGTCCGGCCGCCGAATCTGATAACGCAAAGGAACCCATTATGAAACGGACACTATGCCTTTTATTGATTCTCAGCGGTCTGCTCGGTCTGAGCGGATGCGGACAGCAGGAGGCCGCCTCCGAGCAGTTCTTCGCAATGGATACCGTGATGCAGCTGAGCGCATACGGGAAAAACCGGAACGCGGCCGTGGAGCAGGCCAAACAGACCGTTACCGCCCTGGAGGCCCGCCTTTCCCGCACCCAGGCGGACAGTGAGGTTTCCCGGATCAACGCAAACGCCGGGCAGGCCGTCCGGGTCTCGGAGGATACAGCCGCCCTGGTCTGCGCCGCCGACACCTACAGCACCGCAACCGGCGGTGCGTTTGACATCACCATTGCACCGGTGGTTTCCGCCTGGGGCTTTACCACGGATCATTTTCAGGTCCCGGACCCGGACGCGCTTGCCGCCTTGCTGACACAGGTAGACGGCAGCCTGGTCCGGACCGGCAGCGATGCGGACGGAACCCCCACCGTGACCATCGGCCAGGCTCAGGCGATCGACCTGGGAGGGATCGCCAAGGGATACGCCTCCGACCGGGTCGAGAGTCTGTTCCGTTCCCTGGAGATTCCCAGCGGCCTGGTCTATCTGGGCGGGAATGTGTATGCCCACGGCTCCAAGCCGGATGGCAGCGCCTGGCGGGTGGCCGTACAGGATCCCGCCGCTCCGGACGCGTACGCCGCCGTGCTCAGCCTGCAGGATGCGTATGCCGTGACCTCCGGCGGCTATCAGCGCTATTTTGAGCAGGATGGAAAAACCTATCACCATATTATTGATCCCGCCACCGGATATCCCGCCCAGAGCGGGCTGACCTCCGTCACGGTAGTCGCGGCCGCCAACGGCGAAGATCTTGGGACCGCCGCCGGGCACGGGACCCTGTGCGACGCGCTTTCCACCGCCCTGTTCGTCATGGGCGAGGAAAAGGCGCTGGAATTCTGGCGCACGTCCGATCTGGATTTTGACCTGGTCCTGGTCACCGACGACGGGCGCGTGGTCCTGACCGGAGGACTTGCCGCTCAATACGAAGAAGTGGAGGGATCCGGCTACACCTATGAACTGGCAGATTAAAACCACGCCCTCCCGCTGGGATCTTCTGGTGGTCGCCGTCATTGTCGCCCTGGCGGCGGTGTGTGCCGCGGCGGTCTGGGGCGGCGCATCCGACAGCCGGCTGACGGCAGTCGTCTCCATCGACGGGCAGACGTATGAGCGCGTCTCCCTCTCCGGCGAAGCAGAGAGCGAGCGGACCTATACCGGACAGGGCTACACCCTGCATGTGCGCTTCTGTCCGGATGGGCAGGCCGGGGTTGAGGTCTCCTCGGCCGATTGCCCCACGCAGGATTGTGTGCACACCGGCCGCATCTCCCGTCCCGGTCAAAGCATTGTCTGCCTGCCGGGCCGGATCGTCATCACACTGGAGGGCGGCTCCGCTTCCGCCGGTGTGGATGCCGTGATCGGATAAGGGGGCGCACGATGAGACGATCCACCAAGCAATTGACCCTGTGCGCCCTGCTGACAGCCATGGCGCTGGCTCTTTCCTATCTGGAAAACTTTTTTCCCCTCTCTCTGGCTATTCCCCTGCCCGGCATCAGGCTGGGCCTTGCCAACATCGTAACCCTGTTCGCTCTGTATGCACTGGGGCCCAGACAGGCCCTGGCAATCCTGATCGCGCGGTGCATCCTGGGCTCCTTTTTCGCCGGGAATCTGAACGCCCTGCTCTTCTCCCTTCTGGGTGCCCTGGCTGCGCTGCTGGTGATGACGCTGCTGCGCCGCTTTCGCCGGCTCTCCCTCTACGGGGTCTCCATGGGCGGTGCTGCCGCCCACAACTGCGGCCAGGTTGCGGCCGCCATGCTTTCCCTGGGCTCGGCCGCCCCGCTTTACTATCTGCCGGTGCTGCTGGTCGTATCCCTGTTTTCCGGCGCGCTGACCGGCCTGATCGCCTCGCTGCTGTTCCGGGCGCTGGCACACACGCATCTTTTGGAATCCTAAGGAGGAACGCTTGATGGATCCGAACAATATCAGCAAAAAAGACCAGATCATTCTGCAGCAGCTGGAGGTCATCCGCTCCATGACGGAGCACAACCTGCAGCGCATGAGCTCGGATTTCTGGGGCACCCCTGTGCCTCCGTCCTCCGCTCCCGGGCAGGCCGAGCCGCCGAAAACCGGGAATGCCGGCGGGAAGGAGCCGGAAAAAAACGTCCCCGCCGCTTCCGCCGCCGGAAACGCCGCGGCCGGGGAGACTCCTGCCGCCCCGCCGCCGGAAAAGATGGAGGACCTGCTGCAGGAGCTGGACAGCTACATCGGTCTGGGCGCCGTCAAAAAGGAGGTCCGCAACCTGATCAATCTGGTCACGGTGCATAAAATGCGGCGTGAAAACGGTCTTCCCACGGCTGACCTTTCTTTGCACATGGTCTTTTCCGGCAACCCGGGCACCGGCAAAACCACCGTTGCCCGGCTGATGGCCCGCATTTATCATTCCCTGGGCATTTTGTCCAAGGGGCAGCTGGTGGAAGTGGACCGCAGCGGTCTGGTGGCCGGCTATGTGGGGCAGACCGCCATCAAAACCCGGAAAGCGCTGGACTCCGCGCTGGGCGGCGTTTTGTTTGTAGATGAGGCCTATGCCCTGTCTTCCGGCCAGGCTGAAAATGATTTTGGGCAGGAAGCGATCAACACCATCCTCAAGGCCATGGAGGATCACCGGGATGATCTGGTGGTAATCGTGGCGGGATACGATGGTCTGATGGATGATTTCATTCATTCCAATCCCGGGCTTGAATCCCGCTTCAACCGCTTTTTGCACTTTGACGACTACTCCGTGGATGAAATGATGCAGATCTTTGAATCCCAATGCAAAAAGGGCTGCTATGAATTGGAGGGCCAGGCCCGGGAAATGGTGCGGGATTTTATCCGGGAGGAGAGCGGCGACTCCATCGCCTTCGGCAATGCCCGGGGCGTGCGCAATCTTTTCGAGCAGATCCTGGTCAATCAGGCCAACCGGCTGGCCGGGCTGGATACCGTGACCCGGGAGGATCTGATGAAGATTACGCCCACCGATGTGCTGATGGCCCGCGGCATGGAGGAAGGCACTCAGCCGCCCCCGTACGGGGCGCAGGAGGAGGCCGCCCCGCCGCCGAAGCCGGAAGCGGATCCGACTCATTAAAAATGGCCCTCTGTGACAAAAAAAGCGCCCCGGAAGGTTCCGGGGCGCTTTTTTATGGTCGTAGAAGCCTTTCAGCTTCTTCCATTTTCTCAGTTCATCTGCTTGCGGCGGGAAAGGTTCATGGTGCCGTCCTGCATGTTGTTCAGGGAGTCCAGGCTCTTACCGGTGCCCAGCGCCACACAGGAGATGGCATCCTCCGCGATCATCGTATGAATGCCGGTCCGGGCAGCAATGAGCTTGTCAAAGCCATCCACCAGGCTGCCGCCGCCGGTCATCACGATGCCATTGGTGGAAATATCCGCCACCAGCTCCGGCGGCGTGCGCTCCAGCACGGAGTGAACCGCCTCCACAATCCGCTCCACCGGTTCCTCAAAGGCATCCATCATCTCCGTGGAGCTGACCGTGACCACCCGGGGAAGACCCGTCAGCAGGCAGCGGCCCTTTACATCCATCGTTGTCTCCTCTTCCTTGGGGAAGACGCAGCCGATCTTGATCTTCATATCCTCCGCCGTCCGCTCGCCCACCAGCAGGTTGTGCTTGCGGCGCATATACTTGACCACCGCTTCATTGAGCTGGTCGCCGGCGATCTTGATGGAAGCTGACTCCACCACGCCGCTCAGGGAGATCACGGCAATGTCCGCCGTGCCGCCGCCGATGTCCACCACCATGTGGCCATCCGGCTGGGTAATGTCGATCCCGGCGCCGATGGCAGCCGCCACGGGCTCTTCAATCAGGTAAACCTTCCGGGCACCGGCCTGAATACCCGCGTCAATGACCGCGCGCTCTTCCACCTCGGTGATGCCGGAGGGCACGCAGATGATGACCCGGGGCTTGAAGAACTGATAGCCGGCCACCTTCCGGATAAACTCCCGCAGCATGCGCTCCGTCATATCGTAATCGGAAATCACGCCTTCCCGCAGGGGGCGGATGGCAATGATGTTCCCCGGGGTACGGCCCAGCATCGCCTGCGCATCGGCCCCCACCTTGAGCAGCTTTCCTGTGTTCTTATCCAGCGCCACCACGGACGGCTCGTTCAGGACAATCCCCTTGCCCTTTACATACACCAGAACCGAAGCGGTCCCCAGATCAATGCCAATATCTTTCGCCATGGACATAGATGCACCTCGTCGTCTTTCTGTTTGAACCCTCCGGGTCAAACGTCCTTCTATTCTCAGCGCCAGGCTGCGCATAGTTACACAGTATGATTATATCCATTCCCGCGGATTTTGCAAGCCCTTCTTTCCAAAAGTCCCGTTCCTCCGCGCGGGCTGTCCTCTCACGGCTTTTGGTTCTGCCGCGAATCGTCCCGCTGCTCTTCTCTCCGCCGCAGGGCCACTGCCGCGCAGACCACCGTCTGCGCCCCGGCCTCCCGCAGGGTCCGGGCGCACTCTGCCAGCGTTGCGCCGGTGGTGCAGACATCGTCGATCAGAAGGATCCGCCGTCCCCGGATCCGGGCCGGATCTGCCGGGTCATACATCCCCAGCACATTGGCCCTCCGTGCCGCCGCGTCGGAAAGGCCGGATTGGGCCGGGTTATCCCCGCACTTTTTCAGCAGGGCCTCCGGCACCGTATCCCACCGGCGGCAGGCCGCCTCCGCCAGAAGCCGGGCCTGGTCATAGCCCCGGCGGCGCAGGCGTTTTGCGCTGACCGGCACCCAGGTGACCGTATCGAATTCGCCGGGAAACCGTTCGGCCGCGCATTGGGCGATCAGCTCGCCCAGGGCATCCGCCGCACCGGAAGCGCCCCGGAATTTAAAGCGCAGGATTCCTTCCCGTACGGCACCCTCGTAAAAAAGCGGAGCCGCGCAAAGGACCGGGCCGGGCAGGGTCCGAAGCCCCTCCGCCCCCTCCGCCCAGGGCAGCGTCGGCCCGCAGCGGCCGCACACTCCGCTCTCTTCCGTGACCCTTCCGCAGAAAGGACACTTGGGCGGAAACAGCAGATTCAAAAGTCGTTCCCGCAGCTTCATGCTCCAGCCGCCTCCTTTCCGTTCCTGCAGCCCCGGCCGGCCGGATCCGTTCACCGCTCCGGCAGGGCCTCCTCCGCATGGGCCAGCCGCCAGCGCAGGCCGGAGTATCGCCGGGCCCTGCGGTCATTGGCCGCCATCTCCCGTACGACGGCGTCATCACCCACCAGGATCTCCAGCTCCTGTGCCCGGGTCAGGGCCGTATATAAAACGCCCCGCACCATCAGCGACGGGGCGCAGCGCCCCAGTGCCAGCACCACGGCCCGATACTCGCTGCCCTGGGCCTTGTGCACGGTCACGGCATAGGCAAGGTCCACCTCGCTGAGCTGATCCACCCCGTAGTGAGCCAGCCGGTCCTCAAAGCAAAGCGTCAGAAACTCGCCGGAGGGATCGATCTGCACAACGCGGCCTGTATCGCCGTTGAAAATTCCGCTGCCGACGCTGCCGTCCGCCCGCTCCCAGATCACATCGTAGTCGTTTTTGGTCTGCATGACCCGGTCACCCTCGCGAAACAGCCGCTCACCGAAGCTGATCTCCCGTTTTCCCTCCGCCTTGGGATTGAGCGCCTCCTGCAGGCGGCGGTTCAGCTGTATCGTACCCCAGGCCCCCTTCCGGGTGGGGCAAAGCACCTGGATCTGCTCGGCCGGAATGCCCATTTTCTCCGGCAGGCGGGTCTTGCACAGCTCCGTTACCGTGGCGGCCAGACGCTCCGGATCCCGGCGGCAGAGGAAGAAGAAATCCCCCTGATCGTTGCGCAGGGCCGGAAGCTGCCCCTCATTGACCGCGTGGGCATTCCGGATGATTGCCGATTGCTCCGCTTGGCGGAACACCTCCCGCAGGTATACCGTTTCGATCCGGCCGCTTCGGATCAGGTCCGAAAAGACGCTGCCGGCCCCCACCGAGGGCAGCTGATCCGCATCCCCTACCATAATGAGCCGGGTCCCCGGCCGCAGTGCCCGCAGCAGTGCCGCAAACAGCGGCAGATCCACCATGGACATCTCGTCCACAATCACCGCATCCGCCTCCAGAGGGTCCTTTTCCGATTTGCAGAAGCTCAGTTGGCGGCTGGCCTCGTTCCAGCTCATGCCCAGCAGCCGGTGGATGGTGGCCGCCTCCATGTCCGTCAGCTCGCTCATACGCTGCGCCGCCCGGCCGGTGGGCGCCGCCAGCACGATCTCCAGCCCCATGCGCCTCAGCAGCGCCACGATGCCCCGGACCGCGGTGGTCTTTCCGGTGCCCGGACCGCCGGTCAGGATCAGCACGCCGCACTGCGCCGCCTTCTCCACAGCCAGGCGCTGCTGGGGCGCATAGGTGATCCCCTGTTCCCGTTCAATCGCGTCCACCGCCGCCCCGGCCCTGCCGCTGCAATCCGCCGGGATCGCCAAAATCTCCGTCAGCCGGCGGCAGGCGTCGCTTTCATCCTCCCAAAGCCGGCGCAGATAGCAGCCCTGCACATGGGCCACCTCCTCCTGCACCACCGTTCCGGAGGCGATCAGCTTGTCCAGCGCCTGTTCCACCAGCTCGTGCCCCGTATCCAGCAGCTGCACCGTGGCGGCGATCAGCTTGTCCCTGGGCAAAAACACATGGCCGTTTCGCTCATTATGCCCCAATTCAAAGGTGACAGCCGCCTGCAGGCGGCTGTCACTGTCCGCTGCGATGCCCAGACCCATGGCAATGGAATCCGCTACGGAGAAAGCGATCCCCATGCCGTCCTCCGCCAGAAGATACGGGTTGCGGCGCACCATTTCCAGCGCCGCGTCCCCATAGCGTCGGCGCAGACTCATGGCCAGCACCGGGGGCAGCTCATACTGGGCCAAAAAGGCCATCAGACGCCGCAGCCCCATGTGCCGGCGAAAGCTTTCGGAAAGCTCCTGCGCCCGCTGGCGGGTGATTCCCTTCAAAGCCGTCAGCTTTTCCGGCTCACCCTCCAGAATCTCCAGCGTGGCCCGGCCGAAGCGCTGCACCATGGCCCGGGCCGTGGCCGGGCCCACGCCCTTGCAGATACCGGAAGCCAGATAGCTTTCAATCTCCTCTTCCTCCTCGGGCAGGCGGCGCTCGATCTCCTCCGCCTTCAGCTGCCGCCCATGCTGGGCGTGCTGTTCCCACACGCCGCTGAGCGCCAGATGCTCGCCCGGAGCGGCGCAGGGAATGCAGCCTACCACGGTGATCAGCTCTCCTTCTTCGCTGATCAGGCGCAGAACGGTATAGCCGTTTTCCGGGTTCTGATAAATCAGGCTGTGCACCACGCCGTCAATGTATGTAAGCTCCTCCATGTCTCCGCTTCCTTTGTTTTTTCTTCATTCCCTGTTCCGCAGCTCCACTTTGTCATAACGGCGGCACAGATATTCCGCCAGGCAGCGCCCTTCCTCGCTCAGCCCGCAGTCTTCCACCACGATGCTGGCGCCGGGGATCGCCCGCCGGATCCGGATCAGCTCCCGCAGATCCATTTCCAAAGACGCCGCCCCATCCCGGGCCGGAAGGACCAGACGCACATCGCTTCGGCGGCATTTCCCAAGCCCCAGCACGGCCCCGACCGTCAGCCAGACGCAGGCAGTCAGTCCAACCGCGGACAAAAACGCAATGATCCCGTCACGCAGCAATTCCATTTCCCCATCACCTCGGGACAGTGTATGCGCCGGGGCGGGTGGGTGTGCCGGCACCGGGGCCCGCTCAGTCCTCCCGGGTGATCCCCAGCTCCTTCAGGATCGCCTCTTCCCGGGCGCGCATCTGCGCCTTCTGCGGTCCCTCGTCCAGGTGGTCATAGCCCAGCAGATGCAGCACCGAGTGCACCACCAGATAGGCCAGCTCCCTCCGCTGGGAATGGCCGTACTCGCAGGCCTGGGCCTTGACATGCTCCAGCGAGATCACCATATCCCCCAGGGGCACCAGGCCTGTGCCGGGGTCGGCATCCGTCTGTGGATCGGGCAGCTGGCCGGGGGTCAGGTCAAACTCCGGAAAGCTCAGCACATCCGTGGCCCGGTCCACCTGCCGCATCTCCTGATTGATCCGGTGGATCGTCTCGTCGTTTGTGATCAACACATCCACCTCGCAGGGAAAATCCACCCCCTCTGCTGCCAGGGCGGTGCGGATCACCTTGCGGATAAAGGCCCGCCGGGAGTCGTTCACTCCCGGTACGTCGGCCGTAATGGGCATATAATGCCGCTTCATGGCGCATTCTCCTCTCTGCCGTCTATGGGCTCGTCCAGAATCCAGGGCAGACTAATCCACAGCTCCAGCTCAAAGGACGGCTCCGGAAAGTCCGGCGCTTCAAAGGGCGCGCAGCGTTCACGGCTGATGTGGATTTCCGTATATCCCGCCTCCGGACTACCCGGAGCCGCTTCCAAAAGCGTTCCTGCCAGCCGGTACCCGATCTGGTAAAAAAGCGTTGTTTCCTCATGGTACATCTCGCAGACATAGGTGGCCTTCTCCGGCGGGATCTCCAAACGATCCAGCAGCTCCAGCACCTCCGGCGGCAGCTGCCTCCGCCGGGCCAAAGCCAAGAAGTTACGGCAGTGCCCACAGTCGCAGTCCCACTGCGGCGCCCCGGCATACCAGCGCCGGGTGGCAGGCTCGTCCGCCTCCGCCGCCGCGCCGGCCAGATAAAGGCGGCTCACTTCCTGCCCCTTCCGCCGGTCTTGGCGGTCTCATAGCGCTCGTACGCCTCCACAATCCGCTGGACCATCACATGGCGCACCACATCCGCATTCGTCAGCTGGCAGATGCCGATGCCTTCCACGTTTTTCAGCACCCGCATGGCCTCCTTCAGGCCGGAGACCTTATCGGCCGGCAGATCGATCTGGGTGGTGTCGCCGGTGATCACGATCTTGGAGCCGAAGCCCAACCGGGTCAGGAACATTTTCATCTGCTCCCGGGATGTATTCTGCGCCTCGTCCAGAATGATAAAGCTGTCATCCAGGGTCCGCCCCCGCATGTAAGCCAGGGGTGCCACCTCGATATTGCCCCGTTCCAGGTATTTCTGATACGTCTCCGCCCCCAGCATGTCAAACAG
>CAKTHE010000028.1 GCA_934563745.1 uncultured Dysosmobacter sp. | reverse complement strand
TTGGTCGACACCAAGAGATTCTCTCAATCGGTTTAATCTGGTGTTTTCAAGATGTCCTTATGAGGAGTCGCCCTTCCGGGTCCTGCTTCTTTTTTGAGGCTTGGTATCCCTTAAAAAACCGCACGGGCTGTCAGTGCGCGGCTTTTCCGATTTTAAGGCCGGCCTCAAAGGCCTGGCGGTTCAAAGGAAGCAAAGCGGGCTTTTTGCTTAGCTTGTGCTCGATGGTGTTCCAGACGACGTCCTCCGGGACGACCTGGGTGTACCCGATGTAAGCGCCCAGCATGATGACGTGCAGGATCTTGGTGTTGCCCATCTCCAGGGCCATTTCCGTGACCGGGACCTTCACCAGCTTTACATCTTTACGGGAGATCTCGCTGGTAACGATGGAGCTGTTGATAAACAGGGTGCCGCCCTGCACCAGCTTGGGCAGGAATTTATTCAGACTGGGATCATTCATGACGATCAGATCATCCATGCAGTCCGACACGGGGGCGCCGATCTCCTCGTCGGAGATCACTACGTAGCAGTTGGCCGTGCCGCCGCGCTGCTCGGCTCCGTAGGAGGGGAAGAAGGTAATATTCAGGCCGGTGCTGTCGCACACCGATTCTCCCAGAAACTTACCCAGGGTCATTACGCCCTGTCCGCCGAAACCGGCGACCATCAGATTCCGTTCCATTTACGCTTCCTCCTTGCTCTTATTGCGCACAACGCCCAGCGGGAATTCCGTCAGCATCTTGCCGTTCAGAAAATCCAGGGACTCCAGCGGATCCAGGCCCCAGTTGGTGGGGCAGCTGGTGACAATCTTGACCATGGAAAAGCCTTTGCCGTCCAGCTGATTCTGGAAAGCCTTGCGGATGGCGTTTTTGGTTTTGCTGACGTTGGCGGGATTGTTGCAGCTGGTCCGCTCCAGATAATACGGGGCGGTCAGCTGGTTAAGGATCTCGCACATGTGCATGGGATAGCCGTGCTCTTTGGGATCGCGGCCCTTGGGAGCGGTCGTGGCCTTCATACCCACCAGCGTGGTGGGGGTCAGCTGGCCGCCGGTCATTCCGTAAATGCCGTTGTTGACGAAGATGACGGTGATGTTTTCACCCCGGTTGGCGGCGGACATGGTTTCGGCGAGGCCGATGGAGGCCAGATCGCCGTCGCCCTGATAGGTGAATACCAGAGTGTCGGGATTGGAGCGCTTGGCGCCGGTGGCGACTGCGCAGGCCCGGCCGTGGGCGGCCAGGTAGTAGTCATACGTGATATAGTCCATGTGCAGGCCGCAGCAGCCGACGCCCACGGCGGCAGAGGCGTTGTCCAGCTGCTCCATCTCCTCCAGAACCTCGCCGATCAGCTTGATCACGGTGGAGTGCATACAGCCGGGGCAGAAGCCCGATACCTTATCGTCCCGGATGCCTTTTGTTCTTGCGTAAACCTTTTTCATCTCGGCACCTCCTTATTGCTCCAAAAGTTTTTTCGCGGCTTCCACCACTTCGGCCCGGCCCATCAGCTGGCCGCCGGCATGGCAGCACGTATGGATGGGGCAGCGTCCCTGAATGGCCAGCTCCACATCGGTGACCATCTGGGCGGGAATGCTCATCTCCACGTCCAGAATGGCCTTGACCCGGTCAAAATTCAGGCCGGCATAGGTCTCGTAGGGGAAGGGAGAGACCGTCATGGGACGGATAAAGCCGACCTTATAGCCCTGGGCACGCAGCTGCTTTACCGCAGAGCGGACGATGCGGCCGCAGATGCCGTAGCCGGTCAAAACCAGCTCGGCATCGTCCAGGAAGCGGGTCTCCACCAGGACGTCCTTTTTCCAGCTTTCATAAAGCGCCTGCGCTTCCAGGCAGCTCTGCTCCTGATCCTGGGTGGACCAGCGGCCGGCGGCAACGACCCCGCGGGGCTCTTTGAACGAATCGTGCCCCACGGCAGACTGCGGCCGTCGCGCCTCTTTCAGGCGGCGGACTTCCTCTTCCGGACGCATCTCAGGCAGGACGACCGGCTCCATCAGCGTGCCCAGCACGCCGTCGGTCAGAATCAGGACCGGGTTGCTGTCGCGCTGGGCGAAGTCGAAGGCGGAGTAGGTCATGTCCACGGCTTCCTGGACGGTTGAGGGGGCAAAGACCATCATGCGGAAGCCGCTGTTGCCGCTGGCCTTGGTCGCTTGATTATAGTCCTGCTGGGCAGGCTGAATGGTGCCGATGGCAGGACCGCCGCGCTGAACGATCACATACACCATGGGAAGCCGGGCACTGGCGCAGAAGGCGATGCCTTCGCTCATCAGGCTGATGCCGCAGGAGCTGGAGGAGGTCATGGCGCGGGTACCGGTTCCGGCGGAGCCGTAAACCATATTGATCGAGGCGACTTCGCTTTCGCCCTGGACAAAGACACCGCCGACCTCGGGCATGCGCCGGGCGAAATATTCGGGGATCTCATTCTGCGGAGTGATGGGATAACCTGCAAAGAAGCGGCAGCCGCTGCGGATGGCCGCTTCGGCAATGGCTTCCGTGCCTTTCATAATCTTTCTGGCCATAGAGAGTTCCTCCTTTACTGATACACTTCAATGGCGGCGTCCGGACACATCCGGCCGCAGATGGCGCAGCCGATGCACTGCTCCGGCTGGGCGACGGTTACGTAGGGATAGCCCTTGGAATTGACCTCGTGCCCGATGGCCAGCACGCCCTTCGGACAGAACTTTACGCAGTAGCCGCAGCTTTTGCAGCTCTCCTTGCGAAGGGAAACTTGTGACATATATTCCTCCTCGTTTGCTCAGATTATCAATCAAGTTCCGTACCCGGAACGGATACATGGGGGGTGATCGGGATCAGCGGCAGAACCGTTTGTACCAGCACCTGCCGGTACAGTGCAGCCGGAACGGCAGCCGCTTCGACGTTCACATACGGCGAGAGCATAGAGAGCCCCTCCTCAAGTCCCTCCAGATACTCCCACAGCGCCGTATCAGAGCCCAGAGTGGGATTGAGCAGGAACCGGGGCCCCGCAGCCGTGAGGCCAGCAGGATGGAGGAGAGCGTCTGATCGATCTGCTCGATCGTGGAGGACCAGGGGCGGTAGGGGTTGACCACAAAAAAGATCTCTGCAGTTTGCAGCGCCTGCGCATAGCCGCCGATCAGCCGCGCGCCGCCCTCGTTGCCGCCGACGTCCAGGCCGACTGTTTTGTTCAGGTCCAGCAGCAGCGGAATCAGCCCGCCGGTCTGCAGCGGCGCATCGGCCAACTGCTGGGCGTAGTGAAGATGGACGCCGCAGCCCTCCAGCAGAGCGGCCGCATCCCGGGAGCGCATGAGGGGCTTGGGCTGATCCAGGTCAAAGAAGTGGACATCCTGCCCGGCCTGGGCCAGGTCCAGGGCAAAGGCAATGGCCAGTTCGGACTTTTCACAGCCGGCTTCTCCCAGAAAGACAAATTGCCGCCCAGCCAGCAGGGCGGCCGGGATGCGCTGACATGTTGTCGATGAAATCATGATGGGTCACTCCTTTGTAGTTTCGAAGCAGGGAAAGACCTGAAGCGCTTCCTGTCCTTCCAGTACGCGGCAGGCGCCGGCGGCCAGGGCTTCCAGCTCAAACTCGCCGGCCGTGACCTCCACCGGTGCGATGAAGGAAACCTTCCGGCTGATAAAGTCCGTCACGTAGTGGGAGTGGGCCAGACCGCCGGTGAGAATGATCCGGTCAATGCGGCCCTCTGCGGCCGCGGCCAGGTCTCCGATGGCCTTGGAGACGCTGTAGAGCATGCCCTCATAAACCAGCTTGGCATGGGCGTCTCCGGCAGCAATGCGCTGCTCGACCTCAATGGCGCTGGAGGTGCCCAGATGGGCCAGCAGCCCGCCTTTCCCGCGGACAAAGCGCATCAGCTGATCCTTGGTGTATTTGCCGGAGAAGCACAGCTCAATGACGGACTGCGTGTCCGCACCGCCGAAACGCTCGGGAGCGAACATCCATTCGTCATCCCGGACGTCATCAACCATATGGCCGCCGATGAACAGCCGGCACGACCCGCCGCCGCCCAGGTGCAGCACGATCAGGCGGCATTCCGCCAGGGGCTTGTGCAGCACGTCGCGGGCGCAGCGGATGGCCATGGCGCGGCAGTTCAGGGCATGTCCCATCATCTTGCGCTGAATATCCGGCAGGCCGGTGATGCGGGCCACGTCATCCATCTCATCTACCATGACGGGGTCGCAGATGTAGGCGGGGATATTCAGGGGGCGGCCAATTGAAGAGCCAGCACGCAGCCTAAGTTGGAGGCATGTGCGGCCAGCTTTTTGGTGTACATATAATCCACCATGGCCTGATTCACCTGATAGGTGCCGGTGGCACAGAAGGGAACCTGCCCGCCCCGGGCACAGATGGCGTCCAGCGTGTGGGCGTCAAACTGATGACGGGCCAGGGCCGCTTCAATGGTGGCGCGGCGGAATTCCACCTGGTCCATGATCCAGGAGAAGGGGCGAAGCTCCTCGTTGGAATAGCGGAGCGTCTCGTCAAAAAGCTTCTGGTCTCCGTCGAAAACGGCGATCTTGGTGGACGTGGAGCCGGGATTGATGACTAAAATACGTTTGCTCATGCGTTGGTTGCCGGAGGCACATGTGCGTGTTCCGACTGCTCCTTTCTGATTCAAAATAGCCCATTGCGGGGAATGGACCGGCGTGATAGGATAAGAAAAAACAGGGGATAAGGAAATGCTATGGATATTGAAAAGCTCAAAGCATTCCGTGCGGCGGTGGAGGCAGGCAGCATTACTCAGGCGACACAGCGCCTGGGGTACTCGCAGCCGGGGCTGACCGGTATGCTGAACCGTCTGGAAGACGAGATCGGCTACCCGCTGCTGCAGCGGGGAACCGGCGGCGTGACACTGACGGCGGCGGGGGCGGAGCTGCTGCCGCACATCGACCGGCTGCTGCAGGAGAGCCGGACCTTTGAACGGGCAGTGGAGCTTTGCCGCCCCACTGGGCAGGAGCAGCTGCGCATCGGCTCCTATACCAGTATTTCGAAGAACTGGCTGCCGCGGATCATTAAGGGATTCAGCGCGCAGAACCCACAGATTCAGCTGACGGTAAAAGATGGAACGCTCAAGGAAATTGAGGCCTGGCTGGAGGAGGGACTGGTGGACGTCGGATTGCTGAGCAACTGCTTT
This sequence comes from uncultured Dysosmobacter sp., assembly GCA_934563745.1. Taxonomy (GTDB): domain Bacteria; phylum Bacillota; class Clostridia; order Oscillospirales; family Oscillospiraceae; genus Oscillibacter. The sequence goes on along the minus strand of CAKTHE010000028.1, from coordinate 24,871 downwards.
ACCGCGCGTCTGGACTTTGTCCCGCTGCTGCAGGATCGGTTTTATGCCGTCCTGCCGCCGGAAGAGGACCCGGGTGAGACGTTCTCTATTGAGAAATTTGAGGGTAGGGTGTTTTTCAATCCTTCCAACGGATTGGATCTGGAGGTGCCGCGCCTTTTAAAGCGCTATGGCGTTTCGCCGCGCTTTTCCAACATTGCCACGGAGGACAGTGCTGTGATCAAAATGGTCGAGCAGGGGCTGGGCTGCAGTATCCTCAGTGAGTTGGTCCTGCGGGGAACGGCGGACCGGGTAAACCTGGCGCCCATCGATCCTCCGGCCTTCCGGGAGGTGGGCGCCGCCCTGAAGAATCTGAAAAAGGCCAGCCCTGCAGCAAAAAGCTTCCTGTCCTATATGAAAAAAAGCATTCAGAAGGAGCCGGAAGCGCTCCGCGGTCCGGAGGGGCGCCGCAAGGAACAAAGCTCATTATAAGAGCGGGCGAACCGGGAGGGAAACGGTGCTTTTTTATGTATTCATAGCAAAATGCTATGGCTAAAATTGCCGGAAAACGTCAAAAAGCGGCCGGGTTTTAACCCGGCCGCTTTTCGGCGCGCAGGAAAAGAAACTGATCTTTCAGGGCATGTAGAACCGGTGAATGGCCGTGATCACGCTGTCCTTTACGACGACGGTGGTGTTATAGGGAACAAAGTGGTCCTCCGATCCGGACAGCGCCGCAAGTGCGGACACCGAGAGGACCCGGCCCGGTGCGCTGAGGTCGGAATCATCGGTGATCCGGCAGCCGTCATCCAGAGGCAGCGTCAGAGTTCCCAGCTCCTGATAGTCTTTGGCATCGTCCATGCCGACGATAAAATAGGTCCCTCCGTCTCCGGCAGCAAGGGTGACGCCGCCGGTTTCCTCGCCGCCGTTGACGGTCAGATATCCGTCGGAATCCGTGACGCTCTGGACCGGGATCCCGGTCCCATCCACGACCAGGGTATCTCCCGCGGTCAGGGCGGTGACTTCTGCGGCGTCATAAAGGGCGTAGGCGTAGGCCGTCACCGTCAGGGTACGTCGGCCGTCGGCCTCGCCGATGTCTGCGGGATGGAAGGAGACAGACAGCTCTCCGTCGGTGAAATCATCCAACGTTTGGGAAAATCCGGCGGGCTCGACGACGCGGCCCTGGGCGGCGGAAGCGGAGCTCTGCGCGGGGGCGGGGGCGGATCCGCAGGCGCTCAAAGCCAGCGACAGGCTCAGGGCCAGGGCGATCCATGTAAGCTTTTTCATGGGAAAAACCTCCTTTGGGTATCTGCGGTCCGGCGGAAGCCGGCTTGCAGAAGCTGGCTTTATTGTATCGCAACGGCGCCGGAAAAAAGTACAAAACGGTAACAGCTTTTCCCTTCCGCTTCCTTGCCAAAAGAAGCGGAAGGGAGTATACTTTGTCAGGAAAAAGGGGCGGATTTTGAAGAAGCAGGTCCGTGCCCCTGCAAAAGGAGGAGGGGATCCCCATGTTGATCCGGACGGCGACTCAGGAGGACCTGGAGGCGGTCTCTGCAGTGGAGGCGGCGTGCTTTCCCGCGGCGGAAGCGGCCAGCCGGGAGGAATTTGAAAAGCGCCTGGCGGCCTATGCCGACCATTTTTGGCTGATGTTCGACGGGCCGCGCCTGGTGGCGTTTGTGGACGGTATGGTCACGGACCAGCCGGATCTGACGGATGAGATGTACGAACGGGCGGAGCTGCACGATGAAGGCGGGGCCTGGCAGATGATCTTCGGCGTCAATACCATTCCGGAATACCGCAGACGGGGCCTGGCCGGGGAGCTGATCACCCGGGCCATCGCCGATGCCCGCGCCCAGGGGCGCAAGGGCCTGGTGCTGACCTGTAAGGACCATCTGCTGGCCTATTACGGAAAGTTCGGCTTTGTGAACGAAGGACTCTCCGCGTCGGTTCATGGGAATGTAGCCTGGAATCAGATGCGCCTGACCTTTTAAGCACGTTCCCGGAGGAAGCGGAACACGCAAAACCCTCTCTGCCGGCAAGTGCAGAGAGGGTTTGCGGTCCCGGGCGGCATGGCTGACAGACGAAACGGGAACGAGGGGGACCGATATGATTTTGATCACAGCCTTGGATGACGGCGGCGGAATGGCATTTCACGGCCGGCGCCAGAGCATGGACCGGATCTTGCGGGAGCGGGTCCTGGCGCTGTGCGGCGGGGCAGTGCTGTGGATGAGCTCCTACACCCGCCGGCAGTTTTCGGAGGATCCGGGAAATGTCCGGATCCGGGTCGCTGAGGATTTTCTGGATCGGGCGCAGGCGGGGGAATTCTGCTTTGCCGAGATCTGTTCGCTGTCCGCGGCGAAGCCGGAGCGGCTGATCCTGTTCCGCTGGAACCGGGCCTATCCGGCGGATCTTCGCTTTGACCTGCCGGATTTTCCGGCACAGTGGCATTGTATACAGCGGCTGGACTTTCCCGGAACATCCCATCCGCAGATCACACAGGAGGTTTATGAGCGTGCTTAAAAAGAAAGCGGCCCGGGCGGTCTGGATTTTGGCGGCGGCGCTGCTGCTGCTTGGCGGCTGCGCAGAGTGGGAGACCCGGGTCCAGCCCCGTGTCGATCTTACGGATCTTCCCGCCTATTCCGGCGAACCGTACGTGGTGCTCAATGACAACGTACCGGACTTTCCGGAGGAGGACCGGACCACAGTTTCCTTTGAAACCTACAGTGAACTGGACGACCTGGGGCGCTGCGGACCGGCCTATGCCAATGTAGGGCAGGATCTGATGCCCACGGAAAAGCGGGGTTCCATCGGGCAGGTGAAACCCAGCGGCTGGCAGGTGGCCAAGTATGACTGCGTGGATGGAAAGTATCTGTATAATCGCTGCCACCTGATCGGGTATCAGCTGACGGCGGAAAATGCCAACGAAAAAAATCTGATCACCGGGACCCGCTATCTGAATGTCACGGGGATGCTTCCGTTTGAAAACCTGGTGGCCGACTACGTCAAAGAGACGGATCACCATGTGCTTTACCGGGTGACGCCGATTTTTGAGGGCGAGAATCTGGTGGCCTCCGGTGTGCAGATGGAGGCATGGTCGGTGGAAGACCAGGGTGAGGGCGTGGAATTCAATGTGTACTGCTATAATGTCCAGCCCGGTATTACCATCGACTACGCTACCGGGGCGAGTGCGCTGAACAGCGTTGACGGGGCGGCGGAGGCGCACTATGTGCTCAACACAAATACCCGAAAATTCCATCTGCCGTCCTGCTCCAGCGTTGCGGATATCCGATCTGCCTACCGGCAGGATTACACCGGGACGCGGGCGAATCTGACGGCGCAGGGGTATGCGCCCTGCAAGCGCTGCGATCCCTGAGCGGGTCGTGTACAGATGCAGAAAAACAAGAACGGGGGCAGCTGCTTTCATGCAGCTGCCCCCGCTGTTTTTATAGACCGAAGGACCCCGTTTAGCTGTGCGTCTGCTCCGCAGAGGAGCGGTTGTGCTGACGCTTGGAGAGCAGATACAGCGGAATGGCGGCCAGCTGTGCGGCGGCGGATACGGCGATCATGACCGGCAGGCTCCGGTCATACAAAAGCCCCAGCAGCCAGCTGCCCAGGAACCAGAATGCGCCGAAGGAACATTCGAAAATGCCGTAGCCGGTGGCGCGGCTGGTTTTGGGGACCATAGTTGTAACGGCGGCTTTCAGAATGGACTCCTGAGCGCCCATTCCCACGCCCCAAAGGGAGACGCCCACCACCAGCATGGGCAGGGATCGGGCCGTAAAGATCAGAAGGGGGAACGGGGCGGAGAGCAGGGTGGACCAGACCAGAGCCTGCACGCCCTTGCGGTCATACAAGACCCCGAAGAACAAAGCGGCCACCGCGTCCACCAGCATGGCCCAGGCGTACAGCAAGGGCAGCGTCTCGCTGTTTAAAAGACCGCCGCCGGAGAGAAGGGAGACATTCCGGGACACGTGCATGGAGATCAGGGAATAGTCGACAAAGCCGAAGGCGAACAGGCTGATGCCGGCGATGTAGAAAATGAATTCCCGCTTCATGCGGAAGGGGATGTATTCCTTGGGCTCCGGCTCAAAATGCTCCGGATTGGGAAAACGCCGCCAGGTCAGGATCAGAAGGACCAGGGTGATGGCGCCGGGAATGGCCAGCACCGCAAAGGAGAAGGTGTAAGCGTCCAGCGTGGAGGGATCGGCCTTGAACAGCATGGCCACGTACAAAAGCACCGGCCCCAGAAACGCACCGATCTGATCCAGGACCTCCTGCAGGCCGAAGCTTTTCCCAACGCCCTCCTGGGAGGCGGCGAAGGAGAGAATCGTATCCTTGGCGGGCTTTTTGATGGCCTTGCCCATCCGCTGGATCACCAGAAGGGCGCAGGCCCAGATCCAGCCGTGATCTCCCACCAGCGCCAGGGCCGGAACGGCCAGTACGTCCAGAATATACCCCACGATGGTCATGGGCCAGTACTGCCGGCTTTTGTCTGTCAGACGCCCGAACACATACCGCATGGAATAGCCGATCAGCTCGCCCAGGCCGGAGATAAAGCCGATGGTTCCGGCCGAGGCGCCCAGCAGCGAAAGGTATGCGCCCCGGATGCTGGATGCGCCCTCGTGGGTCATGTCGGAGAACAGGCTGACGATCCCGAACAATAAAATGAAGATCATAGCCTGGGAAAGACCCTTTTTCGAATTTTGGTTACGCACGGTACTGTGCCTCCTTCAGAATTTGTGTCATCGCGGGGAAACCGTCCTTGCTCTCCTGCTTGCAGCGTTGATAAAGCGTGTCCAGAATCCGCTCAAACGCCTGCTGATCCGCTTCGGAAAGCGGCGACAGCAGCCATTCGTAAAAAAGCGCTTCGATCTGCGCCTTTGAATTTTTCAGCTCTTCAGCCTGCCCGGTGGCAAAAAGAAGCTGACTGCGTCCGTCATCCGGATTGGCCCGGCGCAGCAGATAGCCCTTGCTTTCCAGATTGGCGGTCTGCCGGGCTACGGCGCCCTTGTCCAGCCCGGTGATCCGGCAGACGCCGGCCTGCGTGATGCCCGGGTTTTTCCGAATGGCGTGCAGAACGTCGAATTCGGAGGTCCCGACTCCGTCTGAGCGCAGGGAGCGGACGGTGAATTTGTGGACTTCCCGGGCAATTTTGGTGATTTTTCGTTTGGAACGATCCATAAAAGCCTCCCAACCAGAAAGTTGATGTATCAACGAATTGCAATTAGATGATACTACAACTATCTGGTTTGTCAAGCCTTTTTTGAATCCGCAAAAAAAGATTGACGTGCCGGCGGCTGTCACGTATAATCTCAGAAAATGCTGATTGTGACGATGCGCTGCAGAGGAAAGGGAGGATCTTATGGAAATTATGTGCGAGAAGATGATCATGGCGGTCCTTTCGGCGGAGGATGCCTCGGATCTGGTACGCGATCTCAACGCCCACGGGCTGTATGCCACTATGCTCAGCTCTTCCGGCGGATTTCTGCGCAAGAAGAACGTGACGCTGCTGATCGGCCTTGCGCAGGCGCGGCTGGAGGAGGCGCTGGCGATCCTGAAAAAACATGCCGGCGAACGGATGGAGACCACGTTTATCACCACGTCGGGAACGGCGGGGATGCCGGCGGTTCCGGTCAAGGTGCAGACCGGCGGGATCGTGGCATTTGTGCTGAACGTGGAGAGCTGCGTGAAGTACTGAGCGGGATTGCGCCGGAGGGCGCTGGAGCCGGGAAAAGAAAGGAAGCAGAAAGAACCCATGGAGGAAACCTGTTCCGAACAGAATTTTTTTGGGACGGCGCGGATCGGCACGATTTTGTGGAAGATCGCGCCGCCCGTCATGCTGGCGCAATTGATCCAGGCCCTTTACAATGTGGTGGACAGTTTTTTTGTGGGGCACTATTCCGACGATGCGCTGACAGCGGTCACCGTAATCTACCCTTTGCAGCTGGTGATCGTGGCGCTGGCTGTGGGGACGGGAGTCGGCGTCAATACGTACATGGCGCGGAAATACGCCCACGGGGAGGAGCGGAAGGCCAATGGGGCGGCCGGCATCGGGATGGTGCTGGAACTTTTGTCCTGGGCCGTATTTGCCGCGGTGTCCCTGCTGATCATGCGGCCCTATGTTCGCACCTCCGCCACGGAGGCGGCGGCTGTTGACCAGGCGGTCTGCTACGGGCGGATCGTGTGCGTGGGAAGCCTGGGCATCTTTTTGGAGAGCAACTGGTCCAAGGTGCACCAGGCCCGGGGCAATATGCGCCTGCCGATGATCGCGCAGGTGCTGGGGGCGCTGACGAATGTGGTGCTGGATCCGGTTTTGATCTTCGGCCTGGGCCCGCTGCCGGAGCTGGGGATCGCCGGGGCGGCCTATGCCACGGTGATCGGGCAGTGCCTGGCGGCGCTGATCGTGGGCGTCCGCGGCTTCTGCCTTCCGCCGGATTGGACGGAGCTGCGTCATTACGCGGGGCGGATCTACTATTATGGGTACTCATCCATTTTCATGCAGATGCTCTACACCGTTTATATCGCGGCGCTGAACATGATCCTGGCCGGATTTTCGGATGCGGCGGTGACCGTTCTGGGCCTTTACTATAAGATGCAGAGCTTTTTCTTCATTCCACTGTTCGGTCTGCAAACCTGTATCGTTCCGGTGCTGAGCTTTAACTATGCCCGCGCTGCCTACGGCCGCTGCCGGGAGGTCATGCGCCAGTCGCTTCTGATCTCGCTGGCGTTTATGACGGCGGGAACGGTGTGCTTCCTCTTTTTTCCGGAGCCGATCCTGCGGCTGTTTTCCGATTCGCCCCAGGTCCTTTCCATCGGCCGGACCGCGTTTCCGATTATTGGAAGCAGCTTTTTTGCGGCGGTCTTTTCCCTGATGATGCCGGTTTTCTTTCAGGCCATTGGTGACGGTGTCACCAGCATGTTTTTGTCGCTGCTGCGCCAGATTGTTTTGCTGGTGCCTGTTTTCTGGCTGATGTCCAAGATCGGGCTGGGGTATACCTGGCTTGCCTTCCCTATGGCGGAGGTGGTGTCCGGAACGATCGGGATGCTGCTGTACCGGTGCCGGCTGTGCAGCTGGAGGGCTGAGGCGCCGGGGCCGCGGCCGTAAAAGAGACAAAAAGAACGGCAGCTTAAGCTGCCGTTCTTTTTTACGTACGGGAGGGGGAGACCGCGCTTACTGCGGATCCCGCTGCTCGACAAACTCGCGGATGCGGGCAAAGGTCTCGTCGTTGAGATCGTGCTCGACCTTGCAGGCATCCTCTGCCGCGATTTTGGGATCAACGCCCAGAGAGATGAACAGACGGCAGATGATCTTGTGCCGCTCGTAGATCTGCGCGGCGATTTGCATGCCGGTTTCGTTCAGGGTGATATGTCCGTCGCCGGACATGGAGATGTAGCCGTTTTCCCGCAGCTTTTTCATGGCGATGCTGACGCTGGGCTTGGAATAGCCCAGCTCATTGACAATGTCGATGGAGCGGACCTGACCCAGGCGTTCCTGCAGGATCAGGATCGATTCCAGATAATCTTCGGCTGATTCGTGAATGACCATGGAGAGACTCCTTTCCGGGTTGGAACGTGACAAGAATAATATAATATGTATATTCTATCATAATACCGAAAAAATACAAGGCGAAATTTCGGCGGAACGGACAGCAGGCGGAAAAAGATCAAAAAAATGAAAAAATCGTCTTGACAAATAAACGGTGCCTTGCTATACTATCCATTGTTCCGACGCGATGGAACAAACAACAAGGCCTATGGGGGTATAGCTCAGCTGGGAGAGCGCTTGACTGGCAGTCAAGAGGTCAGCGGTTCGATCCCGCTTATCTCCACCAAAGAAAAACCACACCAGACGGTGTGGTTTTTCTTTTTAAACGTTCTGAATGGTCCGGCACACTGCGCCGGGATCCGGTAAGGGGAAAGCGATGGACGATTATTTTCACATTCATATGACGCGGGATGACCTGCAGGCGATGAGTTCCGTGGCGCTGGCGCATATGGGGGACGCGGTGTTTGAGATTCTGGTGCGGGGCTTCTTGTGCGCTCATGGACGGGCGACCGGAAAAAATCTGCACCGCGCCACCATTGAGATCGTCTGCGCGGAGTCGCAGGCCCGGCGGGCGGAGCGGATTCTGCCGCTGCTGACGGAGGAGGAGCACGCTGTTTTTCGCCGGGGGCGGAATGCGCAGCTGCACCGGATCCCGGAGCATGCCAGCCGCGCCCAGTATGCTGAGGCCACCGCGCTGGAATGTCTGCTGGGCTGGCTTTATCTGCAGGACCGGCTGGACCGGATCAATACCTTGTTTCAAAAGATGATGGAGGAGGAATGAGCGATGGCGCTGGATGCCGTTTGTCTGCAGGCCGTGCTCTGTGAGCTGCGGCCCCGGATCGTGGGGGCCCGGATCGATAAGGTTCAGCAGCCCTTCCGGGACCAGGTGATCCTTCTGCTGCGGGGCAATCTGCGCCTGCTGCTTCATGCGGGGGCCAGTGCGCCGCGGATCCAGCTGACCGGACAGCTGCGGGACAATCCCGCGGAGCCGCCCATGTTCTGCATGCTTTTGCGGAAGTATCTGGTGGGCGGCCGGATCCGGGCCTTGACGCAGCCCAGTCTGGAGCGCCTGGCGGAACTGACCATTAACGTGACCGACGATTTCGGGCGTCCTTCCGTGCGGACCCTGGTGCTGGAGGCGATGGGCCGCCATTCGAATCTGATCCTGCTGGATGAGCAACGCCGGATCATTGACTGCATGCGCCGGGTGGACGGGGAGATGTCCGCCCAGCGCCCGGTGCTGCCGGGCCTTTTCTATGAATATCCGCCCGTGCACGGAAAGCGCTATCTGACCGACGAGACCCGGGAGGGCTTTTTTGCGCAGCTGGACCAGGCGTCTCCGGAGCAGACGCTGGACGGATTTTTGCTGGACCGCTATTTCGGCGTTTCCCCGCTCGTTGCCCGGGAACTGGTGTTTCGGGCGACCGGAGAGACGGACAGCCGCATTTTTCAGGCGGGGGCAGACGGGGCGGAGCGCCTTTGGCAGGAGATCGGCGCCCTGTGCGAACGGATCGCTGCGGGAGATTTCCAGCCGGTGTGCCTGTACCGGGATGAAAAGCCTCTGGAATTTTCCTATATGCCCATTGCGCAGTACGGGCCGCTGGTGAAGCAGCGGACGGCCGAGAGCTTCTGCGCGATGCTGGATGCGTTTTACGAGAGCCGGGAGCGGCAGGAGCGGCTGCGCCAGCGGGGACAGGATCTGCTGCGCACCGCCACGACAGCCCGGGACCGGCTGCGCCGGAAGCTGGCCCTGCAGGAGAAGGACTATGCAGCCACGCAGGAACGGGATCAGCTGCGCCTGAGCGGAGACCTGATCACAGCGAACCTTTATCGAATGGAGCGGGGGCAGCGGACGCTGACCACTGAGAATTTTTACGACGAGGCCGGCGGGAGCGTGACGATCCCGCTGGATCCGCTGCTGACGCCGCAGCAGAATGCGGCCAAATATTATAAGCGCTATGCCAAGGCCAAGACGGCTGAGCGCTATCTGCGCGAGCAGATGGAGCTGGCCCGCCGGGACGCGGCCTATTTGGACAGCGTCCTGGAAGAGATCCGCCAGGCTGAGACCGAGCAGGACTTTCGGGAGATCCGGGGCGAGCTGAAAGAGGCGGGCTATCTGCGCCGGCAGGGAAAAGAAAAGAAAGAGCTGCGGCGGGCTTCCCGGCCGCGGCAGTTCCGGACCAGCGCCGGGCTGCGGGTGTTGGTGGGGCGCAACAACCGGCAGAATGACCGCCTGACCCTGAAGGATGCGGACCGGCGGGATCTGTGGCTGCACACGCAGAAGATCCACGGCGCCCACGTGATTTTGTGCACCGGCGGCGAGGAGCCGGATGAACAGAGCCTGCAGGAGGCGGCCATGATCGCGGCCTGGTACTCCCAGGCGCAGGAGAGCAGCAAGGTGCCGGTGGACTATACGCCGGTGAAGAACGTGAAAAAGCCCTCCGGGGCCCGCCCGGGCATGGTGATTTATTCCACCTGCCGGACGGTTTACGTGACGCCGGAAAAGGAGCGTGTGGAAGCGCTGCGGACCCGGGAGTAAATGCAAAAAGAGGGACGGCTCTGATCAGAGCCGTCCCTCTTTTTGGGCGCGTTCAGGCAGAGTGCCGGGCCTGCCAGCCGCTTTCCGCGGGATCGCGGAACAACAGGGAGATGCACCAGATGCCGGCCAGGCCCACCAGGGTGTAGATGATGCGCGACACCATGGCAAGCTGTCCGCCGAAGAGAAAGGCCACGGTGTCAAAACCGAACAGGCCGATTCCGCCCCAGTTCAGCGCGCCGATCACGGTCAGCGCCAGGGCAATTTTATCAACGATCATGAAAAGACCTCCTGTGCCTTACGGCAGGAATTTGCCATTAGTGTTTCCGCGGCCGGAGAAATTATGCATGCTGCGGAAAAGCGGAGCGACGGCAGAAAGCTTTCGGAATAACATTGAAAAGCAAATGAAAATTTGCTATAATAAATAAAACTTTCTGCGCTGCTGCGTGTGCGGGCCGGACTGCCCATACAGGGGATACAAACGCGCGTGCTTTTGTATATGATCAGAGTGCAGGACAACGCGTTAGGGGGAAAAATCATGAACATTGTATGCCTGGATATGGAGGGCGTGCTGGTGCCCGAGATCTGGATCGCCTTTGCCGAGGCCAGCGGCATTCCGGAGCTTAAGCGCACCACCCGGGACGAACCGGATTATGATAAGCTGATGCGCTGGCGGCTGGACATCCTGAAAGAGCACGGCCTGGGACTCAAGGAGATCCAGAAGACCATCGCCCAAATCGATCCGCTGCCCGGCGCCAAGGCGTTTCTGGACGCGCTGCGGGCGCAGACGCAGGTGATCATCCTCAGCGACACCTTTGAGCAGTTCGCAAAGCCGCTGATGGAGAAGCTGGGCTGGCCAACGATTTTCTGCAACACGCTGGAGGTGGCGCCCGACGGGACGATCACCGGCTTCCGGATGCGCTGCCCCCAGTCGAAGCTGACGACGGTGAAGGCGCTGCAGTCTATCGGCTATGAAACCATTGCCAGCGGAGACAGCTATAACGACCTGGGTATGATCCAGGCCAGCAAGGCGGGCTTCCTTTTCAAAAGCACGGAGGCGATCAAGACCGCCCATCCGGAGCTGGCGGCTTACGAGACCTTTGACGAGCTGCTGCATGCCATCGAGGCGGCCCTTTAAACGGACGGCGACACACTAAAAATATAAAGTGAGGTTAATGCGACATGAATTCTGAATTCGAAAAGCTGGGCTTTTACCCGGCGGATATCCTGCTGCCCAAGGATGCGGATATGACGAAGTGGGCCGTGGTGGCCTGCGATCAGTTTACCTCCCAGCCAGAGTATTGGGAGGCGGTAGAAAAGACGGTGGGCGATGCACCGTCCACGCTGCGCCTGATCCTTCCGGAGGCAAAGCTGAACGACGCCAATGTGGACGAGCACATTGCCGATATCAACGCCGCGATGAAGTCCTACATGGATCAGGGCGTTTTCAAAACGCTGCCGGAGTCTTTGATTTATATTGAGCGGACCCAGTCCGACGGGAAGATCCGCCACGGCCTGATCGGCATGGTGGACCTGGACCAGTACGATTTTACCCCCGGCTCCGGCGCTTTGATCCGCGCCACGGAGGGGACGGTTCTCTCCCGGATCCCGCCTCGGGTCCGGGTCCGGCAGGATGCGCCGGTGGAGCTTCCGCACGTGATGCTGCTGATCGACGATCCCGAGCGTACGGTGATCGAGCCGCTGACGGCGGATGCCGGCTCCATGGAGAAGCTGTATGACTTCGATCTGCAGCAGGGCGGCGGCCACCTGACCGGGTGGAAGCTGACGGCAGCGCAGATCGACGCGGTGGCCGCGGCGCTGACGGGCCTGACCAGCGAAGAGGCGATGGAGAAGAAGTACGGCCTGCGCGGCGCGGCGCCGCTGCTGTTTGCGGTGGGTGACGGAAACCACTCCCTGGCGACGGCCAAGCAGTGCTATGAAAACCTCAAAAAGGTCACGCCGGAGAGCGAGTGGGCCACGCTGCCTGCCCGCTATGCCCTGGTGGAGGTCGTCAACAACCACGATGACGCCCTGAAGTTTGAGCCCATTCACCGGGTGGTGTTCGGCGTGGATCCGGCGGCGCTGCTGGATGCGCTGAAGGCCTATTATCCCGGCGCGCATGAGGGGGCGGGCGAGGGCCATTCCATCGCCTATACCTATGAGGGTCATCAGGGGGTCGTGACGGTGCCCAACCCGAAGATGCAGCTGGCGGTCGGCACGCTGCAGACCTTCCTGGATCAGTATCTCAAAGAGCACGGCGGCGAGGTGGACTATATCCACGGCGACGAGATCACCGACGAGCTGGGCAGCAAGCCCGGCAACATCGGCTTTAAGCTGCCGGCTATGGGGAAAGAGCAGCTCTTTAAGACCGTGATGGCGGATGGCGTGCTGCCCCGTAAGACCTTCTCCATGGGCCATGCGCAGGATAAGCGCTATTATGTGGAGGCCCGCAAGATCAAGTAAATGCGCCGAAAAATCCGGGGCCGCAGGTTCAGTGCCTGCGGCTCCGCTTTTCAGACAAGGAAAGAGGGAAGCACGGTGGAAGCATATACGATCAAGGCTCCGGCCAAGCTGAACCTGACGTTGGACGTTCTGGGCAAACGGCCGGACGGATACCACGATTTGCGGATGGTCATGCAAAGCATCTCGCTGTGCGATACCCTGCGGATCCGCGTATCCGAAGGGGGCGGTATCCGGGTGCGCACAACGGAGGCGGCGCTGCCGGAGGGGCCGGACAATCTGGCGTTCCGGGCGGCGGCGGCGTTTTTTTCCGCGGTGGACCGGCCCTGCCCGGGAGTTGAAATTTTCATTGAGAAAAAAATCCCCTTCTGCGCCGGAATGGCCGGCGGCAGCAGCGATGCGGCGGCAGTGCTGCGGGCGCTGCGGGCCCTGTTCTGCCCGGAGCTTCCGCCGGCGGAGCTGGAGCGGATCGGCGCCGGCGTCGGCAGCGACGTTCCGTTCTGTGTCCGGGGCGGCACGGCGCTGGCGCAGGGACGCGGTGAGATCCTGACGGACTGGCCCCCGCTGCCTGCGTGCACGCTGGTGGTCTGCAAGCCGCCTTTTGGCCTTTCCACGCCGGAGCTGTTTCATCGGGTGGACGCCTGCCCGGACCGGCGCCGGCCGGATCCGGAGGGCATGCGTCGGGCGTTGGAGAATGAGGATCTTCCCGGCGTTGCGGCCCTGCTGTGCAACGCTTTTGAAGACGTCCTGACGGCGGAGGAGGCAGAGGCCGTGTCAGCCATCCGCCTCCGGCTGCTGGAGGCCGGCGCCCTGGGGGCGGCGATGACCGGATCCGGTCCCACGGTATTCGGGATCTTTTCTGGGGCGGACGCGGCGGAGCGGGCAGCCGCCGCCCTGACCGGCTTGGGCCGGAAGATCGCCCTGGCCCATCCTCTGGGGCGAAATCCTTTTTAAAAGCGTATAAAATCCGGAAAAGCCGGGCAGACTTTCCCAGATGACTTCCCCCGGGAAGTACATAGGGAAAGGAAGATTCACATGAAAAAACGCTTTCGGCTGATTCCGGTTCTTGAAGCCTCCCTTGCGGTGGGCCTGGCCTGCGCGCTGGTATGGGGCGCGGTGTCCCTGCAGAGCCAGCAGGCCCTGGCCGAACGGGTGGTGCGGCTGCACATTCTTGCAAATTCCGATTCGGAGGAAGATCAGACTCTGAAGCTGCAGGTGCGGGATGCCGTGCTTGCACGGGCGGAGACGATCCTGACCCGGGCGCAGGACCGGGCAGACGCGGAGACGGCGCTTCGTGCGGCTTTGCCGGAGCTGACCGCTTTGGCCGAAGAGGAGATTGCCCGCCGGGGCTATGCTTATCCGGTGCGGGCGGAGCTGACGGATACGGCATTCCCCACCCGGGTGTATGACGGATTCGCCTTGCCGGCGGGGCGATATCTGGCGCTGCGCCTGCTGATCGGCGCCGGGGCGGGACGCAACTGGTGGTGCGTGGTGTTTCCGCCGCTGTGCGCCGCGGCTGCGGAGGATGTCCCCACTGCGGCGATGGCTGCCGGGCTGACGCAGGATGATGTCCGGCTGATCACGGAGGATGGAGCGGGCTATACGTTGAAATTCAAGTCTCTGGAGCTTTTAGAGCGTCTCCGGGAACGGTTTTCCTGACGGAACCGTCTGCTTGGGTGAAGCTCCGGGAAAGGGAAACCGGTACGGTGCAGGAAGTGGGACCGTACCGGTTTTTCTTTTGCCCGGAAGCGGACGGGACGGCGGCGTATATGCGCCGCCGCCCTGTCATATAACAGGATGGATTTGACAATGCCGGATCAATCCCCTATTATTAAGAAGAAGAGGCGAAACCTGCGGGAACCGTACCGCGCACAGGCGGCGATCCGGAGCAAGGGGGGCTGAACATGCCGGAGAAATTGAACAGGACCTATATTTCCCAGGCGCTTGCGGAAAAGCTGCTCCGCATTTCAGAGTATCCGGTCAGCGCCATTGTGGCCCCGATCGGCTACGGCAAGACCCGGGCGGTCAGCTGGTGGGCCGAAACCTGTCAGAAGCAGCTGCCGGAGGCCCGGATCCTGCGCCAAAGCATCGTTACGGATTCCCTGACGGATTTTTGGCGGGGCTTCTGCCGCAGCCTCCGGCCCTGGCCGGAGCTGAAGGCGGAGATGGAGGAGCTGGGAATGCCCGCCGGGCCCCAGTCCAGGGGGTTGCTGCTGGAGCTGCTGTGGGATGCTGCCGCGGATGCCCGACAGGAGATTTTTTATGTGATCGATGACCTGCATGTGCTCTCCAACCCGGCCGCGGCAGAGCTGCTGGCCTTTGTCAGCATCCATCTGCCGGAGAGGATGCATCTGGTGCTGCTGTCCCGAAATGCCATCTTTGACCAGGTGGACCGGCTGCGTCTGGGTGATCGCCTGTGGGAGCTTCACGCGGATGATCTGCGCCTGGGGGAGGAGGGCATCCGGGAATATGCCCGCCGCAGCGGACTTTCCCTGAAGCCGGACGAGGCAAAGCACCTGGCCGAGACGACCGAGGGCTGGTTCTCCATGGTGTACTTAAATCTGCAGACCTATCTGCAAAACGGACGGTGGCCGGACAGCGGCGCCGGTATTTATCCGCTGATCGACGAAGTGCTGCTGCAGCCGCTGCCCGGGCGCCAGCGTGATTTTTTGGTGCGCCTGGGCCTGCCGGATGATTTTACGGCGGAAATGGCAGGGTTCCTCTGGCCTGACGGCGACGCGGCGGAACTGCTGCATCAGCTGACCCGGCGCAATGCCTTTGTTTCGGTCACGGCAGGGGTATATCGTTATCACAACATGCTGCGCGCCTGCACACGGGTGCGTTTTTCCGCCCTGCCCAGGGAGCGGCAGCAGGCGGCCTATGAACGCCTGGGCCAATGGTATGAGCGTTCCGGCGAATACGCCCGGGCTGCAGAATGCTATGAACACTCCGGCGACTGGGAGGCTTTGGCGCGTGCGGTGGGGCTGGACCGGGGCCTGAGCTTTGGACCGGAGCGGCTGCCGTTGGCGCGGCGGTGGATGGCCGCCTGCCCGGAGCGTGTGTTGCTGCGCCATCCGCAGGCGATCCTGGTCTTTATCCTGATGCTGTTTTATGCGCGGGATTTTACGGAGATGCGCCGCTACCACGCGCTGTTCGAACGCAGCATGGAGCGTTGCACCGACCTGCCGCAGACGGAGCGGGACCAGCTGGAGGGAGAGGCGCTGCTGCGGCTGTCGTTTTTGTACTTCAACGACATTTCGGCCATGAGTGCGTATCACCGCCGGATCCATGCGCTGATCCCTGCGGACCGCAATCCCTGGACGCAGGGCTCCCCGTCGGTCCTGATGCTGTATCACAGTCAAAGCGGCGCCCTGGACCGGGAGAATGCGGAAATGCAGACCTGCATGCCCATATACAGCTGCGTGGCGGACGGACAC
Source organism: uncultured Dysosmobacter sp. (assembly GCA_934563745.1). Classification (GTDB taxonomy): domain Bacteria; phylum Bacillota; class Clostridia; order Oscillospirales; family Oscillospiraceae; genus Oscillibacter. The sequence goes on along the minus strand of CAKTHE010000028.1, from coordinate 8,919 downwards.
GGCAGCGGCGCGGCGCAGTTGATGCAGGGCGAGACGGCGCTGCTGCGCGGAGACTTTGCCGATGCGGCGATCTGCTGCCGGCAGGCGGAGCAGCAGGCACAGGAGCAGAATGAGTTCAGCATCTGCACGGCGGCGGGGTTCCTGTCCGCGTGGCTTGCGCTGTACGAGGATCCGCCCCAGGATGGATTTGATCGGCTGGACCGCACGGCGGATCTGCTGCGGCGCCGGCATCGGTATCGCCTGCTGACGACGGTGGAGCTGGGACGCGCCTGGCTGGGGGCAGGGTTCGGTCGGGAGGAGCAGATCCCGGCCTGGCTGAACGAGGAGCCCGGCAGCATTGCCCAGGTCTTCCCACTGGTGGTCCCGATTTTTCAGGTGATTGTAAACCGGGTGCTGTTGGCCCGCGGCCAGTGGGCGCAGGTGGCGGCGCGCACGGCGCAGTTGGTCCGCGTCTGCACGGCGGCGCATTTTGCGCTGTGCCTTTTATACGTACATCTGCAAAGCGCGGAGGCGCTGATGCACCTGGAAAAGGAGGCGGATGCCCGCGCAGCCCTGCAGGCTGCATGGTCCCTGGCGCAGCCGGATGGCATCGTGTTGCCCTTTGCCGAGGCAGATCCCTGTCTGGATCCGCTGCTGGATGGCCTTCTGGATCCGGAGGAGAGGGAGCGGCTGCGGACCCTGGCCGGACGATTCCGCGCGGCCCGGACGGAGACGCCGGAGAGACCGCTTTGGGAGGACTGCGGCCTGACGCCGCGGGAAAAGGAGATCGCGGAGCTGGCCCTTGCGCGCAAGAGTAGCCGGGAGATTGCCGAGATTTTGTGCGTGTCTGTAAAGTCGGTGGATAACCGGCTCAATACGATTTATGAAAAGCTGGGGCTGGGCGGCAAGGGCCGGAACAAGCGCCAGGCGCTGATCGAACGTCTGGAGCATCTGTCCCGATCCTGAGCGGCACAGCCCACTAAGCGGAAGGCCCTGGGCGCCGTCGCAAAAGCGGCGGCGCCCAGGGCCTTTTGGGGCGAAGCTTCCAGATGCCGCTTTTCAGCGTCCGGAAAAGCGCGTTAAATAGGCGTCTATGGAAAAGGGGAGAAGGGGCGTGTCCCGCCTGAGATAGAGCGGGTGGTGCGGATGGCCGGATTTCAGAAGGGGCCCGGCCGTATACCAGCGGGCGTTCCGGGCCTGGGCCAGGGCGGCATAGTCCCGGACGCAGGCCAGCAGGTACGGACGCTTTTCGATCAGATTTCCCCAGGCGGCCCAGACGGCTGGGGTGTCCGTGCGCTCCAGCAGCCAGGCGAAGGCCTTGCGGTTTTCATCCTGCAGGCGGGGATTGTATACCTGCTCCATGTCATCCGGGCGGGTGGCCCGCTGGGCGTAGACGTTGAACATCAGAAAACTGTCATACCCGTTGGCAAGGGCGATGCGCTGAACGGATTGAAGGGTGGGGTCCAGCGCGTCCGGCTCGGCGGTGGAGGGATTGATCCCCACGCAGATCAAAGGCCGCGCGCCCCGGGTACCCAAAAGATACCGGTATTCCGAATAGGTGTTGGGAACATACAGCCAGCGGGACACATCATAGTCCGCCGAAGGCTGAAGTGCCTGGGCCAGCGCCGATTCAAAGCTGGGCAGCTCCAGGGTGCTGGTGGGTCCTTGGGGGATATGCATGGAAGCAGACTCCTTTCGGCGTTTTTTTCAGTGTAGCATGGTGCGAAGAAAAAGGCAACCGGACCCGTATGGGGGAAAGAGCTGTTTTTTTGGCGGCGTCTGTGGTACAATCGGCTTAACACTTGAAAGCGGACGGCTGCACGGGAAAGGCGGGGCCGGCACCGCAGAGCAGAGAGGAGACAGCGGGATGCTGCGCATTTTGATCGGCCGGGCCCGGTCCGGAAAATCCAGCCGCATTTTGCGGGAGATCGCGGAAAAAGGGGACACGGGCCGTCAGATCCTGATCGTCCCGGAGCATGCCTCCTATCAGGCGGAGGTGGACCTGTGCACGGCCTGCGGCGCGACGGCCAGCCGCCATGCCGAGGTGCTGAGCTTCCGCCGCCTGGCGGTGCGGGTGCTGTCGGTCTGCGGCGGGCTGAGTGAGGTGGCGCTGGATGCCGGCGGCAAGCTTTTAACGCTGCATAAGGTCTTGTGCGAGGTGGGGCCGGAGCTGAAGGTCTACCGCAGCACGCCGAAGCGCCTTGCGTTTCTGGAGCAGATGGTGGCCCTTTTTGATGAGTTTATCAGCTATGCCCTGACGCCGGAGACCCTTTGGGCGCAGGCGGCGGACCTGCCCGGCGCCATGGGGGAGAAGCTGCGGGATCTGGCCGTGATCTATGCGGCCTATACGGCCCGGCTGCACCGTCCGGGACAGGATGCCCGGGACCTCATCAGCCGCCTGTGCGAGCATCTGGAGGAGTCTGCGTACCTGAAGGATGCCGATCTTTATATCGACGGATTTTCTTACTTCAACGCGCAGGAGCAGACCATTCTGGCCACGGCGCTGCGGCAGGCCCGCAGCATGACCGTTACCCTTTTGGGGGAGAAGAACAGTCATTCCGAGATTTTCGAGGCGTCCCTGCGGACACGGGATCAGCTGATCCGCCTGGCCGGGCGGGCCGGCTGCCCCTGCGAGCTGGTTTATACGGCAGCGGAGGACCCGTCTCCCCTTGGGCATTTGGAACGCTGTTTTTTCGGCCCCACCCAGCCCTACACGGAGCCGGTGGGCGACGCCATTCGCCTGCTGGAGGCGGATACGCCCCTGACCGAGGTGGAGCAGACCGCAGCGGAGATCGTGCGTCTGACGGCGGGGGGGACCTTCCGTTACCGGGACGTTACGGTGGCGGCCCGGAACATGGATGTCTACGAATCGGTCATTGAGCAGGTGTTTGAACGGTACGGGATCCCGGCTTATATCAGCCGCCGCAGCGATATTCTGGAAACGCCCCTGCTGGCGCTGCTGACCGGGGCGCTCAGTGCGGTGACCGGCGGATTTGAATATGAAGACGTATTCCGCGGCCTGAAGACCGGCTTGGCCGGAGTGTCGCTGCAGGAGTGCGATCTTCTGGAAAACTATGTGAAGACCTGGGAGATCCACGGCAGTCTGTGGACCCGGGAAGAGCCCTGGAGCGCGAACCCCGACGGCTACGGAGCGCCCTGGACCGAAGCGCGCACAAAGACGCTGGAGACGATCAACGCCCTGCGGGAGCGGATCCGGATCCCCTTTGTACATCTGAGCAGGGGCTTAAAGTCCGGGCAAACGGCCGCCGGCAAGGTGGACGCGCTCTACAGCTATCTGGAAGAGCTGTCCCTGCAAAGCACGCTGGAGACGCGGATGGAGCGGCTGGAGCAGGAGGGCCGGCTTCAGGAGGCGGATGAGACGGCACAGCTGTGGACGCTTTTGTGCGCGGTGCTGGATCAGTTTGTGGAGATCCTGGGGGACGAGCCCATGGAAAACGAGGAGTTCGTGTGCCTGCTGCGGCTGGTTTTGACCCAGTACAGCATCGGAACCATTCCAGTGGCGTTGGATCAGGTCCATGTCAGCGAGATCACCCGCAACGACCGGCATGCGGAGAAGGTGGTATTTCTGCTGGGGGCCAACGATCATGTCCTGCCGGCCACTGTCCAGAGCGGAGGCATTTTGAACGACGATGACCGGGAAGTGCTGGCGGATCGGGGCATTGCGCTGGCGCCGGCCGGTATGGCCCAGTTTCATGTGGAGCTGCAGAATCTGTACGCGGCCCTGGCACAGCCGACCCATCGGCTGACGGTCAGCTATCCGGCGGCGGATATCTCCGGCGCCGTGCTGCGTCCGGCCTTTGTGGTGGACCGGATCCGGACGCTGTTCCCGACGGTGCGTCTGGAAAAGGAGACGCCGGAGCGGACCTACCGCTACGCGGCGGTGCGCCCGGCGCTGGAGGCGGCCGGCGAGCAGCCGGACGGCGCCGTGTGGCGCTATTTTGCCTCCCGGCCGGAGTATGCGGATTCCCTCCGCGCCATGGAACGGGCCGCGTCCATGAAGCGGGGGCGGCTGTCCGGAGAGGCCGTCCGCGCGCTGTACGGCGAGCGTTTCCATATGTCCGCCTCCCGGCTGGAGACGCTCAGCTCCTGCCATTTTGACTATTTTATGCGTTACGGCCTGCGGGCAAAGGAGCGGCCGACGGCCGGCTTCGATGCGCCGGAGATCGGGACGTTTCTCCATTTCCTCCTGGAGCATGTGACCCGGGAGGCGATGGCGCAGGGCGGCTTTGCGCAGCTGACGCAGGCGCAGCTGCGGGCGCTGGTGCGCCGGTTTACCGATGAATACGTCTCCCGTGAGCTGGAAAACTTCCGGGACCGGGATGCCCGCTTCCGCTATCTTTTCTCCCGCCTGCGGGAGACGGCGGTGTCCATCGTGGAGCAGACGGCGGATGAACTGGCTCATTCGGATTTTGTGCCCATTGCGTTCGAGCTTTCCTTCGGCGACCAGGGTCAGCTGCCTGCGGTGGAGATCCGGGAGCCGGGCGGGGAACTGCGGGTCAGCGGCAAGGTGGACCGGGTAGATGGCTGGGTCCGGAACGGGCGGCTTTATCTGCGGGTCGTGGATTATAAAACCGGCAGGAAGAGCTTTGATCTGGCAGATGTCCGGGTGGGCCTGGATATTCAGATGCTGCTGTACCTGTTCACGCTGCAGAAGGAGGGGGAGCGTTATTTCGGCATGCCGGTGGAGCCGGCGGGGGTTTTGTATCTGCCGGCCCGGGATGAGATCCTCTCCCAGGAGCGGACGGTTTCCGATGAACAGCTTCTGCGGGAACGACAGAAGGCGCTGCGCCGCACCGGCCTGGTGCTGGATCAGCGGGAGGTGCTGGAGGCGATGGAGCATGACGCGCTGAAAGAGCCGCACTATCTGCCCATTCGCCTGAACAAGGCGGGGGAGCTTACCGACGGCATTGCCTCCGCTGCGCAGCTGGGCCGGCTGAGCCGCTATGTGGACCGGCTGATGCACCGCATCGCCCGGGAGCTGCGGGATGGCGACATTGACGCCGATCCGCGCTGCCGCAGCGAAGAGGATACCCCGTGCCGCTATTGCGCCTGGGCCTCCGCCTGCCAGTTTGAGGACGGCCGGGGAACGGACCACATGCGGTACATCACGCCGGTAAAGCCGGCGGAATTCTGGGCGGAGATCGAAGAGAGAGGAGACGGGAACGATGGGGAAGATTCAGCTCACTGAGATGCAGCGCGCCGCGGTGGAAAACCGGGGCGGGAGCCTGCTGGTCTCCGCCGCGGCCGGCTCCGGAAAGACCAAGATCCTGGTGGAGCGGCTGTTTCGCTATATGCGCCAGGAGCAGTGCAATGTGGACGATTTTCTGATCATCACCTACACGAAGGCCGCGGCGGCCGAGCTGCGCGGCAAGATCGCGGCGGAATTGAACGCGGCGGTGGCGGAGGACCCGTCGGATACGCATCTGCGCCGGCAGCTGCTGCGGGTCTATCAGGCGGACATCAAGACCATTGACGCGTTCTGCACCGCCCTGGTGCGGGAGAATGTGCACCTTCTGGAGGAGGATCCGTCGCAGGCATGCCTGACGCCGGAATTCCGGGTGCTGGACGAAAATGAGGCCCAGCTTCTGCGGGAGCGGGTACTGCGCAGAACACTGGTGGATTTTTACGAGCAGCTGACCCCGGCGGGGGAGCTGCTGGCGGATACGCTGGGCCATGGACGGGATGACCGGACGCTGATCGCCCTGGTGCTGGAGCTCTATGCGAAGGTGCAGAGTCATGCCTATCCGGAGCGCTGGCTGGCGGACAACCGTGTCTCCTGGGAGCAATTTTCCGGGGAGGGAAGCTTTGATGAGACGCCCTATGCCGCGGTGCTGCTGCAAAGCATTCGCCGCAAGGCGGACTATTGGCAGACGCTGCTGCGGCGCGCCTGCGGGCAGATGACCGGCTGCGAGGCCCTGGAAAAGGCGTACCTGGATCGTTTTGCGGCGGTAGCGGAGGCCTTCGGCGCGCTGAGCGCCGCCTGCACCGGCTGGGATGCCGCCCAAAAGGCCCTGGGGGGAATTGCCTTCCCGCGCTTGGGGGCCGTGCGGGCCAGCGCCGGCTGCGGGGCCCTGAAAGAGCAGATGAAAAAGCTCTGGGACGGCTGCAAGGAGGAGTATAAAGATCTGAGCAGCTTGCTGGCTGTTTCGGGGGAGGAGTACCGGGAGGACCTGGCTGCGGTGGCGCCGGCCATGACGGCACTGCTTGCCCTGACCGAACGCTTCTCCCAGGTCTATCAAACGGAAAAGCTGCGCCAGAACGCGGCGGATTTCTCGGATCAGGAGCATCTGGCCCTGCGCCTTTTGGTGCGGGAGGATGGAACGCCCACGGAGGTGGGAGAGCAGATCACCTCCCGCTACCGGGAGGTACTGGTGGATGAATACCAGGATACCAATGAGGTGCAAAACCACATCTTCCGGGCCGTATCCGGGCAGGGGCAGCGACTCTTTGCAGTGGGCGACGTCAAGCAGAGCATCTATCGTTTCCGGCTGGCGAATCCGACGATCTTTCTGAAAAAGTACCAGGCCTTCCGCCCCTTTCAGGAGGCGAAAGAGGGGGAGGGGCGGAAGATCCTGCTTTCGCAGAACTTCCGCTCCCGCCGGGAGATCCTGGACGCGGCCAATTTCATTTTCGGCGCCGTTTTGTCGCCGGAGATGGGGGACATGGCCTATGGCGAGGAGGAGGCGCTGCACTTCGGGGCAAGCTACTATCCGCCGCGGACGGACTGTGACACGGAGTTTCATCTCATCTCCGTTGCCTCCCGCTCGGAGGAAGAGCCCAGACCGGTCAAAAAGCTGGACGCGGAGACCCGCTTTGTGGCCGGCAAGATCCGGGAGCTGCTTTCAACCGGCTATCCGGTGACCGAGGGGGAGGGGCTGCGCCCCTGCCGGCCGGATGATTTTGCGATTCTGATGCGCGCGCCGGGCAGCCGCGCGGCAGCCTATGCGGCGGCACTGGCGGAGCAGGGGATCCCCTGCGGGTTTGAAAGCGGCGGCGACTTCTTCGGATCCCTGGAGATCTCGGTGATTTTGGCGCTGCTGGACCTGGTGGATAATCCGCGGCAGGACATTCCCTTGATTGCCGTGCTGCGCTCGCCTCTGGTGGGATTTTCTCCGGACCAGCTGGCCCGGATCCGCGCCTGTGACCGGGAAAGCGATTTCTATACGGCCCTGGAGGCTGACGACGATCCGGAGAGCCGGGCCTTTGTCCAGCGCCTTGGACAGCTGCGCCTCTTTGCCCAGGGCATGTCGGTGGAGCGCCTTTTGTGGCACATTTATAATAGCTGGAACGTGCTCGGCATTTTCGGCGCCATGGATGGCGGCGCCCGGCGGCGGGAAAATCTGATGGCGCTGACCGAGCACGCGGCGCAGTTTGAGTCCTCCGGCTATCGGGGGCTGTTTGCGTTCATGACTCAGCTGCATCGCCTGGAGCAGAGCGGACACCTGCCACAGACGCGCAGCGGCGTGTCCGGCGGGGGCGTTCAGCTGATGAGCATCCATAAATCCAAGGGCCTGGAATTTCCCATTGTCTTTTTGTGTGATCTGGACCACGGCTTTTCCCGGCAGGACTTTGACACGCCGGTTCTGGTGCACCCGGAGCTGGGCCTGGGCCCCAAGCGGGTGGACCTGGCCCGGAAGATTCAGTATCCCACCGCGGCCCGGCTGGCGCTGTCCGGCCAGCTGAGCCGGGAAAATCTTTCGGAGGAGCTGCGGATCCTGTACGTGGCCATGACCCGGCCGAAGGAAAAACTGTTTTTAGTGGATGCGTTGTATCATGCAAAGGCCCGGCTGGCAAAGCTGGCGCCGCTTGCCGGGTGGCCGGCGCTTCCGGAGTCGGTTGCCAAGTGCAGAAACTACGGGGAGTGGATTTTGCTGCCGCTGCTGTGCCGTCCGGAGGCCGAGCCTCTGCGTCAGCTGGCCGGACTGGAGGAGGTGCCGCTGTATACGGGCCCGACGGCGCCGTGGAAGATCATCCTTCACGAGGGGGAGTCCTTTGCGCCGGGGCTGCAGGCCGGGGAAGCGGCGGGGACGGCCCTCCCCCGGGAGGAACCGGATCTTTCCCTGCTGGACCGGACGTATGCCTGGCAGGCGGAAACGACCCTGCCCGCCAAGCTGACGGCGACCCAGCTGAAGGGGAGAGAGTGGGACCGGGAGATTGCCGAGCAGGCTCCGCCCCCCCGCAGGCGTACAACCGCACTTTCTCAGCCGCGCTTCCGGCAGGAATCGCGGGGGCTGACGCCGGCGGAAGCCGGCACGGCCACCCATCTGGCGCTGCAGTATCTGGATTTCCGGAATCCGGATGTAGCTGGGCAGATCCGGTCCCTGTCGGACCGGCGCCTGCTTTCGCCGGAACAGGCGGAGGCGGTGAATGTGCCGGCTCTGCAGAATTTTCTGGTTTCGCCGCTGGCGGATGCGATCCGGGGGGCGGAGCAGGTGTGGCGGGAGTATCCCTTCACGCTGCTGGTGCCGGCCTCCGGGATCGATCCGGCTGCGGCCTCGGATGACCGGATCCTGCTGCAGGGGATCGTAGACTGCTGCTTTGTCTGCGAAGGGGAAGTGACCGTGGTGGACTTTAAGACGGACCGGGTCTTCGGCGCAGCGCTGGAAGAACGGGCCGAGCAGTATCGTCCGCAGCTGGAAGCATACAGCTATGCCCTGGCCCAGGTGCTGGAAAAGCCGGTCCGCCGTAAAATTTTGTATTTTCTACGGGCGGGAAAGGCGGTAAGCCTGTAAGGACAACAAAAAAACAAATAAATTCGAAAGAAAAGGCTTGCATTTCAAAGGGAAGGATGATAAACTAAATAACGCCTTTGTGAAAGGACTTCGTATCGAAAGAGGTGAACAAGAGCAATGAAGGAAGGAATCCATCCCAATTATCAGCAGACTACGATTACTTGCGCCTGCGGTAATGTGATTGAGA
>CAKTHE010000027.1 GCA_934563745.1 uncultured Dysosmobacter sp. | reverse complement strand
CCTGTGTGGACGGCGGCTTTGCCCCCAACGAGCCGGTGGATGTGGTCATCCGGCCGGAGGATATCGATATCGTCCCCGTGGAGCAGGGCCAGCTGGTGGGCACCGTCACCAACGTCACCTTCAAGGGCATGCAGTACGACATTATCGTGGACTTCCGGGGCTTCAAATGGCTGATCCAGACCACGGACCACTCTCCCGTCGGCGCCCGGATCGGCGTAAAAATCGACCCCGACGGCTTCCACATTATGAAAAAGAGCGCTTATTCCGGCAAGTTCGGTGACTACAGTTCCTACAGTGAGGAATACGACGAGCTTTCCGACGTGGACGCGGAGGAGCCGGAAGCAGCAGAGGACAGCGGCGATGAAGAATAAAAAGCTGGCCATTCCCTATGTGATCTGGATGGCGATTTTCGTGGTGGCTCCGCTGGTCCTGGTGGTGGTCTACGCCTTTACGGCCCGTTCCGGCGGCTTTACAATGGAGAACTTCTCCAAAATGGCCGGATACCTGCCGGTCTTTCTCCGCTCCTTTTTCCTGGCCCTGATCGCCACGCTGGTCTGCCTGCTGATCGGCTATCCGGTGGCCTATCTGATGAGCCGGGAGGGATCCGGCTTCCGCCGCATTGCCGTGACGCTGATCATGCTGCCCATGTGGATGAATTTTCTGCTTCGGACGTATTCCTGGATGTCGATCCTGGAAAACACCGGCCTTCTCAACACGCTGTTTCAAAAAATCGGTCTGATCTCACTGGTCAATGCGATCTTCGGGACAGACTACACATTTTTCCCCATGATCAATACGCAGGGCGCCATTGTGCTGGGCATGGTCTATAACTTCCTGCCCTTCATGATCCTGCCGATTTTTACGGTCATTGAGAAAATCGATTACCGTCTGATCGAAGCGGCCCAGGATCTGGGCGCCAACTCCGGAAGTGTCTTTCGCCGGGTCATCTTCCCCCTTTCCCTTCCGGGCGTCCTCTCCGGGATCACCATGGTCTTCGTCCCCTCCGTCTCCACCTTTGCCATTTCCAGGCTGCTGGGCGGCGGAAAGGTGACTCTTCTGGGCGATCTGATCGAAGCGCAGTTTTCCGGAAGCGCCTATAACCCGTACCTGGGTTCATCCATTTCCCTGGTGATGATGGTGATCGTTCTCATCTGCATGGCTGTGATGAACCGCTTCGGCGAAGGCGAGGAAGGAGCGGTGGCACTGTGAAGAAAAACGGTTTTGGCAGCCGGCTTATGATCGGTCTGACCTTTCTCTTTCTCTATGCACCCATTTTTGTCCTGATCGTCTTTTCCTTCAACGCAACGAAAAGCCGCAGCATCTGGGGCGGCTTCTCCCTGCGCTGGTATGCGGAGCTGTTTGCCGACCGCGCCATTATGGAGGCGCTGCGCACCACGCTGATGGTCTCTGCCCTGGCCGCCGTCATCTCCTGCATCGCCGGCACCGCCGCCGCGATTGGGATCTTCGCCATGAAGCGGCGGGCCCGTTCGGTGGTTCTGACCGTCAACAACATTCCCATGACCAATGCGGACATTATTACGGGCGTTTCTTTGTCGCTGCTGTTCATGCTGGCCATCGACACGTTCAACCGCACCTTCGGTCTTTCCCTGTCCAAGGGCTTTTTCACCATGCTGATTGCCCATATCACCTTCGATATTCCTTACGTGATCCTCTCGGTTCTGCCCCGGCTCCGTCAGCTCAACCCCAATCTTTATGAGGCGGCGCAGGATCTGGGCGCCACCGGTCCGGTGGCATTCCGCAAGGTGATTCTGCCGGATCTGATGCCCGGCATCGTCAACGGGCTTTTGATGGCCTTCACCATGTCCATTGACGACTTCGTGATCTCTTATTTCACGGCCGGTGCCAAGGTCTCCACCCTGGCGATGGAGATCTACTCCATGGCCCGCCGCAAGGTCAGCCCGGAGATCAACGCCATCTCCACGCTGCTGTTTTTGTCCGTTCTGCTGCTTCTGGTCCTGGTCAACGTGCGGGAAAGCCGCCAGGCCAGCGCCGCCAGACGTCAAAAGGCGGCTCTGTCCCCCAAAGCCTGACGCTTTTCTGAAAGGAGTTTTTTGAATATGAAAAGATTTGTTTCCCTGGCCCTGGCCGCTCTTCTGATCTGCCTGCCTTTAAGCGGCTGCGGCAATTCCTCCGACAAGTATCCCAACGGTGAGATCAACGTGCTCAACTGGGGCGAGTATATCGCCGACGGTACGGATGGAAGCGAGGATATCCTCACCAAGTTCGAAGAGGAGTACGGGATCCGCGTCAACTACAAGGTCTGCCCGGACAATGAAACCCTGTATACCTATCTGAACCAGGGTGATTCTTACGATGTGATCATTCCCTCTGACTATATGATCTCCCGCCTGATCGAGGAGGGTATGCTGGAAACGCTGAATTTCGACAACATTCCCAACGCCGATGACATCGATCCCAAATTTGTCGACCCGCCCTACGATCCCACCAATGCTTACACCGTTCCCTATATGTGGGGCACGGTGGGCATCATTTACAACACCACCCTCATCACCGACGAGATCACCAGCTGGTCTGCCCTGTTCGATGAAAAGTATGCCGGCCAGATCCTGATGATCAACAATCCCCGGGACGCCATCGGAATCGCCCTGAAATACCTGGGCTATTCCTACAACACTACCAACAAAGACGAGATCACCCAGGCCGTGGATCTTCTGATCCAGCAGAAGCCCCTGGTGCAGACCTACGTGATGGACGAGATCTTTGACAAGCTGGAAAGCGGCGAGGCCGCCATCGGCACTTACTACGCCGGCGACTATCTGACCATGCTGGAAAACAATCCGGACCTGGCCTTTGTGGTCCCCTCCGAGGGCTCCAATTACTTCGTGGATGCCATGTGCATTCCCAAGGGCGCAGCCAATAAGGAAAACGCCGAAAAGTTCATCAATTATATGTGCTCTACGGAGGTCGGCCTTGCCAACTGCGACGCCATCGGCTACTCGACTCCGCTGATGAGCGTGTACGACGCCCTGGACGAAGAGACCCGCAGCAACACGGTGGCCTACCCCTCGGACGCCGTGCTGGCCAATTGCGAGCAGTTTTTGAACCTGCCCCAGGACATTCTGGAATTCTATGATTCCGAGTGGCTGCGGCTGAAGGTCTGAGGAGGGAGCTCGGTCATGATCGAATGCGGCGCAAAAGGGCAAGTCAGCCAGACGGTCACTGAAGCGCTTACGGCGGCAGCCGCCGGCTCCGGCATGCTGCCGGTGTTCGGGACCCCCTACCTGGTGGCTCTGATGGAAAATGCTGCCCGGACGTGCGTGCAGCCTTTTTTGGAAGAGGGCAGCAGCACCGTGGGGACTCACATTGACATCTCTCACGACGCCCCCACCCCGGTGGGTATGCAGGTCACGGCGGAAGCGGAAGTCACCGCGGTGGAGGGCCGAAGACTCACCTTTGCCGTCCGGGCCTGGGATGCGCACGGTCCCATCGGTTCCGGCACCCACACACGGGTGATCGTCAACAACGCCCGGTTCCTTCAAAAAAGCGACGCCAAGCGTCCTGGCTGATCGTTCAAAGCAATCAAAAAGAGACGGTATGGGTTTCCCATACCGTCTCTTTTAACCTGTGCGCTCTTTTAGAACAGTGTGATCTGACTGGTCTCTTCCATACCGGCGAAGGCGCCCAGTGCCTTGAGCTGCTCAATATGCGTTTTGGAAAGCTTGCTGCAGCACATGGAAAATTCCTCGATGGAAATAAAGCGCTTCCCCTTCCGCTTCTCCACCGTGTCGATTGCTGCCGCTTCCCCCAACCCGTGAACCGAAGCGAACGGCGGCAGTAATCCGTTCTCCACCACCTTGAACTTCGTCGCATCCGATTCGTAAATATTGATCGGCTCAAAGTGGAAGCCGCGCAGGTAAAACTCATAGCAGACCTCCAGCGTTACCAGCAGGTCCTGCTCCACCGCCGTGGCCTCCTTGTTGTTCTCGATCTCATGGATCTTCTTTTTCACGGACTCCAGCCCGGACGTGCAGACAGCTGCGTCAAAAGCCTTTGCGCGAATGGAGAAAAAGGTCGCGTAAAAGGCCAGCGGTTCATGGACCTTGAACCATGCAATGCGGTAGGCCATCGTCACATAGGCAACGGCATGCGCCTTCGGGAACAGATAGCCGATCTTCTCCAGCGATTCGATATACCACTGTGGGACCTGATGCTCCTCCATGGCTTCCCGCCAGCCGTCCTGAAAGCCGCCCTTTTTTACCTTGCCCTTTCGTACGGCCTCCATGATCTTAAAGGACATTTTTGCATCCAGGCCCATGGAAATCAGATACAGCATGATGTCGTCACGGCAGCCCACCGTTTCCAAAACGCTGGCCGTCCCGCTGAGGATGAGATCCCGTGCGTTGCCCAGCCACACATCGGTTCCGTGGGAAAAGCCGGACAGGCGGACCAGGGTATTGAAGTCTTTGGGCTGGGTGTCCACCAGCATGCCGCGGGTAAAGCGCGTGTTGAACTCCGGAATGGCCACGGCGCCGGTGGGCCCCAGAATAGGATCGTTTTCGAAGCCAAGCACCTTGCTGGAGGTAAAAATACTCATCGTCTCCGGATCATCCAGCGGGATCTTCCGGGCATTCACCCCGGTCAGATCCTCCAGCATGCGGACCATGGTGGGGTCATCGTGTCCCAGCATGTCCAGCTTCAGGAGGTTATCCTCCATGCAGTGATATTCAAAATGCGTGGTAATGGTGTCGCTGTCCTCCGAATCCGCCGGGTGCTGGACCGGGCAGAAATCCTCCATGTCCATGTCCCCCGGAACCACCACCAGCCCGCCGGGATGCTGCCCCGTCGTCCGCCGGACGCCCACGCAGCCCAGCGTCAGCCGGTTCTCCTCCGCCCGTCCGGCGGTCATGCCGTTCTCTTCCAGGTACTTCTTCACATAGCCATAAGCGGTTTTTTCCGCCAGGGTTCCGATCGTCCCGGCCCGGAACACCTGTGTCTTGCCGAACATCTCAATGGCGTGGCGATGAGCCCGGGCCTGATACTCGCCGGAGAAGTTCAGGTCAATATCCGGGACCTTGTCGCCGCCGAAGCCCAAAAAGGTTTCAAAGGGAATGTCAAAGCCCTCCTTGGCATAAGGCTCGCCGCACACCGGGCAAAGCTTATCCGGCATATCCACGCCGCAGCCGTAGGACTGATCGAGAATAAACTCCGTATTCTTGCACTTGGGGCAGCGATAATGGGGCGGCAGCGAGTTGACCTCCGTAATGCCGGACATGTACGCCACCAGCGAAGAGCCCACACTGCCCCGGGAGCCGACCAGATATCCGTTCTCCAGGGAGCGCTGCACCAGCTTCTGGGCGCTCATGTAAATGACGTCGTAGCCGCGGCCCAGGATGCTGTTCAGCTCAACATTGATCCGATCCACCACGATCTTCGGTGGGTTTTCTCCGTACAGCTCGTGGGCCCGGTTCCAAACCAGGTTATAAAGATCCTCCCGGGAGTTTTCCAGCCGGGGCGGGAACAGCTTTCCCTTGGGCAGCAGCTCAATGGTCTCGCACTGATCCGCGATGGCCCGGGGATTGGTCACCACCACCTCAAAGGCCTTCTCCTCGCCCAGGTAGGAAAATTCCTGCAGCATCTCATCCGTTGTCTTAAAATAGATCGGCAGCGGCGCATTGGCATCCGGAAACTTTTTGGAGGCCAGCAAAATGTGGCGGAACACCTCGTCCTCCGGCTCCCGGAAGTGGACGTCGCCGGTGGCGCACACCGGTTTGCCCAGCTCCTCACCCAGGCGGACAATGGTCCGGTTGAAGTCCCGCAGCTCCTCTTCCGACTGGACGGTGCCCTCCCGCAGCATAAACCGGTTGTTGCACAGGGGCTGAATTTCCAGGTAATCGTAGTAAGAGGCGATCCGTTTCAACTCGCCCCAGTCCTTATGATCCACCACCGCACGGAACAGCTCGCCCGCCTCGCAGGCAGAGCCGATGATCAGCCCTTCCCGGTGGCGATTCAGCTCCGTCTTGGGAATCGTCGGCACGCGCTTGAAATATTTCAGGTTGGAGGCTGAGATCAGCTGATAGAGATTTTTCAGCCCCAGCTTATTTTTCGCAAGCAGAATAATATGCTTGGGAAACCGATGGGACTTGCTGCCCCGGGGGCGCAGCTTCTCCATCTCCCCGTTTACCTGCTGCAGGCGGGTGATGCCCCGCTCCTCCAGCATCTTCCAAAACGGGATCAGCATATACGCCACCGTCGCCGCATCGTCGGAGGCCCGGTGGTGATTGAACGCCGGAAGGTCCAGTGCCTCGGCCACAATATCCAGCTTGTACTTTCCCAGATCCGGGAGCAGATTTTGAGCCAGGATCAGCGAATCCACGTAGGTCGGCTCAAAAGGAAGCCCTTCTTTCCGACAGCCCGCCCGGATAAAGCTGATATCAAATTCCGCATTGTGCGCCGCCAGCGGGCGGCCGTTCACAAACTTCAAAAACTCCGTCAGGGCCTCTTTGGGCTCAGGCGCATCCTTGAGCATCTCATCCGTGATCCCGGTCAGCCCCGTGATCTCCGGCGTCAGCCGCCGGTTCGGGTTGACAAAGGTCTGAAAGCGCTCGGTCACTTCGCCGTTGCGCAGCACCACGGCGCCGATCTCCGTAATGGCCTCCCGCGCCACCTTCAGGCCGGTCGTCTCAATGTCAAAGCAGACAAACTCATCCTGCAGTCCGCACTCCTGAGCGCCGTGCACCGCCACCCGGTCATCCAGATTGTTGATGAAATAGCCCTCCATGCCGTAAAGGACCTTGATCTTATCCCCGGCGGCCTTCCATGCGTCCGGAAACGACTGCACCACTCCGTGGTCCGTGATGGCAATGGCCGGATGCCCCCAGCGGATCGCCTCCTGCACCACTTCCTTGGTGTCCGTCAGAGCGTCCATATTGGACATGCGGGTATGCAGATGCAGTTCCACCCGCTTGACGGGCGCGGTGTCCTCCCGCTCCTTATGCGTTACCTTGTTGATATGATTCGGATTCAGCTGAATGTCCTTGCCGTCCCGGGTCTGCTCCATGCGCCCCTGAACCTTCAGCCACAGGCCTGGATGAATGGCGTCCTGCAGCTTCTCCGCCTGCTTGGTGTCCAAATATTTCCGGACCGTCACCGAGTTCGTGTTGTCCGTCATATCAAAGGTCAGGCACCAGAGCCCCTGCCGCCGCGTCTCGTAGCAGTCCGCAAAAAAGACCTTGCCGCATACGGTGGCGTTGCCCATCTTCAGCGTCAGATCCTTCATGGGCACTTCCGCACCCTTGATCGCACTGCCCATGAGCACATCCGTCACAGCCGGACGGTCCTCTGCCTTCCGGCTCTCCCGCTTCGGCGCCGGAGCAGGTGCCGCGGCACAGCTTACCTCCAGATTCACCTTTGTAAAACCGTAGGCGTCCTCCATGGTGCGCGCCAGCCGCTCCTGAATGGGCTGGGGCAGCGGTTCCCGCACCGAAAGCTTCAGCGTCATGGTAAACTGCTCCCGGTCGATCACCGCGCCTTCCACGGCTGCTCCGCCCAGGTGCAGCTGAACCTCCGGATCCGTCTGCAAATCGGAAAACATCTGAAAAAATGGTATCTTCTTACCCATGCGTGCTGTTCACCAGTCCTAAAATCGTTCTATTTCCGCAAGCAATGCATCCACAAGCTTGTCCTGTTCAACTCTGTAAAGTGGTTTTCCCTTCTTGAAGATCAGCCCCTCACCGTTTCCGCCGGCAATGCCGATATCGGCCGCGGCCGCCTCGCCCGGGCCATTGACCACGCAGCCCATCACCGCGACCGTCAGATTCTTTCTGCAGCCGCTGAGCCGTCGCTCCACCTCTTCGGCGATCGGGATCAGGTCAATATTCGTACGCCCGCAGGTCGGGCAGGCGATCAGGTTAACGCCATCCTGCCGCAATCCGGCAGCCCGCAGGATCTTTTTGGCCGCATAGATCTCCTCCACCGGATCCGCCGTCAGCGTGACCCGAATGGTATCGCCGATCCCCATACACAGCAGACCGCCAATCCCCATGGCAGACTTCACAAGTCCCATGGTCGGAGTCCCGGCTTCGGTGACGCCCAGGTGCAGCGGATAGTCGGTCCGCTCATGCAGCAGGCGATACGCTGCCATGGTCAGCGGAACGTCGGAGCATTTCACGGAAATGCAGATGTCGTCAAAATCAAAGCGATTCAAAAGCTTTACGTGACCCAGGGCGCTTTCCACCAGCGCTTCCGCCGTCACCCCGCCGTATTTTGCCCGCAGCTCCTTTTCCAGCGAACCGCCATTGACGCCGATGCGAATGGGAATGTTCTTTTTCCGGCACAGATCCGCCACCGCCCGGACGTTCTCCTCGCCGCCGATGTTGCCGGGATTGATCCGGATGGCATCCGCACCGCGCTCCGCACAGATCAGGGCAAAGCGATGCTGAAAATGAATATCCGCCACCAGCGGGATCGAAATCTGCTCTTTGATGCGGTCAATCGCCTGGGCGGCCGCCTCATCCGGAATGGCCACCCGAATGATCTCACAGCCGGCCTGCTCCAGTGTGTGGATCTGCGCCACCGTGGCGGCCACGTCATCGGTCTTTGTATTGCACATGGATTGAATGGATACCGGAGCGCCGCCGCCCACGGCAACCGTGCCCACATGAAGCTGCTTGGTCATGCACATTCCCTCCCGTCAGAACAGCTTATATACATCGTGCAGTGTGATTACCAGCATCAGTGCCATCAGCGCCACAAAAAAGGCAGTGTTCAAATAAGCCTCGTACTTTTCCGGGATCTTTTTTCCGAACAGCTTGCTGCTGAGCGTGCCAAGCAGCAAAAAGAAGATCCGCCCTCCATCCAGCGCCGGAATCGGAAGCAGGTTCATCACACACAGGTTGACGGCGATCAGAGCCGCCAACCTGGCAATATTCGCCGCCGCAGCCGCAGCCGTAGGCGAAAGATCCGGATCGGTGCCCACCTCCGTGATCGTGGAAATAATGGCGACCGGTCCGCCCACATCGTCCATGGATGCGCCGCCGGTCACCAGCTGGACCAGACTGAACCAGACGGTCTGCACATAGTCAATGGTCCGGTACCAGATAAAGGAGAGGCGCTGCCCCGCAGCCGGGACCGCCTGGGCCGCGGTATAGATCCCAAAGCCCCGGTATTTGCTGCCGTCCTGGGCCGTGCAGTCCTTCCGCTGCGCCTCCACCTGAATGTGCCGGCCGTCCCGCACCACTTCAATCTCCGCCAGGTCCCCGGAATAGCTGAGAAAGGTCAGGGCGTCGCCGTAAAAATACGTGCGGTAGCCGTTCACCTTATAAAACCGGTCCCCGGGCATCAGGCCATCCTCCCCGACAGCCTGAAACTCCGGCGCAAGGCCCCGGATCCCGTCCACGTAAAACTCCGAGGCGTTGGAAAAAAGCACCGCGATGATGACCAGCCCCGTAAGGAAGTTCATCAGCGCCCCGGACACCAGGATCAGAAACTGTTTCCAAAATCCCTGCCGGCTCAGAGCGCCGGGATCCTCCGAGTCACCATCTTCCCCTTCCATGGCGCAGTAACCGCCAATGGGCAGCAGGCGAAGGGAGTACTGCGTTTCGCCCCGGTCTCGGCTCCACAGGGCCGGGCCCATCCCGATGGAAAACTCATTGACCCGCACGCCGCAAAGCTTTGCCGCCAAAAAATGTCCCAACTCATGCAGCGCAATCAGGATCCCGAAGATCAGGATCGCCACCGCAACATAGATGATTTTCGCCATATTCACTCCTTGATTGCTTTCAGGGCCGCCCGGGCCGCCCGATCTGCCTCCAGCACCGCCGCAAGATCCGCAGCCGGCACCGTTTTCACCTGCTGACGCACACGCGCCACCAGCTCCGGAATCTCCAGAAAGCGGATCGTTCCGGCGAGGAACCGTGCCACGGCCTCTTCATTGGCGGCATTGAGCACCGCGCAGGCCGTCCCGCCCTCCCGGGCCGCTTCCAGGGCCAGCCGCAGGCAGGGAAACGCCTCCGGATCCGGCCGGTCAAAGGTCAGCGGCGGACAGGACAGAAGATCCAGCGGAGGCTCCCGACTTTCGCACCGGGCCGGCCAGGTCAGCGCATAACGGATGGGAAGACGCATATCCGGCGTCCCCAGCTGGGCCAAAACCGCGCCGTCTCGGAACTCCACCAGGGAATGCACAATGCTCTGCCGGTGGATCACCACGTCCACCTGCGAAAGCGGAAGCCGGTAAAGGCGCATGGCCTCGATCACTTCCAGCCCCTTGTTCATCAGGGTCGCACTGTCCACCGTGATCTTGGCGCCCATGCTCCAATTCGGATGCCGCAGGGCATCCTCCCGGGTCACCGCGCGCAGCTCCTCCCGTTTCTTTCCGAAAAACGGACCGCCCGAGCAGGTCAGGATCAGGCGCTTGATCTCTTCCCGATCCCGGCAGCCCTGCAAGCACTGAAAAATCGCCGAGTGCTCCGAATCCACCGGAACGATCTCCGCCCCGCAGCGGGCCGCCTCCGCCATCACCAGCTCGCCGGCGCACACCAGCGTCTCCTTATTGGCCAGTGCAATGCGCTTCTTCTCCCCGATGGCCGCGAGGGTCGGCTTCAGGCCCACCATTCCCATGACTGCGGTCACCACCGCCTCCGCCTCCGGAGCCGTCGCCGCCTCACAAAGCGCCTCTTCCCCGCTCAGCACCGTT
The DNA here is from genome assembly GCA_934563745.1 of uncultured Dysosmobacter sp. Lineage (GTDB taxonomy): Bacteria > Bacillota > Clostridia > Oscillospirales > Oscillospiraceae > Oscillibacter. The sequence continues at coordinate 19,541 of CAKTHE010000027.1, read as the reverse complement.
GTGGCCGTGTCCGCCAGGCGAAGGCGCAGCGCCCGGGCCGCAGCCGGGTCCGTCATGACAGCAAGGCGCGGCTTAAATTGCCGCGCCTGCTGCTCCATAAGTTCTACATGTTCCTTGGCTGTCAAAGCGGTCACCGTAAGACCCAGCTTCTGCGCCACATCCAGCGTCTGCCGGCCGATGGAACCGGTAGAGCCGAGAATTGAAATGGATCGGATCATCTTGCACTTCCTTAAAAGCTTAAAAGGTAGAAAGACTCAGGAAAAACCAGACGAAGGGCGTCACAAAGGTCACGCTGTCAAACCGGTCCAGGACCCCGCCGTGGCCCGGCAGCAAATTGCCGTAATCCTTGATGCCGTACTCCCGCTTGATCGCAGAGAAGCTCAGATCCCCGATCTGGCTGACCAGGCTGCCCAGCACGCCGAAGCACAAAACCTCCGGGATCGTCCACAGGGTCATGCCGCCGAAGCGGGCCGCAAAAGCCCGCAGGATCAAAAGCCCCAGCACGCCGCCCAGAAGACCGCCCACCGCGCCTTCCACCGTCTTGTGCGGGCTGACCAGCGGGGCCAGCTTGTGCTTTCCGCAGGCCATGCCGGCAAACAGGGCGCAGGTGTCGCTTCCGAAGGATACCGCCAGCGGCGCCCAAACCAGCAAAAAGCCGTACTCCATCATTCGCAGGCGCAGCAGGCAGCTGAGCATCAGCGGAAATACAAGTCCCGCGAAAATGGCCGCGGTCACCAGCTCAAAGCTCACCGCCCGGGGCGAACCGTAGCGGACAATGGTAATCACAAACAAAAGGAGGACAAACAGCATCGCAAGCAGGCCCGTCAGCGGCGCGGACGGCGCATCCGTCAGGCTCAGCAGCTGCACCTGGTAGGACTCGGCATAAACCCCAAAGGGGACCAGCGCGGCCACCGCCACAGTCAGCGGCTCCAGGCCCTTCGCGCGCTCACCGTGCAGGGCATGCAGCAGCTCATACGCCCCCACGGCGCACAGCGCCGCCGTCAGCACCAGCGTTGCCCAGGCCGGAGCAGCACTCAGCACCAGCACCAGCAGCGGGATCCCGACCACTGCCACCAAAATTCGCTTTCCCATAGTACCCGTCCTTGTAAAATAAAATCACTTTACACCGCCGAATCGACGGTCTCTTTTCTGATATGACACAAGCGCCTTGTTCAGTTCCTCTTTGTCAAAGTCCGGCCAAAGCACATCGGTAAAATAAAACTCGGAATAAGCACACTGCCACAAGAGGAAGTTGCTCAGCCGCAGCTCACCGCTGGGCCGAATGATCAGTTCCGGATCCGGGATTCCGCGGGAATCCAGGTAAGAGGAAAACAGCGCCTCATCCAGCTCCTCCGGCTTTCGCCGCCCCTGCGCGCAGTCGGTCTGAAAGGCCCGCACGGCCCGCAGGATCTCATCCCGGCCCCCGTAATTCAGGCAGACGTTGGCCTGAAAATCATCCTTGGAAAGATGCTCCGTAATTTCATCGGTCTCCCGGGCCAGGGCGCGCAGCTCCGGATCAATGGGCGTCATATCCCCGAAAAAGTGCAGGCGAATATGCTCCCGCTCCATGGAATCCACTGCCTCCAGCAGGTAGCGCTTCAAAAGGGCCATGATCGCCCCCACTTCCTCCCGGGACCGTTTCCAGTTCTCGGTGGAAAAGGCATAGACGGTCAGGTAGCGGATCCCGATGTTTTTGCAATAGGTCGCGATCCGCCGGAAATTCTCCGCCCCGGCCTTATGGCCGGCCGTGCGGGGCAGGCCCCTCCGCGTGGCCCAGCGGCCGTTTCCGTCCAGGATTACAGCGATATGGCGAGGCAGGCGTTCCATGTCCACCTGCCCCGCCTGTGCCATTGTATTCTTCTCTTCCGCCATCAGACCGCCATCAGTTCTTTTTCTTTTTTGGCCAGCAGCTCGTCGATCTTCTTGCAGCTCTCATCGGTCAGCTTCTGCAGATCCTTCTCCGCCTGCTTCAGATCGTCCTCCGTGATCTCGGAAGCCTTCTGCTTCTTCTTGAATACCTCCATCGCATCCCGACGGATGTTCCGGATCGCGACCTTGCCGTTTTCGCCGTACTTCTTGATCTGCTTGACCAGCTCCTTGCGGCGCTCCTCCGTCAGCTGGGGGAAAGCCAGGCGGATCGCCCGGCCGTCATTCTGCGGATTGATGCCCAGATCCGACTCCTGAATGGCCCGTTCGATCCCCTTGAGGGCGCTGGCATCCCAAGGCTGAATCATCAGCATCCGGGGATCCGGCGAAGAGATGGCGGCGATCTGCTGGATGGGGGTAGGTGTTCCGTAATAGTCCACACTGATCCGGTCCAGCACGGCTGCATTGGCACGGCCGGCCCGCACGGAAGCAAAGTCCGCAGAGACCGAGTCAATGCTCTTATTCATCTTATCTTCGTAAATCTTCAGCTCGCTTTTATCCATGTCCGTCACTCCTTCACAATTGTACCGATCTTTTCACCGCACACTGCGCGGTAGATATTCTCAGGATCCTTCAGGGCAAACAGCAAAACGGGAATGTGATTGTCCATCGACAGGGACGTCGCCGTGGAATCCATCACCATCAGATGCTGCGCCAGCACCTCGTCATAGCTGATGCTGTCATATTTGACTGCGGTGGGATCCTTGACGGGGTCCGCATTGTAAACGCCGTCCACATTCTTGGCCAGAAGGATCACCTCTGCGCCGATCTCCGCCGCCCGCAGCACCGCGGCCGTATCCGTGGAAAAATAGGGGTTTCCGGTGCCGCAGCCAAAAATGACCACGCGGCCCTTTTCCAGGTGTCGGATCGCCTTGGAACGGATGTACGGCTCTGCGATGGCGCGCATTTCCACGGCGGTCTGCACCCGGACCTCCATGCCCTTCTGCTCCATCACATCGGCTACGGCCAGGCAGTTGAGCACCGTGGCCAGCATCCCCATGTGGTCCGCCCGGGACCGCTCCATCCGGCCGCCGCCGTCCTTGACGCCGCGCCAGAAGTTGCCGCCGCCGACCACAAGGCCGACCTGCACGCCCCGATCCACGCATTTTTTAATGACGTCGCAGACGCTTCCAATCATGTTAAAGTCCAAACCTGTATGCTGATCACCGGCAAGGGCTTCTCCACTGATCTTCAGCAGCACACGCCGGTACGCGGGTTTTTCCATGAGGGTCGCCTCCCATTTCATCTTGATATCGTTTTGTATTTTACCGTATTTTCCCCGTTTTGCATAGGGGGTAAACGAAGTTTTTTCCCTCCGACCGCGGCCGCCGGCCCTTTTTCCCGGCCGCAACCGATATTTGACAGGCGGGTGGTAGCTTTTTACGGGTAAGTATGATAGGCTGAAGCTGTGTCCGGCGGCCGCGTGCCGCACGGCTCTTTTAAAGGAGGAACCGCCATGAACTTAGGCCAAACCATCAGCCAGTACCGAAAAGCCCTGGGGATCTCTCAGGAGGAACTGGGCGCGCGGCTGGGCGTCAGCCGTCAGGCCGTCAGCAAATGGGAAACCGGCCAGGCTACGCCGGATATGGAAAATCTGCTGGCACTCAGCCGGGAATTCGGCATCTCGGTTGCAGAGCTGACCGCCACGCCGGAGCAGGAGCCCGTCTCCGGCCCGTCCCAGTCTGCACCTTTGCCCGCTGCGCCGGAACGTACCGCCCGGCCCGTCCGCTCCAAAGGGCGGATCCTCTGGATCCTTCCGGTCCTTCTTGTGATCCTGGGCGGCTTTGGGCTCTATCACCTGCGGCAGGAGAGAGAACCCGCCGGAACCGCGCAGGAGGAGACGCCGCAGACAGAATTTCTCCTGCTTTGGGACGGCTCGGGACAGCGGCATTACCTGACTCTGGGCGGGCAGAAGGAGTTTTTCCCCTTCGGCACGGATCTTGCGCTGACGGCGCCGGAAACCGTGACCACCGAGGGGACGGATCTGCACCTGGCCTCCCTGCACCATGCGGTCTGCGGCGCTTTGACCGTGGATTATATCCATTTCGACGCGGACCCGGAGCGGGAACAGACCGAAAGCGAATGGGTCAATCAGATCTCCACCATGGCGGCCGGCTATACCACCCCCCGCGGGATCGGCGTCGGCTCCTCCAAGGCGGATGTTCTGGCCGCTTACGATACCGCTTCGGCAGACGACCGCCTGGTCTACTGCCTGAAGGAGTCCCCGGGCTACTCCTTGGTCCCTCACGACTACTTCTATGCCTATCAGACCTCGGCCGAAGGCGATTCTCTCTGCTTCAGTCTCTGTTTCTTTATGAAGGACGGTCTGGTGGCCGGAATCTGCCTGCGCGACGAAATGGACGCGGGCTACGAGGCCTACGCACCGGACAATCTCTATACCTTTGCCCTCAAAGACGGCGAACCGGACTTTTCCCTGCGGCAGCAGCCGGAGCAGGAGCCGCTCAGCAGCACTCAGCAGGTCTACATCGCCTGGAACCGTCTGGTCACCGGCAGCAACCTCTCCGCCGAGGAAATCTACACCAACCGCTGGACGGTGTTCAGCCTCCTCTCCGATCTGGACTGGCAGGAGCTGGGGCTTCTGGGATCCACCGAACACCCCGAACAGACGGTGGAAGCCCTGCTCAGCTGGCTGCAGGAGCAGGCCCCCTACTCCGAAGCAGAAATCTTCCGCCTTCAGTTGGGCTGCACCGCCGCAGGGCTGGATGGCGCCTATACCGATCAATACTGCCACCTGCTGAGTTTGGCTTTCTTCAGCAACCCCCTGGCATTTGTGGACGGTCTGAGCTGTGACAGCGAGGAGGAGACCATGCTCCACGCCATTCGGGATACCGCCTATGACGCGGAGCTTTATCCCGTGGAACTGAAAACCGCCCTGGACGATCTGGATGCCTACATTGCGCAGCAGGGCAGCCTCACCAGCAAGGAGTTGGGCTGGGCGCGGCTGCTGCGCCTGTACCTGACCACGCCCATCGACCACCGCAACGAGCTTCCCAAGTCCCCGTCGGAGCTGGAAGGCGCGGCACCGTGAGCCCTTTATCGGTACGGCAGCAAAAAAGAGGAACGAAGCCTGTCGCTTCGTTCCTCTTTTTATCGTTGTTCAGCGCTCCACCGCCTGAAGCAGCAGCCGCACCAGTTCATCCCGCCCGGTTCCCTTCTCTGCGGAGAACGGCACCAGCGGTTCCTCCTCCGGCAGCTCCAGCGTCTGACGGATCAGGCTCAGCGCCGGCTCCACCTGGCTTTTTTTCAGCTTGTCCAGCTTGTTGGCCACCACGATCTCCGGGCAGCCCGACTCCCGAAACCAGCTGTGCATGGTAACGTCGTCAGCCGTGGGTTTATGGCGTATGTCCACGATCAGAACGCCCAGCGTGATCAGTCCGCCTTCGTCCTGAAAGTAGCGCTCCATCAGACGGCCCCAGCGCTCCTTCTCCGCCTTGGAAACCTTTGCATAGCCATAACCGGGAAGATCCACCAGATAAGCGCCGGCATCGGCACAGAAATAGTTGATCTGCGAGGTTTTTCCCGGCGACGCGCCCACATAGGCAAGATTCTTTCGCCCCACCAGCCGATTGAGCACCGAGGATTTTCCCACATTGGAGCGGCCCGCAAAGGCAATCTGCGGCTTTTCATCCCGGATAAAATCCCGCGGATCCGTCACGCCCCGAAGGAACACGGTCTTTGCAAAATTCAGCGCCATGCCAGCCTCCTCACTGCCGCAGCGCGGCGTCTGTGTTCTCTTTCCGGGGCAGCGGCGCAAAGGCCGCCACGCCGCCTTCCTTGGCCGGCGCTTTTGCCGCCGGCATCAAAGCCTCATGAAATACTTCGTCGATGGTGCTGACCGGCACAAAGTGCAGCGCCGCCCGCACGGTCTGGTCAATCTCCTCCAGGTCCCGCAGGTTGTCCTTGGGGATCAGAACGGTCTGGATCCCATTCCGCTTGGCAGCCATTGTTTTTTCACGCAGCCCGCCAATAGGCAGCACCCTTCCCCGAAGGGTGATCTCGCCGGTCATGGCAATGGCAGCCCGGACTTTCCGTCCGCTCAGGGCCGAAAGCATCGCCGTGGCAATGGCAATGCCCGCCGAAGGCCCGTCCTTGGGGACGGCCCCCTCCGGGAAGTGAACGTGAAGATCCCGGTTTTTATAAAACTCCGGATCCAGACCCAGGCGATCGGCCCGGGCGCGCAGGCAGGACAGCGCCGCCATGGCAGACTCCTTCATGACCTCGCCTAGATTTCCGGTCAGCTCCAGCTTCCCGCTGCCCTCCATCACATTGACTTCCACTTCCAGGATCTCGCCGCCGACTTCCGTCCAGGCAAGGCCGTTCACAATGCCGACCTCTTCCCGTTCCGTATGATAGGCCGGCGGAAACGGCTGCACACCCATCAGCTTCTGCAGGTTCTCCGGTGTAACGTTTAAGCGCTTTACAGTCCCTTTCACCAGGGCCATATCTGCTTTCCGGCACAGCTTTTTGATCTGCCGCTCCAGCTGGCGCACCCCGGACTCCCGGGTATAGTCCCGAATGATGGCATAGAACGCCTCATCGTCAATATGCAGGTTGCTCCGCTTCAGCCCGTGGGCCTTCAGCTGCTTGGGCAGCAGGTGCTGCTTGGCAATCTGCAGCTTTTCTTCATCCGTATAGCTGGAAAGCTCAATCAGCTCCATGCGGTCCAGCAGCGGCCTGGGAATCGATTCCGTCGTGTTGGCCGTGGTGATAAACAAAACCCGGCTCAGATCCACCGGGATCTCCAGGAAGTGATCCCGGAAGGCACAGTTCTGCTCCGGATCCAGCACCTCCAGCAGTGCGGAGGCCGGATCGCCCCGGTAATCGCTGCCCAGCTTGTCGATCTCATCGAGAAGCAGCAGTGGGTTCATGGAACCGCTGCGGCTGATGGCTTCAATGATCCGTCCCGGCATCGAACCTATGTAGGTCTTGCGGTGACCCCGGATATCCGCCTCATCCCGGACGCCGCCCAGTGAGATTCGGCCCAGCTTGCGGTTCAGCGCCTTGGCAACCGAAATGGCAATGGACGTTTTACCCACGCCCGGCGGGCCCACCAGGCAAATGATCGGTCCCTTCCCCTCGGGATTCATCTGACGCACGGCAATGGTCTCCAGGATCCGCTCCTTCACCTTTTCCAGGCCGAAGTGATCCCGGTCCAGGATCTTCCGGGCCGCTTCCACGCTGATGCGCTCCCGGGTCTCCACGCCCCAGGGCATCTCCAGACACACGTCCAGATAATTCCGGGAAACGGCAGCCTCCGCGCTGCCGAAGGGCTGCTTGGCGATGCGGTTTACTTCCTTCAGCAGATGCTGCTGGGCATCCTCGTCCAGCTTCAGCGCAAGGATCTTCCGCCGGTATTCCTCCAGTTCCTCGTCCCCGTCTTCTCCTTCGCCCAGCTCGTTCTGCATCACCCGGATCTGGGTCCGCAGGATCTGGTCCCGCTGCTGGCGTGCCAGCTGATCCCGGACCTTTTCCTCCATCTCGTGCTCAAAATTCAGCACATTGTTCTCCCGGACCAGCAGCTGATTCAGCAGTGTCAGTCGGGCAAACGGCTCTGTTTCCTCCAGGATCTCCTGCTTGTCGCTTACCCGCAGGCTCATATTCTGCGCCAGGTAATCCGCCAGATAGCCGGGGCGGCGGCAATCCAGCACCGTGGTCTGCACCGTCTCCGGAACGTTTCCGCTCATCCGGGCGTACGCCTCAAACAGCGTGCCGGTCTGGCGGATCAGTGCCTCTGTCCGCGGACTTTGATCGTCCGTCTCCTCCGGTTCGTCGATCCGCTCCACATTTGCCTGCAAAAACGGCTCTTTCTGCCACAGACGGCGAAGCCTTGCCCGGCACTCGCCCTCCACCAGGACGCGGACCGAATTCGCGGAGATCCGCAGAATCTGCGTAATGCGCGAGATCGTGCCGACCTGAAACAGGTCGTCCTCCCCGGGCAGGGCCACCCCCAGCTCCCGCTGGGTCACCAGAAAGATCCGCTGGTCCTCCTCCATTGCATGTTCCAGCGCTGCGATGGAGATCATGCGCTCCACGTCGAAGTTCAGGCTCATATGCGGAAATACCGTCAGGCCGCGCAGAGCCAGAACCGGTAAATTCTGTGTCGTCATTTCCATGGTTTGGTTCCTTTCTTTGGAAAACAGCCACGTAAGGGCCGGATAAAAAGAAGGGGCGCCATCCGGCGTCCCTTCTTGAACTCCTTACGAAGCGGAGGCAGGGTGGGAACTGTCAGAGGCAGATGCGTGCTCATCCTTGCCTGCCTTCAGTTTCACCGGATAGTTCACCTTGTTGGGATTTTTCTCAAGCACAGGCGGCTCGGTCCCCTCGACGCAGGCCCTCGTGATCGTAACCTTTTCAATGGACGGGTCCGAAGGAACCTCGTACATGACCTTCGTCAGCAATCCCTCCATCACGGCCCGCAGACCTCTTGCGCCGATGTTGCGCTCAATCGCCTTATCGGCAATTGCCTCCAGCGCACCGTCCTCAAAGCACAGCTGCACCTGGTCGTACTCCATCAGCCGCTGATACTGTTTGACCAGGGCGTTCTTGGGCTCCGTCAGGATCTTCACCAGATCCTCGCGGCCCAGAGCATTCAGCGAAGCGATCACCGGCAGACGGCCCACCAGCTCCGGAATGATGCCGAACTTCAGCAGATCGTGAGGCTGAACCTGCGCAAGGATCTTGCTGATGTTCTTCTCCTTCTTTCCCTGAATCACCGCGTCAAAGCCAATGCTCTTCTGATCCACCCGGCGTTCAATGATCTTTTCCAGCCCGTCAAACGCGCCGCCGCAGATAAAGAGGATGTTCTTCGTGTTGACCTGGATAAACTCCTGGTGCGGATGCTTGCGCCCGCCCTGGGGCGGAACGTTGGCCACCGTTCCCTCCACAATCTTCAGCAGCGCCTGCTGCACACCCTCGCCGGAAACGTCCCGGGTGATGGACGTATTTTCGCTTTTGCGGGCGATTTTGTCGATCTCATCCACATAGATGATGCCGCGCTCCGCCAGCTCCACATCAAAATCGGCCGCCTGCAGCAAACGCAGAAGGATATTCTCCACATCGTCGCCCACATAGCCGGCTTCCGTCAGCGTGGTGGCGTCAGCGATGGCAAACGGCACCTTCAGGATCCGGGCCAGCGTCTGGGCAAACAGGGTCTTGCCGCTGCCGGTGGGGCCCAGCATCAGGATGTTGCTCTTTTGCAGCTCCACATCCTCGTCACCGCCGAAGAAAATCCGCTTGTAGTGGTTATAAACCGCCACAGACAAAGCGACCTTTGCCTCATCCTGTCCGATGATATACTGGTCCAGGATCTCTTTCATCTCCCGGGGCGTCGGCAGTTTGTCCGGCACCTCGTCCAGCTGCGTATGGCGGCGCTCATCTTCAAACTCGTCGTTCAGGATGTTTACACAAAGCTGCACACACTCATCGCAGATGCGTACCCCCGGTCCCTGAATCATACGGTGTACCTGCTGCTCATGCTTGCCGCAGAAGGAGCAGCGCAGGGACTTCTTGCTGTCGTCGTTCATGCTGATAAAAACCTCGGATTTCTATAAATTGCGCGTATTATCTCTTATAAATGACCTTATCCACCAGACCGAACTCCAGAGCTTCCTCAGCGGTCAGCCAGTGGTCCCGCTCCGACGCGGCCTTGATCTCTTCCGGCGTCTTTCCGGTGTTGGCCGCCATGATCTCATTGAGCTTCTTCTTGATCCGCAGGAAATGCTCCACATCGATCTCCATATCCGTGACCTTGCCCTGCGTGCCGGCGGAGGGCTGATGGATCATGATCTCGGAATTGGGCAGGGCGATCCGCTTCCCCTTGGTTCCGGAGGAGAGCAAAAATGCGCCCATGCTGGCCGCCATACCCACGCAGATCGTGGATACCGGGCACTTGATATACTGCATCGTGTCGAAAATGGCCATGCCGTCCGTTACGGAGCCGCCGGGGCTGTTGATATACAGCTGGATGTCCTTGTCCGGATCCTGCGCCTCCAGATAGAGCAGCTGTGCCACAACCAGGCTGGCCGTGGTCGCATTGACTTCTTCACCTAAAAAAATGATCCGATCATTGAGCAGACGGGAAAAAATGTCATAGGAACGCTCGCCGCGGCTGGTCTGTTCCACCACATACGGGACTAAACTCATTGGAAAAACCTCCTGTCTTTTGTGGCTTATAAGCCATTCTCTCATGATACCACAGGCACCATGAGAGAATGTGTCGAATCTGTAAATACGGTCGAAAACTTACTCTTCCGTCTTGGCGGTCTTCTTGGAAGCAGCCTTCTTGGCGGGCTTTTTCTCTTCCTCGCCGGTCTCCTCCGCGGCCTTCTTGGAGGTCTTCTTGGCCGGCTTCTTCTCCTCCTCGGCGGATTCCTCGGCGCTTTCCGCCTTCTTGGCGGCCTTCTTGGAAACCGTTGCGTTGTCCGCGATCACGGCGACGGCCTTCTTGGTCAGGATCTGATCCTTCACCTGCTCGGCAGGCAGATACTTCTTCACCGTCTCCAGCTCCATGTGATACTGCTCAGCCAGCTCCTTGAGCTCGGACTCCACTTCCTCGTCCGTGGCCTCCAGATTCTCCGCCTTGATGATCGCGGCCAGGGCCAGCTCCTGACGGACCCGGCGCTCGGCGCCTTCGCGGGCGTCATCCTTGAGCTTCTGCTCGCTCAGGCCGGTCATCTTCAGATAGTCCTCATAGCGGATGCCCTGCTGCTGGATCTGCATCCGGAAGTTCTGCAGGCCCTCTTCCAGCTGAGCCTCCACCATGGCATCGGGCACATCGCAGGTCATGCCTTCGGCGACCTGGTTGACCAGATCCTCTTCAAAGGTCTTCTGGGCAGCCGCCTCACGCTCTTCCGTGATCTTCTTCTTCAGATCCGCCTTGAGATCCTTCAGCGTGTCAAACTCGGACACGTCCTTGGCGAATTCGTCATCGAGGATCGGAGATTCCTTCACCTTCACCTCATTGACCTTCACATGGAACACAACCGCCTTGCCGGCCAGGTCCTTGTGATAATCTTCGGGGAAGGTAATGTCCAGATCCTTCTCTTCGCCGGCCTTCATGCCGATGATCTGATCCTCAAAGCCGGGGACAAAGCTGCCGGAGCCGATCTCCAGGCTGTAATTTTCGTCCTTGCCGCCGTCAAAGGCCTTCCCGTTCAGGAAGCCCTCATAATCGATCACGGCGGTGTCGCCCTTTTCAACGGGACGGTCCACGCTGACCAGGCGGGTGTTGCGGTCCGCCAGCTCACTGATGCGGGCATCCACATCGGCAGCCGTCACCTTGGCCACTTCCTTGGGAGCCTTCAGGCCCTTGTACGTACCCAGGGTCACCTCCGGATAAACCGGGACCTCAGCCTTGAAGGTAAAGCCATCCTTGGAGATCTCGCCGACCAGGTCCACCTTGGGATAACCCACGACGTTCAGTTCTTTTTCCTTGACGGCTGCCTCGTAGGCATCCGGCATGGCAATATTCACAGCTTCCTCGTAAAACACCTCTGCGCCGTACATACCCTCGATGATCTTGCGGGGGGCCTTGCCGGGACGGAAGCCCGGAACGCGGATCTTCTTGCGCAGCTTCAGATATGCTTTGCCGATGGCAGCCTCAAATTCCTCTGCACTGACTTCAACAGTGAGCGCAACGGTGCTCTTTTCCATTTTTTCGCAGCTTTTCACGTTCATAGTTGTTTACTCCTCCGTTCATCACCGGAATTTTTCCGGTGCAAATTCATATTCTAACAGAATTTTTCATAAATTGCTATACTTATTTGCATTATTCGCAAATTTTTTTTGGAAGAAAGCCCAGATAATCCGCCGAAATCAGCGCATAATCGATCCCATCCACCACACCGGAAATCGCCCGCCGGTGGGTCGGCCCATGCAGGTGCCCGTAATAGCAGGCCTGCACCGGGAACTGGTGCAGCATGTCCAGGATCTCCGGGCAGCGATAGCCCTGATAGAGGGGCGGATAATGCAGAAAGCACAGCCGCGGATGCCCGTCGCCTGCCTCCAGCGAGGTTCTCAGCCGGGCCACCTCCCGATTGAGCACTTTGGCATCCGATGCCTTTAAAGCCTCCTCAAAAAACCAGCCCCGGGTCCCGCACAGGGCGTAATCCTCGTAATAAAAGCAATTGTTATGCAGAAAGTCCAGGGTCCGGATTCCCTTCTCCGCAAAAAAGTTCTTCATCTTGGTCACGGTCGTCCACCAGTAATCGTGGTTTCCCTTGACCAGCAGCTTCCGGCAGGGAAACTGATCCAGAAAGCGGAAATCCGCCTCCGCCTCGGGAAGGTTGATCCCCCAGGAGGTGTCGCCGGCCAGGACCAGCGTGTCCTCCGCGTTCAGAGCGCTCAGCGCCTGTTCGATCCGGGGCACATAGTTCCGCCACGCCTCTCCGAACACCTCCATGGACTTGTTGGCACTGAAAGAAAGGTGCAGATCACCCATTACATAAAGTGCCATGAATCCCCTCCCTTTCCAAGGCTGAATTTCACCTGGGCTCCGCCCATTGCTCCGGTTCCCGGATCAGCAGACGCTCCAGCGCTTCCCGCGCCCGGTTCATAGGTATCCAGAACGATCCGTGGGGCAGGAAAAAGCCGACCGTCCCAGCCAGGGCCAGCCCTCCGAACTGGGACGGATACGCTTCCCCGAACGCCGCCGAAAGAAGCACCAGAAGCGCTGCAAGCACAAGCACTCCGTACCAGAGTCCCATAAGCCACCGGACCAGCCGGCGGCAGCGGGCATCCACAAAAAGGCGGCTGCCGCCGGTTTCCTTTGCCTCCAGCCGGCAGGATAGCACCGGAAGCCAGCTGTTTCTTCCGTAGGCGATCGGGGAAAGGACAAAGGACGTCCCGCCGTAAGGAATGTCCCCCGCAAAGAGAAGCTCCCTGCTGCTGCCGCCCTCCTGACCGGGCCTGGTCAGGCAGTGGGCGCGCAGCGTCCCCAGCACAGCCTGCGGCGAAAGCGTTGTTTCCAGCGTAAAGCGATCCCGGTTCCGCAGCCTCACAGGTCCTTCCTCCTCCCGGCGCTGACCGGGCCGCTTACTTTAAAAAGTCCAGCACCACGCTGTCCATCTGCGCCTTTTCCACCGTCTCGTCAAAGCGGCGGGTCTTATCCTTCAGCGCAGCCAGCCGCTTGGGGACCGCCACGCCGGACACCGCATGCAGCTGATCCAGAAGCTCCACCCCGCTGCCGGCCGGCGTCTCGCCGATGGCACGCAGAACGTGGTCGCAGAATTTGTAAGGCGACGCCGTGGAGGCAAATACCGTCAGCGTCGGATCGCCGGTCGCCTCCCGGTACTGACGCATCACGTCGGCCGCTACCGCCGTATGCGTATCAATGAGATAGCCCTTGTTCCGGTAATAATCCGCAATCGCGGCGGCCGTAGCCGCTTCATCGCAGAAGCCGCCCCAGTAAAGCTCCTGCAGCTGCCCGCGGATCGCATCGGACACCTCATAGCGTCCCTGTGCGGAAAGCTGCTCCATATATCCCCGGACCTCTTCGTCGTTCCCGCCGGACAGATCGAACAGCAGCCGTTCCAGATTGCTGGAGATCAGAATGTCCATGGACGGGCTCATGGTATTGTGGAAGGGGCGGTTGCGGTCGTAAATACCGGTGCGCAGAAAATCCGTCAGCACATTGTTGCAGTTGGACGCGCAGATCAGCTTTCCGACCGGAAGGCCCATACGCTTGGCATAATAAGCCGCCAGAATGTCACCGAAGTTGCCGGTGGGCACGCAGAAATTGACCGGGTCGCCCATGGAGACGGCGCCCTCCCGCAGCAGGTCGCAGTAAGCCGAGATGTAATACACTACCTGCGGCAGGATCCGGCCCCAGTTGATGGAGTTTGCCGAAGAAAGGAAATAGCCGCGGCCGGCCAGCGTCTCCCGCATGGCGGCGTCCGAGAAAATGCGCTTGACGCCGGACTGTGCATCGTCGAAGTTGCCCACGACCGCGCAGACGCCCACGTTGGCCCCTTCCTGCGTCACCATCTGACGCTCCTGCACAGCCGAGACCCCATCCTTGGGATAAAACACCAGGATCCGGGTCTGCTCCACATCGGCGAAGCCCTCCATGGCAGCCTTTCCGGTATCGCCGGAGGTCGCCACCAGAATGCAGGCCGTCTTTTCCTCCCCCGTCTTGCGCAGCGCCGCGCTGAGAAGCTGCGGCAGCATCTGAAGGGCCATATCCTTGAAGGCCGACGTGGGTCCGTGCCACAGTTCCAGGCAGTAGGTGGAAGCATCCACCTTGCGCAGCGGCGCGACGGCCGGCGTATCGTATTTGTCCGCACCGTACGCATTCCGGGCAAAGCCCATCAGCTCTTCGTGGGTATAATCGGTCAGATAAAGGCCCATCACCGCTGCCGCCCGGGTCTGATAATCCGCCTGAACCAATCCTTCCAGGAAGGCCGGATCGATCTGCGGGATCGCACAGGGCGTCAGCAGGCCGCCATCCCGGGAAAGGCCCATTTTGATTGCCTCCGCCGCACGATAACGGAGGGATGTATCGCGGGTGCTGTAATAATTCATAACCATGCTCCTTACTACTTTACATGTTCCATGCTTGTTGATTTTCAAATATACAGGCCAGGCCCGGATCGGCGGTGCCTTATTCAAATGCGTTTGGAAGGTATTCCACCCGCATTGTTCCATCCGGACGCTCGTAAACCTCGGCCACATCAAACCGGGCCGGCGCCTCCGGGGCATAAAGGCTCAGCCAAAGCTCCGCCGTCTGACGCAGCCGCCGCTGCTTGCGCAGATCCACTGCCTCCCGCGGCAGGCCAAAGGCCGTGCCGCTGCGCAGCTTTACCTCCACGAAGCAAACGGTCCCGTCCCGGTCCCGGGCCACCAGGTCGAGCTCTCCCAGCCGGCAGCGCCATTGGCTTGCCAGCAGCACATAGCCCTGCGCCCGCAGATAGCGGGCCGTCTCGGCCTCGCCCCGGTTCCCGGCCGCCTTGCCGCCCCGGTTCACGGTTTTCCCGCCTTCCATTTTTTAAGAAAACTCATCCGATGCGCCGGGCAGGGGCCGAAGCGGTCCAGCATCTCGTAGTGCAGCCTGGTCCCATAGCCCTTGTGTCTGGCAAACTGATACTGGGGGTACTGCGCATCCAGCACCCGGCACACGTACCGGTCCCGGCTCACCTTTGCCAGGATGGACGCCGCCGCAATGGACGCGCTTTTTCCGTCCCCGCCTACCACCGTCTGATGGGGCATACACAGCGAGACCCGGTCCCCGTGGTCCCGATTCCCGTCGATCAGTGCAAATTCTGCCGGCGGCGTCAGTGCCTCCATGGCCCGCTGCATCGCAAGCAGCCGGGCATTGAGGATATTCATCTCCTCGATCTCCTCCACGTCGGCCCAGGCCACCGCCCAGGCCACTGCCTGCTCACAGATCCGGTCATACAGGGTCTCTCTCTGCTTTTCCGTCAGCTTCTTGGAATCGTTCAGCCCCTCCGGAATCGCCTCCGGGTCCAAAATCACGGCCGCTGCGTAAACCGGCCCGGCCAGGGGGCCGGCCCCGGCCTCATCCACGCCGCAGACCCGCGTGATCCCCTGGCTTTGGCACTCTACCTCCAGGCGCCAGGGTGCCTCCATCGTCTTCATGGGCGAACGTCCTCCGGCGTCTCCAGTGTAAAGCGTCCCAGCTTGCCGCCGCGAAACTCGTCCAGCAGAATCTTTGCCATTCGCTCCGTGTCCACTTCCCCGCCGGAGATCAAAAAGCCGCGCTTCTTCCCGGCCCGTACCAGCAGGTCATACCCGCTCTCCTCCGCCTCCGGCGTAATTTTGTAGCGCGCCTCCAGCGTCTGGGGATAATGCGCCCCCAGATAGGCCATCAGATGACTGGCCAGCTCTTCCAGGTCCATCACTTCGTCCCGGACCGCACCGGTATAGGCCAGATTCAGCCCAACGCTCTGATCTTCAAACTTTGGCCAAAGGATCCCTGGTGTATCCAGCAGCTCCAGCTGCCGGTCCACTGCGATCCATTGTTTGCCCCGCGTTACGCCGGGGCGATCCTCCGCCTTCGCCGTCTTGCGGCCTGCCACCTTATTGATAAAGGTGGATTTTCCCACGTTGGGGATCCCCAGGATCATCACCCGCAGCACCCGGCCGCTCTGTCCCTTCTCCGCATAGGCCTTCAGCTTGTCCGCCAAAAGCTCCCGCACGGCGCCCGCAAACTTTCCGGTGCCTGTGCCCTCCTTGGCGTTGGACTCCAGCACAGCATAGCCCTTGGCCCGGAACCAGACCGCCCACTGCCTGGTCAGGGCCGGATCCGCCTGATCCGCCCGGTTCAAAACCACCAGCCGGGGCTTCCCGGCCGCCAGCTCGTCCACATCCGGATTCCGGCTGGAAATGGGGATCCGGGCGTCCAGGATCTCACACACCGCATCCATATTCCGGATCTGCTCCTGGATCATGCGGCGCGTCTTGGTCATATGGCCGGGATACCACTGTATATTCATCATCTCATCCCTCCGCCGTTTCAGCCGATCCGGCCGATCCGGGAAAAGTCCCGCTTTTCCGTGTATGCATCCGTCCCCGGGAAGATCAGGAACTCCGCCTTGCCGATGATGTAGCGCACATCCACGGTTCCCAGCTGGGGGTTGCGGCTGTCGCTGGAGTTGTTGCGGTTATCCCCCATTACAAACACGGATCCCTCCGGCACCTGAACAGGGAAGGTCATCCCCTCATCCAGAAACGTCAGCTCGTTGATATACGGCTCATCCAAAAGCACCCCGTCCACAAAGACGCTGCCGGTCGCATAGTCGATGTCCACCGTCTGCCCCTCCGTGGCGATGATCCGCTTCACGATGGGTTCCGTCATAAACGTATCCTTGCGCAGGATCACAATGTCCCCCTGGCCGAAGGAACCGCACAGGGCGGAATTGACCACCAGCAGCCGATCCTGATCCTGCAGCGTCGGCACCATGGAGTGCCCATCCACGCCGAGCATGCGCACCGCGAAGGTAAACAGCAGCACCACGGCCAGCACGGCATAGACCAAAGCCTGCACCCACTCGTAAAGCTCCCGCTGGCTGCCCTGCTTCTCCTTTGCTTTCCAATCCTTTTCTTCGTTCCGCTCCATTGCTTTCAGCCCTCACTTGCATGGTGTCTTTTTCTTTGCAGCAAATGTCCAGACACATATAAAAACCCAGTGTAATTTTTTTCAGTATACCAAAAAACAGCCCGCACAACAAGAGCGGCCGCTAAAAAAGTCCACAAAAAAAGAGAGGCGAAACGCCTCTCTTTTTTCGCTGATTAAAGCTTCTCCTTCACCTTGGCACTCTTGCCCACGCGGCCGCGCAGATAGTACAGCTTTGCACGTCTGACAGCACCGCTGCGGACAACCTCGATCGTGCTGATGGAGGGAGAATGAACGGGGAACACCTTCTCCACACCCACGCCGTAGGAAATGCGGCGGACGGTGATGGTCTCCTCGATCCCGCCATGCTTCTTCGCAATGACGATACCCTCGAAGACCTGGATTCTTTCGCGGGAGCCCTCTTTGACCTTGACGTGCACACGGACGGTGTCGCCGACGGCAACCTGGGGGACTTCGTTCTGCAGGGTTTCCTTGTTCAGTTCCTTAATGAGATCCATGGATTTTCCTCCTGTTTTATAGGTGTTCATGCCGCTTTTCAGGCGTGCCGCTCTCTTCTTGGCGCACGCACGGCAGAGGACCGCCCTTTGTAGCCCTGATAGCATACCACAGCAGGATTGAAATTGCAAGCATCAAATCAAAATAAATGGTTCCGCCCGAAAAAACATCCCGGCGTGTCCGCTTTCAGGCTGAATGCAGACGCCCTCCTTGAAAAATACACGCAGCACGCAGGTCGGAAACCGCCGCGCGTCCCAGCGCGGCCGCCGCCGGTGCCAGCCAGAGGCTCCCCCCCTGCCGGAGCATCGCCAGGCTCAGCAGGCCGCCGACACCCCCGGCGCACAGGGCTCCGCTCAGCGCCAGGATCCGTCTGCCTGCATCCGGTCCCCGGATCCCGGACGCCAAAAGCTCCAGAGCCCGCCGGCCGTCCAGTGAGCGGATTGGAAGCAGATTCCAGCCTCCCAGCAGAAGGTGGATCCCCGCGTCCAAATACAAGGCCGGCGCCCGCAGCCTCCCCGCCAGCAGCGCCAGGACGCCGGCACCGATCAGATTGACCGCCGGCCCGGCCAGGACCGCCAGCGCCTCCTGCCCGTAAGACAGCCGGCTGCAGTCCGCCCGGATCTGTGCTCCCAGCGCCGTCAATCGCAGCGACTGCACGCGTCCGCCCTGGGCATACAGCGCCAGGCAGTGCCCCAGCTCGTGGGCCGTGCACCCCAGCAGGATCCGCCCCAACAGTCCCCAGCCGCTGCACATTCCGAACCAAAGCAGCAGCAAAAGCAGACCGCCAGACACAGAAACGGCGCCGCCTTTACAGGAAGGATACATAGTAAACCGGATTCAGGTAATCGCTGCCGTGATGCAGCTCGAAATGCAGGTGCGGTCCGGTGGCTATGCCGGTCTCTCCCACCTCCGCAATTTTTTGTCCGCGCCTGACCGATGTGCCGGAGGATACGGTAATTTTGCTGCAATGGGCATATAAGGTAGTATACGCGTCCCCATGCGCCACCGTAACGTATTTTCCGTAGCTGCTGCTCTCCCCCACCGCGCTCACCGTTCCGTCTGCAAAGCAGTCCACTTCGCTGCCGTTGTCCGCGGCAATGTCGATCCCATAGTGAAAGCGCTCATCACCCTGAACCGGATGCTCCCGGTATCCGAATTTAGACGAAAGGGTCCCCTGCAGCGGCGTGCAGTAACGAAAATTCAATATGGCCTGACTCATGCTGACATGCGCCGGAAGGTTTTCATCGGAGTAAAAAATATAGGACGTCTCCGCCGCCGGCTCCGGGTCCTGCGCGTCATCCGCCTTTCGCTCCGGGGCAGTCTCCGCCCCAAGCCAGATATCGCATGCCGCGTTTCCGTCAGCAAAGCGGCGCAGATCAGAAACGGGGTTTGGCTGTGCCAGATCTTCCCGTTCCGTTACGGATACCGGGACCGCCGTTTCTTCATCCGGCTTAAAAACCGCTTTGTAAACCTCGTCCCATGTGTGCTCCCAAGGCAGGTCTCCGCTGATCCCGCGTCCCACCGCAGAAAAAACCTCCGCAACATCGATGTTCTGCGATAATACACCGTTCAGCCGCCGCCCCACTCCATCCAGCTTCCCGGGCAGAAGCAGCTTTGCAGCCACCATAAAGATAAAAATCCCGCCGCAAAGCACCAGCTGAAGCAGCTGGCGCCGCTCCCGCCGTCCGAAGGCAGCCTGTCGTTCCCGGCGCACCGTTCTTCTTCCCTGTCTCGCCGCCGATTGGCTGCGCCGACCGCCCCGCCCATAAAGATCGCGAACCTTTTCGCCGGTTCCCCAGGTCGTCATGGTACGTTCCCCCTCTCTGCTTTTTACTTTATGAGCGGGAAAATTCCAATATGTCTCTTGACAGGTGCCAAAAGATTTCATATAATAGCATTCGCGCAGTTGTAAAAGCGCTTTTACAAGTTCAAATCCGGGTGTAGCGCAGTTGGTAGCGCGCATGGTTCGGGACCATGAGGCCGTGGGTTCAAATCCCGCCACTCGGAC
>CAKTHE010000026.1 GCA_934563745.1 uncultured Dysosmobacter sp. | reverse complement strand
GGAGATAGTCCTCCATATTGGGCTCATAGGCCACCTTATATTTCGTGCCGTCGAAGATCTGCCCGATCAGGCGCTCATTCGAAGGCGCGTCCAAAAGCTGGCCTATGGTGATCTTTTTCAGGTCCACGGGCGCCACATGGTCTCGCTCCCGGTGTCCTGCCGAGGATGCGAAGGCAAACAGCACGTTTTTCTCCGGCAACGACGCCGCAAGCGCTTTTGCGCGCACGTTATTGCCCACGAAGACCACGTTTTGCGTCCGGTTCTCCCGCAGTGTCTCCAAAACCGGGCCGAGCTGTGTATAGCGCAGGACGACGAAGATCACGTCATACGTGTCGTCCGGCGCAAGCCCGGTCACCACCGGGACCCGGCTGACCGACATGCGGGGTGAAAACGTATCCTTGATCCGCAGCCCGTTTTTCTGAAGCTCCTCTGCCCACGCTCCCCGGGCAAGCAGAGTCACGTCCTTCCCGGCACGGAAGAGGTTCCTTGCCAGATTGCAGCCCAGCACGCCCGCGCCGAATACTAAAATTCTTTTGACGAAGCCTCCTGTTCTAAAAAGTTCCTATTCATTATCCTGCGCCCGTCCCGGCACAGCAGCCGCAGGCCGCTTTTGAAGCTTCCCTTTTGCGTTCGGCCCGGAAGGTCCCGTATAAAGGACCCGGAGCAGTTAGATTCAGCTAACTCTTTCGTTTTCAAAGAGCCGCCGCTGCCGGCGGTACCTGCACGGAATATCCTGCCGGCTGCTTCCGCGGCACAGGCTGCCCCGGAAGAACGCCGGATGGTGCGGCCGATTCCGGAACCGGCCGCACCGGGTACTTTACGCAACTCATGCGGGGCGTTCTGGCCGCACCGCCGCAGACACGCCCCATCCCTTAAAATCGGATCTCCTCGTCCCGAAACAGCGCCGGGAGGTCATCCGTCGTCAGCGTTCCCTCTTTGAGCCGCTCTGCCAGCAGCAAAAGATTTTCCGATGTGATCGCGGCCCCGTGGGTCCCGGTCCGGTAGGCAATGTCCGCCAGGGCCCGCTGGTATTCCCCCCGGAAGCCACTGGACACATAGAGGAAAAAGAAGGTGTCCGCTTCCTCCGGAAATTGCTCCCACCAGCAATTGGGGTTGCGGCGGGCGTCCCGGAAGCGGTTATCGTCGATATAGCGGACCATTTCATCTTTCTGGTGGGCGGAGATGGTAAAGCCCGCCTCATAGGCCTTGTTGTCCACGATCAGCCCGTAACGGCCCCAGGATGCAATTACATCCGGCCGGTTTGCCCCGCCCAGATGCAGGCCGCCCAGCCCCAGCTCCCGGCCCAGCAGCTCCGCCGTGACGATCTCATAATCCCGGTCCTTCCCCTGCCGGCCGCCGGAGACGCCCAGATCGATCAGCTGAAGATAGCGGTGATCCACCCGCTCCAGCCGTCCCCGCAGCCGCTCCTTGCGCTCAGAAATCTCCGGCTTCGCAACATGGCTTTCGGGAATCGTCAGGTTGATCAGCTGATCTGCCAGACGGTAGACCCCGCCGCGGCACACGATCTCCAGCCCCATACGCCGCAGGCCCTCCAGATCGTCCTGCAGGGTCTGCTCGGACGCCCGGACCTGCTCCTCCGCCAGAAATGCCTGTATCTGCGCAAGGGTCCGCTCCCTTCCGCCGCTGAGGCAGCGCAGCAGCTGCGCCCGCCGGAACCGCAGGAACATCCGGTCCGGCGCTTTGGTGGCCAGCATGGTATAGGGCACGCTTTTGGGCGGCCGCCGGTGACGGGAATTTCCTTTACAGTCCCGCAGCTGCTTAACGCCCAGCGCCGTCAGGCTGTACCGCGTCAGCACCATGGTGTAAATGCGGCCGCCGTAGACCTCCTGCCGGTCGCAGGGCGCCGCTTCCACCAGGCCCAGCTGCTGAAGCAGGCTGCAGATCATCCGGGCGTATTTATCCGCCGTGCCTTCAAAGTTGTTTCGGGCGCCGGCCCGTTCCCCGGGCGGGCAGGCGGCGCAGTAAGCCAGAAACAGGCCCTGGTCCACAGAGGTAAAGCCCGCTTCCTGAAAGCCCAGCCGGCTGCCCAGCTCAAATTTGGTGGCCGGGCCTTCGCCCAGCAGCTCCAGAATCCGCACCGCCGGCGGATAGGTAAGCAGCACCGCGGTCATGGTGCGGCGGACCTCCGCCGCGCCCCCCTGCGCCACGGTCACGCCGGACGCGGAGACACGGACTTCATCCCGCTCTTCGTCATAGCTCAGCAGCCCCAGCGTCACCGCCAGGCGCAGATAGCTTTCCGCGGCCCAGTCGCTTTGGTAGGGGCGTCCGTCCTGTGCCGTCAGGGACGCCTGGGTGATCCCGGAGCAGGCCGCATTGCCGCGCCCGCCCTTGCGTACGATGCGCCGGGCCTCCTCCGGCGTGCGGTCCAGCAGTTCTTCATTCTGCTGCTCGGTCAGCTGACAGCCGGCACCGGTCCCCTTGAGCAGCGCATAGGGATAGGGGCCGCCGGAGACCAGCAGCGCGCACAGGCTCTCCCGCAGCGCCTCATTCGGAACAAAGCGCTCCACCCTGCGAAGCACCGCTTCATTCTGCGCCGTGCCCGGCAGCAGAGCCGCCACTACGTCGCACAGGCTGCCAAGGTTGCTGGCATCCTGGATCCAGCCGAATGTCCGCACCTTTCCCACGGCGCACCTCCTTAGTAATTGGTCACCAGAATCTCCCGGGTACGGTTTTCCTTCCCGGTGGACTGATAGTTGCTGTTGTTGTAATCGCATGCGATCCGATGGGTGTGATAGCGCCGTTTCCAGGTGATCAGCTCCTGATTGCGGCGGCCGTGGTGCTCGCTGACATTGGACAGCGCAAAGCGCACGCCCTGCCGGTCCAGCCGGTCCAGCAGATCAAAAAGGGCAAGGTCGTCATCCGTACTCCAGCCCTCAAAGCCGCGCTTTCCGTCGTTATAGCTGCCGGTGGAGATCCGGTACGGCGGATCCGCGTACAGAAAATCGCCCGGCCGGAGAAAGTCCGTATCAAAGTCCCGAAAGTTCTGCGCACTGAAGTGAAAATCCCGGATCGCCCCATGGAAGCGGATCAGGTTCTCCCGCATGCGGGGATTGAACCAGCTGCGGTTGCGCCCGAAGGGGTTATTATATTCATGGCTGGCGTTGAAGCGGATCTGATAATTGAACGAATGACAGATCAGCACATAAAGGTCAATGGGCCGGCGGGTCCGGTTGTATTCCTCCCGCAGGCGCAGATATCCGTCCTGATTGGTCTCGGACAGAGCATAGCGGGCGATCACCGCCTCGATCTCCGCCAGCAGCTCCGGCAGCGTCCGCTCCTGAAAGGCCTGATATATGCCGATCACATAGCGGTTGATATCATTGCAGTATACCTGCTGCGCCGGGACATTGATCGCCACGTCCAGCCCGCCGGCAAACAGGTCCGCAAACCGTTCCGGCCGCCGGGGGAAAAAGCGCAGGATCTGCGGCAGGATCCGATATTTCCCGCCGATATAATTCATGGGGGATTTCAGATACGTCTTTTCGGCCATCTTATCTCTTCTCTATAAAATAAATCTGTTCTTTCAGCCCCGCCTGATTATTGGGAATCTTATTTTTATAGCGGCGGTAATCATATTCGTACAGGCGGAAGGTCTCGGCCTTTCCGCAGGCGCACAGTGCCCGGGTCATGGCCTCGGTAGACAGAAGGCCCTCGTTGTTATAGCTCACCAGCAGATAGCGCACCGAAAGCGCCTCAAAAAGCTGACGGAACGCCTGCTCGGCCTGGGTGCGGATGCAGTAGGCCGAGCGCTGATCCGCATAGGGCCGCATCCCGGTCACGCCCCGCAGCGGCGGCCGGTCATAGCGCGCCACCGTTTCCAGAACATGATAATTGGGCAGGTACTGCCGCGCGTTGTACGGCGGATCCAGATACGCCGCATCTGCGCGCAGATGCCCCGCCAGGGCCAGCGCATCCTCCTGATAGGCCCGGGCCCGAACAGCGGAAGGAATCAGCTCCGGCCGCTCCAGCGTCAGCGGATGGAACGAGCGCGCATCCCAGTATTTGAGGTACGCCCCGTACACACCGGCAATATTGCTCACATACGGGACAGCGGCAATCAGCGCGGCCAGCAGGTAAAAGTACCCGTCCTCCGAGATCCGGCCCTGTTCGCGCCAGCGCTCGATGGTCTGGCGCACCACATCGATCTTCAGGGCGTTCTGATTTTGAAAATACATACGCCGGCAATGGTCGTTGGGCGAATAGTTCTGATAAATAAAGCAGTCCTTCGCATCGATGCCGCTCTCCTCCGGCGTCAGGCGGTTGAGATAAGCGATGGGGTCCCCCACGCCCAGCTTTGAAAAATCCGGCTCGGCGTTCAGGCACAGCGTCCCCCGGGAGAGCACATAGGAGAAATAGAGAAAATCATTGGAAAAAACCTGCAGCCCCGCCTGCTTGAAAAAGCGAGAGACGACTCCGGAGCCGGCAAACACATCCGCCACCGTCCGCACATCGGCGGTATTTTCCCGCAGGACCGCTCCGATTCGATCCAGCATCAGCGTTTTCCCGCCGATATAGCGCATGCCATTTCCCCCTCTCCTGCGGCCCGTACCGACGCGCAGCCGCATAATCCGCCAGAATACAATTTATTATACCGAATCCTCCGGGCAGATGCAAGGTTCCTTCCGCCGGATTTTCCCCCCTCCCCGCCGCGGCAGGAAGGAGGCTTCTCAAACCGGCACAGATGTGGTAGGATAAGAAAAAATCTCCCCGCCCGGACGTTCTTCCGGCAAAACGGGACGGAAAGGAGCCGCTATGACGCAGCACGAACACGACGAACGGCCGGAGGCCCAGCCGCAGGACGCCCAGCCGGTCCACCGGCGGCGCCCCCGCTACAAGGGGACGCATCCCCGCAAATATGAGGAAAAGTACAAAGAACTGAACCCGGAGCGCTACCAGGCGGACGTGGAAAAAATCATGCAGGGCGGGAAAACTCCCGCCGGCATGCATATTCCCATCTGTGTGGAGGAAATTCTCTCCTTCCTTCAGGTAAAGCCCGGGCAGATCGGCCTGGACGCCACGCTGGGCTATGGCGGCCACAGCCAGCGGCTGCTGGAGGCCCTGCAGGGACAGGGGCATCTGTACGCCACGGACGTGGACCCCATCGAATCGGAAAAGACCCGTCTCCGGCTTCAGGGACTGGGCTACGGTCCGGAGCTTTTGACCGTGCGCCGGATGAATTTTGCCCGGCTGGACGAAGTGGCGCCGGGGCAGCCGTTTGACTTCGTACTGGCGGATCTGGGCGTCTCGTCCATGCAGATCGACAATCCCCAGCGCGGCTTTTCCTTTAAATTTGACGGCCCCCTGGATCTGCGGCTGGACCCCCAGTCCGGCGTGCCGGCCTCTGCGCGGCTGCAGGAGCTGACGGAGGACGAGCTTGCCTGCCTGCTGAGCGATAACGCAGATGAGCCCTATGCCGCCGCCATTGCCCACGTCATCCTGGGCCGGCGCCGCCGGGGCGAGCCGGTCCTTACCACCCGGCAGCTGGCGGACTGCGTGGCGGAGGCATTGTGCGGCCTGCCGGCAGCGGAGCGGAAGGAAGCCGTAAAGAAATCCTGCCAGCGGGTTTTCCAGGCCCTGCGCATCGACGTCAACAGTGAATTTGAGGTGCTTTACGCCTTTTTGGAAAAGCTGCCCGGCGTCATGAAAAGCGGCGGGCGCGCCGCCATTTTGACGTTCCACTCCGGCGAGGACCGGATGGTGAAAAAAGCCTTTAAGCAGTTTTACCAACAGGGCGTCTTTGCAAAGATCGCCCAGGAGGTCATCCGTCCCTCTGCAGAGGAATGCTTCCGCAATCCCCGGGCACGTTCCGCCAAGCTGCGCTGGGCGATCCGGGCCTGATTTTGAAGCTGCGGCACTAAAAAGGGAGGCCGTGCGCACAAGCGCATAGCCTCCCTTTATCTACACGGATTTCCGTGCCCCGCCTTCAGCGCATGCGGCGCAGGACCTCCACCACCATATTCCAGACCCGGCCCACCGAGGCGATGTGCATCCGCTCCCGGCAGGTATGGATCTCCGGCAGGTCCGGTCCGAAGGACACACAGTCCAGCCCCGGAAGCTTCCCGGCAAACAGCCCGCATTCCAGCCCCGCATGAACCGCCGACACCTCCGGCTCCCGGCCGTACTGCTCCCGGAACACCTGCGTCATCAGCGCGCGCAGCGGGGAATCCGGCCGATAGGCCCAGCCCGGATAATCGCCGGAAACCTCCACGCTGCCGCCCAACTGGGCCGTCAGGCAGCGCAGCTTTTCCGTCATGGCGTTCTTTGCGCTTTCCACGCTGCTGCGCACACAGTACGACGCGCAGATGCGCGCCTCCTCCGTCACCAGGATCCCCAGGTTCAAAGAGCTTTCCACCAGGCCCGGCATGTCCGCGCTCATGACCTGCACGCCGTTTAAAAGGCAGTTTAGAAAGCACACGGCCCGGCCAGTGCTCTCGTCCGTCATGGCCGGACGGTCTGTCTCCGCCGCGCAGACCGTTACAAAAACGTCCGGATCCGCGGAGGCGAATTCCGCCTTCAGCTGCCGGTCCAGTTCGGCGCAGACGGCGCGGACCGCCTCCGGGTCCGCCGCTGTCAAAACGGCAGTACTCTCCCGGGGAATCGCGTTATCCTTGCTTCCGCCGTCCGCGCTGATCAGGCGCAGCTCTGTCTGCCGGCGCAGCGCCCACAGCACCCGGCCCAGCAGAACATTGGCATTGCCCCGGCCCTTGTCGATCTCTGTACCGGAGTGGCCGCCCTGCAGGCCGCCCACCGTGATCCGCAGCACCGTTCCCGGCCATGCCTCCCGCGCAATAGGCAGCGTGCAGGCCGTCACGTTGCCGCCGGCACAGCCAACCGTCAGCACGCCCTCCACCTCCGAGTCAATGTTCAGCATGCGCCGCCCCCGCAGAGGGCTTACATCCAGCGCCGCCGCACCCAGCATGCCGATCTCTTCGTCCACGGTGAACACCGCCTCCACCCGGGGGTGGGCCAGTGTGTCATCATCCAGGATTGCCAGTGCCATAGCCACGGCGATCCCGTCGTCCGCGCCCAGCGTGGTCCCCCGTGCCAAAACGGTGTCACCCTCCACGGCAAGCTCCAGCCCCTGGTGCTCCATATCCAGCGTGCAGCCCGGTGCCCGCTCACAGACCATATCCAGATGGCCCTGTACGATCACCGGCTCCGCCTGCTCATAGCCGGCGGAAGCCTCCTTGATAATGATTACGTTGTTCAGCGCATCCTGATGCGCTTCCAGCCCACGCTCTGCAGCAAACGCCATACACCAGTCGCTGACTGCCTTTGTATTCCCGGAGCCCCGGGGGATGGCGCTGAGCTCCTCAAAAAAGCGGAAGACCCGCTTCGGCTCCAACTGCTCCAGTGCACCCATATATCCTTGGCACTCCTTTCCGTTCTTCGCCCGGCCTCAGTCCACCAGCAGCCCGGCCCGGCCGCGGACATAAAGCCGTACCGTCTGCACATGGTCCGGATCGTAATCGATCCGGTACGGCTCCGTCTCCGGCTGCCCGGTCAGGACCGCCTCCGCCGCAGCCGCCGCGTCGGCAAACAGCCCCGCCGCGTCGGAAAGCGGCGTCTCGCCGTGGCTGGGATAGACCGTCTGTACACTGCGGGTCTTTTCCGCAATACGCAGCAAGCTCTCCCGGTAGGTCTTCACATCCCGCCGGGGGCCAAACAGCCAGACCGGCTCGGTCCCCAGGCTGTCGCCGCTGATGAGATAACCCTCCCGCCGGTTCCACAGCATAATGCTGCCCGGCGTATGGCCCGGACACTCCAGCACTTCCAGCTCGCACCCGCCCAGGTCGAACACCTGGCCTTCCTGCAGCGGCTCATATGCACCCCGGTCCTCCGGCAGCAGATGCCGCACCTCCTCCAGATCCGCCGGGTGCACGCAGCGCCGCGCAAAGCCGGCGTTTCCGCCCACGTGATCCACATCGGCATGGGTGATCACCAGCGTGACCGGTGCCTGCGTCACCTGCGCGATCTGCTCTGCAAAATCCTGCACACCGTAGCCCGTATCCACCAGCACCGCCGCGTTCTCTCCGACAACCAGATAGCTTCGTACGCCGTCCTCATCCAGGGCCCACAGCCCCTGCCGCAGCTTCTTCATAGGCAAAACTCCTTTCCCGCTCCCGTCTTTCCGGGCCGCTTTTATACGGGTCCTATTATAACAGGCCGGGCCGCCCCTTTGCAAGCGCTTCCCGGCTTTTCATCCGGCGCTTTTCCTTTTCCCGGAATCGTGCTATACTATTGGTTTGAACATCGGCACCGCAGCGCCCGCTGCCGGGCGAAGCGGTGCAAATCGCAGACAGGATGGGATGCTTTATGAAAACTGGATTGGTACTGGAGGGCGGCGCGCTGCGCACGATTTTTTCCTCCGGCGTAACGGACGCGTTTCTGGACGCGGGCCTGATGCCGGATTACACCGTCGGCGTCTCCGCCGGCATTGCGTACAGCGTCAGCTATCTCTCCCGCCAGAAATGGCGCAATCTTCAGATCCTGACTCACTACGCAGACGACCCCCGCTATATGGGGATGCGCAATCTTCTGGATCCTTACAACCGGGCCTACTTTGGCCTGAAATTCGCCTATGAGACGATTCCCAACGAACTGATTCCTTTTGACTATGACGCCTTTGCCGCCTATCCCGGAGAGGTCGAGGCGGTGGTCACCAACCTTAACACCGGGGCGGCGGAGTATCTGCCCGTCCCCCGGCAAGACGCGCACTTCACGGTCCTGCAGGCCACCTGCGCCCTGCCGCTGCTGTTCCCGGTCATCCACATGGGCGGCCAGCCTTATCTGGACGGCGGCTGTTCGGACGCTATCCCCTGGAAGCGCGCCCTGGAAAAGGGCTGCGACCGGGTGGCGGTAATCCTGACCCGGGAGCGGGACTATGTCCGAAGCGAGGAAAAAACCATCCACCTCATTGAGCGGCGCTATCGGGCCTACCCCCGGTTTGTGGACACCATGCACCGCCGGGTGGACGCCTACAACGAAAGCCGGGCGCAGCTGTTTGCCCTGGAGCGGGAGGGCCGCGTCTTTGTGATCGCGCCGGATTCCACAGCCGGCTTCTCCCGGACGGAGCGGGATCTTTCCAAGATCCGGGCCCTGTGGCAGGATGGCTATCTCCGCGGCCGGACGGCCGCCCCGGCCCTGCGGGAATTCTGGGGCGGCTGACGGGCCGCCGTGCCGAAAATTTTACATGGATTTAACATAGATTTAACCGCCCCGACCTTCTGCCGTGGGCGGTTTTTCTTTATAATTTACTCAGGCTTAACGGATTTCTTACAAAGAGAAAAAGCAGCGGCACCCTGTGGCGGCGTGCCGGCAAGGAGTTTTCATGAACATTTTTTCCTTATTCACCCTTTGCGGCGGTCTTGCCTTTTTCCTGTACGGCATGACGGTCATGTCCAAAAGTCTTGAAAAAATGGCCGGCGGCAAGCTGGAGCGCACCCTCAAGCGCATGACCTCCACCCCGATCAAAAGCCTGCTGCTGGGCGCGGGCATCACCATCGCCATCCAGTCCTCTTCCGCCATGACGGTCATGCTGGTGGGCCTGGTCAACTCCGGCGTGATGGAGCTTGGGCAGACGGTGGGGGTCATTATGGGCTCCAACATCGGCACGACTCTGACCGCCTGGATCCTCTCTTTGTCCGGGATCCAAAGCAGCAGCGTATTTGTGCAGATGCTCAAGCCCAAAAACTTTTCGCCGCTGGTGGCTCTGGTGGGCGTGATCCTGATCATGGGGTCCCAAAAGCAGCGCCGGCGGGACATTGGCCGGATCATGGTGGGCTTCTCCATCCTGATGTACGGCATGGAGCTGATGTCCGGCGCCGTGAGTCCCCTTGCGGACATGCCCCAGTTCGAGCATCTTCTGGTAGCCTTTTCCAATCCGTTTCTGGGCGTGCTGGTGGGCACGCTGTTCACCGGGCTGATTCAGTCCTCCGCAGCCTCTGTGGCCATTCTGCAGGCACTGGCGATGACCGGCTCCGTCACCTACGGCGTTGCGATCCCCATCATCATGGGCCAGAACATCGGCACCTGCGTCACGGCCCTGCTCAGCTCCATCGGGGTAAGCCGAAACGCCAAGCGGGTCGCGGTGATCCATATCTCCTTCAATGTCATCGGCACGCTTGTATTTTTGATCCTCTTCTACGGGGTCGGAGCGGTGGTTCCCATCTCCTTTATGGCCCGGCCGGCGGACGCAGTGGGCGTCGCCATGTGCCACAGCGTCTTCAATCTCTGCACCACCGCCCTGCTGCTGCCCTTCTCCCGGCAACTGGAGAAGCTGGCCTGTACGGTCATCCGGACGGAACGCTCCTCTTCCGAATTTGCCTTTCTGGATCCCCGCCTGCTGCGCACCCCCAGCGTTGCCGTCAGCGAGTGCGGCACGCTGACCCGCAAGATGGCCGATCTGGCCCGCCAGAACCTTCTGGACAGTCTTGCCCAGCTGGACACCTACGACGAAAAGCGGGAGCAGACACTGCTGGAAAACGAGGACCGGCTGGATCTTTACGAGGACCGGCTGGGCAGCTATCTGGTCAGTATCTCCCAGCACGGAATTTCCCAGGCAGACAGCCGGGAAGCCGCCAAGCTGCTGCACGCCATCGGGGATTTTGAGCGGATCGGCGACCACGCCCTGAACATTCAGGAGTCCGCCCGGGAGATCCGGGACAAGGCGCTGCACTTCTCAGCCCCGGCCCAGGAGGAGCTGAAGATCCTGCTCAGCGCCCTGCGGGAAACCCTGGACACCGCCTTTGCAAGCTTTGACCAAAGCGCGCCGGAGCAGGCCGTTCTGGTCGAACCGCTGGAGGAGACCGTGGACCGGCTGACCGAGGAGATCCGGCTGCGCCATATTGAGCGGCTGCAAAGCGGCCAGTGCACCATTCAGATGGGCTTTATTCTCAACGATCTTCTGACCAACGTGGAGCGCGTGTCGGACCATTGCTCCAACATCGCCGTGTGCGTGCTGGAGGCGGCCCGCTCCGGCCTCAACGCCCACAGCTATCTCCACGAGGTCAAGGAGGATGCTCCCTTCCGGGAAGCGCTGCGCGGCGATCTGCGCAAATATCATCTGCCGCGGGTCCGGCCGGCGGACGGAAATGAATAAAAATCCATACAGATCCGGGTCGGGCCGCCGAAAAGGCGGACCGGCTCGGATTCTTTGTTATGATTTATAAAATTATTGTTGGAAGCGGCCGGTTCCCGTTTTCGGCCGGCAGACAGCCGTGTTTAAATATTTATCCACAATATTCAAAAAAGCATTGACAAGGTGCACCAGACGTGCTATGGTAAGGCATGTTCGAGCGGCGGCTGCACGGCGCCGGCTTTTTTGCAGGCCCGCCTGCGCCGCCCAAATTTAAGGAAAGAAGATTGTGATCATGAAGAAGTTTTTTGCATTGATGCTGGCTTTGGTCATGTCCCTGAGCCTGGTCGCCTGCGGATCGGATAAGCCCGCCGCCGGCGGGGACGGTTCCGCCGCTTCCGGTTCCGGCTCTGCCTCCACCCTCACCACGGTGCAGGATGGCAAGCTGACCATGTCCACCAACGCCCAGTTCCCGCCCTATGAGATGGTTGCTGACGACGGAAGCTTTGAGGGCATCGACGTGGAGGTGGCTCAGGCCATCGCCGACAAGCTGGGTCTGGAGCTGGTCGTGGACGACATGGACTTTGACGCGGCGCTGCTGGCAGTCCAGCAGGGCAAGAGCGACATCGTGATGGCCGGCGTGACCGTCAACGAGGAGCGCGCCCAGGTGATGGACTTCACCACCAGCTATGCCAACGGCGTGCAGGTGGTCATCGTCCCCGAGGATTCCGACATCCAGTCCGTGGATGATCTGGCCAACGACAAGATGATCGGCACCCAGCGCGGCACCACCGGCTACATCTACTGCTCCGACACGCCCGACAACGGCGGCTACGGCGAAGAGCATGTCACCGCTTATGACGACGGTGCCACCGCCGTGCAGGCTCTGGTCAACGGCCAGGTCGACGCAGTGGTCATCGACAACGCCCCCGCGCAGGAGTATGTGAAGGCCAATCCCGGTCTGAAGATCCTGGACACCGAGTTTGCCAACGAGGATTACGCCATCGGCGTGGCCAAGGGCAATACCGCCCTGCTGGACGCGGTGAACGGCGCTCTTGCCGAACTGCAGGCTGACGGCACGCTGCAGAGCATTGTGGATAAGTATATCCCCGCTGCCTAATCCAACACCGAACGCCAAAGCGGGCGGCCTTTCAAGGCCGCCTGTTTTGATATGACGCAAAGAGAGAGAGGAGTATGTCTGTGGGAGCGCGTTTCGACGTTTTTTGGCAGGAATTCTGCGCTGATTTCACCAAAGCCTTCGTGACCGGGGGACGCTGGAAGCTTTATCTGAGCGGAATCGGCACCACTCTGGAAGTTACCATTCTGGCCCTGCTGATGGGCATTGCCCTGGGCGTAATCGTTGCGGTGATCCGCACGGCCCACGATCAGCAGCGCCCCGGCCACCGCAACTTCGTGCTGGGGATCCTGGACGCGGTCTGCAAAATCTATACCACGGTGATCCGCGGCACCCCCATGATCGTGCAGATGCTGATCATGGGCAGCGTGATTTTCGCCAACAGCCGGAATTTCACCATCATCGGCACCATTGCCCTGGGCATCAACTCCGGCGCTTACGTGGCCGAGATCGTCCGGGGCGGCCTGATGTCCGTGGATATCGGCCAAAGCGAGGCCGGCCGTTCCCTGGGCCTGGGATACTTTGACACTATGCGGTTCATCATTATCCCCCAGGCGTTCAAGAACATTCTCCCCTCCCTGAGCAACGAATTCATCACGCTGTTCAAGGATACCGCCCTGATCACCACCATCGGCGGAAAGGAGCTGCTGTACGCGGCCAAGGCGGTGGGCGCCAAGACCTATTCCGTCATGTTCCCCCTGCTGGGCGTAGCCCTGATCTATCTGGTGCTCGTGATGATCATGACCTGGCTGCAGGGAAAACTCGAAAGGAGGCTGCGTGCAAGTGATCGACGTTAAGCATCTGAGCAAGTCCTTTGGCGATCATCTGGTCCTCGACGATATTTCAGAGCACATCGCCCCCGGCGAAAAGGTGGTCATCATCGGGCCGTCCGGCTCCGGCAAGTCCACCTTCCTGCGCTGCATGAACCTTCTGGAGCTGCCCACATCCGGCACCATCACCTTTGAAGGGACCGATATCACCGATCCGGCGACCGACATTAACATCATGCGCCGACAGCTCGGCATGGTCTTTCAGCATTTCAATCTGTTCCCCAACATGACCGTACGGCGGAACATTACGCTGGCGCCGGTCCGCACCAAGCTGATGGGCCAGGAGGAGGCCGATGCCGAAGCGCTGAAGCTGCTGGCCCGGGTCGGGCTGGAGGAGAAGGCGGATGCCTATCCCGCCCAGCTCTCCGGCGGACAGAAGCAGCGGATCGCCATCGTCCGGGCCCTGGCCATGCGGCCCAAGGTCATGCTGTTTGACGAACCCACCTCCGCCCTGGACCCCGAGATGGTCGGCGAGGTGCTGGAAGTCATGAAGCAGCTGGCTGACGACGGCATGACCATGGTAGTGGTCACCCACGAGATGGGTTTCGCCCGGGAGGTCGGCAGCCGTGTTCTCTTTATGGACGGCGGCCACATTATGGAGCAGAACACTCCGCAGGAGTTTTTTGCGCATCCGCAGTGCGAGCGTCTGAAAACCTTTTTGGACAAGGTCCTTTAAAAATGCGTACAAAAAAAGGAGGCGGGGCAATTTGCCCCGCCTCCTTCTGCCGCGCTCATAAGGCGCGAAGAATCAGCTCTTTCCTTTGATCTGGGCCCCGCACTTGGGGCAGGTGATGATGATCTTCCCCTTCCCCGCAGGCACCCGGCAGACAGTTTTGCACTGCTTGCAGACAAAATATTTATGCTCCTTATCCGCGCGCCGGGCCCGGCTTCCGGCGATCCGCTCCTGAAAGGCCAGCCATTTCCCGTTCTCCTCCCGGCGCTTATAGAGATTCTTGGAAAAGATCCGGAACATTACCCAGATCCACACCGCCAGGCTTCCATAATACAGCACGGAGCCAGCCAGCGGCCACTTGCGCACCACCAGCATCGACACCAGCTCCACCACCAGGCAGGTCCATACGCCGGCGCGCGCCAGCTGATCCACGCCGTTGCGTCCGTACATCAGGCGGGTCAGCGCCATGCGGATCTTATAGAGAACACCCATAGAGTCTGCTACTCCCTTTCCGCGCTTTCACGCGTGCTTGATTTCAAAAGTTCATTTTACATGAAACCCTGCGGAACAGCAACCATTTGCATGCGGAATTTACAGAATGGTCATTATTTATTTTGTTCACAGTGCTATACTTTCTTTTGTTACATAAAGACAGCGAAGGAGCGACTTTCTATGGCAAAAAAACAATTCAAGGCAGAGTCCAAGCGTCTTCTGGATCTGATGGTCAACTCGATCTACACCCACAAGGAGATTTTCCTGCGGGAGATCATCTCCAACGCCAGCGACGCGTGCGACAAGCTGTGCTACAAGGCCCTGACGGATGACAGCGTCGGCATGACCCGCAAAGACTTTCAGATCGATCTGTCGGCCGATCCGGAGACGCGCACCATCACCGTTTCCGACAATGGCATCGGCATGGACAAGGAGGACCTGGAAAACAATCTGGGCGTGATCGCCTCCTCGGGCTCGTTCAAGTTCAAGCAGGAGGTCGGCGAGGAGGCCAAGGACACCGATGTGATCGGTCAGTTCGGCGTCGGCTTCTACTCCGCCTTCATGGTGGCGGATCAGATCACCGTTACCACCCGCAAATTCGGCAGCGAGGAGGCCTGGTGCTGGCAGTCCGCAGGGGCCGACGGCTATACCATCACCCCCTGCCAGCGGGACCACGCCGGCACGGACATCGTAATGCACCTGAAGCCGGACACGGATGACGAGAAGTACAGCGAGTTCCTGCAGGAATGGAAGCTGCAGGATCTGGTGCACCGCTATTCCGACTACATCCGCTTCCCCATTCGCATGGCCGTCAGCAAGACCCGCAAAAAAGAAGGGTCTCCGGATGATAAGCCGGAATATGAGACCTATCGGGAAGTGGAGACGCTCAACAGCATGGTACCCCTGTGGCAGCGCAAGAAATCCTCGGTGAAGCAGGAGGAGTACGAAAAATTCTATCGGGATAAATTCAGCGACTACACCGCGCCCCAGCGGGTCATTTCCGTTTCGGCGGAGGGCGCCGTCACCTACAAGGCACTGCTGTTCATTCCCGGCGCAACCCCCTTTGATTTTTACTCCAAGGACTTCCAGGCCGGGCTGCAGCTTTACTCCTCCGGCGTACTGATCATGGACCACTGCGCAGACCTGCTTCCGGAATACTTCCGTTTCGTCCGGGGCGTGGTGGACTCGCCGGACCTGAGCCTGAACATCTCCCGGGAGCTTTTGCAGCATGACCGTCAGCTCAAGGTCATTGCCGCCAATCTGGAAAAGAAGATCAAGGCGGACCTGCTGAAGCTGATGAACGAGGACCGTGCCGGTTATGAGACCTTCTTCAAAAACTTCGGCCGGCAGCTGAAATACGGCGTAGTGGCCAATTACGGTGCCGACAAGGATAAGCTCTCGGATCTGCTGCTGTTCTGGTCCTCCACGGAAAAGAAGCCGGTGACCCTCGGCGAATACGTCTCCCGCATGAAAGAGGATCAGAAGGTCATCTACTACGCCGCAGGCGAGAACCCCGCCGTCATCGATAAGCTGCCCCAGATCGAGGGGCTGCGGGACAGCGGCACGGAGATCCTGTACTTCACTGAAGAGGTGGACGAGTTTGTCGCCCAGATCCTGCACAGCTACCAGGATCACGCTTTCTGCTCGGCCCTGAACGCTCAGGATCCGGAGGGGACGGACGATGCAGACGCTAAGGCGGACGACGAAGCCTCCGGAAAGCCGGTTCTGGACTTCGTGAAGGAGACCCTGGGCGAAGACGTAAAGGAGGTCCGTGCCTCCAAGGTGCTCAAGTCGCACCCGGTGTGCCTGACCGCCGGAGAGGGGCTGTCCTTCGAAATGGAAAAATACCTCAATGCCCTGCAGCCGGACAAGCCCATCCATGCCGACCGGATTCTGGAGCTGAATACGGCACACCCGGTCTTTGCGGCCCTGGAAAAGGCGGTTCAGGACGATCCGGAAACGGCCAGGAAATACGCCCGTCTGCTGTACGATCAGGCGCTGCTAATCGCGGGACTTCCCTTGGATGATCCCTCCGGCTACACGGATCTGGTGTGTGAGCTGCTGACAAAATAATTTTCTACCCGTCAAAAAGCGCGGGACCGAGCTCCGGTCCCGCGCTTTTTATCCGCCTTTTTAAAGGTTCGCATCCAGCTCCCGCCGGAAAACGGCCGCCGGCTGTACCCCCACGACCCGTGTCAGCTCCTGCCCGCCTTTCAGCACCACCACAGTGGGGATGCTCATCACACCGAAGCGGCGGGCCAGGTCCGGTTCTTCATCCACATTGACCTTTGCCACCAGCGCCCGGCCGGCGTACGCGTCGGCCAGCTCTTCAATCGTGGGACCCAGCATCTTGCACGGGCCGCACCAGGAAGCCCAAAAATCCACCAACGCCAGCGGGGCGGCGGAAACGGCGGCGTCAAAATCCGCCGTCTTCAAATGCACAGCTGCCATCGCAAACACTCCTTTGCCTTTTCAAAATCCTCGCAGGGCGATCTGCCCTGTATGTCGATAGTGTACCACATTTCGTCCAAAAGTACGATGGTTTTTGCAACAATTCAAAAAAGTTCCCCCGCAGGCAAAATGCCCGCGGGGGAATGCCTTTATCTGTTTGCTTCGATGCTGCTAAGCCGCTTAGGAAGGCCGGGGCAAAGCAGCTTACTTCTTCTCTTCGCCGGTCTTGATCCGGAGGGAGCACAGGAAGGCGCCCACGCAGAAGATCAGCATCATGATGTACACGGAGAAGAAGGTGCCGGTCTTGTCAAACAGCGTGCCGGCAATGGTGCTTCCGAAGGAGGCCAGCAGCAGGTTCAGGTTCATGATGGAATAGTTGACGGAATAGTGCTTCTCACCGAAGACCTTCTTGGTAAACGCAGCAGCCATGGTGGGGCAGCTGCCGTAAGCCAGGCCGGTCACCACGAACGCGACGATCAGGATCACGAAGCTCTTGGTGGCCTCGGCCGCCATCAGCAGCAGCGAGCTGACGAAATACAGCACCGTCGCCAGCCGAATCACGGCCTTGGAGGTCATCCGGTCAAACAGGGCACCGATGATCACGCGGCCCACACCGTTGCACACGGAGATCATGCCGACCACCAGAGAGATGGTTCCGGCAGCAGCCGCCGTGCCGATGCTGGTAGCCATGGGCCGGGCCAGAGAGATCACCGCCAGGCCGGCGCCGCTGAGCAGAACGCCCCAGAAGAAGAACAGCCAGAAGTTGGACTGACGCAGCATCTGCGCGGTGGTGTAATCGTTGCTGGCAGCAGCTGCGGCCGCACCGTTGGCGGCGGGCGCCTTGGCCGGCACAGGACTCAGCACCAGGAAGCCGATGACCATGATCACAGCGGTCAGCGGCCCCATGAAGGAGAAGAAGTTTCTCCAGTCCATCGTGGCGGTCAGGTTGGTATACACCGTGCCGATAATCAGGCTGCTGGCGCCGAAGCCCATCAGCAGCAGGCCGGACACCGTGCCCTGAGAATCCGGGAACCACTTGGGCACCATGGACATCACCGCGTTGTAGGCAAAGCCGGAAGCGGCTCCGCACAGCACGCCGAAGCTCAGGTACAGCGTAACCGTGGAGCTGATGCCGGCCACCCACAGGAAACCGCCCAGGAACAGGGCGCCGGAGATCAGCAGGTTAAAGCGGGGCGAGATCTTGCCGCTCAGCAGGCCCGCAGACAGGCCGCCCAGGCAGAAACAGGCCATGCAGATAGTGAAGTTCAGAGACAGATCTGCAGAACTCCAGGTGGGGAACTCAGCGGCGATGGGGCCGGAGAGCACGCTCCATGCGTAGACGAAGCCGGCGAACAGCATCACCACAACGCCCACAATGACAAATAATACGCGTTTCATACTTCCTCCTATGTTCACTTTTTTCAGGGAGTTTTCGCACCCCCGACGCCGCCTTCACAGGCAGCGCAAATTCTTTCAATACGGAAACCCGCATTGTAGCACAATTACTTATTTTACCTTACATTTTCTATTGGGTCAAGATGAACCTTTTCAAAACCTGACAAAAAAGGTCGGATACTTCCGGAAAACGGTCCGTTTTTTGGAATGCGGTCACTCCGGCTGTGCCGGATCCTCTCCGCCGCGGGACAGCTTTCGCCAGAGGGTCGTTTTGCTCATCCCCAGATAGCGGCACAGCTTGTCCCGATCGCCGCCGAAACGGCGCAGCAAAAACTCGATGTACTGACGCTCAAAGGCTTTGAGATCGCCGGTGATCCCACAGCTGTACTGCGCCTCGCCCCGCAGATCCGCCGTGCTGCGGCGCAGCATGGACGCAATCACGCTTTCGGTCAGCTTGTTGCCCTCGCACAGCAGCACCACCCGCTCGGCCATATTGCGGAGCTCCCGGATGTTTCCGCTCCAGGGGCTGGTCAGCAGCGGCATAAAAATATCGGTGCTGTTCCAATAGATCGACCGCCCCTCCCGTTCGGCCGTCTCCAGCAGGAAGCTGGTGAACAGAGGGATAATATCTCCCGGACGGCGGCGCAGGGGCGGGATCTCGATCTCCAGCAGAGCCAGGCGGTAATACAGGTCCTCCCGGAATTTATTCTCCCGCACCATTTCCCGCAGGTCCTGATTGGTGGCGGCGATGACCCGCACGTCCACGGGGATCACTTTATTGCCGCCCACGCGCATGATCTCCTTCTCCTGCAGGACCCGCAGCAGCTTGGCCTGCAGCTGCATCGGCAGCTCGCCCACCTCGTCCAGAAAAATGCTGCCCCGGTGCGCCAGCTCAAAAAGGCCCGCCTTGCCCCCTCTGAGCGCCCCGGTAAACGCGCCTTTTTCATAGCCGAACAGCTCCGACTCGATCAGCGTCTCACTCAGCGCCGCGCAGTTGATGGCCACAAACGGCCCCTCCGCCCGCGGACTTGCGTTGTGGATGCTGGAGGCAAAGACCTCCTTGCCGGTCCCCGTCTCCCCGCAGATCAGAACCGTACTGTTGGTGCGGGCGTATTTTTTTGCCACCTTCACCAGCTTGCGGGTGGCCGGATCCTGGGCGATCATAGTTTCAAAGGTGAACTTTGCCGTCAGCCCCATGCTCTTATTCTGACGGCGGATGGACATCTCCATGCCTTCCACATAGCGGACGTTGTTAAAGATCACCGCATAGTGCTCCTCCGCCCCTATCAGCAGCGGCACCACATTGACCACATACTGCCGGGAGTGCATCGTCATCAGCTGGTTGGCCGGCTGGGCCAGCAGGCTCTCCATCCCGCCGGGGACAAGCTCTTCAATGCGGCTGGGCGTATGCGCCGTTTCAAACAACTGCGTCCCCTTCTGATTGCAGCGCTTGACCCGGCCGGCTCCGTCGACAATGATGACCGCCTCCGAAATGATGTTGGTAATGACTTCAATGAAATTATCCTGGCTTTTTTCCTTACGGGTCACCTCCGTAAGATAGCGGGCCTCTTCCAAGGCTGCCAGCCACTGGTTCTCGTCCAGATAAAACGGCAGCTCCGGCAGATGCAGCGACCGGGCAATCAGCAGCGGCTCTGAGTCCCCCACCACCACGTCCAGCGCACCGGCGGCGGCCAGCTGCCGGATGATGCAGCCCAGGTTTTCATGATTGCGCATCTTATAGTAACGTACCGTGCAGCCGTTCAGCTTTAAAATCTCGTGCAGGCCGTCCTTCTCCTCCGGAAGTGCCGAGCGGTCCACTTCGAAAATGCCGATCTGGGAATAACCGGCCTCCGTACAGACCCGGATCAGGTGCAGCACGGTTCCGATCCCGCATTTGATATCAAAGATCGGCACCGGGATCTTCTGCGCATGCAGGTACCAGGCCAGGCTGCCCCGGGTCAACACGCCGGCGATCTCCGTTTCCCGGCAGGCCGCCCGGATCTGCTCGATCAGCTGCGGTCCCGGCGGGCCGACGATATTTTTATAGATTGCCGCGTCAATCTCCTTCACGCCCCGGATCACGACCGATTCATCGTAATAAACCGCAAGAAATTTCGGCTGTCCCTGCTCATCCATTGCCGCACCGCTCCTTTCCCGCTTAAAACCGCCTCCCCTTCGGGGGCGCCGGCTTTCATTATATCACATTCATTTCAAAAATGAAATAGATTTTCATTCTTGAAATTTGTAGAATGTGTGCACAGCGCACGACCGGCAGTGCAGGCGTTGGGAACCGGTCCTTTCCTGCCCGTCCGGATATTCCCACACTCTGGCACGGGGTTTGCTTATTACTTTTTAGACCCTTTATGCGCTGATACGCAGAAATGAGGAGGAGGGCTTTCATGGAAAACGCTATTATCATCACCCCGAAGGATGACGTCGTGACGGTGACTCAGACGATTCATCCCGGCGACACCGTGGTCTATTCCATCAACGGACAAGAGCACAGCGTCGTCGCCCGGCAGGAGATTCCCGTCTACCACAAAATCGCTGTACATGCCGTCAAAAAAGACAGCTCTGTGATCAAATACGGCGAACACATCGGCTATGCCACCGCGGACATTGCCGTCGGCGACCATGTTCACACCCAGAACCTGGGCAGTGAGAAAAAGGAGGACTGAGTCTATGCAGTTTCAGGGATACAGACGGCCCGACGGCCGCGTCGGCGTCCGCAACCATGTGGTAGTCATGCCCGGCTGCCTCTGCTCGACCATCGCCGCCCGCAAAATCTGTCAGGCAGTGGAGGGCGTTACTTATCTGGAAAACCCCAACGGCTGCGCCCAGAATTCCCGGGACACGGCCATCACGCTGGAGATCATCTCCGGCCTGATCGCCAACGGCAACGTTTACGGCGTTCTGATCGTGGGCAACGGCTGTGAAACCATTCAGGAAGACCGCTATCGGGCGGAGATCGGCGCCAAGACCAATAAGCCGGTGGAATACATTTCGATCCAGGGAGAGGGCGGCCTGAAAAAGACGGTGGAAAAGGGCGTTGCCCTGATCACCGCCATGAAGGCTCAGGCCGATCAGTGCAAGCGGGAGCCCTGCGATCTGAGCGAACTGACCCTGGGCCTGGAGTGCGGCGGTTCCGACCCCACCTCCGGTCTTTCCTCCAACGTGGTGCTGGGCTGGGTGTCGGATTATCTGGTGGACGCCGGCGGCACAGCCATTCTGGCAGAGACGCCGGAAGCCATCGGCGCAGAAAATATCCTGCGGGACCGGGGCGCCACACCCGAGGTGGGCCAGCGGATCTATGACATGATCATGCACTGCGAAAAGCAGCACCTGGACGACGGCGAGGATGTGCGCAACTGCAATCCCTCTCCGGGAAACAAGGCCGGCGGCATCACGACGCTGGAGGAAAAGTCCATCGGCTGCATCCACAAAAGCGGCACCCGTCCCTTCGTCGGCGCGTATGAATACGGCCAGCTGGTGGATCAAAAGGGTCTGGTGTTTATGGACGGCACCGCCTTTGACGTGGCGTCCACCGTCTCTTTGATCGCCGGCGGCGCGCAGGTTGTGGTCTTTACCACCGGCCGCGGCAACCCGGTGGGTGCTCCCACGGCACCGGTCATCAAGGTCACCGGCAACCACGAGACCTATGAGTGGCTCAACGACATTCTGGACATGGACACCAGCGCATCCATCAGCGGGGAAAAGACCGTGGAGGAGCTGGGCCGTGAAATGCTGGATCTGGTCGTTCGGGTCTGCAACG
Source organism: uncultured Dysosmobacter sp. (assembly GCA_934563745.1). GTDB lineage: Bacteria > Bacillota > Clostridia > Oscillospirales > Oscillospiraceae > Oscillibacter. Next base: position 9,061 of record CAKTHE010000026.1, on the reverse strand, counting down.
GCGAGCCGGTCAAGGCCGAGCTGAACGGATGCAACGAAATGTGCATCGATCAGCTAAGCGGCTATTGCTAATTGGCAAATTCTACGTTAAAATAGGGGAAGGCGAGGAATGAATTATGCAGAAAGTCAGTGTTCCGTATTACAAATCCACCATGGAGTTTGAACTGGCCGATGATCTTGAGATCTCGGAGCTTCACATTCACGCATGTGAACCGATCGCCGATTTCGGCGCCGCCGTGGATGAAGCTCTGGCTCATCCCATTGCCAGCAAACCGATTCCGGAGCTTGTAAAGCCCGGTGAGACCGCGGCCGTCATCATCAGCGATATGACCCGCGCCTCCTATCGGACGGATCTGTATCTGTGCAAAATTCTCAATCAGCTCAACGCCGGCGGGATCCCCGATGAGAACATCACCGTGGTCATCGCCTGCGGCTACCACGCAGCTGCAACGGAGGAGGAAAAGCGGATTCTGGCGGGCGAAGAAGCCTGCCGGCGCGTCCGGATCGAAAGTCACAACTGCCACGCGGATGACCTGGTCCACTACGGCAAGACCGTCCGCGGCAACGAGGTGTACATCAACCACACCGTCGCCACGGCAGACCATGTGATTCTCACCGGCGGCATCTGCTATCACACCTTCGCCGGCTTCGGCGGCGGCCGCAAGAGCATCGCCCCCGGTGTGGCGGGCGCCTCCACGATCGAAGGCAACCACCGCAACTGCTTCTCCCGGGAGCACCGGTACGAGATCTATGAAAAAGCCACCAGCGGCTATCTGGACGGCAACCCCGTTTCGGAGGAGATGTTTGAGATCGCCGCAATGGTCAAGCCCACGTTCCTGGTCAACGTGATCGTGGACGACCATGGGCAGTTTGTAGGTCTGGTGGCCGGCGACTGGAAGGAAGCTTATCTGGCCGGCGTTGAAAAAATCAAGAAGATCTACGGCATCGAAATGCACGAAACCTTTGACGCAGCCATCATTTCCAATGGCGGCTATCCCAAGGACATCAACCTGTTCCAGAGCGTCAAGGGCCTGCACAATGCCGGCTTCGTGATGAACCCCGGTTCCTCGGTGGTGCTGTGCGCGGACTGCTTCGACGGCTTCGGCCCCGAAGGCTACCGCAAGGGCTTTACGGACTTTGCCGATTACAACGCCCTGTGGGATGCACAGAACGCCCACTACGACCCGGAAATGGCGATCTCCCTTCTGACTATGCGCTATCTTCAGAAGATGACCAAGGTCTATCTGATCAGCAGTCTGCCCGATGAAGATGTGCGCCTGGCCGGCATGATCCCTGTGAAAACGCCGGAGGAGGCTTGGGCCCACGTCTGCGAGGACAAGCCGGACCTGAAGAAGGTAATGGTCCTTCCCTGCGGCGCACTGACCTGCCCCATCCTCACCTGATCGCTGCATCGGCGGAGCGCTCCGCCTGCAGATACCCCCAACCCCGGCAAAATTGGAAAGGAAGTCCCGCAAGACCCGGAACTTTGTCCGTTCCCCCGGACAAGAGAGGTTCCGAACCCGGACAGGAAGTCCGGGAACATTCTGAAGGAGGTTACAGCGCAATGAAATTCATCGAATTCCCCCCCATGAGCATTAAGATCGAGGGCATGGAGAATGTCCAGATCCCCAAGATGTTCAAGATCCGTGAGATCTATGATCCCACCAAGATTGAGGACATTCCCGGTTGGGTCAAGCAGCAGATGGAGACCAATCTGCACAACAAAGAGCAGTATCGCGGCAAGCGCCTGTGCATCACCGCCGGCAGCCGCGGCATTCCCCACCTGGACACCATCATCCGCACCATCGTGGACACCCTGAAGTCCTGGGGTGCCGAGCCCTTCATCATCCCCGCCATGGGCAGCCACGGCGGCGGCACGGCCGAGGGCCAGCGCGAGATGATCGCCACGTACGGCATCACGGAAGAGACCATGGGCTGCCCCATCTATTCCTCCATGGAAGTGGTGCAGATCAGCACGCTGCATGACGGCACTCCCGTTTATTGCGATAAGTACGCCTATGAGTCTGACGGCATCGTCATCCTCAACAAGGTCAAGCCCCACACCGACTTCCGCGGCAAGCACGAAAGCGGCATGGCCAAGATGTGCGCCATCGGCCTGGCCAAGCACAAGGGCGCTTCCATGTTCCACATGATGGGCTTCCCCACCTTCGCCGAGCGGATCCCCCAGGTGTGCGAGGAGTTCCTCAAGCACGCTCCCGTCGCCTTCGGCGTGGGCATCGTGCAGAATGCCTATGACGACATCAGCGAGATCGAGGTCATGGAAAAGGACCTGATCATGGAGAAGGACGCCGAGCTGCTGGAGATCGCCAAGGCCAAGATCGCCAAGTTCAAGATGCACGATATGGACGTTCTGATCATCGACCAGATCGGCAAGAACATCAGCGGCAACGGTGCCGACCCCAACATCACCGGGCGCAGCAACTCCAAGGGCTTTGAGGATGTCATCAACTGCAAGAAGATGTTCATCCGCGGCCTGACCGAAGAGACCCATCACAACGGCTGCGGCATCAACCATGCCGATATCACCACCCGCCGCTGCCTGAACGACATCGACTTTGAGACCAGCTGGATCAACGTCGTGACGGCCACCATGCTCAACGGCGGCAAGATCCCCGTCTACGCCGAGACCGACCGTGACGCCCTGCGCATCGCGATCCGCACCTGCAACGGGATCGACTTCTCCAAGGCCAAGGTTGTCCACATCAAGGATACCCTGCACATGGAGGAGATCGAGGTTTCCGAGGCTTATTACGATGAGCTGAAGAACAACCCCGAGGTGGAGATCCTCAGCGAGCCGGAAGAGATGAAGTTCGATGAGAACGGCTTCATGATCGTCGACTAATTTCGCTTTTCCTTTCCAATGGCCGGCAGGCTTCAAACACATGGGGTCTGCCGGCCTCCTTTCCATCGCGTGATTTGTTGCCGTTTTTGTATGTAAGTTACGCATGTTTGTGCGTATCAATATGATAAAAAAGAGAGGTAAGAACATGTATAAGAAAGACATCGGCGCATTCAACTCGTTTGATCTGCTCTCCAACAAGACCTGCTATAAGGCCAACGCTTTGAGCGACGATGACCTGAGCCGTCCGATCATTGGTATCGCCAACTCCTACAACGAAATGGTTTCCGGCCACAACAACCTGCGCAAGGTTGCCGAGCAGGTGAAGTTCGGCATTTACCGGGCCGGCGGCACCCCCGTTGAGTTCGGCACCATTGCCTGCTGCGACGGTATTTCCGACAACCACCGCGGCGCTTATTATGTGCTTCCCTCCCGCGACAACATTGCCGACGCCGTTGAGATCCAGGCCCGCGCCCACAAGCTGGACGGTCTGGTCCTGCTGGCCGGCTGCGACAAAATCATTCCCGGCATGCTGATGGCGGCTGCCCGTCTGGATATCCCCTGCATCTTCGTTCCCAGCGGACCCACCATTTCTGCGCCTCCTTTCGGCAAGAAGTTCCGCACCAACACCACCACCATCTCCGAAGGTCTGGGCCAGTATCAGAACGGTGAGATCACCGAGCAGCAGCTGCAGGCTCTGACGCAGTGGTGCAACCCCACCTGCGGTTCCTGCCAGTTCATGGGCACCGCCAACTCCATGACCGTTCTGGGCGAAGCGCTGGGCATGACGCTGTCCGGCACCAGCATGATCCCCGCCGTCTACAACGACCGGATGCGCGCCGCCGTGAAGAGCGGCGAGAAGATCGTGGAAATGGTCCAGAAGGAGATCTCCTCCCGTCAGATCATGACCTGGGACGCTATTGAAAATGCGATCATGGTCATGATGGCCGTGGGCGGCTCCACCAACGCCGTGATCCATACCTGTGCCATCGCCCATGAGTTGGGCTTTGACGCCGCCAAGGTGATGGAGACCTTTGATAAGTACAGCGAGCTGATCCCCCATATCGCCAAGGTCAATCCCGCCTCCAACGACTATGACTGCGAGGACCTGTACAAGGCCGGCGGCATTCCCGAGGTGGAAAAGCAGATCCGCAAGTATCTGCACACCGACGTGATGACCGTGGATGTCCGCACGCTGGATGAAAACCTGGATGCGGCCTACAGCTTCTATCCCAAGAATCCCGACATGATCCGCACCCTGGACAATCCCCACAGCACCCTGGGTGGCCTGGCCATCATGCGCGGCAACCTGGCCCCGGAGACCGGTGTGGCCAAGCCCGCCGCCATCGCAGAGGAAGCCCGCCGCTTCACCGGCACGGCCATGTGCTTCGACGGTGAGCATGCCTGCCTGGAAGCTCTGAAGGCCGGCAAGGTCACCCCGGGCACGGTCCTGGTGGTCCGTTACGAAGGCCCCAAGGGCGGCCCCGGCATGCGTGAAATGTATCTGCCCCTGAAGATGCTCAACGGTCTGGGCATGGCGAAGACCACCGCCCTGATCACCGACGGCCGCTTCTCCGGCACCAACAACGGCTGCTTCGTGGGCCACATCTCTCCCGAGGCGGCCGCAGGCGGCCCCATCGCTCTGGTCCGGGATGGCGATCAGATCACCATCGACGTATACGAGAAGAAGCTGGAGCTCCATGTTTCCGACGAGGAGCTGGCCCGCCGCCGCGCCGAGTGGCACTACACGCCCCACAAGGGTCTGCGCGGCTATCTGTCCAGATATGCACACCTGGTCAGCTCCGCGGCTGAGGGCGCCGTCCTGAAGGACGATTTCGACGAGGAATAAGCTTTATTGGCATTTCGGTTCCGGGCCTGCCCCGTGCAGGCCCGGAACTTTTTGCGCCCCGGCCCGCACTTGCTTTTCACACGGCAGTTTGTTAAAATAAATGATGTATAAGCCATACAGGGAGCCCCCGCTTTTCCGTCGTTTCGCCCGGCACAGCCGGACAGCCGGCGGGAAAGTGCCCCTCCCCGCCGGCTATCCTATTCAAAAAAGCGGCGGCGCCTCCGTGGGGCCGGCTGCTGCGCGGGAAGATGCTCTTCAACGGGACGCACAGCCGCTCACAGCAGTCTATGACCGTCCGCCCCGGGCGGTCACCGGGCCGGAAGGGCCCGTCCCGGCAAAGCCCCGCTCTTTGTGAAAGAAATGAGGTCCTATCATGATCAAAATTGCTCCCTCGATCCTGTCGGCGGATTTTGCCAATCTGGAACGGGATATTCAGCGGATCGCTGCGGCGGACTACGTCCATGTCGATGTGATGGATGGGATCTTTGTTCCCAACATCACCATCGGGATCCCGGTGGTCAAATCCATTCGCCCGGTCACGGTGCTCCCGCTGGACGTGCATCTGATGATCGTCCAGCCGGGCCGGTATGTGGAACAATTCTGCGACGCCGGGGCCGATCTGGTCACCGTCCATGTGGAGTCCGATACGCCGGAGGCGCTGCACCGGGCCATCGCCGCCGTGCACGCCAAGGGGAAACGGGCTGGCGTCGTGCTCAAGCCCAATACGCGGGCCGAAGCGGTGCTGCCGTTTCTTCCGGAAGTGGATCTGGTGCTGGTCATGACGGTGGAGCCGGGCTTCGGCGGACAGAGCTTTATGGCCGATCAGCTTCCGAAGGTGCGTACCATCCGCGGCTGGATCGACCAAAGCGGCCGCCCCTGCGAGCTGGAGGTGGATGGCGGCGTCGGTCCGGACACCTGTCAGGCCTGTATCGACGCGGGCGCCAACGTGCTGGTCGCCGGCAGCGCCGTCTACAAGGCGGAAGATCTTCCCGCCCGCATTGCCCAGCTGCGGGGCCGCGGCTGAACGCGCCCCTTGAGGAGGTTTTGAACCCATGGAATACTTTCCCGCTCCCCTGGAAAATCTGGTGGAGCAGTTTGCCAAGCTGCCCGGGATCGGCGGCAAATCCGCCCAGCGGCTGGCCTTTCACGTGCTGAGTCTTTCGGAAGAGGAGGCCCAGGCCTTTGCCGATGCCATTGTCAACGCCAAAAAGAACGTCACCTGCTGTCCCATCTGCCAAAACTTTACCGCCGGAGGCGGCGTATGCTCCATCTGTGCCTCTCCCCGGCGGGATGCCGGCGTCATCTGTGTGGTGGCCGATCCCCGGGATGTGGTGGCCATCGAGCGCTCCCGGGAGTTCAACGGCCACTATCACGTGCTGCACGGCGTCATCTCCCCCATGAATCACGTAGGGCCGGATGACCTGCAGATCAAATCCCTGGTGGAGCGGGTCTCCAAGGGGGACATCCGCGAGGTCATTATGGCCACCAACCCGGATACCGAGGGGGAGGCCACCGCCATGTACATTGCCCGCCTGCTGCGCCCCTTCGGGGTCCGCGTCACCCGGCTGGCCTATGGGATCCCCGTGGGCGGTCATCTGGAATTTGCTGATGACGCAACGCTGATGCGGGCGCTGGAGGGCCGGCGGGACATCTGAGCGGCGCACCGTTTCTTCCGGCAGAAAAACAAACGCGCCGCCCGGCCGGGGCAGCGCGTTCCGCACAAAAGGCCGCAGGCGCATGTGCAGGATTCTTCCCCCACTGAAATTATCCGGCCGGCAGCCAGGCCGTCATAAGGAGGAACCTATGAAGAAGCCAAGACGAATTACCCTGGTGCTTTACGGACTGTGCGCAATTTTGTGGACGATCCGCGTCATCCTGGGTGCCGTGCGTGCGGAATACGACTCCTCCCCCAACCTCTTTCTATTGAATGTTCTCACCGCTCTCATATGGATCGTGGCTTTTGCCCGATGGTTTCGAAAATACCGTTCGGAAGAAGATCGGTAGGAGCCACCCTCCGTTTTTTGTCGGCCGTCCTTCGACAAAGGGATCTTCTTTGTATCGGCACAAAATGCAAAATCCTGCCCGGGGTATTACCCCGGGCAGGATTTGTTATTTAATTGGCCCGACCAAAGGCGGGGCGCTTTTCCCATCGCTCTTCCGGGCCTTCCCGCGTCCGAAACCGGCCGCGGCTTTCCGTTGCACGGCGGACCTCACGCCCAGGGATAGGCCACCAGCAGATCCACCACCATGCCGTAAGAGCGCATGCCCTCTTCCACGCCGTAGCTTTTCAAAAAGCGGTCGTACACGGCGTTGGAAGCCTTCTTGATGCCACTTTCCTGAAACTGCGCCCAATACGCATTGTTGGTCCACAGATCCGTCCGGACCGAATCCGGCAGCGCCTCCGTAATGCGCTGCCACGCGGCCCGGTCCGCCTGATACAGGGCGTTGGCAAGATGGATGTATCCCAGCAGCCAGCCGGAATAAGCATATTCCGCAAAGCCGCTGCGGGTACAGGCCAGGATCGAAATGAAATTGCACTCCTGCTCCGACGCAAAGCCCCGCTGGTGCGCCAGCTCATGCGCCGCTGTGGAGGGCAGCAGGCAGGCGGGGGCATCCACATTGACATTGGACTCCCCGGTAAAGGGGCAGTAGACCCCCGTAAAGTCCAGCCGGCTCATCAGCCTTGAAAAGTGAACGGTCTTCACACCCGGGTCCTCAAAGGCAAGGAAGGGATACTGCTCGGTCAGAGGGCCATACACCTGGGTGCAATGCGCTAAGATGGCAGAGACGGAAACGGAAAACCCTCCGTCCGCGTCCCGTTCCACCTGCGGCGCGGTCCGGGCAAGCTGATCGGCGAAATACTCCGTCACTGCCTCCAGCTTCCGGGTGGAAACCGCCTCTGCCCGTATGCCGGACTGGTCCTGAAAGCTGGGCTGAGTATAGCAGATCCCCCACAGCCAGCAAAAGCCCAGATAAATCCCGCCCGCGATGCAGAGCGCCCCCAGAGCCGCACTGTACAGTCGTCTGCCCCGTTTATCCGGCCGGCGCAAAACAGCCACGGCCGTTCCCAGTAAATAGGCCGCTGCCAGAAGGACCACCAGACCGCACAGCAGCTCCATCACGGAAAAGGAGACCCGATAGCTCAGCGCCGCCAACGCAAGGCGCACCCTCCGGGCCCCCGCCGCAGCCTGCGACGCAGCAGACGGGATCCGGCTGACCAGGCAAAATACCCCATAAAGGACCAACTCTGCCAGCAGCCCCAGGTGTAGCTTCCGGTGCCGCAGAAAAAAAGCCTTCACGCCGCGCCTCCGTATCACTGCGCGGCAGCCAGCAGCTGCCGGGTATAGGGGTGCTGCGGGTGATCAAAAATCGCGTCCACCGTCCCCTGCTCCACGATCTCGCCGCTGCGCATGACCAGCACCCGATCGCAGAGCTGATAAACTACATTCAGATCGTGGGAAATGAACAGGTAGGAAAGATCCAGCTCCTGCCGCAGATCCCGCAGCAGCTTCAGGATCTGCGCCTGAATCGTCACATCCAGCGCCGAGACCGGTTCGTCGGCAATGAGAAACTGCGGCCGCTGGATCAGGGCCGCGGCAATGCTGACCCGCTGCCGCTGGCCGCCGGAAAGCTCTTCCGGCCGGGCCTTGAGGCATTCCTCCGGCAATTCCACCCTGCGCAGCATCTCCGCCACCCTGCGGCGGCGTTCTGCGGCGTCGTATTTTCCATAGATCCGCAGCGGCTCTTCCAGAATCCACTCCACCGTATAGGCGGGATTCAAGGCACTGTAAGGATCCTGAAAAACCATCTGGGGGCGCTTTGTATAGTGGATCACCTGTCCGCTCTCCGGCGTCAGCATTCCCAGAATCACCCGGGCCAGCGTGGATTTTCCGGTTCCGGATTCGCCCACCAGGCCCAAAATTTCTCCGTGGTGCACCTCAAAGCTGACGTCTTTTAAAACCGGCTGAAAGGTCCCCCGCCGCAAAAGGCCCCGGCGGCTGTGATAACCCGCCGTGACATGTTCCACAGAAAGCACCAGCTTCTCGCCGTCCATCAGCCTTCCTCCTTTCGGGTCCGGGTGGGGATGGCGGCAATCAGCCGCCGGGTATACGGATGCTCCGGGTGGTAAAAGACCCGGTCCGTCTCCCCTTCTTCCACCAAAACGCCCCGCTGCATCACCGCCACGCGAGTGCAGAGCTTCCGCACCACATTCAGGTTGTGCGAAATGAACAGCATCGCAATGCCGGATTCCGCGTTGAGCCGCTTTAAAAGCTCCAGAATCTGTGCCTGAATGGTCACGTCCAGGGCGGTGGTGGGCTCGTCCAGCAGCAGCAGCTTCGGCCGGGCAATGAT
>CAKTHE010000025.1 GCA_934563745.1 uncultured Dysosmobacter sp. | reverse complement strand
TCCAGATACTGGCTGCGCTTGGAGGCCAGCGCCATCATGCCGAACTCATCGCTCATGCCGAACATGGCCACCATGTTCCGGGCAATTCCGGTGGCGTCCTGAATATCCTGGGAGGCGCCGTTGGTCATGGTGTGCATCACCACTTCCTCAGCTGCGCGGCCGCCCATGGCAACGGCGATCTTGGCCATCAGCTCTTCCTTGGTGCGCAGATTGGTTTTATCCTCCTCTGGCATCAGCAGGGTATAGCCCAGAGAGCCCTCCGTATGGGGAACGATGGTGATCTTCTGCACCGGTTCGGCGTTTTTCTGCTTGTAAGCGACCATGGCGTGGCCGACCTCGTGATAGGCTACCAGCTTTTTCTCAAATTCCGTAAGAACGCTGTTCTTCTTTTCGCTGCCGGCGATTACAAACTCAAAGGCGGCCAGCATATCCTCCTGCGTGACCAGCTTGCGCCCCTTGCGCACGGCCCGCAGGGCGGCTTCGTTTACGATGTTGGCAAGGTCCGCGCCTACGCAGCCGGCCGTAGCCAGGGCCACCTTCTTCAGGTTGACGTCCTCCGCCAGCTTGATGTTCCGGGTGTGCACCTCCAGCGTGGCCTGACGACCGGCCAGGTTGGGCCGGTCAATGATGATGCGCCGGTCAAACCGGCCGGGACGCAGCAGCGCCTGATCCAAAACCTCCGGCCGGTTGGTGGCGGCCAGAACGATGATGCCCTTGGAAGGGTCAAATCCATCCATTTCCGCCAGCAGCTGGTTCAGGGTCTGCTCCCGCTCGTCGTTGCCGCCCAGACGGCTGTCGCGGGATTTGCCGATGGCATCGATCTCGTCGATGAAAATGATGCACGGGGCGACCTTGGCGGCCTCCTGGAACAGATCCCGCACGCGGGAGGCGCCCACGCCCACAAACATTTCCACAAAGCCGGAGCCGGAGATGGAGAAGAAGGGAACGTTGGCCTCGCCGGCGACGGCCTTGGCCAGAAGGGTCTTGCCGGTGCCCGGAGGGCCCACCAGCAGCGCGCCCTTGGGCAGCTTGGCGCCGATCTCAATGTATTTCTGCGGGTTATGAAGAAAATCAATGATTTCCTCCAGCGACTCCTTGGCTTCGTCCTGACCGGCCACGTCGGCAAAGGTGACGCCGGTCTTTTTCTCCATATAAACCTTGGCGTTGGCTTTGCCCACGCCGCCCAGGCCGCCGAAGCCGCCGCCCTTTTTGGCCATGATCCGCATGGCGATGGAGAAGGTCAGCATCACCAGCAGGAACGGCAGCAGGTACGTGATCAGCGCCGAGACGATGGGGTTCACGCCGGGCTGATAGTCCTCGCCGAAGGAAATGCCGGTGTCCGCCAGGCGGGCGCTGATGGCGTCCTTGGATTCGGTGGGAACGGTGTAGAACTGATAATCCTGATCATAGACGGTGCCGTCCTCGGCGGTATAGCGGAAGCCGGACCGGGGTGTGACCAGCAGGGTCCCCTCGGAGGTGTCAAAGCGGACATCCGTCACTTCCTTGCTTTCCACCAGCTGGATAAACTCACTGTAAAGGATTTCAACCTTATCCGCATGGCTGGCGGCGCTGTTCATATACGTGCCGGCGTAGCTGAGGGCTGCGGTCAAAACCAGGGCCCAGAGCACCAGCTGAACAACGCCGCGCCAGTTGTTTTTGTTGCCGTTGTTCCGGTTTTTGTTTTGGTCGTTGGGATTCATGGGAAGACTCCTTTCAAGAAATCGCCCTTCGGTCCGGAAGAGCGTGAGCCCACTTTCAAAATTATTACGCAGTATAACACATCCGGCGCAAACTCACAAGGACGGCGGCACGTTTTTCTATGAAAATTCTGTGAATTTCCCTTTTAAGTCCCGGCTGGCTATGGTATACTGAAAAAGATTTGATTCGACCTGTTTCAACAGAAGGAGACTGCTATGAATCCTGAAAAGAAAGCTCCGCCCGAGGCGGAGGCCGACGGCCTGATCGAGGGCCGCAACGCTGTGATCGAGGCCCTGCGTGCCGGGGAGCATATCGATAAGATCTATCTGCAAAAGGGCGAGACGGATAAAACGCTGGGACACATTGCGTCCAAGGCCCGGGCGGCCGGCGCCGTGGTGGTGGAGGCGGACCGGCGCAAGCTGGATGCCATGAGCCGGACACACGCTCATCAGGGCGTGATCGCGCTGGCCTCCGTGCGGGAGTATGTCAGCGTGGAGAGTATTTTAAAACGGGCGGAGGAAAAGGGCGAGGCACCGCTGCTGGTGATCTGCGATGAGATCTCGGATCCCCACAATCTGGGGGCGATCATCCGCACGGCGGAGTGTGCCGGCGCCCATGGGATCATCATTCCCAAGCGCCGCAGCGCCGGGCTGACGGCGGTGGTGGCCAAGACTTCGGCCGGCGCCGTGGCGCACATGCCGGTGGCCCGGGTCGCCAATCTGGCCGCATTGCTGAAGGATTTACAGAAAAAGGGCGTGTGGATCTTCGGGACCGCGGCCAACGGAACCACGGCGCTCTACGATGCGGACCTCAAGGGTCCGGCTGCCATTGTGATCGGCAGCGAGGGAGAGGGAATGACCCGCCTGGTGACGGAGGGGTGCGACTTTCTGGTCAGTATTCCCATGAAGGGGAAGCTCAATTCCCTGAACGCCTCGGCCGCAGCGGCCATTCTGCTTTATGAGGCGGTGCGTCAGCGGGGCCTGTAAAGAAACGCACGGCTGCGGCGGAACGGAGGGAGGAATTCCATGTTTCCGGAGGACGAAAACGATTTACATGAAACGCTGGAGGAAGCCCGCCGTCTGACTGAGGGGGCCGGACCGGCCGAAGAAGACGCCTTTTCTCTGGAGGAGATCCTGGCCGAGTACGGCGGCGGCACCCGGGAGAAGCTTCTGGCGGAGCTGGAGCGTGCCGTTCCGGAGGAAGCAAAGCCGGAGGGGGGGCATCCGGATGATGCGCCTGCGCCGGAGCCGCCCGCCCCGCCGAAGCAGGAGATCCCTGCGGCGGAGACGGAGCAGGAGCTGCACACGGAGCTGGAAGAGCGGATCGCCGAGGAAACGGCGGCCGAGACGAAGCGGCTGCGGGAGCAGCTGCCTCCGGCGCCCAGACCGATCTCCATGGAGGATGTGGTCAGCCGCACGGTGGATTCGGTCATGGAGGAGCAAACGGCCCGGAAGGAGCCGGCCCAGCCCCGCCGGGGCCTGTTCTCCCGCCGCCCGCTGGAGGAGACGGAGGAGCTGTATGCCCCGCCGGAGCCGGAACCGGAGCCGGTCCCGGAGTGGGAGGCGGTCGGGCCGGAGCCGGACGCGGAAGAGGAGGCACGGGCCTGGAAGAAGGAGTGGGAGCGCCGTTCCCGCCCGCTTCCGGCCGCCTGGATCCTCAGCCTTTTGGGCGGGGCACTGCTGGCGGCGGATGCGGCGCAGTTCCGGATCCCCTATTGGAGCGATCTGCTGTGGGTGCGCAGCGGCGTGACGGCGGTGCTGCTGCTGGCGGTCAGCGTACTGGGTCGGGCCGTTTTTGCGGACGCGTTCCGGGCACTGGGCCGCCGCCGCTGCCGGACGGAGCTTTTAACGGTGCTCTGCGTGCTGGCTGCCGGGGCGGATGCCGTCAGCGCGCCGTTTCTGCCCGGCCGCAGTGCGGCGCCGCTGTATGGGGCCGTGGCCTGTGCGGCGATGTGCTTTTCCATGGCCGGCGGCTCCCGCAGGGCCCGGGGAATGTACGATGCGTTTCGCATGGCGGCGATGGCCGACCCGCCCTATATGCTCTGCGATGCCGGACAGGGCGTGCGGAAGCTGGGCGGGAGCGCCCGGGGCTTTTATACGGATGCCATGAGGCCGGACTTTTCAGCCCGCTGGCAGAATCTGCTTTTGCCGCTGGTGCTGGCGGCCACCGTGGTTTTTGCGGGCCTCAGCTCGCTGGGGCGCGGGAAGGGCGCGGACTTTTTGCTGGATTGGTCCGCGACGCTGGCGGCATCGGCTTCCTTTGCCCTGCCGCTGAGCTTTGCGCTGCCCTGGTCGACGCTCAGCCGCAGACTGCAGAAAAGCGGCTGCGCGGTGGCGGGCTGGTCCGGCGCGGCCCATATCGGCCGGCATAAGCGCCTGATTTTGTCGGATGAAGACCTGTTTCCGCCGGGAAGCATGGACCTGAACGGTGTGAAGGTTTTCGGGGAGGAGCTGCCCAAGGCGGCGTCTTACGCGGCCAGCATGGCGGCAGCGTCCGGCTCGGGCCTTGCGCGGCTGTTTGACCGGCTGATGCGCAGCGAAGGCGGCCGCTATGAGCCGGTGGAGGAGTTCAGCTTTTACGAAGAGGGCGGCTGCTCCGGCGTGATCCACGGCGAAAGCGTTCTGATGGGAACGAATTCCTTTATGCGCAAGATGGAAGTGCGCCTGCCGGGCGGGCTGAACCTGCGCACCGGGGTGTTTTTGGCGGTGGACCGCCAGCTGATCGCGGTGTTTGCCGTGAAATACAAGCCATCCGAGAATGTGGATTGGGCGCTCCGGCTTCTGCGCCGCAGCCGCCTGGCGCTGCTGCTGGCGGCCCGGGACCCGAACGTCACGCCGGAATTGGTGCGGCGGAAGTTCAGCAAAAGCGCTCGGCTGGAATACCCGCATCTTTCCGAGCGGGTGGCGCTTTCCGAGCCGGCTGACGGGCAGGGGATGCCCCGGGCCCTGCTATACCGGGAGGGGCTGCTCCCCTATGCGGAGGCGGCCGCCGGAAGCCGGCGCCTGGTACGGGCCTGCCGCCGGGGTACGGTGATCGGCCTGCTGGGCAGCATCAGTGGAACGCTGCTGGCGTTTTACCTGACGTTCCAGGAGGCGTACAGCCTTTTGAACCCGCTGGCGGTTCTGGTATTTCAGCTGCTGTGGGCGGTTCCGACCCTGATTTTTTCGGACTGGGTCCGCCGGCTGTGACTGCGCCGGCAGACAAGACCCCTTTGAAAAAAGCCGTCCGGCTTGGCCGGGCGGCTTTTTTGCAGGCGCAGCGCCCAAAATCAGCGCAAAATGCACAGGGTTTGTCCAACAAATTTGGAACTGCCGCCAGAACCACTAAAAAACAGAAGCGCAAAACGACAATATGCACAATAATCTGCGCGATTCCGGGACGGACGACAGCAGAACGCACAAAATTTTAGTTGTATTCAGAAGGCGGATGCGGTATAATCGTTTCATTCAGAGATTTTGGCCAGCGCCAAAGCCTCCGGCGGGCCGCCTGTCCGGCGCCCCGGCCGACAGCAACAACATAAGGAGTGGAACGACTATGAGCTATTCAGTACAGAACATCCGCAACGTCTGCCTGCTGGGACACAGCGGCAGCGGTAAAACCGCCCTGGCGGAGAGCCTGCTGTATATTACCGGCGCCATCGACCGGATGGGCCGCGCCGCAGACGGAAATACGGTCTGCGATTATGACCCGGAGGAAGTCAAGCGTCAGATTTCTTTGTCCACTGCCGTGGCGCCTATCGAGTGCAAGGGCTGCCGGATCAATGTGCTGGATACGCCGGGTGCTTTCGACTTTTCCGGCGAGGTGATGGAGGCGCTGCGCGCCGCCGACGCCGCGATCATTGTCTGCTCGGCAAAGGACGGGATCTCCGTCGGCCTGGAGAAGGCATGGAAATACTGCGAAGAGCGCAATATGCCCCGGTTCGTCTATATCTCCAAGACCGATGAAGACAACAGCGATTATAACGCCACCTTTGACGCCCTGCGGGAGCGCTTCGGCAAGAAGATCGCCCCGGTGGTGGTGCCGATCTGGGATGAGAATAAGAAGGTCACCGGCTTTATCGATGTGCTCAATAAGCGCGCCTATGAGATGCACAATCTCTCCCGGGTGGAGATCGAGCTGCCCGCGGACAAGCTGGACGTGGTCACCGAGTTCAACGATGCCCTCAAGGAGTCTGTGGCGGAGACCAGCGAAGAGCTGATGGATAAGTATTTCTCCGGCGAGGATTTCACCTATGCCGAAATGATCCAGGGCCTGCGCCTGGGCGTCCGGGAACTGAGCCTGTTCCCGGTGCTGTGCGGCTCGGCGATCACCTGCCTGGGAAGCATGATGCTGCTGGATGAGATTGTGGATCTGCTGCCCAATCCCATGGAGGGCAATTACCACAAGGCTACCCGCGCCGACGGCGAGACGGAGGAATTCGTGGTTTCGCCCGGCGGCGTGCCCACGGCGTTTGTGTTTAAGACCGTTTCCGATCAGTACGGGAAATATTCCTTCGTAAAGGTGCTCTCCGGTTCCATTACGCCGGACCTTTCCATGGTCAATGCCCGGACCGGCGCCGCGGAGAAACTGGGCCGCCTGTACAGCGTGCGCGGCAAGAAGTACACCGAGGTCAAGGAGCTCAGCTGCGGCGACATCGGCGCCATCGCCAAGATGGAGAAGGTCAAGACCGGCGATACCCTGTGCGACGCCCGTAAGGTGGTGGCGCTGAAGAACATTCCCTTTGCCGAGCCGTGCTACTCGGTGGCCATTTCGCCCAAGACCCGGGGCCAGGACGATAAGATCGCCCAGGGCCTTGCCCGCCTGAACGAGGAGGATCCCTCCTTCTCCGTGACCAACAACGGCGAGACGCATCAGATGGTGCTCTCCGGCGCCGGCGATATGCAGGTGGATGTGCTGGTATCCAAGCTCAAGAGCCGCTTCAATGTGGAAGCGGAGCTGGGGACGGTCCGGGTTCCCTACCGCGAGAAGATCCGCAAGACTGTTCAGAAGCAGGGCCGCCATAAGAAGCAGACCGGCGGCAGCGGCCAGTTCGGCGACGTGTGGATCCGCTTTGAGCCGAATCCCGAGGAAGAGCAGATGGTCTTTGCGGAAGAGGTCTTCGGCGGCAGCGTGCCCAAGAACTTCTTCCCGGCAGTGGAAAAGGGCCTGCGTGAGGCCTGCGTCCATGGTCCGCTGGCCGGTTATCCGGTGGTGAATCTGAAGGCTGTGCTGTACGACGGCTCCTATCACCCGGTGGACTCTTCGGAAATTGCCTTTAAGACGGCGGCGCAGCTGGCCTATAAGGCCGCTATGCCGGAAGCCAGCCCCGTGCTGCTGGAGCCCATCGGCGAGCTGAAGGTCACGGTGCCGGACAGCTATATGGGTGATGTGATCGGCGACCTGAATAAGCGCAGAGGCCGCGTGATGGGCATGGATCCGGCCGGCAACGGGGAGCAGGTCATCACGGCGGAAGTCCCCATGGCCGAGATGAGCACCTATGCCATCGATCTGCGCTCTATGACGCAGAGCCGCGGCGGCTTTACCTTCCACTTCGTCCGCTATGAGGACTGCCCGCCTGCAGCGCAGGAGAAGGCCATTGCGGAGGCAAAGGCCCTGGCAGAGAAGGAGTAATCCAGCGCTTTGCTGCTGGAAAGTCCGGATAAAATCAAGCAGCCTCCCGCTCCGGCCGACAGGTCGGCGCGGGAGGCTGCTTTCTCCTGCGGCGGAGCAGTAAAAAAGAATTCAAAAAATGTTGCAAAAGCCACTGTTCAGATGCATCATCCTTTGCTATACTTGAGATACTCCAAGAGGAGCCACAAAACGAAACGATTTTTATGATAAACAATCATGAAGGAGGAACAAAATTATGAAGAAATGGGTTTGCCCGGTTTGCGGTTATGTTCACGAAGGCGATACGCCTCCCGCCAAGTGCCCCCAGTGCGGTGTGGATGGCTCGAAGTTCATCGAGCAGAAGGAAGAGACGACCTGGGCCGCTGAGCATGTGGTCGGCGTCGGCAAGAGCTTTGGCGCGGATGTCCCTGCCGAGGTGCAGAGCGAGATCATCGAGGGCCTGCGTGCCAATTTCAACGGCGAGTGCTCCGAAGTCGGCATGTATCTGGCAATGGCCCGTGTGGCCCATCGGGAAGGCTATCCCGAGATCGGTCTGTACTGGGAGAAGGCCGCCTATGAAGAGGCGGAGCATGCTGCGAAGTTTGCCGAGCTGCTGGGCGAGATCGTGACGGATTCTACCAAGAAGAATCTGGAGATGCGCGTCGAGGCCGAAAACGGCGCCACCGCGGGCAAGTTCGAACTGGCCAAGCTGGCGAAGAAGTACAACCTGGATGCGATTCATGATACGGTTCATGAGATGGCGCGCGACGAAGCCCGTCACGGCAAGGCTTTCGAGGGCCTGCTGAAGCGGTACTTCAACAAGTAATTCAAGGGAATAGCACACGATTGAAGGCGGAGAGGAAGCGATTCCTCTCCGCCTTTTTGCTGCCGCCGGGGTTCTGAACCGGTGCGCGCCGTTGGGAGCAGCGGCTCTGGGCAGACGGAACGGCTCGCCGTGGATAGCGCTGTTTTCCCTTTCGATCAGGCCAAATAGACCATTCGCAGGACAAGAGATACCTTTGCAGCCCAAACTGACCCTATAAAATTTTTATTATTTGACACTTGAAATAAGGCCACATGAAGAGCAGAATAAAACGCATCATAAAGAGAGAAGAGGAAAATTGTCTATGTCTACCCAATCTACCCTGCGGAAAGAACGCCCCATCAAGTGGCTGACTGTAACCGCCATGCTGATGGCCCTGAATATTGCCATGAGCTCCTTCAGCATTCCCGTCCCCGGCGGACACCTTTACCTGAACGACGCAGTGATCTGCACAGCCGCTATTTTGCTGGACCCCCTGGGGGCCTTTTTGGTAGGCGGCGTCGGCGCGTTCCTGGGGGACGTGTTCTTTTATCCCGCCCCCATGTTTGTATCCCTGGTGACCCATGGCCTGCAGGGGGTGGCAGTGTCTTTGTGCGCCCATAAGCTGTTCCGGGAGCATCGGAGCCGGGGCGCTTTGCTCGGCGTGGTGCTGGGCGTATGCATCAACGTGGTGGGCTATTCCATCGGCCGGGCCTTTGTGTATGCCACGCCTGAAGCCGCCCTGCTGAAATTCCCGTTCCAGGTTTTCCAGGCCACCTTTGGCGCGGTGGTATCCATGCTGCTGTGCTTCAAGGGCGGGCTGCTGAGTTTTTGGGATAAATTCTCCGCGCAGTAAACCGCGGTGAAAAAAACATAGGCGCCAAGGAAAAGGAGCGGACGAGAGTCCGCTCCTTTTCCTTGGCGGTATTCCCGAAAGCGGGATCGCTTGGATTTTTATGTCCGCTATTTTAGGCAGCAGCTTAGGGATCAATCCGCTCCTGAATTTTGGAAACAACGTGAGCTGCGGCCGTTGAAATCACGGCTCTGATGCAGCAGGTAGGCTGCCACCTTATGGCGTTCATGATTTGCAGTTGTGCTTCATAATCCGTGGTATCATAACTGCGGCTGCACTTGAAAAACGGAACGATCGTAACGATCCACAAGAGTGCAGCAAGAGCAGGGAAAATATATTTCCACATATTTTTCATACTATTATGCAGCCTCCCGATTTCCAAAGTTTTATCATACCGGCCCGGATTCTGCAAGGATCTGCGGCGGCTGCGGAGCTTTGTGTTCCGCCATTTCACGATAAGAAGCTTCCGCTTTTGCTTGCGATGAGCGCCGGTTTTGGTTAGGATAAGAAAGGAGGGGTCGGGCAGGAAGATCCTGCCGGAGAGAAGACGGCCCTTGCGGAGAGGAGACGCCCATGCAGATTTGTTTGTCGCAGACCCAGCTTTTTCGGGGCCTGGAGGAAGAGGAGATTGCCCAGCTGCTGCAGTGCCTGGGCACAGTGCGGCGTCATTATGAAAAAGAAGCGGTGATCTTGGCCGAAGGGGCGCCTACGGAGCAGATCGGCCTGGTCCTTTCGGGCCGGGTGATGATCAGCCTGAGCGATGTGTGGGGCAATAACAGCGTGCTGGGCAGCGTCGGACCCGGAGAGTGCTTTGCAGAGGCGTACGCCTGCGTACCGGATGAGCCGCTTTTGGTGCATGTCACGGCGGCGGAGGAGAGCTGGATCCTTTTCCTGAATGTGCGGCGGGCGCTGTCGCCCTGCGCCTGTGCCTGCGCGGCCCACAGCGGACTGATCCGCCAGCTGCTGGCTCTTTGCGCGGGGAAGAACCTGCAGATGGCCCGGCGCATGCAGCATACCACGCCCAAAACGATCCGGGGCCGGCTGCTGTCCTATTTTTCCGAATGCGTCAAGCGGAGCGGGCAGTATTCCTTTACCATCCCCTACAACCGCCAGCAGCTGGCGGATTATCTCAGCGTGGACCGGAGCGCCTTGTGCAGCGAGCTGTCCAAAATGCGCCGGGCGGGCCTGCTGCGTTATGAACGGAATCATTTTGACCTCAGCAGCGCTGCCGGCCTGATCGAGTGAGGGACGGCCCGGGAAGCCGGAAGACGATAAAAAGGCAGACACGCCCAAAGGGCGCGTCTGCCTTTTCCAAAGAAGCTCAGGCAATGCCGGTGACTTTGTAGTCCTGATCCTCGACGGCCTTTTTCAGGGCCTCATCGGATACGGCGCCCTTAAGGGTCACAACGGCGGTGCCCTCCGTGTGGCTGACGGCTGCGCTCTCCACTTCCGGCAGGGCCTCCAGGGCTTTTTTGACGCGGGCCTCGCAGTGGCCGCACATCATTCCTTCGATTTTCATGGTCTTTTCCATAGTGGTGGGTTCCTCCTTTTCTTGTTTGGGTTCGGCCGCTCCGGCGGCCGGGGGCTGAGTCAAAGCGGGCTTGACCTTCCGGTCATGCCGGGGATCCCGCAGATTCAGAAGATTCAGGCGCAGGGCATTGGATACCACGCAGAAGCTGGACAGGCTCATGGCTGCTGCGCCGAACATGGGGTTCAGCGTCAGGCCCAGAGGAATAAACACGCCGGCGGCCAGGGGGATGCCGATGGTGTTGTAAAAGAACGCCCAGAACAGATTTTCGTGGATGTTGCGCAGGGTGCCCCGGCTCAGGCGGATGGCGGCCGGTACATCGCTTAAGCGGCTCTTCATCAGGACCACATCCGCCGCGTCAATGGCCACATCGGTGCCGGCGCCAATGGCGATGCCGATGTCGGCACGGGTCAGGGCGGGGGCGTCGTTGATGCCGTCGCCTACCATGGCGACCTTGCCCAGCTTTTTGAGCTGGCGGATCTCCCGCTCTTTTCCGTCGGGGAGAACACCGGCGATCACTTCGTCCACGCCGGCCTGAGCGCCGATGGCCTGGGCCGTGCGCGGGTTATCGCCCGTGAGCATGACGACCCGGATGCCCATATTCTGCAGTTCCCGCACGGCCTGGGGACTGTCCTCCTTGATAACGTCCGCCACGGCGATGATACCGGCCAGAACGCCGTCGCGGGCAAAGAACAGGGGCGTTTTGCCCTCTTCGGCCAGCGCTTCGGCCTGCCGGGCCAACTCCTCCGGGATCGACGCCTGGGTGCTGATGAACGCATAGTTTCCGCCGCTGAGGGCGCTTCCGTCCCAGACGGCGCTCAGCCCGTTGCCGGGGCGGGCCTCAAAGTCCGTTACCTCTCCGGCGGAGAGACCGGCCTCACCGGCCTTTTGCAGAATGGCGCGGGCCAGGGGATGCTCGCTTTTTTGCTCCAGCGCCAGCGCCAGGCGCAGAAGCTGCGTCTCATCGAAGCCGGAAGCGGGCAGAAGATCGGTGACCCGGGGCTCGCCGCAGGTGATGGTGCCGGTCTTATCCAGGGCGACGATCTGAACTTTGCCGGCCTCCTCCAGGGAGACGGCCGTTTTGAAAAGGATCCCGTTTTTGGCGCCCAGACCGTTGCCCACCATAATGGCCACCGGCGTGGCAAGACCCAGGGCGCAGGGGCAGGAGATCACCAGAACGGAGATGCCCCGCGCCAGGGCATATCCCAGGTCACGGCCCAGCAGCAGCCAGACCGCGGTGGTGATCACGGCGAGGGTGATCACGGCGGGCACGAACACGCCGGAGACCTTGTCGGCGATTTTGGCGATCGGGGCCTTGGTGGCCGCCGCGTCGCTGACCATCTGAATGATCTGGGAAAGCGTGGTGTCCTCACCGACCCGGGTGGCCCGGCAGCGAATAAAGCCGGACTGGTTCAGCGTGGCGGCGGAGACGGAGTCCCCCGGCGCTTTGTCCACCGGAATGCTCTCACCGGTCAGGGCGGATTCGTTGACGGCGCTGGAGCCCTCCAGGACCACGCCGTCCACCGGAATATTTTCCCCGGGCCGCACCACGAACAGGTCGCCCAGCGCCACCTGCTCCACAGGGACCTGGATTTCCGTACCATCCCGTACCAGTGTGGCCGTTTGGGGGGCCAGCTTCATAAGACCCTTTAAAGCGTCGGTGGTTTTGCCCTTGGAGCGGGCTTCCAGCATTTTTCCGACGGTGATCAGCGTCAGGATCATGGCGGCGGACTCAAAATAGAATTCCATCATATAGTGCATCACGCCGGCCTCGTCGCCCCGGACCTGCGCGCCGGTCATGGCAAACAGGGCGTAGGTGCTGTACACGAACGCGGCCGTGGAGCCCAGAGCCACCAGCGTGTCCATATTGGGCGCCCGGTGCCAGAGGCTTTTGAATCCGCTGATAAAGAACTTTTGGTTGATGACCATGATGATGACCGTCAGCAAAAGCTGCGTCAGGCCCATGGCGACATGGTTCCCGTCATAAAAATGCGGAAGGGGCCAGCCCCACATCATATGCCCCATGGAAAAATACATCAGGATCAGCAGAAAGCCCAAAGACCAGATCAGCCGCCGCTTCAAAAGGGGGGTGTCGTGATCTTCCAGCTGCGCCTCAGCGGCGGAAGGACTTTGCGCGGCGCCTCCGGTCCCCTTGGGGGCGGCGCCGTAGCCGGCTGCTTCCACGGCGGCCACGATGTCCCCCTCGGAAGCGGTGCCCTCCACGCCCATGGAATTGGTCAGCAGGCTTACCGAACAGGCGGTGACGCCCGGAACCTTGGATACGGCCTTTTCCACCCGGGCGCTGCAGGCCGCACAGCTCATGCCCGTGACAGTGTATTGCTTCATTGAATGCCTCCGATCTCAATGCTCAGGGAATGCACCGCCCGCCGTCCGCCTGCACCGAGAGGAGGACCGCGCGGGAGGTGCTTATTTCATCAGTTTTTGCAGGGCGGCCAGCAGCTCGTCCACCGTATCATCCTTGCCCTCCCGGAGGTCCCGGGCCACACAGGTGCGGATGTGGTTGCCCAAAAGCTCCCGGTTAAAGGCATTGACGGCGGCGGTCACAGCGGCGGACTGCACCAGAATATCCGTGCAGTAGGCGCCCTGCTCCACCATGCCGCGGATGCCGCGGATCTGCCCTTCAATACGGTTGAGCCGATGGATCAGCTTTTTATATTCCTCCGGTGAACGGTCTTTGTGGCGCTGGGAACAGCAGCAATTCTCTTCAGCCATGGAAACGCCTCCTCGTCTATACCCCTTGGGGGTATCTTGAATATATACCCTTGGGGGGTATTTGTCAAGCCCTGGCTTGAAGAAAATTTTTCCCGGCACGGAAAGATTCTATTCCGTGCCGGGACAGCCGGAGCAGCCGCGCCGGCGGAGGGTTTCTTGACAGGCTCTTTCGGGGCGTGTTAAAATTTAAAAGCGTGGAATACTGAGCGGGACCGGAGGCTGATGGTCCCGGAGTCCCGGAGGGATCCGGGTTAGGAAGGAGAAACGGCATGCGGGAAGAAAACACCTGCGGCGGCTGTGCCGGCTGCGGAGGGGGAAGCTGCGGCGGCTGCGGTGCCTGCGGCAGCGGAAGCCTTTTTGTGACGCCGGGGGAGCTGGAGCTGCTGCAGCGCTTTGCGCAGACGCCCTTTTTGCCGGTCGGCTTCGGCACGGATCCGGATGTGCCGGTATACCGGGAAGAGACCGGACACAGTGAGGCGGAGTATGCCCGCAGTCTGCTGGGCCTGCGGCTGAAGGGACTGATCCGGCTGGACCGGGAGGAGCCGCTGCAGAATTTTGACTATCGGGCCTATTCCGACTGCCCTTATCACGGCAGCGCGGTCCTGACAGCCCTGGGACAGCAGGCGGTGGAGCTTGTGGAGATCCAGGGCGTGGAGCCGTAATGGCCCGGAAAAGAAAAAACGAACCCCCGGAACGGTGAATGGCCGCTCCGGGGTTTTACTTATATATAGGCAGAAAGACAGGACGGATCAGATCACGTAGTTGTCGCCTTCATCCCCGCGGACCATCAGATCGGCCAGGGTGACGCTGTCTAGATAATCGGAGATCCGTTTGTCCAGCTCCGCCCACATCTTGACCGTGCGGCAGCCCGCCATACGGCCGCAGGGGGGCGCATTCTCCTCCAGACAAGCCACAGGCGCCAGGGAATTCTCGGTCAGGCGCAGAATGCTGCCCACCGTATAGGTCTCCGGCAAGCGGGTCAGGCGATAGCCGCCGCCCTTGCCCCGCAGGCCGGTGAGAAAATTGTTCTTTACCAGGGATTTGAGGACGATTTCCAGATATTTTTCCGAAATCTCCTGCCGCTTGGCGATCTCCTTCAAGGGGACAAAGCCCTCCGTCTGATGTTCCGCCAGGTCAATCATCACCCGCAGGGCATAGCGCCCTTTGGTGGATATCATCATGTCATCTGCCTCCCGCTTCAAATTCGCATAGGTTCTCTTTGAATCCTATTATAATGTAAGGTTAGTAGGAAATCAACCGCTGCAAAAATTTTTTGCAGGAAGGGCTTGACAAATGCAGCAAAGCGCCGTATAATCCATATAAACCTATTTGAGAAGTTGGTAATGAAACATGAAGCAATTTCGATGTTGACTGGGCCGGAAGGACCTGCCGCGGATTCAAACCGATTACAAAAATAAAGTGTGTATTTATAGGAGGAATTTTATTATGAGCAAGATTTATACGGCCGCCGACCAGCTGATCGGCAAGACGCCCCTGCTGGAGCTGACCCATCTGGAAAAGGCCGAGGGCCTGGAAGCGAAGATCGTGGTCAAGCTGGAGTACTTTAATCCCGCCGGCTCGGTCAAGGACCGGATCGCAAAGGGTATGATCGACGATGCGGAGGCCAAGGGCGCGCTGAAGCCCGGCTCTGTGATCATCGAGCCGACCTCCGGCAACACCGGCATCGGCCTGGCCTCCGTGGCTGCGGCCCGGGGCTATCGGATCATCATCGTGATGCCGGAGACCATGAGCGTGGAGCGCCGCCAGCTGATGAAGGCTTACGGGGCGGAGCTGGTTCTGACCGAGGGCGCCAAGGGCATGAAGGGCGCCATTGCCAAGGCAGAGGAGCTGGCGAAGGAGATCCCCAACAGCTTTATCCCCGGCCAGTTCGTCAATCCGGCCAACCCCAAGGTACATGAGACCACCACCGGCCCGGAGATCTGGGAGGACACGGATGGTCAGGTCGATATCTTTGTGGCCGGCGTGGGTACCGGCGGCACGATCACCGGCGTGGGCCGCTACCTGAAGGCTCAGAATCCCAACGTAAAGGTCGTGGCGGTGGAGCCGGCTTCCTCCCCCGTGCTGAGCAAGGGCACCGCCGGCTCGCACAAGATCCAGGGCATCGGCGCCGGATTCGTGCCGGATGTGCTGGACACGAAGATCTACGACGAGATCATTCCCGTGGAGAATGACGATGCGTTTGCCACCGGCAAGAAGATCGGCCACAGCGAAGGAATCCTGGTAGGCATTTCTTCCGGCGCCGCTGTGTGGGCCGCGATCGAGCTGGCCAAGCGGCCGGAGAATAAGGGCAAGACCATTGTCGCGCTGCTGCCCGATACCGGCGACCGTTATCTCTCCACCCCGCTGTTTGCAGACTGACCCTCTTTTTCAGTTGCCATAGCCGAAAGCCCCTGCCGCAGATTCTGCGGCAGGGGCTTTCGGCCGTCCGGTCCGGAAATCTGACGAAAAAATGCGGTTTTGCTTGCCTGAGACGTAAAATGCGTGTAAACTAAAAACGATTTACGCACAACACGGAAAAAGGAGGGGACGCGGCATGGTGCGCTATATTTTGTTTGACCTGGATGGAACGCTGACCGACTCCCGGGAGGGAATTTTGAACAGTCTGCGCTACGCGTTCGGGAAGATGGACCTTCCGGTCCCGGACGAGCAGACGCTGCTGCGCTTTATCGGACCGCCCCTGCAGGATTCGTTTATGGAATTCTGCGGCTTTACCAAAGAGCAGGCGGAGCGGGGGATCGAGCTGTTCCGGGAGCGCTATGTGCCCATCGGAAAATTTGAAAATGCGGCGGCTCCGGGCCTGCCGGAGCTGTGTGCCCGGCTGAAGGCGGATGGGTATGTTCTGGCCCTGGCTTCCTCCAAGCCGGAGGCGCTGTGCCGCGCCATCTGCGATCACTTTGGCTATACGCCGTCCCTGGAGGTGATCACCGGCAGCACGGACACGGGAGATGACTGGACCAAGGCGGATGTTATCCGGGAAGCCCTGCGGCGCCTGCATTTGACGGAGGCGGACAAACCGCAGGTCCTGATGGTAGGGGATCGGAAGTTTGACGTGCTGGGAGCGGCGGAGTGCGGCCTGCCCTGCGTAGGGGTGGAATTTTTCGGCTATGCGCTGCCGGGCGAACTGAAGGCGGCCGGCGCCGTGGCGGTGGTCCAAACGGCGCAGGAGCTGGAGCGGTTTATCCGGAGCTGCTGACCGGAACCCGGAAGAAGGCGCCTGAAGCCCGTATGAGCCTCCCGCACGGCAGCTCTGCCCAAGATGATCAAAAGGAGCGGCGGTGTACCATTGGGTACACCGCCGCTCTTTTTTGAAAGTTCGGCATCTTCTGCGGTTTGGCCGGCGGAAGCGCTTTGCAAAGAGGAACGTCCGGTGCCGGACAAATGACCGCAGCCGACGCGGCTTCAACGATTCTGCCGCCGGTTCGTTACTGGGCCAGGCAGCGGTAAAGGAAGGTGACGATCTGGCCCCGGGTGCAGGGAGCGCTGGGGCTGAAGGTGGTTTCCGTGGTACCCTTGGTCACGCCGTTGGCTGCGGCCCACAAGGCCGCATGATAGCAGAAGCTGCCATAGGACACATCCGAGAAGGGATTGGTGCCCAGAGCGGGGGGAGAATTCTGAGCCCGGTAGAGGAAGGTCACAATGTGGCCCCGGCTGCACCGCTGATTGGGGGAGAAGGTGGTCTCCGTGGTGCCCCGGGTGATGCCCTGCTCGACCGCCCAAAGGACGGCGTCATGATAATAGGCATTGGAGGGAACGTCCGTGAAGAGCATTTCACGGTTCTGGGGCGCGGGCTTTCCGGCCGCCCGCCAGAGGAAGGTCACGGCCTGGGCCCGGGTGCAGACGCCGTTGGGATCGAAATACTGGTCGGTAATGCCGTTGGTGATGCCGTGATCCACGGCCCACTCCACAGCATCCCGGCAGAAGGAACCGTCCGGGACATCCACAAAGGTGCCGGAGCCGGGCTGCGCGGGGGTCATACCTCCGCCGGCGCTTCCGCCGCCCGTACCGCCACCGCCGCCGCCACCGCCGGTGGTGCCGCCGCTCTCATTGCCGCCGGCGCGGGTAATGCTGACGGTAAAGGCGGGGGTGGAGGTGTCGCCGGAGGTTTGGCCGTTGGCGTCCACTGTGACGATCTTGGAAGAGACCAGCTGCACGTTCCGGGCAGCGGTGCCGGAGTAGGCGTAGGTGACCCGGGCTACGGTATAGTCGCCGGGCTGGTACTTATTGCTGCTGCTGTAAAAGCAGAAGTACAGCACACCGTCCTTCACGGTTTTGGTCTGGGGCTCCTCCTCCAGACTGCCCAGCATCTCCAGAGAGTGGAAGGAGACGTCGGAGGCGGAGGGCTTCAGCCCGAACTCCGCCCCGGCAAAGGCTGCGTCTGCGTGAAGCTTGATGTCAAAGGAGAAGGTGGTCTGCTCCTTTTCTAGCTGGATAGAGGAGACCGAAGGGGTGATCTCGGCGGCCAGGGCGCTGCCTGCCATCAGACAGGCGGCCAGAAAGCCGCTGAGGAGTTTTGCCAGATGTTTTTTCATGAGAACCTCCAGGACGGAGCGTGCCGGAACCCCGGCACGCTCCGCGATTTTGTTGATGAGGCCGTGCTCAGCCCCGCACGGTGTAGTGCAGCCAGATCTCCACGAAGTCCGCCACGTCGATGACGTTGTCGTCATTGAAGTCGCAGCGGCTGGCGGTGCTCCAGTTGCTGTCGCCCTTGGCGGCGCGGTAGTAAAGCTGGGCGGTGGTGATGTCCAGCAGGTCCACGGTGCCGTCGCCGTTGACGTCGTAGTTTTTCTCCCCGGAGTAGGCGGCCTCGCTGGGATCGATGCCGCTGCGGATGACGCCGTAGGCCACGGTGCTGGGATCGCCGTCGGTGGTCCAGCCGGAGATCTTAAGATCGGTGATGGTGACGGAGGGCGTTTCACCGCTGACGGTGATCCGGGCCACATCCTGGGTGCCGCTGGCGCTGAGGGTACCCGCGCTGCCGCCGAGATAGCTGAGGACGGCGGTGTAAACCGTCTGACCGTTCACCTGGCTGGTGCTGAGGTTGCCCACGGGAGTGAAGCCGTTGAGACCGGAG
The DNA here is from genome assembly GCA_934563745.1 of uncultured Dysosmobacter sp. GTDB lineage: Bacteria > Bacillota > Clostridia > Oscillospirales > Oscillospiraceae > Oscillibacter. Next base: position 16,275 of record CAKTHE010000025.1, on the reverse strand, counting down.
ACGGCTGCGTCGCTGCCATCCGTGGTGAACCAGATTTGGATGGCGGCCACCCGGGAGGGTGTGGTGAGGCTCACGGGGAAGGCGATCTTCCCGTCAGAGGTCTTGCCGCTGACCCGAATGCCGGCACTTTCGGCGGAGATGTCCGCCACGGGCGTGGGATCGGGATCGGGGGTGGTGCCGCCGGTGACGGTGACCTTGCAGGTGGCCTTAAGGCCGTTGACCGTCTCTGCAGTGATGGTGGCGCTGCCGGCGGCCACGCCGGTGACAATGCCCTTGGAAACGGTGACAACCTGGGTATTGTCCGAGCTCCAGGTCACCGTTTTATCCGCGGCGGTGTCGGGCGTCACGGTGGCGGTAAGCTGCAGGCGCTTACCGGCCTCCACGCTTGCGGTGGTGCTGCTGAGCTGGATGCCGGTGGGCACGGTGGAATCCTCGCCGGGATCCACGGTGCTGTCTATGAGGGCGAAGCAGCCCAGCTCCTCCACGCTGGCGGAAAGGGTGCTGCCCACCATGGCGGCGGTCACGGGGGTGACGCTGCCGCCGCTGTATGTGTAGAGCTTGGCGTTCTTGCTCATGCCGACGGGGATGCCGAGCTTCAGACTCATGCTCTCAGGCACGGGGGCACTGCTGGGCTCCAGGCTCAGCTCATAAACGGCGAGGGCGCTCTCCCCGGCCTGGGCCTGGAAGGCGGCATACGCCGTGCCGGAGGTGACGGGCGTCACCCGCAGGGTGGTGCCCAGCCGGAAGGCACCTTCCAGCTTTGCCTTGCTGCCCATGTCCACCAGGGAGAAGGTCCCGGCATCTGTAGTGGCCAGGGCGTCCACGCCGGTGACCACCTCATAGGTCCAGCCGAATTCTTCAGCGTGGTTCACGGCCCACTTCTCACCGCTGGAGCCCTTCACCACATAGACGATGAGATCGGAGGGGGCATCGGGGAAGGGATTGAAGTAGTCGTCGTCAACGCCGGGGAAGCTGATGACGCTGCTGGGGATAAAGACCCGCTGCAGGTTGGAGCAGCCGTCGAAGGCGCCGGCCTTGATGGACAGCAGGCCCTCCGGCAGGATCAGGTTCGAGAGGCTGGTGCAGTTCTGGAAGGCATAGGTGTCAACGGTGGTGGGAACACCGCCGTTGAAGTTCACCCGCTGCAGGCTGGTGCAGCCCAGGAAGAGACTGTAGGCGATGGAATCCACCCGGCCCTGGAAGGTGACATCCGTCAGGGCGGTGCAGTTTTCGAACAGGCCGCTGCCGATGTCGGTGACGGTGGCGGGGATGGTGATGTCCGTAAGGCCGGTCTCCTCAAAGGCGTTGCCGCCCAGCTTCACGCAGGAGACGGGGATCCCGATGTGCGTCAGATTGGAGGCCTTGCGGAAGCCGCTGGCCCAGACCTGATTCACAGTCCGGCCGTTGACGGTCTCGGGAATGAGGTAGCTTGTGCGGGGACTGCCGCAGGGATAGGCGGTGAGAGCCAGGTTTTTGTCTTCATACTGGGGCACGCCCTCGTCCACCCAGGGCCCGAAGAGGACGCCGTCCTGAGCAAAGTAATAGGGGTTGTCCGGATCCACCTTGATCTCGGTCATGCTGGTGCAGCCCTTGAAGACGTTGGCCGTGACATAGACGGCTGTGGCAGGAATGGTGCACTCCGTCAGCTTGGGGCAGTCAATAAAGGCACTGACCCGGATGGTCAGTTGGGCGCCGTTTTTGGGATTGGAGAAGAGGATCTTTTCCAGGTTGGGGCAGCCCTCAAAGGCGCTGTAGCCGATCTGGGAGACGCTGCCGGGAATGGTGACGGAGGTGATCTTCTTGTTGCCCTTGAAGGCCTCGGGGCCAATGGCGGTAATGGTGTTGGGAATGACGATGTCGCCGCCGGGTCCGTAGTAGCCCACGATGACGCCGTCCTGAATGTTGGCGCCGATGAGATCGTCCTCATCCTCTGCGGCGTAAGCGCTTGGGACCATGGTGAAAACCATGCACAGGCACAGAAGAAGCGCGGCAAAGCGGCTTCCGATGGTCTTGGTCGTATGTTTCATGGGGTTCCTCCGATCTGCTTACCAGCCCATGGCCGCAACCACGGCGCGGAAGAGCGCGATGTAATCCTCTGCGTCCACGGTGCCGTCGCCGTTGACATCGGCGGCCTGGGCGGTGGTCCAGTTCGCATCGCTGCTGCTTGCCTGATAGTAGCGCTGGGCCTCGGCAATGTCCTTCAGGTCGATGGTACCGTCGCCGTTGACGTCATAGCTCAGGATGCGGCCGGTGGCCGTACCGGTGGTGATGGCTGCATTCACCGCGCCGCCAACTTCCTCGCCCGCACCGGCGACCACGGCCTGTGCCAGCGTCGCGGTCACTTCTCCGCTGACGCCTGCCTGAACCGGCAGCGTGATGGTTGCCAGCTTGGTGCGCTCAGTGTAGGTGAGATTGCCGTCGTCGCCGAGTTTGCCGAACTGCAGCACGGCGGACAGAGTGCCGGCGTCGGTCTTCCATGCAAAGTTGTTATTGTCAAAATCATTGTCCGCGACGGTGACGGTACCCTCGCCGACCTTGGCGGCGTCAAAGGTCAGCTGCAGCATCACGGTGCTGACCTCGGCCGCATGGTCCAGGTACAGATCGAACGAGAGCTTGCCGTCCGCATAGCCGGCCGCCGCAATGGACACCGCGGCTTCGGTGGTGGTGGCCGGCGCGCCGACCTGAATCTTGGTGTTGGCGGAGGTGTAATTCGAAGAAGTAAATGCGGCAGCGACCGTCTCATTCGCAACATAGATCGTGCTGCCGGAAGCCAAACCAGTGAAAGCGTAGCTGTTCAGCGTGGGAGCCGTCTCGCACAGCAGGGTGACGGTTTTCAGGTTGCTGCAGGTATCAAAGGCCAGACGATCGACCGTGGTCACGCTGGCGGGAATGGTCACGGCGGTCAGCGTGGTGTTCTTCTGGAAGACCATGGGGCCGATGGCCGTTACGGGCAGATTGCCGACGGTGTCGGGGATGGTCAGCTCCGCGGGCGCATGGACATAGGTGCAAAGGGTAAGCGCCGTGCCGGCGTCGTTTTTGGCATACAGGCTGCCGTTATCTGTAACATATTTGGCGTTGCCGCTGCTGACGGTGATATTCTTCAGGGCCGTGCAGCCGGTGAAGATGTTGCCATCGCTGTAAACAGAGGTGGTCTGCACCGGCAGGGTAATGCTCTCCAGCGCGGTGCAGCCGTCAAAGACCTTGTTCATAAACTTCAGCTCAGCGCTTTCATCTTCATTTTCAGTAAAGTTTACAGTGGTGAGCTTGGTGCAGTTTGCAAAAGCGGTATAGCCGATCTGTGTCATGCTGGCGGGAATCGTCACGGCAGTCAAGCCGCTGCATCCACTCAGCGCATTTCCCTCGATTTTGGTATACCCCTCCGGGATGGTCACCGAGGTGATGGCCTTATTGTTCTGAAATGCTGTGCCCAGAATGGTGACAGCCTCCTCACCATTACTGGTGGTGACCGTTGTGGGCAGCGTCACGTCGGACTCGCCGCCGGTATAGCCGATTACGGTGGGGGCGTCGTACTTATTATAACCGTAGCCGCCGTAACCGATGGTGAAGGTGCCTTGGTCGGTAGTGACTGTGGCCTCGCTGGCGAAGGCCCGGGTGCCGCCCAAAAGAACGAAGGCCAGGGCCAGGCTGGCCGCCGTCAGGAACAGCTTTCTTGCTTCCTGAGAAATTGTGGTTTTCCGCGTCATGATCAATAATTCTCCTTCCTGACCCCATGGGGGTCTTTGACTGGTTTTTCTGGAATGGCGGGGACGGGACGATAGGCCGCCCCCCGGAAAATAACGCGCGTGCACGCAGGGATACGCCTCCCGGAACGGGGAAGACCCCCGAAGCCGGAAAATGCTCTGCGGACAGGGAAAGGGATGATGTTAGTATAGGCTAACTGACAGAGAAAAATATTTAGTTAGCGTTTACTAACTCACGAAGCTAAAAAAGAAGCTCTTGAGTTAGCGAAAACTAACTATTTTGGTACGGACTTCCTCAAAAGACCATGAAAGAATAGCAGAAAGCTTCGGGGCTGTCAATTACCGGAAAGAAAAATAGGGGGCGCATGCCGGAATTTCTATGAATCCACAAAAAATTAAAAGGAAATTTCTACATTTTTTTGATGGTTTGCGGGTGGGTTTTCTCTTGCCGGGGCGGATTTTCTGTGTATACTATTTCCGTACGGCCTCGGCTTCCTCAAAAGACAGCAAGAATCCTAGGAAAGCATGAGGTCTGCAGTATGATATTGAAATCTTTGCGCAGACTGGGCACCGTCCTGCTGGCGGCGGCCCTTTCTGTGCAGCTTTGTGTTCCCGCCTTCGCCGCAGAGTCCGGCGGGGCAGAAGACCCCTACGCCATCTTTCAAATTGATCGGGAGGAGCTCACTCCGGAGGGTGGCCTGCGGGACAGTGATTCGGTCCGCATCGTGGTGGAGCTGGAGGATGCTCCGCTGCTGGCGGACGTCCCGGCCATTCAGACTTACGGCAGTGCCGAGGATTATCTGGTGTCTGCCCAGGCCCAGCGTCGGGAAGCCGTGCTGGCGTCCCGGCGCAGCCGTGTGATCCGCACCCTGGAGCGCGGCGGCATGGACCTGCAGGTGGACCAGACTTACAGCGCCGTTTTTAACGGCTTCTCCGTGACGGCGGTCTACGGGGATCTGGAGGCCATCCGGGAGACGGATGGCGTCAAGGATGCCTTCGTGGCGGAGCTTCACCCGCTGGTGGAGCCCCAGGCCGCGGACATGCAGCTGGCGGACAGTGTGCCCATGATCGGCGGCGACATCGTGAACAAGAGCGGCTATACCGGAAAGGGCACCGTAGTGGCCATTCTGGATACCGGGCTGGAGATCGACCATGAGGCCTTTCAGGGCGAGGTCAACAATCCCAAGTATGATAAAAACGACATCAGTGACCTGATCCAGAACAACAGTCTGACCATCGGCACGCTCAGTGCCAATGCGGTCTATCACTCCAGCAAGATCCCCTTTGCCTTTGATTACCGGGACCATGATACCGGCGTTTCCGGCCACTATCACGGCACCCATGTGGCGGGTATTGTGGGGGCTAACTCCGGCGGCACTGTCACCGGCGTTGCACCGGACGCCCAGTTCCTTATTATGAAGGTCTTCGATGACGCGGGCACCGGCGCCTACGATAACGACATTCTGGCCGCGTTGGATGACGCGGTGAAGCTGGGAGCGGACGCCATCAACATGAGCTTGGGCACGACGGCGGGCTTCTCCACCGCGTCCACCAAGGCCATGAACGCCGTTTATCAGCGGGTGAAGGATGCGGGCGTCAGCCTGCTGTGCGCCGCGGGCAACGATTACAGCTCCACCTACAAAGGCGCCTCCGGCAACGATCTGCCCTATACCACCCATCCGGACAACGGCACCGTGGGCTCCCCCTCTACCTATGAGGCGGCCCTGTCCGTGGCCAGCGTGAACAACACCCGGAGCACCCTGCCCTACTTCCTGCTGGGGAGCACGCCCATTGCCTACGACGATTCCGCCGAGGACGCCGGGGAGGTGAAATTCAGCACCCTTTCCGGGACCTTCACCTATGTGGACTGCGGCGTCGGCGCCGGCGCGGACTTTCCGGAGAATATGAGCGGCAAGATCGCCCTCATTGAGCGGGGCGGCGAGGAAGACGGCGCGGCCCTGTCCTTCCAGCAGAAGGAGGCCAACGCCGTATCCGCCGGGGCGAAGGCGGCCATCATTTACGACAATGTGGATGATGCCCTGATCAGCATCGCCACCGATCACAAGATCCCCTGCATTTTCATCAGCAAGGCGGACGGTGAGGCGATGCTGGCCGCGGCGGACAAGACGCTGACGGCCTCCGCCGATTATGTGGGGGCGTTTACCGATGTTTACGGCGGCCGGATGAGCGACTTCTCGTCCTGGGGCGTTACCCCGGACCTGAAGCTCAAGCCGGAGATCACCGCCCCCGGCGGCAACATTTACTCGACCCTGAAGAACAATTCCTACGGTTCCCTCAGCGGCACCTCCATGGCGACGCCCCATCTGGCGGGCGCGGCGGCCATTATGGATCAGTACATCAACCAGAAGCTCGACGGCATCAATAAGACCACCCAGGAGCGCAGCGCCCTGGCGGAGGATCTGCTGATGAGCACCGCCATCCCCGTGCGGGAAGAGAGCGGCACCCAGGCGTCCCCCCGGAAGCAGGGCGCGGGCCTGATCCATCTGGACAAAGCGACCGCTGCCCAGGCATATCTGACGGGGGCCGACGGCGGGCGGCCCAAGGCCGAGACCGGCGAGAGTGCGGACGGTCAGTGGTCCTTCTCCTTCCAGCTCCGGCGCCTGCAGGGCACGGCGGATATTTCCTACGATCTCTCCGTCAGCGTGCTGACAGAATCCGTCGTGAAGGAAAACGGCAAACAGTATATCGCCCAGCAGGCCAGCCCCCTGGAGGCCGGGGAGTATACGCTCGGTGTTCCCTCCTCCGTGACGCTGGGGCAGGACACGCAGACGATTTCCGTCACGCTGTCTCTGACCGAGGCCGGAAAGGCCCGGCTGAACCGGGATTTCCCCAACGGCATTTTTGTGGAGGGCTTTGTGACCCTGACCCCCAAGGGCGGGGAGGAGTCCGTGGCCCTGAGCCTGCCCTACATGGGCTTCTACGGCGACTGGGCTCAGGCGCCCCTCTTTGACGCCACGACCTACAGCGGCAAGGATCCCAACGTGGTGGATATGTGGCTGGGCGTCTTTGATAACCGCACCGGCGGTGGGTACCAGCTGGGCACGCCCCTTTACGGCAAGAGCAAGATCTTTGACGAAAACAAGATCGCCATTACCAGTGATACCAGCCAGAATGTCACGGCCGTCTGCGCCCTGCTGCGTTCGGCGGATACGCTGACCTTCTCCGTCAGCGACAGCGAGGACAACCTGGTCTATACCGAGACCACCAAGCAGGCCAGCAAGAGCTATTACTACGGCAACGATGTGTTCTATACCCCCATGGCGGAGAAGGGCTTCATCCCCGTGGATGAATGGAATGAGCTCCTGCCGGACGGGCAGTATACCTACACGGTCTCTGGCATGGTGGATGGGCAGACGCAGTCCGTTTTCTTCCCCCTGACCATCGACAATGAAAAGCCCCAGGTCATTCGTAGCGAGATCGTGGGCTCCACCTGGAAGGTCACCGTCAAGGATAATCACTATGTTCAGGCCGTGGCCGCCACCGTGGGCAGCACGCCGCTCACCGGCTGGATCAATCCCGATGAGTCTGAGCCCGGGGCGGAGACCACCGTGGCGTTCGACCTCAGCGATGCGGCCTTTACCGGCTTGACCCAGGCGAAGATCGCCATTGCCGACTATGCGGATAATCAGTTCGTTTCCGACTGGTATTCCCTGACGGGAGCCACAGTGATCCAGCCCGCCTCGGTCAGTCTGGATCGCCAGCAGCTTTCCCTGACCGAAGGCGCCGCCGCGACCCTGCAGGCCACCGTCCTGCCGGAGAACGCCTCCAACCGGACGGTCACGTGGAGCTCTTCGGATGCCTCTGTGGCGGCGGTGGACAGCTCCGGCGTCCTCACGGCAAAAAAAGCGGGCAGCGCCGTCATCACCGCTGCTACGGTCAACGGCCTCACCGCCACCTGTCAGGTGACCGTTACCGCGGCCCAGCAGGGCAAGGCGCTGGCCTCCCTGTCCGCACCCAACCGGGCGGAGAGTGGCAGCGACGTGCCCTTCTCCTTCCAGATGGAGCAGATGACGGGCGTTGCCACCGTGTCCTTTACATTTGAGCGGGATGCGGGCCTCAGCGGCGGCACCGTTGTCGGCAAGAACGGCTTTACCTCTTTGGGCGTTCAGTGGAACGGCAGCCAGGGCATCCTGGTGCTGAGCTATCTGGGCAAAGGCGCCGGCGGCACCCTGACCCGCGCCCAGCTGACGGAGCTGGCAGAGCTGAAGCTCCGGGCCGAGGCGGAAAGCGGCAGCGTGGGCGTGCGGCTCACCGGCGTTACCGTCTGCGGCTATGATGCGGAGGGACACGCCGTCTACTTGGCGAGCGACATCAAGACCGCCCGGGCGGAGACCGCGGTGGGAGCAGCCCTGAGCTATGACCTCAACGGCGACGGGGTGGTGGATCTGCTGGACATTGCCTATTGCCAGATGTTCTACCGTGCGGCCTCTTCGGACAGCAACTGGAGCGCCGCCAGCCGCTGTGATTTTGACGGCAGCGGCACCGTGGATATGCAGGACCTGATCCTGATCCTGCGAAACTTTACCTGAATCGGTTACACCGTATTTGCAAACGAACGCCCCCGGCAGGAAAGCCGGGGGCGTTTGTGCTGGCTGGTTTGATTGGATCGCAGTGGGCACCCGGAGGTCAGGCGGCCTCGTCCGCCGCCGCCTCCAGCGCGGAAAGCTCGGAAAGCGTCCAGCCGGCGGCGCTCAGGTCCGCGGTGCGGACCGGGTCCACCGGCACGGCCAGATACATGCTGTTGCCGTATGCATAGGCGCCGGAGGTGACACCCACCACCTGCCCGTAAGCGTTCATCAGCGCCCCACCGCTGGAGCCCTGGGAGATGTCGGCCGTGTTGACGATACAGGGCTGCGTATAGCCGGAAACGGTGCGCTGGGCGCAGCTGACGATCCCGGACGACACCACCAGTCCCAATCCCAGCGGATTGCTGAGCGTATAGCAGGCGTCGCCTTCCCGCACGGTGGCGGCGCTTTGCAGCTCCAGGCAGGCGAAGGCGGAGGTCGTTTGACCTGCGGTGGACCGGAGGGCGATCCGGATCACGGCGATATCCGCACTTTTATCGTAAAAAATGACCCGCTCCACCGGATATACTTCGCCGCTGGCCAGGGTGGCCGTGGCGGCAAGGACACCGTCAATGGCATGGTAGTTGGTGACGGCCAGCCCGTCTTCCGTGATGAAAAAGCCGCTGGCGTTGCCGGAGGGCGTCTGCGCGTCCAGATACAGCTGGCTCTGATACGTGTCCAGACAGAAAACGGCGGCGCTTTTTTCTTCCCAGATCTGCCGGGCGTCCAGGGTTGAATCCAGCAGACCCAGCGCGGAGGCTGCCGCCCGGCTCACAGAGCCCTGACGCACCAGCCGTCCGATCACCGTTTCCTCGGTGCCCTTATAGGTAAAGCGCAGGGCCCCGGCCGTCAGCTCAAACAGGTCCCCCCGGGTGAAGGTGCCCTGCGCATAGTCCCGGGAGGTCAGGCCAATGTGGCGGGCGAAGGTCAGCGCGTCTGTGTAAAGGAAATCGCCATCCGCGTCGGAATACCCCAGCATCCGCAGAAGAAAGGCCGTATAGGCCTGGGCGGAGACCGGCGCGTCCGGCCGGAAATGCGCGGAGTCCGTCCCATTGACCCAGCCGCGGCCGTAGGCATAGCGGATTGCGGCGCCGGCCCAGGCGGGCAGATCCCGGAAGGAGGTCCGGACGGTGGAGGAGTCGGCTTCCTGGGTGCAGCCGGCCAGCCGCACCAGCAGGGTGACGGCCTGGGCCCGGGTCGCGGTGCCGGACAGGGCATAGCCGCTGGACCCGCCGGTTCCCTTGACCAGCCCCAGGGTATACAGCCGATCTGCGGCGCGCCCGGCCTCATCCGGCAGCGCCTGCGCAGAGGGCAGCAGACCCAGGGTGAGGGTCAGCGCGCAGAGCAGGGCAAGAACTGTTTTTTTCATAAGGATTGTGTTCTCCATTCTGCCGCCCGTTTCCGATCCGCACCGCCGCCCGGCGGCACAGGGCGGCAGGGGGTGTAAAAGTCAGCCCTTATCCTAGCACAGACGCGGGCAAAACACAAGCACGGGAAAATGCGCACAAGCCGCTTGCAGGAAGGGGAAAGCTGTGCTACCATCAGAAAAAACAGAGAAGAGGGAGTAAACGATGGAACTTACCTTTGTCCGTCCGGAAGACGGCGCGGCGCTGCTGGCGATCTACGGGGAATACATCGATACGGCCATCACCTTTGAATATACGCTGCCCACGCAGGAGGAATTTGACCGGCGGATCGAAACGATCTCGGCGGATTATCCGTATTTGGTCGCCCGGGAGGGGGAGCGCCCGGTGGGCTATGCTTACGCGCACCGCCAGATGGAGCGGGCGGCCTATCAGTGGAACGCAGAGCTGTCGGTCTATCTGGATCGGGCGACAGTCTCCCGAGGCCTGGGAAAGCGGCTGTACGGCGCACTGATGGAGATCCTGCGCCTGCAGCAGATCCGGACGGTCTGCGGCATTGTGACGCTGCCCAACGAAAAGAGCGAGGGCCTGCACAAAAGCCTGGGCTTTGCGCAGACGGCACTGCACCGATGCGCGGGGTATAAAAACGGCCGCTGGCATGATGTGGCCTGGTTCGAGCGCAGCATCGCGCCTTTTGGGGAGGCGCCGGAGCCCTTCACACCCATCGGGATGCTTCCTCCGGCGGAGCTGGAGGCGATCCTGCGCAGATATTCCGACTGAGCGGGGCCTTCCGCCGGGAGATCGCCCTTGCAAGGAAGAGAGGGCCTATGCTAAAATAAAGAAAATGCATGCGACCCCAATCAAAACAGACAGCCGGAAGCGCTGTCTGAAAGGAGAGTTGGCACCATGGCAACAAAAATTGCCGAGAATCTGTGGCAGCTGGATATTCCGCTGATCGGGAACCCATTGAAGAATCTGAACAGCTATTTGTTCCTGGGCGGAGAGCGGAATCTGCTGGTGGACACGGGCTTTCGGGCGGATTATTGCCGGGAGGCGATGGACGCGCAGCTGAAAGAGCTGAAGGTGGACATGGACCGGACCGACATATTCCTGACGCATCAGCACAGTGATCACTGTGGCCTGGCGGTGGATCTGATCCGCCCGGGCTGTGAGATCCTGGTGGGGGAGGAGGATGGCCGCGCCCTGACGGAGAACCGTACGGAGGCAGCCTGGCGCAGACAGTTTGACATGTTTATCCGCAACGGATTTTCCCAGGCGGAGATGGATGAAGAATGGACGTCCAACCCCGCCAAAAATCTGTGCGCGCCCTATTACGAAGGCTATCACTTTGTGGAGAATGGCCAGGTGCTCTCCTATGGGGAATGGCAGCTCAAAACCGTGCTGACCCCGGGCCATACTCCGGGCCATATGTGCCTTTACGATGCGGCGCATCAGCTGCTGATCTCCGGGGATCATATCCTGTTCCATATTACGCCGAACATTACCCGCTGGATGGGCAAGCCCGGGACGGACGCTCTGGGTGCCTATCTGAACAGCCTGGATGCGGTGGGCACGCTGCCGGTGCGTACGCTGCTGCCGGCGCACCGCCTGGTGACCGGCGACCTGACGGCCCGAATCGCAGAGCTGAAGGCCCACCACAGCCAGCGCCTGCGCAACACCTATGCCATTGTGCAGGAGCTGCCCGGCGCCAATGCATATGAGATCGCCGCGAAGATGTCCTGGAGCATCCGCTGCCGCAGCTGGGAGGATTTCCCCCTGAATCAGAAGTATTTTGCCGTGGGCGAGGCGATGGCGCACCTGGATTATCTCCGGGCCCGGGGCCTTGTGGACGTGGATGACCAAAACGGCCGGGACGTGTATTATCTCAAGGCCCGGGGCGGGGAGGTGCTTTTATGACGCAAAAAGAGATTCTGGCCCGGGTGGACCATACGCTGCTGCGCCAGACGGCCACCTGGGAGGAGATCCGCACCGTCTGCGACGAGGGGATCCGTTACGGTTGTGCCAGCGTGTGCATTCCGGCGTCCTATGTGGCCCAGGCGTCGGACTACGCGGCGGGAAGAATTCCGGTATGCACGGTGATCGGGTTTCCCAACGGCTATACGACCACGGCGGCCAAATGCTTTGAGGCGGCGGACGCGGTGAAAAACGGTGCCGGGGAGATCGATATGGTCATCCATCTGGGCTGGGTCAAGGACCGGAAGTGGGATGACCTGCTGGCAGAGATCCGGGCGGTAAAAGCTGCGTGCGGCGGCCGGCTTTTGAAGGTGATTGTAGAGACCTGCTTTTTGACGCAGGAGGAAAAGATCCGTCTGTGCGGGATCGTTACGGAATCCGGGGCGGATTACATTAAGACCTCCACGGGATTCGGCACCGGCGGCGCAACCCGGGAGGATGTGGCGCTGTTCCGGGAGCATGTGGGTCCCGGCGTCCGGATCAAGGCAGCCGGAGGAATCGCGGGGCTGCAGGATGCGCAGGATCTGATCGCCCTGGGCGCAGACCGCCTGGGAACCAGCCGGATCGTCCGTGCCGTTCAGGCGGCCGAGCAGGCGGAAGGGGCCCGCACGGCCGAATATTGAAAATCCAATCCGTTTGATTGATATTTTAAGGAGGTAATTGATTATGTCCACTCCCCATAACAGCGCCGAAAACGGTGCCTTCGCCAAAACAGTCCTGATGCCCGGCGACCCGCTGCGGGCCGAATTCATCGCCAACACGTTTTTGGAGGATGCAAAGCTGGTCAACAATGTCCGCGGGATCCACGGCTATACCGGCACCTATCAGGGGACGCCCGTTTCCGTGATGGCTTCCGGCATGGGTATGCCCAGCATCGGGATCTATTCTTATGAGCTCTTTCACTTCTACGATGTGGATAACATCATCCGCATCGGATCTGCCGGCGCCATTTCCAAGGACCTGAAAGTGCGGGATATTGTGGCGGCCCAGGCCTCCTGCACGGATTCGAACTATCCGTCTCAGTTCGGCCTGCCCGGGACCTTTGCTCCCATTGCCGACTATACGCTTTTGGAGACGGCGGTTTCCATTGCCCGTGAGATGGGTGTGCGGATGCCGGTGGGCAGCGTTTTGTCGTCGGACCGGTTCTACGACGCATCCGGCACCACGCTGAACTGGGCAAAGATGGGCGTTTTGTGCGCGGAGATGGAATCCGCGGCGCTGTACTGCAATGCGGCCTTTGCCCATAAGCGGGCCCTGACCCTGCTGACCATTTCGGACAGCATTGTCACCGGCGAGGCCCTGCCTGCGGAGGAACGGCAGACCAGCTTTACCCAGATGATGGAGATCGCGCTGAAAGTGGCCGTGAAGATGGCGGAAAAGGAAGAATAAGAAATACAAATCGGATAAAACAATAAGAAAAATACCCACTGTTGTCGAAAAACGGCGACAGTGGGTATTTTTGCGAAAGGAGGGGGCTTTAAAATAAACGGGGCGCAGCCGCAAGGGCAAGCCCGGCAGACAGGACGCTTTGGCAAAGCTTACCCCAAAAGCAGTTTCGAAGGGAAAGGCCACTGCCGCTGAGGACGGCCCGGGTCTGAAACTGAACGGACCAGCCGCCCCAGCCGCACAGGGCCGAGGCCAGGAGAAAGCCGGCCGCAGTTGCCGGGATGTGCGGAGCGGTGGAGAAAAGCTCCAGTGTTCCGCTGAGAAAAAGACCGATCGGCCCGGGCAGGGCGCGCAGGGGCTGTGCCAGAACATAAAAGAAGAGCACAAAGGCGCAGATACTCAGAATGGAGGAGAGCCCGGCCCCCACGGACTCCACGAAGGCTTCGGAAAAAGCGGCGGTGCAGCTGGATGACCGGCGGGGCCGGCAGGCGCCGGGGGCCTCCTGCCCCTGGGAGCGGAAAAGCAGCCCCGTCAAAAGCGAGGAGGCGATCTGGATCAGCCACAGCCACAGGCCGATTCTTACGCTGGAAAAGGTCCCGACGCCCAGAACGCTGATGACGAAGGCGGGGTTTGCGTTGTTGCAGAAGCTCAAAAGACGCTCCGCCTCGGGCTTGGACAAGAGTCCATCCCGATACAGCTCGGCCGTGGTGCGGGGCCCGATGGGATAGCCGCCGATCCAGCCCAGGACCAACGCGCAGGCGCCGGCCCCGTCGACCCGGAAAAGGGGCTGCATCAAAAATGCCAGGGGTCCGGAAAGCAGCTCGCCGCAGCCCAGCGCGATCAGCAGGGATGAGACGACCAGAAACGGGAAAAGCGCCGGGATCACGGACGTCCCGCACAGGCGCAGTCCTTCCTGTACGCCGCTGCGGGCGGACTCCGGAAACAGAAGAAGCCGAAAAAGAAGCACACTTGCCCCGGCGATCAGCACCGCCCGGCGTCTGCGCATCGCTTGCATAACCATCACCCCTCAAAAGGATATGCCGCCGCCGGGACATTCAGAACCAGACGGAGCACGCAAGTTCCGCCGCCCGGGCGCATACGCTTTTTTGAGGTGAGAGCATGGAACGAGGAAAGCAAAGCGGCCTTCTGGACTCTGTGGCGGAACTGTTTGATCTGCCGGCCGACGTGGTGGCGCGGCTGCCCCGGCTGGAGATGATCGGCAGCCGTCAGCTTTATCTGGAGCATCATCAGGGGATCCTGGCCTGCGGAGAACAGGGCGTGGACATCAACACCCCGGCCGGGATCCTGCGCGTTACCGGCCGGGGGCTGGAGCTGCTGGTTATGACGGCGGAGGAAGTGCGCATCGGCGGAGAGATCCGGTGCGTGGAATGGGTGGGGTAGCGAAATGCTCAGGAAAATGGTCAATCGTCTGCAGGGGCAGGTCCGGATCCGGGTGGAAGCCCCGTTTCCGGAGCGGGTGATCAATCTGTGCAGCGGGCAGAATCTGGCCTTTTGGGACCTGCGCTGGGAGAGTGAGCAGGTGTTCTGCTGCACGCTCAGCCGACGGAACTATCGCCGCCTGCGCGGGGCGGCGGAAAAGCTTGCCTGCACCATACAGGTGGAAAAGCAGACAGGTGTTCCCTTTGCGTGGCGGCGCTTTCGGCGGCGCCGGATGCTGCTGGGCGGTACGGCGGCCTGTGCGGCCCTGCTGGTGTGGAGCTCCTTTTTCATTCTGGACTTCCGGGTGGAGGGGAACGAACGGATCCCGGATGAAAAGATCCTGCGGGTTCTGGAGAAGAACGGAGTCCGCCTGGGAACGTATGCCTTTTCTATCCAAGGACCGGATCTGCGCAACCACGTGCTGTTGGAGCTTCCGGAGCTGTCGTGGATCACGGTCAACGTTTCCGGCTTCTGCGCCCGGGTCCAGGTGCGGGAGCGGATCCCGATGCCGGAGCTTGCGGATAACACCGCGCCCACCAATCTGGTGGCGGCAAAGGACGGATTGGTCCTGCGGGTGGAGACGCTTTCCGGCGAAAAAAAGGTGCTGTCGGGAACCACGGTGGAGCGGGGGCAGCTTTTGATTTCCGGTGTATCGGATACGGATACCGTGGGGGCGCGCCTCGCGCCGGGAACGGGCCGGGTCTGGGCACGGACCTGGTACACTCTGGAGACCCGGATTCCATTGACGGTGCGCAAAAAGGTATATACCGGCCGGGAAAAGAGCGGTTGGTCCCTGACGGTGGGGGACCGGCGGCTAAAATTCTATGGAAACCCTAGCCAGAACGGGGAACACTATGATAAAATAAGCGTGAAAAAGCAGCTGTCGCTGCTGGGGATCACGCTGCCGGTTTTTCTGGAGCGGGAGGTGTTCCGCTTCTACGAGACGCAGAGTGCGCAGCAGACGGCGGCCGCGGCCCAGGCCCGGGGCGAGCAAATTTTAAAGGCGGCACTGAAGGCGCAGATGGAGGCGGACGGGGAGGTCCGCTCCGAACTGTGCGCGGCCCGGGAGGTACAGGGCGTGCTGTACGTGACGCTGAAGGCGGAGTGCCGGGAGCAGATCGGCCGCAGCGTCCCAATCTACAGGGATACAGACCAGTCGGCCCCCTGAGGGGGTCCGGCCGGAAACAGGAGATGAAGTTGGCTTGGAACAAAGAATCAGTATTGAGCGCCTGGAGCAGGCCGTAAACCTCTTTGGGTCGTTTGATGAAAATATCCGCCTGATCGAGGAGGAGTTTCATGTCTCGGTGGTGAACCGGGAGGGTGAGCTGCGCGTGGATGGCGAGGCGGAGGCGGTGCTGTTGGCCTGCAAGGCCATTCAGGCGCTTTTAACGCTGTCCTCCAAGGGCGAGACCATTGGCGAGCAGAACGTGCGCTATGTTATCGGCCTGGTGCGCAGCGGCCGGGAAGAGCAGATCAGCGAGCTGACTCAGGACGTTTTGTGCATTACGGCCAAGGGGCGGCCGGTCAAGCCCAAGACCATCGGTCAGAAGGAGTATATTCAGTCCGTGCTGAAAAACACGGTCACCATCGGCGTGGGCCCGGCCGGCACCGGGAAGACCTATCTGGCGGTGGCAGCCGCCGTGGCCGCCTTCCGGGATAAGCAGGTCAACCGGATCATCCTGACCCGCCCCGCGGTAGAGGCCGGCGAGCGGCTGGGTTTTTTGCCCGGAGATCTGCAGAGCAAGGTGGATCCCTATCTGCGGCCCCTGTATGACGCCCTGTTCGACATGCTGGGGGCGGAGACGTATCAGAAATACCTGGAAC
>CAKTHE010000024.1 GCA_934563745.1 uncultured Dysosmobacter sp. | reverse complement strand
GGCGGCCCGTGAGGCGTCGGTCTATACCGGCATCACCATTGCCGAGTATTTCCGCGATATGGGCTATGACGTGGCGGTTATTGCAGACTCCACCTCCCGTTGGGCGGAGGCGCTGCGTGAGATGTCCGGTCGTATGGAAGAGATGCCCGGTGAAGAGGGGTATCCTGCGTATCTGGCATCCCGGCTGGCGCAGTTCTATGAACGGGCCGGATCGGTGGAGTGCATTGGCTCAGACGAGCGCCGGGGCAGCCTGACGGCGGTGGGCGCCGTGTCGCCTCCCGGCGGCGACCTTTCCGAGCCGGTCTCCCAGGCCACCATGCGGATCGTAAAGGTTTTCTGGGCCCTGGATTCGTCCCTGGCTTACAAGCGGCATTTCCCGGCGATCAACTGGCTGAATTCCTATTCGCTGTATCTGGACAGCCTGAAGCCCTGGTTCGACGCGCATCTGGGCGCGGAATTTTTCCAGAACCGCGCCCAGGCGATGACCATCCTGCAGAACGAGGCCTCCCTGAACGAGATCGTTCAGCTGGTGGGCAAGGATTCTCTGAGCCCGGCAGACCAGTTGACGCTGGAGACGGCCCGTATGGTCCGGGAGGACTTTTTGCAGCAGAACGCCTTTGCGGACGTGGACAGCTTCTCTTCCTATGACCGGCAGGAAAAGCTGCTGGCGATGATTTTGGAATATGACGCGTTGTGCCGCAAGGCCATTGCGGAGGGGGCGCAGGCGGCAAAGCTGTTTGCGATTCCCGCGCGAGAGAAGATCGGCCGCGCCAAGAGCGTGGAAGAGGCGCTTTACGCGCAGACCTATGCGGAGATCCGGGATGAGATGCATCAGGAGATCGAAGCAGTGGCTGCACAGGGAGGTGAGGACTGATGATTCGCGAATATAAAACCGTAGAAGAGATCGTCAGCCCGCTGATGATGGTGCGCCAGGTGGAAGGCGTGACGTACGACGAGCTGGTCGAGGTGGAGCTGCATGACGGCAGCATCCGCCGGGGCAAGGTCCTGGAGGTCAACGGCGATACCGCAGTGGTGCAGCTGTTTGATTCCGCTGCCGGGATCAACCTGGCCCAGTCCAAGGTGCGCTTCCTGGGCCACCCGCTTCAGCTGGGCGTTTCGGCCGACATGCTGGGCCGCGTGTTCAACGGCATGGGCGAGCCTATTGACGGCGGACCGGAGATCCTGGCAGAGGAATACCGGGACATCAATGGCCTGCCCATGAACCCGGCCGCCCGGGACTATCCCAACGAGTTTATCCAGACCGGCGTCAGCACCATCGACGGGCTGAACACCCTGGTCCGCGGCCAGAAGCTGCCGATCTTCTCCGGCTCCGGCCTGCCCCACGCCAATCTGGCGGCGCAGATCGCCCGGCAGGCCAAGGTGCTGGGAGACGAGAGCTCCAACTTCGCCGTGGTCTTTGCAGCTATCGGCATCACCTTCGAAGAGTCGGAATTCTTTGTCAACGAGTTCCGGCGCACCGGCGCCATTGACCGGACGGTGCTCTTTTCCAACCTGGCCAATGACCCGGCAGTGGAGCGTATCTCCACGCCCCGTATGGCCCTGACCGCCGCCGAGTACCTGGCCTTCGAAAAGGGCATGCAGGTCTTGGTCATTATGACCGACATCACCAACTATGCAGAGGCCCTGCGTGAGGTGTCTGCGGCCAAGAAGGAAGTGCCCGGCCGCCGCGGATTCCCCGGCTATCTCTATACCGATCTGGCCACCATGTACGAGCGGGCCGGCCGCCGTCTGGGCAATCCCGGATCCATCACGCTGATCCCCATTCTGACCATGCCGGAAGACGATAAGACGCACCCCATTCCGGACCTGACCGGTTATATCACCGAGGGACAGATCATCCTCAGCCGGGAGCTGTACCGCAAGGGGATCCACCCGCCGGTAGACGTGCTGCCGTCTCTGAGCCGTCTGAAGGATAAGGGCATCGGCGTGGGAAAGACCCGGGAAGACCATGCCGATACCATGAACCAGCTGTTTGCCGCCTATTCCACCGGCAAGGACAATAAAGAGCTGATGTCCATTCTGGGCGAGGGCGCCCTGACGGAAACGGATCTGCTGTACGCCAAGTTTGCGGATGAGTTTGAAAAACGTTATGTCAACCAGGGCTATGAGGAGAACCGTTCCATCGAAGAGACGCTGAACCTGGGGTGGGAGCTTTTGAGCATTCTGCCCAAGTCGGAGCTGAAGCGGATCAAGCCGCAGTATATTGAAAAGTACTGGCCGAAAAAAGAACAGGCTTAAGGAAGGGGTGAGACCATGGCAGCGATCACGGTGAACCCCACCCGGATGGAGCTGACCCGGCTGAAGGGAAAGCTGAAAACTGCCCAGCGCGGGCACAAGCTGCTCAAGGACAAACGCGACGAGCTGATGAAACAGTTTCTGGACGTGGTCCGGGAGGAGAAGAGCCTGCGGGCCGAGGTGGAAGAGGAGCTGATGAAGGTCCACAATTCCTTCACGGTGGCCTCGGCGCTGATGTCGTCCGAGGCGCTGGAGCAGGCGCTGATTTACCCCAAGCAAAGCGTGGAGCTGACGATGACGTTCCGGAATGTTATGTCCGTGCATGTGCCGGTCTATGACTTTCAGACCAAGACCAAGTCGGAAAGTGACATTTACCCGTACGGCTTTGCTGCGACCTCCGGAGAGCTGGACACCGCGGTGGACGCCCTGGGGCATGTGTTTGAAAAGATGCTGAAGCTGGCGCAGGTGGAGAAGACGGCGCAGCTGATGGCGGAAGAGATCGAAAAGACCCGCCGCCGCGTCAATGCTCTGGAGTATGTGGTGATCCCCAATACGCAGGAGGCCATTCGCTATATCACCATGAAGCTGGACGAAAATGATCGTTCCACGACCACGCGCCTGATGAAGGTGAAGGATATGCTTTTGCAGGAAGCTTTGGAAGAACAGCGCCTGCGGGATGCCGAAATCCAGGCGCGCTACGCCGGTCAGATGGCACAATCGTAAAAAATCGGAAGGCGGTACGGCGGTTTTCCCGCTGTACCGCCTGTCCGGGTTTATTAAGGAGGAAGAAACCTATGCACAACATCCGTTCCGTGACGGAAGACCTTTTTTGGATCGGCGCCAGCGACCGGCGCCTGTCCCTGTTTGAAAATCTCTATCCCATTCCCCGGGGCGTTTCCTACAACGCGTATCTTCTGCTGGATGAGCAGCCCACGCTGCTGGATACGGTAGACGCGTCCGTCAGTGAATTGTTTTTCGAAAATCTGACGGCGGCGCTGCAGGGAAGGCCCCTTTCCTATGTCGTGGTGAACCATATGGAGCCGGACCATTGCGCCGTGCTGGGGGAGCTGCTGCGCCGCTATCCGCAGGTGCAGGTCGTGGGCAATGCCAAGACCCAGACCATGATCGGGCAGTTTTTCGACCTGGATCTGGGCAGCCGCTTTGTCTGCGTCCGGGAAGGGGAGACGCTGTGCACGGGACGGCATACCCTGCATTTTGTGATGGCACCCATGGTGCATTGGCCGGAAGTGATGGTCAGCTACGATGAGACGGATCATACGCTGTTCTCCGCTGACGCCTTCGGCACCTTCGGCGCACTGAACGGCAATCTCTATGCCGACGAGGTCCGCTTCGCGGAGGAGTGGCTGCCGGATGCCCGGCGGTACTACGCCAATATTGTGGGGAAGTACGGAGCGCAGGTGCAGGCGCTGCTGAAAAAGGCCGCGGGCTTCCACATTCAGCGGATCTGCCCGCTGCACGGTCCCATTTGGCGCAAAGACTTTGCCTGGCTGATCGATAAGCATCAGCACTGGGGCAGCTGGACGCCGGAGGAGCAGGCGGTGATGATCGTCTACGGCTCTGTTTACGGACATACACAGAACGCTGCGGAGCTGCTGGCCTCCATGCTGGCGGAGCGGGGCGTCCGGAACCTTGCGGTCTATGACGTTTCGCAGACCCATGTTTCTTACCTGGTGGGCGAGGCCTTCCGCTGCAGCCACCTGGTGTTTGCGGCGCCTACATACAACGGCGGGATCTTCACGCCCATGGAGACGCTGCTGCTGGACCTGAAGGCTCACGCATTGCAAAAGCGGACGGCCGCGGTGATCGACAACGGCTCCTGGGCCGCTGTGGCCGGACGGCAGATGCGGGATCTGCTGAGCGGCATGAAGGACCTTCGGGTGCTGGATGAGGGCCTGAGCGTGAAATCCGCGCTGAAAGAGGCACAGCGGACGGAGCTGGAGGCAATGGCCGACGCCCTGGCCGCCTCTTTGCAGGAAGAGCGCGCATAAAGAAGAAAGGGCAGATAGAAAACGCAGAGGGGCGGCACACAAACCGGCCCCTCTGCGTTTTTTCATCCCTGGGAAGAAGCGGATGCCGCTTGAAAATGGGGAGGACACATGGTAAAATCAGGCTGCCCGGACCAAACAGAAAAAAGGGCGCCTTCTGGAAGAAAAAACGAGAAGAAAAAAGCGGAAAAGAAAGGAAGAAATTCGTATGAAAAAGCGATTTTTGGCCTTGCTGGCGGCGCTGAGCCTGCTGGCGACCCTCCTCTGTACGCCGGCGTTCGCAGAACAGAGCAGCCGGATGGACAACTTTAAGGTCAAGAAAAACACGTACACAGGCTTCACCGATGTTCCGGAGGATGCATGGTGCGCGGCGGCGGTGAAAAGTTGCTACGAAGCGGGGCTGATGCAGGGCACCAGCGCAGCGACCTTCAACCCCAAGGGAAATCTTTCCACAGCCGCCGCACTGGTTATGGCCTGCCGCGTGAGGATGATTTACGGAGGAGGCGATCCCACCATCCTGGATCACCGGTATCCGGATAAGCCCTGGTATTGGGCAGCCTATGAGTATGCAATGAGCTTTGGGATCCTGGATAAGGAGACCATGGGTCTGTTTGCCTTTGATAAGCCGGTGACCCGTCGGCAGATGGCCTATCTGTTTGCGCGGGCCATCAATGAAGATGAGCTTCCGGCCATCAATACCATTGACCGGATTCCGGATGTGGAGCGGACCGACGTGGACAAGGACTTCAGCCGGGAGATCTATCTGCTCTATCAGGCCGGCGTGCTGACGGGAAGCGACCTGTACGGGACCTTCCACCCGGATGATACCATTACGCGCCAGGCGGCCTGTGCCATTATTGCCCGCATCGCCTTCCCGGAGCAGCGCCAGAAGGTGGAGCTGTGCCAGCGCTGCAGCGTGGGCGCTATGGAGTTTGCCATGCCGGCCGGAACCACCCAGTCCAGCGAGGGAGAGACGCAGAGCTTTGACACACCGGACGGGCTGACCTATGCGGCGGTTTTTCAGGATACTCAAACGGTCTATACCGGATTCCCCATCACCATGATGCCGGTGGAAGAGCTGGAAAAGCTGCTGCTGGAGGAGACGGCTGACGGCGAAGCGACTGCGGAGGACCTCCGGACGGAAACGGTCCGCTTCGGCAGCTGCGACGCGTACCGCTGTACCTTCTCGCTGAACGTAGAGCAGATGAAGCTGCCCAGCTGCGCCTACTTTGCGATCAGCGGCAGTACGCTTTACATCTATGTGCTTTCAACAGCTTCCGGGGCCGATACGCTGCAGACCCTGGCCAATTCTGTGACGCTGAACGGCAGTCCGGTTTCCGCAAAGCTTTGACGCGGCGTCCGGCAACTCGTCTCTGAACAAAAGCGCCCCGCCTGCTTATAGCAGGCGGGGCGCTTTTTTGAAATCACTTGCATCGGAAAGCGGCCGCGGCAGGCGGATCACAGCAGACGAACGCCGGCCTTTTCACAGCCCGCGTGGGTCTCAGCGTCCCAGAGGCTGACCTGCACCTCGCCGATGTGGCAGGTGCTCAGCAGCAGCATGCACAGCCGGGACTGCCCGATGCCGCCGCCGATGGATTGGGGCAGCTGACCGCTGAGGAGCATTTGGTGGAAGGGCAGGGCCCGGCGATCATCGCAGCCGGACTCCCGCAGCTGGCGGTCCAGCGCGGCTTCATCCACGCGGATGCCCATGGAGGAGACTTCAAAGCTGCGGCCCAGGACCGGGTTCCACATCAGGATATCGCCGTTGAGATCCCAGTCGTCATAGTCCGGGGCGCGGCCGTCATGGGGCTTTCCGGAGGCCAGCTTTTTGCCGATCTGCATCAGAAAAACGGTTTTGTGGCTGCGGCAGATCTCTGTCTCCCGCTCCGAAGGCGTCAGGCCGGGGAAGCGGTCCTCCAGCTCCTGGGAGGTGATGAAGTATACATCCCGGTCCGGCCGATAGCTCAGAACGGGGAAGGCGCTGCGCAGCTGGGCGGAGGTGTCGCAGATGGCGTCCACAATGTCCCGCACGGTGTCCTTCAGATACTGCTGGGTCCGGCAGGAGCGGTCGATGTTCTTTTCCCAGTCCCACTGGTCCACATAGATGGAGTGCAGATTGTCCACGACCTCGTCGCGCCGGATGGCGTTCATGTCGGTATACAGACCGGTCCCCACCGGAAACTCATACTGCTTCAGGGCCAGACGCTTCCACTTGGCCAGCGAATGCACCACCTGCCCGCAGGTGCCCACATCCGGAATGTCGAACGAGACGGGGCGCTCCACGCCGTTGAGGTTGTCGTTCAGGCCGGTGGCTCCATCCACAAACAGCGGGGCGGAGACCCGGTGCAGGTTCAGTTTTCCGGCCAGATTTTTCTGAAAATCGGCCTTGATCAGTTCAATGGCCCGCTGCAGCTCGTTGTTGGAGAGCAGCGGACGGTATCCTTCCGGAATAATCAGATGACTCATGGTGTGATTCTACCTTTCATAGGGATTGTGGATTACCGGGGCGGACCCGGCCGGATCAGGCGAAAAAGCCGGCAATGACCGGCGTTATGTAAATCTCAATTACGGCGGCGGCGGCCAGCAGCGGCAGAATGATCAGAAGAAACGCCCGGCAGATGTTCAAAAGGGCCGTCTGAAACGGGACCGTCGCCTGATGGCGGAAGTGCCGGGAGGCCTGACCGCACAGATAAAGCCCCAGGGCAAATGCCACGATCAGGGCCGGGATCTCCAGGATCCCGTGGGGCAGGATGCCCGCCGCATAGTAAAGGTACGAATAGCCTCTGGAGTGGATGTATACGGCCATGATCCCCAGGAGCATGGAGTTCATGCCCAGGGAGAGGGCGCTCAGATAGAGGAAAGGGATAGCACCGTAGAGGACCGATAAAAAGCAGGCGTGCACATTGTTGCTGAACAGCATCAGCGCCGAAACGCCGGAGCTGCCCTCCAGATTCAGCTGACCGAAATAGCTTTCGATCATGGAAAAGACCTTGGCCGTGAATGTGGGATTGAATTGCCCCACGGCAAACCCGGCCAGCATCAAAATGCCGAAGGCGATGGCGCTGCGCCAGACCTCGGCGCCCAGCGCTTCATCCCAAAAGACGTGCAGGGCCGCGTATTGATTCTTTAACGTTGTGTTCATTTCAGCATATCCATGCCGGTGTGCAGCCGGCGCAGAGTCTCCTCTTTTCCTAAGATGTGGCAGATTTCCACGGCGCCGCCCGGCGTGACCAGCTTACCGGCGGCAGCAATGCGCACCGGCCACATCAGCGTGGCGTTCTTTACGCCCAGCTGTCCGGCCAGAGCGATCAGCGTGTCATGAATGGCCTCCGTGGTCCACTCCGGCAGGGCCTCCAAAGCCGGGACGGCGGCCTGCAGCATGCGCAGCGAGATTTCCGCGTCCGTTTTGGATTTCTTGTTGGTGAAGAAGGAGACGTCATACTGGGGCAGCTGATCGAAAAAGTCCAGCTTTTCGGGAATGTCCGTCAGCTTTTCGCACCGGGCCTGCAGCAGCCCGGCGATCTCGGCGGCATCGTAAGCGGGATTCTTCACGGCCTGCCGGATATAAGGCTCCGCGACCCGGGCAAATTCCTCTGCCGGCAGAGCGCGCAGGTAGGTGGCGTTGAAATAGTCCAGCTTGGCCATGTCGAAAATAGCGGGGGACTTGGAAATGCCCGCAATGTCAAACGCGTCCACCAGCTCGCTGAGGGAGAAGATTTCCTGCTCGGACCGCTCCCCCTTGGGGGCCCAGCCCAGCAGGGCCACGTAATTCAGCACGGCGGGCGTCAGATACCCCTGGGCGATCAGATCTTCGTACGACGGGTCCCCGTGCCGCTTGGACATTTTGTTCTGGGCGTCCCGCATCACCGGGGAGCAGTGCACATAGGTGGGGATGTCCCAGCCGAAGGCGTCATAAAGCAGGTTGTATTTGGGGGCGGAGGAGAGGTATTCGCTGCCGCGGACCACATGGGTGATGCCCATCAGATGGTCGTCCACCACGTTGGCAAAGTTGTAGGTGGGAAGACCGTCCCGCTTGAGCAGGACCTGGTCATCCAGGGTCTGATTCTCCACGGTGATGTCGCCGAAGGAGACGTCATGGAAGGTGGTCACACCCTCCTGGGGGATCCGCTGGCGGATGACATAGGGCTTCCCGGCCGCGAGATTTGCGGCGACCGCTTCCGGGCTCAGGCTGCGGCAGGGATCCGCTGCCCGGTTAAAGTCCCCGGAATCCTCCTCCGATTCGCACTTTTCACAGAAGCAGTAATAGGCGGCGCCCTTTTCCACCAGAAGCTCCGCATACTTGCCGTACAGGTCCCGCCGCTGAGACTGGATATACGGCCCAACGGGACCGCCGATGTCGGGACCCTCGTCGTGGGTCAGCCCGCATTCCGCCATGGTGCGGTAGATCACATCGGTGGCGCCCTCCACCAGACGACCCTGGTCCGTGTCCTCGATCCGAAGAATAAAGGTGCCGTGATGGTGCCGGGCGATCAGCCAGGTATATAGCGCGGTGCGCAGATTGCCCACGTGCATATAGCCGGTGGGGGAAGGGGCGAACCGGGTGCGCACCGTCCCCTTGGGAATCCGGGCTTCCATCTCATCAAAAAAAGCATGGTCGACAGCCATATCGATAACCTCCGATAAAAAATGCCGCTGGCATAAAAATTCATCTTATATTATCCATTCCCGGACGAAAAAAGTCAACTCCTTTGTCCTGCGCTCCGGAAAGAAGGAGATGTGAAGAAGCGATTGCACTTTTTTAAGGGGTGTGCTACAATGGCCTATATTTATGTGAACCGGAAAGCGGCACGGCGGAAACGGACGCCCATGGCCCGGCCGGCGGGGGTCCGCCGTGCGGAAAACGCCGCCCTGCATACGAAAGAAACGGCCCTGCGGCCGGAAAATAACGGAGCGTTTGATCATGCAATTTGACAAAGTGGATACGCATTTGTTGGTTTATGTCCTGCTGGCTCTGGCGGTTGCCCTGATGGTCAGCTTTCTGATGACGCCGGTGGTCAAATCCTTGGCCTACAAGGTGGGCGCCATTGACGTGCCCAAGGATGCCCGCCGGATGCACAAGGTGCCCATCCCCCGGCTGGGCGGTCTGGCGATCTTCATCGGCTTCATGGTCAGCATCCTGCTGTTTGCCGAGATCAATCATCAGATGAAAAGCATCCTGCTGGGTGCGGTGATCATCGTGGTGCTGGGCGTGGTGGATGATACGACCCCGCTGCCGGCGAAGCTGAAATTCGTGGTGCAGATCATTGCGGCGCTGATCCCGGCCCTGAACGGGGTGGAGATCCAGGTTATCTCCAATCCGAATCTTTTTTCCCACAACCCGTATTGGAATATGGGCACGCTGTCTATTCCCGTGACGGTCTTGTGGATCGTCGCGATCACCAACTCCGTCAATCTGATCGACGGGCTGGACGGACTGGCCAACGGCGTTTCGGCGATCTCGGCCACCACGGTGCTGGTAATTTCGCTGCTGGTTTCCGACGCGCAGGTGGCCATTGCCATGGCCGCGCTGGTGGGGGCCTGTGTGGGCTTTATGCCGTACAATATGAATCCGGCCAAAATGTTTATGGGAGATACCGGTGCGACCTTCCTGGGGTATATTTTGGCCACAATGTCGATCCAGGGCCTTTTCAAATCCTGGGCGATCATTTCCTTTGCGGTCCCGTTTTTGATTTTGGGCCTGCCGATCTTTGACACGACGTTTGCTTTTATCCGCCGCATTGCCCACGGCCAAAGCCCCATGCAGGCAGACCGGGGCCATGTGCATCACCGGCTGATCGACATGGGGCTGAATCAGAAGCAGGCCGTGGCGACGCTGTATGTGATCTCCGCGATCCTGGGGCTTTCCGCCGTGGTGCTGACCACCAGCGGCGAGTTGAAGGCGATGATCTTTTTCGTGGCGCTGTGCGTGGCGGCGGTCATTGCGGCGCAGGTGGTTTTCCCCAAGGAGCTGCACGAGGAGCTGCATGAGGAGATGGAGGAGCTGCACGAGGGCGTGGAGGAAATGCGCGAGCATGGACACCACACGCCGGCGGAATCCGATGCAAAGCCGGTTTCGGCGGCGGAGGAGAAGCAGGAACCGTCAAAGACGCCGTCGGACGGCGGGGAGGAGCAAAATGGATAAGCTGCGGATTATGAGCGTTTTCGGCACCCGGCCGGAGGCGATTAAGATGGCACCTCTGGTGCAGGAACTGGCTTCCCGGCCGGAGGTGGACAGTCTGTGCTGCGTGACGGCGCAGCACCGGCAGATGCTGGATGCCGTTTTGGAGGTGTTCCGGCTCAAGCCGGACTGGGACCTGAATATCATGACGCCCCGGCAGACCCTGTCTTCCATTACCAGCAAGTGCCTTTTGGGGATGGACGAGGCCATCGACACGCTCAAGCCGGATATGATCTTGGTTCACGGAGATACCTCCACAACCTTTGCGGGGGCACTTTCCGCCTTTTACCATCAGGTGCCGGTGGGGCATGTGGAGGCCGGCCTGCGGACCTATGACAAGTATTCTCCCTTTCCGGAGGAGATGAACCGGAAGCTGGTATCGGCCATTGCAGATCTCTATTTTTGCCCCACGGTCAATAACCGGAGCAATCTGGAGCGGGAGGGGATCCGGGATGGGATCTTCGTCACCGGCAATACGGTGATCGACGCGCTGAAAACCACTGTCCGGCCGGACTATCGCTTCTCATCGGAGGAGCTGAACGCCCTGCCCTTTGCAAGCAGGAAGATCTGCCTTGTGACCTGCCACCGCCGGGAGAATTACGGCGAACCCATGCGCAACATCATGCTGGCGCTGCGGGAGATCGCCCTGACCCATGAAGATGTGGAGCTGGTCTATCCGGTCCATCTGAGCCCGGTGGTCCGGGAGGCGGTGGACCGTTATCTGCGGGGTACGCCCCGGGTCCACCTGATCGACCCGCTGCCTGCGGACGAAATGCACAATCTGATGGCCCGCTGCTATCTGGTTTTGACGGACTCGGGCGGATTGCAGGAAGAGGCGCCGGCCCTTGGAAAGCCGGTTCTGGTGCTGCGGCGGGAAACGGAGCGGCCGGAGGCTGTGGCGGCCGGCACCGTCAAGCTGGCGGGGGTGGAGCAGGAACGCATTGTTTCCATGGCGTCGGAACTGATCGACTCACCGGAGGCCTACGGGAAAATGGCCCACGCGGTCAACCCTTACGGGGATGGCCAGGCGTGCCGGCGGATCGCGGATGCAATCCTCTGGCACTTTGGACGGAAGACGGAGCGGCCGGCGGATTATCAGGCTTGAGAGCCGGAACGGGTACGGAAGAGGGAAGCGATGAGGCAGCCGAGGATCAATCGAATCGTTGTGGGCGTGATTGTGCTGGTTTTGCTGGTGGTTGCGCTGCTGCTGAGCAACAGCCTGCGCCAGTCCCCGCGGGTGGTTTTGCCGGATCCGGACTCCGGCGCGGCGCAGTCCGGGGCGGCGTCTTCTTCCGCCTCCGACGGGATCACGGAGATCCAGGTGACGCCGGAAACCGTACAGACGGTGATCGCGACGCTTGCCCGCCCGCAGAGCTATTGCCGCCAGATCGTCTGCGAGACGATCTGGAGCGGGGGAAGCTACGCGATGGAGGTCGAAAGTGCGGTCAGCGGCCGCTGGAGCCGGACGGATACCGTGCTGGCGGACGGGCGGACCCGCCATGTGATCATGAACGGAACAACGACCTACATTTGGTACGGATCGGAGCGCAGCGCGGTCACCGCGGCGGCAGGGGACATCAGCCCGGATCAGGAGCAGCATCTTCTGACTTATGAGGATGTGCTGTCGCTGCCGGCATCGTCCATCACCCAGGCGGATTACCGGGCCTTTTCGGGGGTCAGCTGCATCTATGTGGAGACCGAGGTCAGCGGGCAGACCCAACGCTACTGGATCAGCGTGGAGTCCGGCCTTCTGATCGCGGCGGAGAAGCTGGAAGGCGGCGAGACGATCTATCGGATGGCCTCGCTGAGCCTGGAAGAGACGCTGCCTACGGCGGCGGACTTTACCCTTCCGGATGGCACGGTCCTCTATACGCCGGAGTAAGGCGGCAAGCAGGGAATTCGTGCGGCCGGTATGTTCCGTCCAGCAATCAAAGTTTAAAACCACCCCATTACGGGGTGGTTTTTTGATCGTTTTTCCGCACGCAGCCGGTCCGCCGCCGAAGGATACGCCGGACTCTGGATCTTACTGCCCGGCTGAACAGCCGGCGTGAGACGGAGGGATCCCGCGGCATTGGGGCGAAGCGGCACGAAACGGCGCCCGGGCGCATATGCTGAGCTGGGGGTGACCCCCTACTAAACCTTTATGGAGTGAATGGAATGGCAAACTTCACCAACTATGCGACCCTTTCCTACAACGGTACGACCATCCGTTCCAACACCGTGACCGGAGAGCTGACCCAAACGGTGTCCGCGGCCAAAACGGCAGTCCGGGACCGCTACGGCCGGGGCGAGCGGATCAGCTATATCATTTCCCTGACGAACAGCGGGACTGCGGCCCTGGAGGGCCTTACGGTTTCCGATGACCTGGGCGGCTATTCCTACGAGGGCGGAACGCTCTATCCGCTTTCCTATGAGGATGGCACGATTCGATATTATGTAAACGGAGTTCTGCAGGCGGCTCCGCAGGTCACAGCGGGACCGCCGCTGGTGATCAGCGGGATCCGGGTGCCGGCCGGCGGCAGCGCCGTTCTGATCTATGAGGCGCAGACGACTGCCTTCGCTCCTCCGGCCTCCGGCGGGGCAATCACCAATACGGCGACGGTCACCGGGGAGTCTCTGGGCACACCCATTACGGCGGAGGAGACTGTGCAGGCAGAGGAGCGGGCGGATCTGAGCATCAGCAAAGCCCTTTGCCCGGTCACTGTCACGGAAAACGGAGCGCTGACGTATACCTTTGTGATCGAGAATTACGGAAACACCGCCGAAGAGGTGACGGATAACGCCGTGCTCAGCGATACCTTTGATCCGGTGCTGCGCGGGATCACGGTCCGCTTCAACGGAACGGCCTGGAGCGCCGGCACAAACTACCGCTACGATGAGACGACCGGCGTGTTTTCCACGCTGCCCGGCCAGATCGCGGTTCCGGCGGCAAGCTATACGCAGAATCCGGATGGAAGCTGGCTGATCACGCCGGGGACGGCCACGCTGGAAATCAGCGGTACGGTGTAAGTCCGGGGACGGCGAAAGAGAACGGGGGCCCCTGGGGCCCCCGCCGAAAAAAGCGCTTGCAAATAGACCGGGACTGTGTTACGATGCTGTGCGTAAATAGGGGAGCTTGCTGAAGCTGGCTGAGAGTGGGCTGTGCTGCCCAGACCCGTGAACCTGATTTGGATAATGCCAACGTAGGGAGATACCGTCGCTGACACGCTCTTTGAGATCGTCATGCGGATATGTCTTTGCCGGCATGTCCGCATTTTGTTTTCAAGGAGTGTTTTTTATGCTGGGAAATTGTCTGGAAACGGTACGCAAAACGGTTCCGCTGGTGCATAACATCACCAATTATGTCACGGTGAACGATGTGGCCAACATTCTGCTGGCCTGCGGCGGAAGCCCCATCATGTCCGACGAGCCCGAGGACGTGGAGGATATCACTTCGATCTGCGGCGGCCTGAACATCAACATCGGGACCCTGAACCAGCGGAGCATCGAGGGCATGCACCGGGCCGGCAGAAAAGCGGCCGCGCTGGGTCACGTGATCCTGCTGGACCCCGTGGGCGCCGGAGCGTCGGCCCTGCGGACCAACACGGCGGTGGAGCTGATGAAGGAGCTGCCCTTCACGGTGATCCGCGGCAACATTTCCGAGATCAAGACACTGGCCCTGGGCAGCGGCACGACCAAGG
Organism: uncultured Dysosmobacter sp.; assembly: GCA_934563745.1. Taxonomy (GTDB): domain Bacteria; phylum Bacillota; class Clostridia; order Oscillospirales; family Oscillospiraceae; genus Oscillibacter. The sequence goes on along the minus strand of CAKTHE010000024.1, from coordinate 22,933 downwards.
GCGTGGATGCGGACGTTGCAGATGCGGTCACGGAGGAGCATCTGGACAGCGCCGTGGCCTTTGTGAAGGAGTTTGCCAAACAGAGCGGGGCCATTGTGGCGGTTACCGGCGCCATTGACCTGGTCAGCGACGGACAGGCCTGCTACGTGATCCGCAACGGCCGGCCCGAGATGGGAAAGATCACCGGAACTGGCTGCCAGCTCTCCGGTATGATGACGGCCTTTGTCGTGGCCAATCCGGACCGGAAGCTGGAAGCGGCGGCTGCCGCTGTGTGCGCCATGGGGCTGGCCGGCGAGATCGGCTGGAGCCGTATGGAGCCGGGCGACGGCAACTCCACTTACCGCAACCGGATCATCGATGCGATTTATAACATGGACGGCAAGACCCTGGACGGAGGCGCCAAGTATGAAGTGCGATAAAAAGGACCTGCTGCTCTACGCCGTGACGGATCGTCATTGGCTCAACGGCCGCAGTCTCATCGATGTGGTGAAAGAGAGCCTGGACGGCGGGGTCACCATGCTTCAGCTTCGGGAGAAGACGCTGGAGGAGGGCAAATTCCTGGAGGAGGCCAAGGCGCTCCAGGCTCTGTGCCGGGAGAGGAAGATCCCTTTCATTGTCAACGATAATGTGGAGATCGCCAAGGCGATGGATGCCGACGGCGTCCATGTGGGTCAAAGCGATATGGAGGCGCTGGATGTCCGCGCCAAGCTGGGGCCGGATAAGATCATCGGCGTGTCGGCTCAGACGGTGGAGCAGGCTCTGCTGGCGGAAAAGCACGGGGCGGATTATCTGGGCGTGGGCGCCGTGTTCCCCACCGGCTCCAAGGATGACGCCGATGATGTATCCTATGAGACGCTCAAGGCGATCTGCGCGGCGGTTTCCATCCCGGTGGTGGCCATTGGCGGCATCACCCGGGAAAACACGGCCCGGCTGGCCGGCAGCGGTATCTGCGGCGTGGCGGTGATCAGCGCGATTTACGGCGCAAAGGAGATCAAAACCGCAGCAGAGGAGCTGAAGGCCGCCACGGAGGAGATGCTGAAGGCATGATCCGGGGCGCGGTTTTTGATCTGGATGGCGTGCTGCTGGATTCCATGGGGATCTGGAAGGATCTGGGCGCCCGGTATCTGCGGGGACGGAACGTCCGCCCGGAGCCGGGCCTGAGCGAGATCCTGTTTTCCATGAGCATGGAGCAGGGAGCGGCCTACCTTAAAGCGCACTACCGGCTTGCCGGGACCGAAGAGGAGATCCTTCAGGGGATCGCGGATATGCTGGAGCGCTTCTATTACGATGAGGTCCCGGCCAAGCCGGGCGCGGAGGCGCTGCTCCGCTTCCTGCGGGACCGGGGGATCCCGATGGCGGCGGCCACCTCCAGTCCCCGGGACCATGTGACGCGAGCCCTGGACCGTCTGGGTCTGCTGCCGTATCTGCATACCACTTTTACCACCGGCGAGGTGGGACAGAGCAAGCATACGCCGCTGATCTATCAAAAGGCGGCTGCGGCCGTGGGCAGCGCCCCGGCCCAGACCCTGGTGTTTGAGGACTCTCTTTATGCGCTGAGGACCGCCGCCGGGGCGGGCTTCCGGACCGTTGGGATCTACGACCCCGACGGGGAGAGCGACCAGGACGGCCTCTGCGCGGCGGCGGAGTTTTATCTGACGGATCTGTCCGCCTTCCCGGACGTATGGACGCGTCTGGAAGGGGAAGACGGGACCGCTGCAATTTTATAAGGAACTTCCGGGGCTATGCCCCGCGTTCAAGCGGCAGATTGGGGGCACCACCTTTTGTCGCTTAAGAAAACTGTGCTGTGTGAGTTGAAAGGAAGGAACGACATGAAAACAGCATTGACCATTGCTGGAAGCGATTCCAGCGGAGGCGCCGGAATCCAGGCAGATATCAAGACCATGACGGCCAACGGCGTATACGCCATGAGCGCCGTGACAGCCCTGACTGCCCAGAATACCACCGGCGTCACAGACATTTTGGAGTCCACCCCGCTCTTTCTGGAAGAGCAGCTGGACGCCGTCTTTACGGACATTTTTCCCGATGCCGTGAAGATCGGTATGGTCTCTTCGACGGAGCTGATCCGGGTCATTGCGGACAAGCTGCGCCAGTACCGGCCCGCGCACATTGTGGTGGACCCGGTCATGGTGGCAACCTCCGGGGCGAAGCTGCTGCGGGATACGGCGGTGGATGCCCTGAAAGAGCAGCTGCTGCCCCTGGCGGAGATCCTGACGCCCAATATTCCGGAAGCGGAGATCCTGTCGGGACAGAAGATCACAAATGCCGCCGATATGGAAGCGGCGGCCCGGACCATCAGCCGGCGCTACGGCTGCGCGGTCCTCTGCAAGGGCGGCCACCAGATCAACGACGCCGATGACCTGCTTTGGCGCGGCGACAGCGGAAAGTGGTTCCGGGGCCGGCACATCGACAATCCCAACACCCATGGGACCGGCTGCACGCTTTCCAGCGCGATCGCGTCCAATCTGGCGAAGGGCTATGACCTGGACACGTCGGTGGAGCGGGCGAAGGCCTATATCTCCGGCGCCCTTTCGGCGATGCTGGACCTGGGTAAGGGATCCGGCCCCATGGACCATATGTTTGCGATCAAGGGGGCGTTTGCGGAATGAAGAAAACGTCTACCTTTCAGAACGCGCTGATCTGGTTCGGCGCCGGCGTCTCTCTGGCAGAGATCCTGACCGGCACCGCATTTGCCCCTCTGGGCATGGCCAAGGGGCTGGCGGCCATCGTGCTGGGACATGTGATCGGCTGCGCCATGATGTTTCTGGCGGGCCTGATCGGCGGCCGCACCGGCCGCAGCGCCATGGAAACGGTAAAAATGAGCTTCGGCCAGAAGGGCGGCCTGCTGTTTGCTCTTTTGAACGTCCTGCAGCTGGTGGGCTGGACGGCCATCATGATCTACGACGGGGCCCTTGCCATCGGCGGGATCTTCTCGGTGGGACATTGGGTCTGGTGCCTGGTGATCGGCGCGCTGATCGTGCTGTGGATCGCGGTGGGCGTTACGGATCTGGGCTGGATCAATAAGATCACCATGGCGGCCCTGTTTCTTCTGACGCTGGTTTTGTGCCGGGTCATCTTTTTCTCCGGCCAGGCGACTCCGGTTTCGGATGGCGGTGCGCTGACCTTCGGCGCGGCGGTGGAGCTGGCGGTGGCCATGCCGCTTTCCTGGCTGCCCCTGATCAGCGACTATACCCGCGAGGCGGAAAAGCCGCTGCAGGCGACCTGGGCCAGCGTGCTGGTTTACGGGCTGGTGTCCTGCTGGATGTATCTCATCGGCATGGGCGCGGCGCTGTATACCGGGGAATACGACATTGCGGTCATCATGGTGAAGGCCGGACTGGGGATTGCCGCCCTGGTGATCCTGGTGTTTTCCACGGTCACGACAACCTTCCTGGACGCCTGGTCTGCCGGCATTTCCGCCGAGTCCCTGTCTGCAAAGATCGACGGAAAAAAGACGGCCATCGGCGTGACGGTCATCGGCGTTGTCGGCGCGATGCTGTTCCCCATGGATGATATCACGGGCTTTTTGTATCTGATCGGCTCGGTGTTTGCACCGATGATCGCCGTGCAGATCGCAGATCACTTCATTCTGCACCGGGACCGCTTTGCGGTCGGCGCGGACGGCCGGAATCTGGTCATCTGGCTCATCGGCTTTGCGGCGTACCGGGTGCTGATGGGCGTGGACACGCCGGTGGGCTATACGCTGCCGGATATGGTCCTGACGGTGGCCTTGTGCGTGCTGGCCGAAAAGGTTCGCCCCACCGGCCGCTGTGCGGCGGGAAAGCAGGGCTGACCGGGTCCGCAGCCGGACAAATTTTTCTGAGAGGGCGGGGCAGATGCTCCCGCCCTCTTTCTGCATTCCGGGCCTGAGATGAAAGCGCCCCTGCGGCTTTTAAGCCGCAGGGGTGCTTTCCAATCCAGCCAAAACGGGAAAACCGTTTTTCCCCGAGCCGGGGCAGGAACCTCCTGCACGGCGGAAAATAGCTCCGGCAGAAGCCGGCAGCGGCCCGGGGCGGATAACCGAAGGTTACAGGGCGGTCCGCTCCACCGTCGTGCCATGCTCCTGCAGCAGGCGGATCAGGTCCTCCGTGCGCAGCCAGACCGTGGCGGTGTTGTCGTTGGGGTGGACGCCGATGCGGCCGGTGGGCTGCACAAAGGCTTCGTCCAGAAACAACCGTACGCGCCGGCGCTCATCATTGAGCAGCCCCAGCGGCGTGACCGAGCCAGGCGTCAGCTTGAGAAACGCCATCAGATCCTCCGGGGAGGCAAAGCTCAGCGGCCGCGTGCTGTGCTTCCGGCGAAACTCTTTCAGATCCACCCGCTTTTTTCCCTTCACGGTGATCAGGTAATAGGTCTGCTTCTTATCATCCCGGACGAAGAGATTTTTGGCGTCATCGTCCGGATAGGGCAGCTGGATATCATCGCACGCATCCATACTGAACACGGCCCGGTGTTCCGTGACCGTAAAGGGAATGCCGTGGGCGCGGAGATATTCATAGGTCTCCTGTTTGGTCATGCTTCCGCTCCTTTGCCGTCCGGATGCGTGACCGGGCCGTGCCCGGTGTCCGACACCGCGCCTTGGCCGCCTTCCCGGGCCATCTTGTCCAGGGTCTCCTGAAGGATGGCCTGACGCAGGGCCTGCATGTACGGGGAAAACGCGGCCTGTTCCACGCCGTAAGTCAGATTCAGGGCGTATTCCTGTGGCTCCCAGGTGGAGATGGCGGATTCATTGTGCTGCACAATGGCCTCCATCTTGTCAAGCGCCTTATAGATCCGGGCTTCCTGGGTTTCCAGCGCGGCCATTTCCGCATACAGGGCGCGCATCTGGATGCAGTAGGGAGCGGGGAGGGTGTCCACCCAGGATAAAAGCAGGGCTTCCTCGGTTTGTTCATCGCCGTCTGTTTTCAAAAAAGCGGGAATGTCGCCGGTAAAGCACTCGCCCAGATCGTGGATCAGGCACATTTGGATTACCTTTCCCAAGTCGGCGTCGGGGAACGCATCCTGCAGAAAGAATGCCATCAAAGCCACCCGCCAGCTGTGCTCAGCGACGCTTTCCCGGCGTCCGCCGGAGGAGTAGCAGTGGCGCGGGGTGTCCTTCAGCTTTTCCGCCACATGAAGGGCGGCCAGCAATGCTTCCGGTTTCATATCATACCCCCTCCTGTTCTGCGTCCTTGCATGAAGGGACTTTTCCTTTACATATGCAGCGGACCGGCGCGTTCCGGAGCTCCTGACGAATCGCCCGGAAGCGCGGGGGAACGTCCTCATCAGGCAGGTCCTGGGGCACTGCGACCGTCCCGGCCGCCCGGGCCGTTTCATAGTACCAGCACTTGTAATCGACCATTTCCAGCGTGTGCTCCAGCTCACGAAGCTGCGCCTTGAGCACATCCCGCTGATGCTCAAACATGTGCAGCCGCACGTCGATGGTGCCGTTGCCCTGCATGGCCAGCTGAATGTAGTGGCGGATGTCCTTGATGGACATGCCGGCGTTTTTCATGCAGTGAATGACCTGAAGCCACTCAAAATCGGAATCCCGGAACATCCGGATTCCGCCGGAGGAGCGCTCCACGAACGGAAGCAGCCCCTCTTTGTCGTAATAGCGCAGTGTGGAGGCGGGAACATTCAGCATCCGGGCCATTTCGCCCACTGTGTAGACCATGGAAATTCCTCCTGAATTTTTTTGAAAAACCTCTTGACTGAAAGTGTACTTTAAGTTGTAGAGTATGAATGAACTTTAAGGGCATCCTACCGTATGGAAGCGATGCTGTCAAGTATGGAAGGAGCATGACACGTGACAAGACCTTATATTATCTGTCATATGATGACGTCCGTGGACGGGCGGATCGACTGCGCCATGACGGAGCAGCTGCCGGGAGTTGCGGCCTATTACGATACGCTTGCGGCGCTGGATGCACCCACCCGGGTCAGCGGCCGGGTGACCGCGCAGCTGGAGATGGCGCAGGCGGGGACCTTTACCTGTGCGCAGGCGGAGCCCATCGGAAAAGAGGCCTTTTCCAAGCAGGCCGATGCGCCGGGCTATGAAGTGGTGGTGGATACCCGCGGAACGCTGCTGTGGGAGGAGAGCCAGGAAGAGCGCCCCCTGCTGATCGTCACCAGCCAGCAGGCCAGCCGCGCCTACCTCGCTTATCTGGAGAGCAGACGCATCTCCTGGATCGCCTGCGGAGAGAACGCAGTGGATCTGCCCAGGGCCTGCGAGCTGCTTGCGCTGCACTTCGGTGTCAAGCGCATGGCGGTGGTGGGCGGCGGCCATATCAATGCGGGCTTCCTGGCCGCAGGCCTGCTGGACGAGATCAGCCTCCTCATCGGGGCGGGGATCGACGGACGGGGCGGCATGGCCGCCGTGTTTGACGGCCTGCCCATGGACCGGCCGGTGACGCCCCTGAAGCTTTCCGATGTGCGCACATGCGAAGACGGAGCGGTTTGGATCCGCTATACAACTCAATCGGGAAAAGAGGATGACGTACGATGAAAACCATGGATGCGGCTGTATTTGAACAGGAAAACCATTTTGGAACCGGCGCACCGAACACGGCATATGCCCGGTATTTCAGCGGGGACTCCTTTCTCAACCCGCTGACCGATCCGCAGAGCGGCTTGTTTGCGGCCAATGTGACCTTTGCGCCCGGCTGCCGGAACAACTGGCACATTCACCACGCGGTCAAGGGCGGCGGTCAGCTGCTGCTCTGCACGGCGGGGGAGGGCTGGTACCAGGAGGCCGGAAAACCGGCCTGCAGCCTGCGCGCGGGCAGCGTGGTGATGATCCCGGCCAATGTCAAGCACTGGCACGGCGCGAAAAAGGATACCTGGTTTTCGCACATTGCGGTGGAAGTTCCCGGAGAAGCGTGCCGCAACGAGTGGTGCGAGCCGGTTTCCGATGCGGAGTATGCACAGCTGGAGCAGGAGGCGGAAAAATGATTTTAAACGAGACGTATACACTGGAAAACGGCATGCCGATCCCCAAGCTGGGGCTTGGCACCTGGTTTATTGATGACGGCGCCGCGGCCCAGGCCGTCCGCGCGGCGGTAGAGCTGGGCTATCGCATGATCGACACGGCCCAGGCCTACGGCAACGAGCGGGGCGTGGGCGAAGGGATCCGCAGCTGCGGGATTTCCCGGGAAAAGCTGTTTGTGGCCAGTAAGGTGGCGGCCGAGCGGAAATCTTACGACGAGGCGGCGAAGTCCATCGATGAGACGCTGGAGAAAATGGGCCTTGCGTATCTGGACCAGATGATCATCCACGCGCCGCAGCCGTGGAGCGAGTTCCGGGGTGAAAAGCGGTATTTTGAAGAGAACCGGGAGGTTTGGCGCGTGCTGGAGGATGCGCAGGCAGCCGGTAAGGTGCGGGTCATCGGCGTGTCCAACTTTTTGCGCGACGATCTGGAAAGCCTTCTCGCATCCTGCCGCGTCAGGCCCATGGTCAACCAGATCCTGCTGCACATCGGACGTACGGATGCGGAGCTCCTTGCCTTTTGCAGGGAGCAGGGGATCCTGGTGGAGGCGTATTCGCCCATTGTCCACGGCGAGGCCCTGAAAAATCCGGTGATTCAGGAAATGGCGCATAAGTACGGGGTTTCTGCGGCGCAGCTCTGCGTCCGGTACGTGTTGGAGCTGGGGACGGTGGCTTTGCCGAAAACAGCGGATCCGGCGCATATGAAGGAGAACGCGGCGGTGGATTTTGCGCTTGCCCCGGAGGATCTGGAGGCGCTGAAAAAGGCACAGCGCATGGATGATTACGGCGCGTTCAACGTCTTCCCGGTCTTCAGCGGAAAGCCGCTGGCCTAAGCGGAAAGCCGGGGCCTCAGACGCCCGGCGCGGAAAAAGCCACGCGGTTCGCGTGTATACGGCAAGCGGCGTTTGCGCATCCATCCGGCTGTGCAAATGCCGCTTCCGGTTTGTTAGGGTTTCATTTTGACTTTCATTTGACAAAGCATTGCTGATTTGGTATCTTAACATAGATTATGCATGATTTTGAAAGGATCCCATTATGTTGGCTCATTGGATTTCGACCCTGAACAATTATCTGTATACCTATATTCTGGTGGCGCTGCTGCTGGCGGCGGGGCTGTACTTCACGATCCGGACCCGCTTCGTGCAGATCCGCCTCTTCGGTGAATCCTTCCGGGTGCTGCGGGAGGAAAAGCACGAAGAGGGGGGCGTCTCGTCCTTTCAGGCGCTGATGATCTCCACCGCGTCCCGGGTGGGGACCGGGAACCTGGCCGGGGTCTCCATTGCCATCTGTCTGGGCGGCGTGGGCGCCGTATTCTGGATGTGGATGGTTGCCCTGCTGGGCAGTGCCTCCGCTTTCATTGAAAGCACCCTTGCGCAGATCTATAAAGTGCCTGACGGCAGCGGCGGCAGCCGCGGAGGCCCGGCTTATTATATTGAAAAGGTGCTGGGCAGCCGGTTTCTGGCGATGCTCTTTTCCGTGTTTCTGATCCTCACGTATATGGTGGGGTTCAACATGGTGGCATCCTATAACCTGATGGATGCGTTTTCCGGTTACAGCTTCTTTTCCGCGCAGACCACGCCGACGGTGATCGGCCTGGTGCTGGCGGCGGTCACGGCTGTATGCATTATGGGCGGAAGCCAGCGGCTCAGCAAGGTCACCGGCGTGCTGGTCCCGCTGATGGGCGGCATTTACGTGCTGGCTGCCCTGGTTATGATCCTGCTGCATATCCGGCTGCTGCCGGGGATCCTGGCCGCCATTTTCCGGAATGCCTTTGACTTCCGGGCGATCTTCGCCGGATTTACCGGGTCCGCCATGATGCACGGGATCAAACGGGGCCTGTTTTCCAACGAGGCGGGTGTTGGCTCGGCACCCAACGCTGCCGCGGCGGCCTCCGTTTCACACCCGGTGAAGCAGGGTCTGGCACAGATGCTCTCCGTGTTTTTGGACACCCTGGTGATCTGCTCGGCCACGGCCTTTTTGTGCCTGTGCTCCGGGGTCACGCCGTCGCCGGAGCTGAAAGGGGTACCCTATGTGCAGGCCGCGCTGGAATCCACCTTCGGCCCTGCCGGAAACTGGTTTATCACGGTGATCACGATTTTCTTTGCCTTTACCACCATTCTGGGCAACTACTATTATTGTGAAAGCAACCTGCACTACATGCTGCGGCGGGATGCCCGGAAGTGGGAGCTGATGGTGTTCCGGATTCTGGCCATGCTGATCGTATTCCAGGGCGCACGGCTGAATTTCTCTCTGGTGTGGGATACGGCGGACGTCACCATGGGCTGCATGGCCCTGATCAATCTGCCCTCCATTGTGCTGCTGGCCAAGCCTGCGCTTGCGGCCCTGCAGGATTACACCCGGCAGCGGAAGGCCGGCCTGGACCCGCAGTTCCGGGCGGCGGATGTGGGCCTTGCCGGAAAGACGGCCTATTGGGAATAAGCACCCGCGTCCGGCGGAGAAAATCGACCCCGCCGGCAGGCTGAGACCGGCATTTTATCAAATCTGAAAAAGCGCCCGCCCCGTTTAAAGCGGGGCGGGCACTTTTCTGTTCTGAAGCTTACGTGCGCCGGCAGGAACAGCGGCAGGCAGAACACCGCCGCGGCTTAGCGGCTTTTGTGCTGATAGTCTGTGCCCCAGATCACCATGGAATCGAGGATGGGCTTGAGACTGTAGCCGATGTCCGTGAGAGTGTATTCCACCCGCGGCGGCACCTCCGCATAGACCTTGCGGGTCAGCAGCCCCTTGTCCTCCATGTCCCGAAGCTGGGCTGTCAGCACCTTCTGGGACACGGTCCCGATCGATTTTTTCAGTTCGCCGAAGCGTTTGGTGCCGCCCATCAGATCGCGCAGGATCAGCACCTTCCATTTGTCCCCAATCAGCATCAGGGTGGTTTCCACGGGGCATGCAGGCAGTTCCATTCCATTGGCCTCCAATCGTTTTATAAATAATGTCCGGTAATGCTGGCGGGAGTCGCCCGGATCTCCTCCGGCGTGCCGCAGGCCACAATGCTTCCGCCGGCTTCTCCGCCGCCGGGTCCCATGTCGATGACATAGTCGGCGCTGCGGATCACGGAGAGGTCATGCTCGATCACGATCACCGTTGCACCGTTTGCAAGCAGCGCCTGGAAAACGCCCAGCAGCACCTGTACATCCAGAGGATGCAGGCCGATGGACGGCTCGTCGAAAACGAAAACAGAGTCCGTCTGCACGCGCCCGATCTCGCTGGCAAGCTTCAGCCGCTGTGCCTCACCGCCGGAGAGACCCGGGGTTTCCTCCCCCAGGGTCAGATAGCCGAGTCCCAGCTGGCGCAGCACCTCCAGCTTTTGGCCTACGGTCTTCCTGTCCTGGCAGAACTCCAGCGCGGAGTTTACATCCAGATCCATCAGCTCCGGCAGGGAGAGGGATTGCCCCGCCTTATTGGACAGATGCACGTCGTATGCGGCCCGGGCGTAGCGGGAGCCGCGGCACTCCGGGCAGGGGACCGTCACATCCGGCAGAAACTGCACATCCAGGCTCACGGTCCCCGTGCCGTCGCAGCCGGGGCAGCGCAGCGCGCCGGTGTTATAGGAGAAGTCACTGGCCTTATAGCCCCGCTCCTTTGCCTCGGGGGACCGGGCCCAGAGCTTGCGCAGTTCATCGTGAATCCCCGCGTACGTTGCAACGGTGGAGCGGACGTTGATGCCGATGGGGGTGGCGTCGATCAGCTTGACATGGGCGATGCCTTCGGCGCGGATGGCGCGGATGTGCGCCGGCGGTGTGCTGCCGCGGATCGCCGCTTCCAGCGCGGGGACAAGACTTTCCAGCACCAGCGTGGTTTTGCCGGAGCCGGATACCCCTGTGACCACGCTCAGACGTCCCTTGGGAAAATCCACTTCCAGGGGCTTCACCGTGTGGATCCGGTCGGTGGAGAGATGGATCGTGCCGTCTGCAAACAGCGCCTCCGCCGTAAGGCCGGTCCGTCTGGGCTCTGCCTTGCCGGAGAGAAACGGACCGATCTGCGAGCGGGGATTTTCCGCAAGGGCGGGGATCGTCCCCTGGGCGATGACCTGCCCGCCCTTGGAGCCAGCCTCCGGGCCCATCTCCACGACCCAGTCCGCCTCTTTGAGAATTTGAGTGTCGTGATCCACCAGGATGACGGAGTTGCCGTCGGCCACCAGGTCGTGCATGACGCCGGCAAGCCCCACAATGTTGGACGGGTGCAGGCCGATGCTGGGCTCGTCCAGGACATAGAGGACGCCGGTGGTGCGGTTGCGGACGGCCCGGGCCAGCTGCATCCGCTGGCGCTCGCCGGTGGAAAGGGTGGAGGCGGAGCGGTCCAGGGTCAGATAGCCGAGCCCCAGGTCCAGAAGCCGCCGGGCGGTATCCGCAAAGGCGCCGCAGATGCTTTCCGCCATGGGACGCATCGCCGCGGGAAGGCTTCCCGGGACGCCCCGGACCCAGTCATTCAGGTCCGTAAGCGTCATGGCGCAGGCTTCGTCCAGGGAAAGGCCCCGCAGCCGGGGCGCCCGGGCGGCAGCGGACAGGCGCGTGCCTCGGCAGTCCGGACAGGGCTCCTCTTTCAAAAACTTTTCGACCCGCTTCATGCCCTTGTCATCCTTGACTTTGGACAGGGCGTTTTCCACCGTGTAGACGGCGTTGAAGTAGGTGAAGTCCAGCTCGCCCGCCTGGTTGGAATTTTTGGCGTGATAGAAAATGTGCTTCTTCTCTGGCGGACCGTGGAACACGATCTCCTTTTCCCGGTCGCTGAGATCACGGAACGGCACATCTGTGCGCACGCCCATCTCGCGGCAGACGTCGGTCATCAAAGACCACATCAGGCTGTTCCACGGGGCCACTGCGCCGCCGTCGATGGTGAGGGAGTCGTCGGGCACCAGCGTGTCCAGGTCCACGGTGCGGATGCTGCCTGTTCCGCTGCATGTTGGACAGGCCCCCTGGGAATTGAAGGCCAGCTCCTCTGCGGACGGGGCATAGAAGTGCGCGCCGCAGACAGGGCAGATCAGCTCTTTCCCGGCGGCCACCAGCAGCGACGGCTCCCGATAATGCCCATTGGGACAGCGGTGACTGGCCAGGCGGGAATACATCAGCCGCAGGCTGTTCAAAAGCTCCGTCCCCGTGCCGAAGGTGCTGCGGATGCCCGGCACGCCGGGACGCTGATGCAGGGCCAGCGCGGCGGGAACATATAAAACCTCGTCCACATCCGCCCGGGCCGCCTGGGTCATCCGGCGGCGGGTGTAGGTGGACAGGGACTCCAGATAGCGGCGCGACCCCTCGGCATACAGGACGCCCAGGGCAAGGGAGGACTTTCCGGAACCGGATACCCCCGCAATGCCGACGATTTTGTTCAGCGGAATGTCCACATCAATGTTTTTCAGATTATGGACCTTGGCCCCGCGAATACGGATTTGATCGATCATGCTGCTCCTCTCCATATACTCGGAAATGGTGACGATACACTAATAGTATCTTTTTGGTAACTACAGCACAATATTGTGCTTACTTTACGAATGAGCTCTACAGCGTTAGTATAAGGCCAGCGAAGAAAAAACGCAATATTCTTTTTCTGGAGGTCTTTGACATGAACAAAACAGCGGAGCGTACGGTTGCATTGGATCAGGGCCGCGTAGACATCTACACGAAGAACGGCATCACCCTTTACGCCTATCAGACCCGGGACGCGATGGACGATGAGGTCTTCATCCTGGCCAAAGGCGGCCGGGGCGCGGTGATTGAACTGCCCTGCTTTTACGACAACATCCGGGAGCTGACGGAATTTCTTTCCCGGGAGGGGATCACCGTGGAGGGGAAACTGGTGGCTTATCACGCTGCGGGCGCGTCCTTCCTGCCGGAGGTGCCCGCCTACGGAACGGCTTCCTCCGCGGCCTATAACACCACGGGCGGCGGAGCCGGGCTGGTGGCCAATTTCCAAAACGCCTTCGGCGACTCCTTTGATGCGGGCCTCTGCGCGGTGGACCGCATGATGGAAGAGGGGGAGATCGAAATTGCCGGCATTCGTTTCGTGGTAAAGCCCAATGCCGAGGCTTACAACCTGGAGATCCCGGAGATCAACTGCGTGTACACCCATATGATGGGCCACGACTGCCACTCCATTGTGGCGGGCTGCCCCCATGCTGACGGGATGATCTCTCAGCTGAACTATTACATTCGCCGGGGCTTTGATTTGGTGCTGACCGCCCACTATACGCCCGAGGACCTGAAGGATGCCCGGACCAAGGCGGCCTACCTCGCGGAGCTCAAGGACATCGCGCTGGACAGCACGGACGCCGCCGAAATGAAAGCCAAGGTCCAGGCGCGGTATCCGCACTACAGCGGCATGAATTACCTGGACATGACGGTGGGGCTGTTCTTCCCCGGCAAGTAAGGCGGCAGGATCCATTGGTTACCTCCAGGTAACTATGGAACCAAATTGTATCTGCTTTACAGGATCGGAATTTGCAGGTATCATAAGAAGGAACACGAACGGCCCGAGAAAAGGGACCGGCAGAAAAATGATTCGGAGGAACGTTCTTATGGAAAAAGTATGCGAGTTTCTGAAGTCCGCAGGTACGTACTATCTGGCTACGGTGGAAGGTGACCAGCCCCGGGTGCGGCCCTTTGGAACCGCCCACATCTTTGAGGGCCGGCTTTACATCCAGACCGGCAAGTCCAAGCCGGTGTCCAGACAGATCGCCGCGAATCCCAAGTGCGAGATCTGCGCCTTTAAAGACGGCGTCTGGCTCCGGGTGGCCGCGGAATTGGTGGAGGATGACCGGGTGGAGGCCCGTAAGTCCATGCTGGATGCCTATCCGCATCTGCGGGCAAGATACGACGAGAACGACGGAAATACGCAGGTGCTGTACCTGAAAAATGCCGTCGCCACGTTCAGCTCCTTCACGGCTGCGCCGGAAGAGCATCGGTTCTGAAACGACAGCCCGCCCCAAGCAGGGCGGGCTGCTTTTTTCTACGGAGGGAGAATGCTGTGAATCAGGCGGAAAAGAGAATATTTCTGATCAAACGGCTGCTGGATGAAAGCGGGGAGCTCCGCGAAGGGGACATTCCCGCGGAGGACCACGCGCAGAAGCGGCTGCTGCGTTCGCTGATGAATCTGCGCCGCCCGCAGGCGATCGACCCCGCCTTTGTGCGGGTGCAGGACGCATATCTGCAGCAGGAGCTGGCGGACAAAGGCGTCGTCTGTGCCGCAGACCTGAAGCCCTTTCACGGGAATCTGTACCTTTGGCAGGGAGACATCACCCGCCTCCGCTGCGGAGCTGTCGTCAACGCCGCCAACAGCGGCATGACCGGCTGCTACATCCCCTGCCATACCTGTATCGACAACTGCATCCATACCTACGCGGGGGTGCAGCTGCGGCTGGACTGCGCCCGGATGATGGCCCGGCAGGGGCATGAGGAGCCCGCCGGGCGGGCCCGGATCACGAAGGCCTATAATCTGCCCTGCGACTACGTACTCCATACCGTGGGGCCCATTGTGGAGGGAGCGGTGACCGCGCAGGACGAGGTGCTGCTGGCATCCTGCTACCGCTCCTGTCTGGAGCTGGCGGAGCAGTATGGCATCAAAAGTGTCGCGTTCTGCTGCATCTCCACCGGGGTGTTTCACTTTCCCAACGAGCGGGCGGCGGAGATCGCGCTTGCGGCTGTGCGGCAGTATAAGGCGGAGACCGGAAGCGAAGTGAAGGTGATTTTCAATGTTTTTAAGGACAAGGACCGGACGATTTATGAACGCTTACTCAGCCGGACTTGACCGTCTGCGGATGGCTCTCCGGGACGCGGATGCGGTGGTCGTGGGCGCGGGGGCCGGGCTTTCCGCTTCGGCCGGCTTTACTTACAGCGGGGAGCGGTTTGAGGCAAACTTTTCGGATTTTGCGCGAAAGTACGGCATTCGGGACATGTATGCCGGGGGTTTTTATCCCTTTCCGACCTTGGAGGAATTCTGGGCGTACTGGAGCCGGTATATTTTCATCAACCGCTATCAGGACCCGCCGAAGCCGGTGTATACGGCGCTTTTGAAGCTGCTGGCGGGCAAGGATTATTTTGTCCTTACCACCAATGTGGATCACTGCTTCCAGAAGGCGGGGTTCGAGAAAAAGCACCTCTTTTACACCCGGGGCGACTACGGCCTCTTCCAGTGCAGCGGGCCCTGCTGCCAGAAGACCTGTGACAACGAAGCTGTGATCCGGCAGATGATGGAGCAGCAGAAGAATATGCGTGTGCCAAGTGAGCTGGTGCCGCATTGTCCGGTTTGCGGAAAGCCCATGACCATGAATCTTCGCTGCGATGATACATTCGTGGAGGATGAAGGCTGGCATGCCGCGGCGGCGCGCTATGAGAATTTCCTGCGTACCCGTTCCGGCGGAAAGATCCTCTTTCTGGAGCTGGGCGTGGGCCGCAATACCCCGGTCATCATCAAATATCCCTTCTGGCGCATGACGGCGGGAAACCCGAAGGCCCTTTACGCCTGCGTCAATCTGGGGGAAGCCTCCGCACCGAAGGAATTGGGCGCGCGGTCCATCTGCATCGACGCGGATATCGGAAGTGTTTTGGACCGGCTTTGAACGGGACACGGGATTACTGCCCGGCCGGGGCGGAGCAGGGGACTGCGCACGGCATCCCTGCGGAACGAGCGACGGGACGCTCTTTGCTTCCAATGAAAATGAATAGCTGAAAAGGACGTCGGCTTTACAGGGCTCGACGTCCTTTTTGCGTTGGGACCGTGTAACCGCTGGGATTTGCCCAGCCGATTACCGGAGAGGCCGCCATGCGGGAAGCACGGCTGCGGCGGGGAAGCGGGCCGGAGGCGATTTGTAATCATTTTGTTCTATCTTATCCTTCCCGGAGGGAGTACAATGGCGAAAAAATGGCACGAAAGGGAGCGGCGACCGTGAAGGATATTCCGGCAGATCAGAAAAGATGGGGAAGGATCCTGGCATGGATCTTGGCGGCTGGGCTTTGCGTAGGCTGCAGCGGAAAAGGAAATGCCGGACAGACGGACACGGGCACGGGAAGTCAATCTGCACAGGCCGAACAGCCGGCCGGCGCTGCAGGCAGCGAAAGCAATGCGATCGAATGGGACCGTGCGCTGGAAATCGATTACACCCATGACTATTCCGAGGAGATCCGGACGGATGTCGGCAGGGTGGCGGCGGACTCTGCGTCCCTGCAAGCGGAATTGGAGAATATGGAGAAGCTGGTGGAACGGTATACGCCGCTGGCGGAAACGGCTCAGACTCAGGGAGAAATGAATGTGTCCTCCGAATGGCTCTTTGTGATCTGGGATACGGAGCTGAACGACCTGTGGGGCAGACTGCGCGATTGTGCGGATGAAGTGGCCTGGAAGGATCTTCTGGCGGAGCAGAACAACTGGATCGCCATGAAAGAAGAGGTGATCGCACAAAGGGTTGGCTCCCGCGAGGAAAACGGAAGCATGTACCCGCTTCTTCGGAACAGTGTTATGGAAGAGATCACAAGGAACCGGTCCTATGTGCTTGCGGATCAATTGGCTGCGATCAAGGGGGAAGCCTTTGTCCTGCCGGAAAAGTCAGCCAAGTACGGCTTTTTTGCGGACAATCAGGGGACGGGCAGTGTGTACAGCTCCCTCAGCACGCAGCTGCGCTTCGACGGAGAAGAGGAAGCCCGCGTCTGCATATACAGACAGGGCGAAACAGAAGGAACGTTTGTTGACAATGGGAACGGGGAACTGGCCTACACGTCCTATGATGGAACGGTAAAGGGGATCATCCGGATCAACGGCTGGGATGGCGCTGGCTTTGAAGTGACCGAAGCATCCGAGCAGTCTCCTTTTTCTGCAGGCGAAGAATTCTCCTTCCCGTTTGCGTTTTGATCCATACGCAGCGTAAAAAAGAAACCGGATTAGCCGGTCAGCGCGCAGAAGGAACGGCACCGCCTGCGCAGCCGGCCCCGGGATTGCAGAGCGGCCCGCGGAGAAACCGGTACGGTTTTCTCCGCGGGCCGCTTTTGTACGGGCCGGTCTGCATTCGCGCGGGCGCCTTCCCGGGCAGACGGCATGGGGAAAGCGCCGATGCCGGCCGCGTCAGTCTGCAATACCGGCCAGCGCCAGAAATTTCTTGTCGGACTGAATGCCCTGCGTCAGAAATGTGCCGTCTTTGAACAGAGCGTAGGTCGTGACCGGCGCAGGGGCGTTCTGCGCCGCCTCCCGGGTGGTAATATGGATCACCTGCAGGGGGATGCGGTGCTCCCTGGCGGCCGCCTGCACCTGCGGCACCCAGTAATACGTGAAGGGGCACTGGTCGGTGTAGTAGAGAACAAAGCCCTCTCCATCCACTCTGGGATTCCTGGCGCAGTCCTTGAATTTCGGCGGTTCGGCCTGGGGCGCCAGCGGCCGATACATGAGATTGATCCCGCAGGCAGAGACGTCCGCGGCGGTGAAGCCCTGATGCTCCAAATACTTCCGGTCGGCTAGAAATTCCCGCTTTCGTCCTTCCGCCGACAGGATGCACAGCCCCTTCCGTCCCTGCGCCCGGGCGTCCCGGATGCACGTGTCCAGCAGGTCGCCGGAATATCCGTGCCCCTTCATGGAGCCGGAGACCCACAGGCAGTTGATGAACAGACAGCCCGGCGCTTCGATGGGGACCCATGCGTTTTCCGCGGGGATGTACTCGATGAAGCACTTGCCCCGCTCCTCGCTCTGATAGAAGACAAGCCCCTCGTCGAAGCGCTGCTTGAGCCATTCCTTTTTGGTCAGGCTCTGCTTACCGGACATGGCACAGCAGATATGCTCCTGATCAATGTTCTCTTTTGTGACCCGGATATAGTTCATTGTGCAGACACCTCCTGAGCGTTGATCCGGCTGAAAAAGGCACGGATGCACGGCCGTGCCTTCGCAGGTGCCGTCCTGCGGCGCGCCCGGGCGGATCAAAACCGCGCCGGCCCGGAAAAGTGCGCGGATGTCCGCGCGCTTCTGCCTGGTCCTGCGTTTTTTTACAGCGCTTCTATATGATACCGCGGCTTGCCGAGGCTCCTTTTTCCGTATTCAATGGCTTCTGCAGGGCAGTAGCAGATGCAGGCCATGCAGTGGGTGCAGTGCTTGCCCCAGCGGGGCCTGCCGCCTTGCAGTGTGACGGTGTTGGTGGGGCAGCGCCGGACGCATTGGCCGCAGCCTGTACAGGCATTTGAAACAGTAAAGGAATTTGCCTTAACAATAAGGGCGTAGAAGAGCGGGTTCACCGGCCCGCTCATGAAGCGGTCGTAGAGGCTGCCGCGGGGCGGGGGAAAGGTCCGGTTTTCCCGTACGGCGGCGATCGCACGGTCTATGTCCGGTTCCGCCCGGGCCACGATCTGCCGGGCTTCGTCGGCCTGCGGGGCGTCGAACAGCGCAATGTAGTTTTCCGGCATGACGATCTGGGCCGTGCCCATGCACGCAAGTCCCTTCGCCCGGCAAAGCGCCCGGTTGTAGCGGTCGGCGTTGCCGATCTCGCTGCCGCAGGTCAGAACGAACCAGGCCTGCTTTGCGCCTGTCAGCTCCGTGTTCATCAGCCAGTCCCGCACGATCCGGGGAAGGCGCCAGGCGTAGGTGGGCGCGACAATCACAAGGCGCTCTCCGGTTTCCACGGCCGAGGTGTCGCGGGCCTTGATACGCTCATTCATGCACAGCAGCGTATCGCCCAGCGCGTCTGCCATATGCCGGGCCACATATTGACTGTTGCCGGTGCCGGAAAAACAGAGAATCATATCAAAACTCCTTCGCAGTGGTCGATTTCGTGCTGGATGATCTCCGCCGTAAAGCCGGTGAAGGTTTTGAGGCGGGTCTGGAACTTCTCGTTGTGCCATTGGACCTTAATGGACTGAAAGCGTGTTGTCTTCCGCGTGCCGGTGAGCGACAGGCAGCCTTCCTCGGCCTCGTACGGTCCGGACTGCCGGACGATCACGGGATTGAGCATCAGCATATACGTGCCCTCATTGTCAAAGACGATGATGCGCTTGTTTATGCCGATCATGTTTGCCGCCATGCCCACGCAGCCATCCTTGTGCGCCGCCAGCGTGTCCAGCAGATCCTGCGCCGCAGCAAGGTCTTCCGGTGCGGCAGGTTCGGCCTTTTGGGCAAGAAAAGCCTCGTCTTTGCAGATCGTACGAACCATTGCGCGCCCTCCTCCAATCGTTTTTTTACATTGTACCAGCCACCGGAAAAATGCGCAAGCGAAACCGTCTGCGCATTCCGGATTCCCCGCCCGGCCACGCCCGCGCGGAATCGCCCGGAATTGCGGGGCGGAGATCAGCAGTCGGACTGGGCAAGGGTCAAGATCATTTTACTGTTTCCGTCAACGGCGAGGGAGAAAAACAGCGGGGCCAGGACCGCGGCAAAGCAGCCGCCGCTTGGCCAGTCTGCTGCAGATTGTTCCCGGATGATCGCCAGGGTCTCCCGCAGCTGCAGCAGGGCGGCGACCTCGTGCTTGCAGTGATATCCGCAGGGGCAGTCACAGGAGAGATCGGAGATCATTCCGCCATCATAGCGGAATTCGACTTCGTAAGGCTGCGTACCGTCTACGATCGCTTTGCCGCTGCGCCCGTCCAGACACAGATACAGCACGCGATTGTCCCGGTAATAATCAATGCCGCGCTCCCTGACGCCCGGATCGACGCGCCAGGCATCCAAATGGTCCAGGTCGATATCTTCTTCATCGAAGCGGACAAAGTACTCCGTGTCATCGTCCCGGGGCGGCAGGACCCAGCTCCGGAATTGATCGTATGGAAGCGCGCGGCGGTCGAAGGTGACCAGGTGAGACCCGGCGCTTCGGAACTGCCCGCTGACGCGGATATCCGCAAGACCGATCACGCGCTTATAGTCGTCCGCTTTGATTTTGAAGTGCCTGCTGACGGCCGTGACCCGGCCGCGCTGGCCGGCCAGCTTCCCGTCAACAAAGACCAGGTCGCCGGGCCTGAGGTCGAATTGATCATTGAAGTAGTCAAGCTCGCGGCTGCAGGAATGAAATTTGACCCGCACGACGGAAGGAACGGCCGGCTTCCCGGCGCGGGAGGCTTCCTCTTGGGCCTTCTCTGTGTTTCGATTGGCCAGGCACTCTTTTGCAAATCCGATGGGGTTCATGCAAAGACCTCCTTAGAGTTTCATCGTCTGTGATTCATACAATAGCAGGGGCGCTGTCCCATAATACGGACAGCGCCCGGATCCATCGTGCGACCGCAGCGGCCGGATAAAATATTTACGCCCAAAGCATCCGCATCAGACCGCAAAGCAGCCTGATGCCGTAGAGGATGATCACCGCGCCGCAGATGCGGTTCAGCCATGTGAGAACAGGACCGTTGATTTTGCTGCCAAGCATATGGACGGCAAGGGCAAGGCAAGTAAACCAGAGGAAGCTGGCGGAAGCAAAGCCGGTAATAAAATACGGGCTGCCGCCCGCGGGCAGGGACGCGTGAAAAGCGCCCAGCATCAGAGTCCCGTCGATCAAAGCCTGTGGATTCAGCCATGTTACGATGAAGGCGGAACCTGCAATTTTCCAAAGCGGGCGATTTATGTCCTTTCCCCCGTTTAAATCTGCTTTGGAACGGATCAGGCCGATACCGATGCAAAGGACCAGCAGCCCGCCCACTCCGAGAATGACTTTTTGCAGCCACGGCAAGGCCTCCATCAGGGCGCCCACACCCCAGAAGCAGGCAAGCCCCAGAGACACATCCCAAAAGATAACAATCAGAGCAGTTACGATTGCGCGCCCCAGTTTCTTGCTCATGGCGCTGTTTATAACAAACAGATTCTGCATGCCGATGGGGGCGACGTAGGCAAGCCCCAGAGACAGCCCCTGAAAATAGACAGATACCATGTTTTGCTGAGATCTCCTTTTTGCCGAGTTTATCATGAAAACCATTCGGAAACCGGGCGGACGGCCGAAGACAGCCGCAGACAAAAGGTTCACAGATGGCCGCAGCCGTGATCCTGCAGGGCGTGTTCGTACATCGGCACAACGCTTGCCAGATGCCCGGCCATCTGCCGGACAACGCGTTCGGGTCCGATAATCTGTGCCAGGGGACCGAAGCCCAGGATCCAGGCGAAAAACTGGGGACTGACCACGACGTCGGCGCTGACCAGGAAGTGTGCGTCTCCGTCCGGGATCAGCATCACATCCCGCCCCAGCCGGTCCAGTACGGCGCCGACAAGCTGATTGTCAAAGCGCATGCGGACCTGTTCTTCGTTCCCGCTGAACATGCCGAAGACCTTCCTGGCATAGACGGCCATGTCAAGCGCCTCATAAGCCGCCTGACCGTCCCGGGGCGCGTCGATCGTATCGATGTCGATCATCTTGTCCACGCGGAAATGCTTGATGCACTGCGCCGCGGAGTCATAGGCCACCAGATAGTAATTTTCGTCATCCCAGGTCAGGGCAAAGGGACTTACCTCATAAAAGCTCCCATCATGGCGGAAGTGCCGCTCTTTGGAGACGGTATAGTCAAAATAGCGGAAGCGGATCTTCCTGTTTTGGGCGATGCCGGTGTGGATCTCATCGATGTTGTAGTAAATGGACTCGTTCATGGTCTTGATCCGGTTTGTTACGAAGACCTGCCGCCCAAGCAGCTGCGCCTCATACATGCTGGCCATGTTCTCAATCTTTTTGATCAGGGAGAGGGTCTTCTTGTGCGTGATGAATTTTGAAGACTGGACGCTGTCCACCAGTAATTTCAGCTCCGGCAGCTCAAAATCGCGGCTTCCCACGTAATAGCTGTAAAAATTCCCATCCTTGACCTGGATGAGATCCAATCCGAATTGCTGCAGTGCTTCCATGTCATCGTAAAGGCTTTTCCGCTCCGCCGGGATGCCCTTTTCCTGCAGATAGCCGATGATTTGATGGATCGTGACCGGGTGCGCCTCATCGGAAGCGCGCAGAAGATACTGCATTACATAAAGAAGCTTCAGCTTTTGATTTGAATTGCGGGCCATAGGATAACCGCCTCCTTCCTTGCAGACGCCAAGGGAATCAGTTCCATTATACCGGGTTCCCGGCTTCCTGTAAATGCCAGACGCCGGTAAAAAGCCCCGGTGCAGGCAGAAAGGATATGCGGAAAAGCGGGAGAGGCCGCCCGGCGTCATGCGGCAAGCTGACTTTCCCGCAGCTCCTCCATGGCTTCTGCGACCGTATCCGCCGAAAAGCAGAATCTTCCGCTGCGGTCAAAGACCTCCACATGATCCATAACGTATTGAATGTGAAATGGCTCCATCGTTCCATCCTCCGTTCCGGTATAGCTGAATCTTCGTATAGAATACAGGGCGCGCTGTCCCATAATACGGACAGGACACCCCAAAGCAGAAGCGGCCCGACCGCCTGCAGGGCCGTCTCGCCGTGAAAGCACCTACCGGTCAGTCCCGTTTCCGGCCGGATCAAATGGGAAGACCTTGACAATCTGCCCGACAATTTGTACCCTTGATTCGTATCTTGATCGGGGGGAGGAGAAGCCATGCAGGGGGATTTTGAAGCGTTCTATCTGCGGCACTTCCGGGCCATCTACCGGGTCTGCTATGCCTTTATGAAAAACACGCAGGACGCTGAGGACTGCACGGAGGATGCCTTTGTCAAGGCGATGACCGGCGGGATCGCCTTTGAAAATGAACGGCACGAACGCGCCTGGCTGACAACGACGGCCATGAATATCTGTAAGGACAAGCTCAAACATTGGTGGCGGCAGAAGGTAGCGCCCCTGGACGAGGAGACGGAGCCGTTTGCTGCGGAGTCGGATGAGAAGCGTGAGGTGGCGGATGCGGTGATGGCGCTGCCTGTAAAGTATAAAGAGGTCGTTTGGCTTCATTATGCTGTTCGGGGACTGGCTGTGCTACTGGTACGAAAACCACAGCAAGCCGACGCTCCGTGCCTCCACGCGGAACAACTACGAAAACGTCATTTACAACCATGTCCTGCCGGAGATCGGGAAGATCCCGCTGAACAAATTGTCGCAGA
>CAKTHE010000023.1 GCA_934563745.1 uncultured Dysosmobacter sp. | reverse complement strand
GGCCGCAATCATGGCCCGCTGCAGCATGCCCCCCGAAAGCTCATGGGGATAGCACGCATACACCCGCTCCGGATCCGGCAGCTCCACCGCAGCCATCACGGAAAGCGCCTGGCGGCGCCGTTCCTGGGCCGGCAGATCCGTGTGCACACGCAGTACCTCGCTGACCTGCTCGCCCACCTTCATCAAAGGATCCATCGCGCTCATAGGCTCCTGAAACACAACGCCGATCTCCTTGCCCTGGATCTGGCGCAGCTGGGCCCGGTCCGCGTGGAGAAGCTCCTTCCCATCCAGCAGCACCTGGCCGGAATAGGCGCACTGCCGCCGGGGAAGCAGGCCGGCCACGCTCATAGCCGTAACCGATTTTCCGGAGCCGGATTCGCCCACCAGGCCCAGGATCTCCCCGTTCTGGATGGTCAGCGATACCCCGGACACCGCTTCGCGGTCCCGGGTGTGGAATTTTACATGCAAATCCCGGATCTCCAGCATCACGCCACCCCCTTGCTGCCGCGCTGAAGGCCCTCGCCCAGAAGGCCGACGCTGAAAACCATCAGAATGATCACCAGGCCGACGCCCACCGCGTACCAGGGTGCGGCCGAAAAGAGCCCCTGCGCTTCCGAAAGCATATAACCCAGCGAGGCATCCGGCGGCGTTACGCCGATGCCCAGATAGCTCATGGAGGCCTCCGCCAAAACGGCGTTGTTGAAGCCGATGGTCACCGCCGGAAGCAGCACCTGCAGCGTGTTGGGCAGAATATGCACCAGCAGGATCCGGGCGCTGCCAGCCCCCATCAGCCGGGCGCTTTGAATGTAATTGACATGGCGCAGCGCGGCATAAGCCGTCCGGCTGACCCGGGCAAAGCTGGGGATAAAAACCAGCCCCAGGGCCAGCACCACGTTATACTTGTTTCCCGGCCCCAGCAAAGAAATCAGCACCAGCGCCAGCAGGATGCTGGGAAAGGCCGTCAGCGCATCGTTCAGGCGCATCAGGATCTCATCCGCCCGGCCGCCGAAGTATCCGGTCAGCGCGCCCACAGCCGTGCCGCAGACCGCGCCGATCACCACCGTGAAAAACGCGATGGACGCCGTGGTCCCCGCGCCCTTGAGCACCCGGCTGAAAATATCCCGGCCGAAGCCGTCTGTTCCCATCAGATGCGTTAGGGATGGGCCCTGCAGCTTAGGCCCGGTCATCATGGCCGAGGGGTCGTAAGGCGTGTAGAAAAAGCCCAGGACAATCAGTCCCATGACCAGAGCTGTCAGGGTCAGCCCTACGGTAAAATAGGCGTTCTTTGTTTTCATGCCTCTTCCTCCAGCCGCAGGCGCGGATCAATGCGCTGACTGATCAGATCCGCCGCGGTCCCCGAAAGCACCACCCAGAACGCCAGGATCACCACAATCGCCTGTACCACCGGGTAATCCCGGTTGGCGATGGACGAGACCAGCATCCGTCCCAGACCCGGAATGGCAAACACCTGCTCCACCACGATGCTGCCGGCCACAATCTCGGCCATGGTCTGAGCCAGAAACGTTACCACCGGCACCATGGCGTTTTTCAGCACATGGCCGTACAGCACATGCCGCCGGTCGTTCCCCCGGGAGATGGCTGTGCGGACGTAGTCCTTGCGCATCTCGGAAAGGATCGTGCTGCGTAGCATGCGCACCGTCATGGCGATCCGCGGAACGGCGATGGCAATGGCGGCAAAAAACAAATAGCGCAGGGCTCCCAGCGGGTCCTCCGTCAGGTCCGGAAAGTTTCCGTGCACAAAGCCGTGGAGCATCGTTCCGAACAGCCAGGTCAGAAGGATCCCCAAAAAGGCCGGCGGAATCGCCATACAGAGCTGGTTAAACGCCGTGCGCAGCCCGTCAAGCCGTTCCCCCGCCTGCCCGGCGGAGCGGACGCCCAGCGGGATCGAGATCGCCGCAATCAGGACAAAGCTCAGCAGACTTAAAACCAGCGTCACCAAAATCTTGGGTGCGATCAGCTGCCAGACCGGCTGGCGGTAATTATAAGACATTCCCAGATTCCCGGAGAAAAAGCCCAGCAGCCACTCGGCATAACGAACCGGCAGCGGGCGGTTCAGGCCCAGCTCCTCCCGCAGCGCCGCCACCCGTTCCGGCGTCGCCTCGGTTCCCAGCATCGATGTGGCCGGGTCTCCGGAAATCAGGTCAAAGGCAACAAATGCCAAAAGCGAGACCAGCAGCATCGTTGCCAGCAGCATGGCCAAACGCTTGATCACATGATTCATACGGTTTCCTCCTCCCTGCCTTTGCTGCACGCGGCCATGTCTGCCGCGATCCCCCGGTCCGCGTTTCCGCAGGCCGGGGGATATTCAGCGCAGGGAACTTTGCGGCGGGCCCTCGCCCGCCGGCTGGATCACTCCGCCCAGTGCAGAGTGGAAAAGTCCAGCACGTAGATCGGATAGAACTGCAGCCCCTCCAGGCCCTTGCGCACGGCCACCAGATCGGCCAGGTCCTGAATATAGACGTTGGCGGCATTTTCCGTCAGGTTCCGTTCCATTTCCTGATAGATCTGCACCTGCTGGGCATCGTCATAGGTGGACTGAGCCTGTGCAAACAGCGCGTCATAATCGCTGTTCGAATAATTGATAAAGTTCTTGGCGTAGGTGGAGGTAAAGCGCTCCAGCAGGGCCCGGGCAGTCATATTGGACGCATCCACGCCCACCACGGTGGACTGATAGTTGCGCTTGGTGTACACATCATCCACCCAGCTGCTCCATTCCACCAGCTGGATCTTGGCATCCACGCCGATCTCCTTAAGCTGCTCGACCAGCACCTGGGCCGTATCCACATGGGGCTGATAGTTGGAGGGCACCGTGATCGTCATGGAGAAGCCGTCCGGATAGCCGGCCTCTGCCAGCAGGGACTTGGCCTTTTCCACGTCGCGGGTATAATAATTCGTAAGAGACTCGTCAAAATACTTGCCGAAGGCCGGATACATGCTGGAGCCGATGGGGCTGCCGTATCCGTCGAAGGCCACGTCAATGATCTGCTGCTTATCCACCGCGTAGCAAAGGGCCTGCCGCACGCGCACATCGTCAAAGGGCGCCGCCGCGTTGTTCAGGTACAGGGCCTGCACCAGGTTCATGGTGCCCTGCTCCACCGTAAAGGCGTCCCCCAGCTGATCCGCCTGGGTATTGGTCAGGTGCTTGCACAGGTCGATGGCGCCGCTCTGCAGGCTCATCATCAGGCTGTCGGCATTCTCGATGACCTTCAGCGTCACCTTCTTCAAAGAGGCCGGCGTGCCCCAATAGTCGTCAAACCGCTCCAGCACGATGGAATCCTGTGCCTTGCGGGAGACAAACTTGAACGGGCCCGTCCCCACCGGGGCCGTGGCCTGCTGGTCATAGTCCCGGGGCAGGATCGCCGTGGTCATATAGGAAATGAACTCATTGTTGGGCTCCTGAATGTGGACGGAGACCGTGTGGTCATCCTCCGCCTTCACGGAATCGATAACAGAAAACGCCTCCACCAGGGGCTTTTTCCCGTCCGAGGTGTCGGCGCAGCGTTCGATGGAATAGACCACATCCTCCGCCGTCACCGTTTCCCCGTTGTGGAACTTCACACCCTGCCGCAGCGCAAAGGTATACGTCATCCGATCCTCAGATACGGAATAGTCCTCTGCAATGGCAGGCTTCAGATCCCCGTCCGGCGTGGGCTTCATCAGGCCCTCAAAGACGTTGAACATGATCTCCTTCGTTCCTGCCGCAACCGCCGTATGGGGATCCAGACTCTCATCCAGGTCCTGGGCAATGCCCACGGTGATCTCATCCCGTCCGGCCTGTTCGCTGCCGGAAGCCGCTGCCGAGCCCGCCGTCTGGTTGCCGTCTCCGCAGCCGCAGAGTACAGCACTCACGAGCGCCGTCAGAAGCAGGAACGCCAAAATTCGTTTTTTCATACCGTTTCTCCTTTTCCCTGGCCGCCGCACAGGGTCGGCCGGGCACGTTGATTTGGCTCCTTTATTCAGTTTTTGACGCAGGTTTGCAGAATAACACAAGCCTCGAAAAGTGTACACGTTTTTCCTTGAAATTGCAAGCTTTTTCTCACGCGGACCCGCTTACGAAAAAAGACGGAGCCGGTCGGCTCCGTCTTTATTTTTAGCTGTTCCGGTATCTTTACGCATCCGCAGATCCCGTCGGAGCGGGCGGCTGATTTTTCTCCGGTACGTCAGACCGGTAAGCCTCCGCCGCAACCGGGAGGTTCCGCCGGCGCAGACGGGTGTTGATGAAAAACGCCGCCGCCGTATACAGGCAGGCCAGCACCGGCACGCCGAAGAACATCCCCAGCACGCCGAAAAAGTGTCCGCCCACCAGGATTGCCACAATGACCCACAAGCCGGAGATTCCCGTGCGGTTCCCCAGGATCTTCGGCCCGATGATATTGCCGTCCACCTGCTGGAGCGCCAGGATAAAGACCAGGAAATAAAGGGCCTGGATCGGATCCACCAGCAAAATCAGGAACAGGCTGGGCACCGCGCCCAGGAAGGGGCCGAAGAAGGGAATGATGTTGGTCACCCCCACGATCACGCTGATGAGTACCGTATAGGGGAAGTGCAGGATGGTGCAGCCCACAAAGCAGATCACACCGATGATCAGCGAGTCCAGCAGCTTGCCCCGGACAAAGCCGCTGAAGATCCCGTCCACCCGGTGGATCCCCCGCAGGATCCAGCCGGTATTTTCCCGGGAGAACAGACCGTACAGCAGCTTGCGGCAGTGGGCAGCATTGCGTTCCTTGGTGGCCAGCAGGTAAAGGGACACGATCAGCCCTACGATCAGATCCGTAGCGGCACTGACAATGCCCATAACGCCCCCGGTCACCATCTCCACCAGCATCTGGGCCTGGGGCAGGGCATGCTGCCCCAGCCAGCTCACCAGCACGTCATAGTAATTATCCAGGATCTCCGTGACACGGCTCTCCGCCGCCGGACTGCGCTTGAGCAGATTCTGAATCCAGGAATTGATGGTAAAATAGTACGACTCCAGGTTTCCGATCAGCTGCACCACGCTTTTATAAAGCTCCGGCAGCAGGACCGACAACAGCAGATAGCTTAAAACACCCAGGATGGCAAACGTCAGCACCAGGCTGGCCGCCCGGGGTCCCATCGCGCACAGACGGTTTTCGGCCTGAGCCCGGGCCAGCTGCTTTTCAAAAAGGTGCCGCTCAAAAAAATTCACCACCGGGGCCAGCAAATAGGCAATAAACGCCCCCAGCAGCACCGGCCCCAGCGCGTTAGCCAGGCCGCCGCCCACCCGCAGCGCAAACCGGCTTCCAAAAAGGGTATCATAAAAAATCAAGATTGCCGCCACGGTCAGAAAAACCGCCAGGCCGATCCGAAAGTATCCGCGTTTCCCGCTTGGAATCAAGCTCTACTCCTCCTTTTGCGGCGACGCGCCCCGCGCGTCGTTTTTCTCATCATACACATTATAAAGAAGAATTGCAATACTTTCCCAGCCGTGCTATACTACCGCTTATCCAAGGAGGCCGGCTGCCTGGGCCGGACCTTCCGATTCCTGACACAAAGGAGCATTCGGATTACCATGCAAAAGAAACTGCTTCTGATCGTAAATCCCCGTTCCGGGAAGACCCAATCCTCCGCGCCGCTGTTTGACGCAGTCACGATCCTCTCGCAGGCCGGGTACCTGCTCAGCGTCCGCACCACCTCCGGGCCGGGGGATGCCACGGCCATGGCCGCAGAGGAGGGCCATCTTTACGATGTGGTCGCCTGCAGCGGCGGCGACGGCACCCTGAACGAAACCATCACCGGCCTGATGCAGTTGGAAAAGCGGCCGCTGCTGGGCTATCTGCCCCGGGGCAGCACCAATGACTTTGCCGCCAGTCTGGGAATCTCCTCCCAGCCGGCCAAAGCCGCTGCGGCCATTGCCTGCGGCCGGCAGCAGATGCTGGACATCGGCCGCTGGAACGAACGCTGTTTCGCCTATGTGGCCTCCTTCGGGGCCTTTACGAAAAGTTCCTACTCCGCCTCGCAAAGCGCCAAAAATGCCCTGGGCCATTTTGCCTATATTCTGGAGGGGATGAAGGATCTGAATACGCTGCGCCCCTATCGGGCACGGGTCTGTGCCGACGGAGAGGTGTTTGACGGCGACTTTCTTTTCGGCGCCGTGTGCAACTCCACCTCCATCGGCGGGCTGATGAAGCTGGACCCGGAGCATGTGGTTCTGGATGACGGAAAGTTTGAATTGCTGCTGGTCCCCAATCCCACCACACCGCTGGAACTGCAGAACGTTCTGCTGGCCCTGCTGGCCCAGAAATACGCCCAAGGCGGGCTTATTTTCCGTCATGTTTCGCAGGTCACGGTAGAAACCAAAGAGGAACTCCCCTGGTCTTTGGATGGGGAATATGCTCCCAGCGCGCCACGGGTCACGATTAAAAATCAGTCCCAGGCGCTGACGCTGCTGCTGTGAGCGGGCCGGCGGAATTCCGCGCCCGTTTTTCCGGGCGTGAGCCGGGCCCGCTGGGCATCCGGGACTATTATGCCGTCCTCTGCCCCCTGGTGGAGCAGGCCGACGGGCTGCATCTTCTGTACGAGCAGCGGGCCGCGCGGCTGCGGCGCCAGCCCGGAGAGGTCTGCTTCCCCGGCGGGCGCCGGGAAGCCGGTGAGACGCCGGAGCGCTGCGCCCTGCGGGAAACGGAAGAGGAACTGCAGATTCCGGCCCGGGAGGTGGAGCTTCTGGGGCGGGCCGATTTTATCTGCAGTCCGGCCGGTTTTTTGCTTCAGCCCGTGGTGGGGCTGGTATCCCCTGCCGGTTTTGCCTCGCTGCGTCCCTCCCCGGACGAGGTGGATCTGAGCTTCACGGTTCCCGTTTCCTTTTTTGAGTCGCAGCCCCCCGCCGTATATTACTATCAGCTTCGTCCGGACGTTCCGGCCGATTTTCCCTTTGATCAAATTGGCTTTCCCCAGGGCTACCGCTTTCAGGGCAGCTCGGTGGAAGAACCGGTCTGGCACTACAACGGGCACATCATTTGGGGTCTCACCGCCCGGATCACCCGTTCCCTGGTAAATACGCTCCGCGGTCCGGACGGCCCCGAAAAAAGATTGGATTCATAAAAGGAGTTGCTTCATCATGCTCATTCAGGTAAGAGCTTATCAGTCCGGCGATGTCGCCGCCATGGTCCGCATCTGGAACGAGGTGGTGGAAGACGGGGTTGCCTTCCCCCAGGAAGAATTTCTGAATGACCGGAGCGGGGCGGAATTCTTTGCGGCGCAGACCTTCTGTGCCGTGGCTGAGGACTGCGACAGCGGCCGGATCCTGGGACTTTACATCCTCCATCCCAACAACATCGGCCGCTGCGGCCATATTGCCAATGCCAGCTATGCCGTCAGCCGGGATGCCCGGGGGCTGCACATTGGGGAAAAGCTGGTGACAGACAGCCTTGCCCAGGGGGCGGCCCACGGGTTCCGTGTGATGCAGTTCAACGCCGTGGTGGCCTCCAACGTGCACGCCCGGCATCTTTATGAGCGGCTGGGCTTCGTGCAGCTGGGCGTGATTCCCGGCGGCTTCCGCATGAAGGATGGGCATTATGAGGACATCTGCCCGTATTACCACCTGCTTTGATCCACCCCTGTCCGGAGCAGCTTATCCTTAGAATCAAACCCCCGCGCGGTCTGGGCATTCGCTTCCCAGAGCCGCGCGGGGGTCTTGTTTTGTTTCGGGACCTTCCTTGCCGCTCAGGGTTCCTCTTCCAGCGCGGCCAGACGGCGGGCCGCGTCAAGGTCCGGATCACTCAGCCGTACCAGCGGTCCGCTTCCGCCCAGGGTCTGAAAATCCGGGTCCTGCTCCAGCAGGCACAGAGCCCGGGTCAAAGCTGCCGCCAGCGGCTCCTCCGCCCAGGGGCTCTCTGCCGCGGCGGCAAGGGTCTGGGTATACAGCGGCTCGCTGACGCCTACCACGGTCACCTCCGTCCAGACGGAAGCGCCGCGGCCCAGGCCGGGTTCTCCGTCCGCCGCCGTACGGGTCGGATCCATCGTCCAGCGGTCCGCCAGGGCAATGCGCAGGTCCGCCGGCACCACCGCCAGATCCGCCGTTTCCTCCGCCAGGCCCGCAAGCGCCGCCTCATAGCTGCCGCAGTCCGTACAGTGGGGCAGGTCCGCCAGCGTGCTGCCCGCATAGGTGTCCGAAAGCCACAGCGCGGCCAGCTCCTGTCCCTCTCCGGCCACGGCCCAGTGGGCCCGGCGCAGCTCTTCCCAGCTGAGATCCTTTCCGTCCCGCACCCGCTGCGCCAGACGCTGACCGTACTCCGACGGGCCTGCGCAGATCAGCATGCGCTGCCCCGGCGTCCATGAATCGGCCGCCGCATTTTCTCCCGTGTTCCAATCCTTCGGCGACCGGCCGGAACAAAGCGTTGCGGCATAGCCCCGGGTCGCCAGAACATGACTCTCTCCGCCAAAGGCCGCCAAAGCCTGACCGGTGGGGAACAGGGCCGCATCCACGCTGCTCTCTGCCAGCGCCTGGCCGGTTGCACTGACGGAAGTGCCCACCGTCAACGTCACGCTGTGCACATCCGCGCCAGCCTCCGCCAAAACCGCAGGCAGCTTCTCCTGCAGGCTACGCAGGCTTTGCAGCAGGGTCTCCGGGTCCCCGCCCGTCGGTGCGAACTCCAGCCGCAGCTCGTCCACGGTTTCCCGCTCCTCCCCGGCAGAGGAGGAAGCGCCCGGGTCCGTTTCGCCGCGGGTACAGCCGGCCAGCAGGCCGGTCAGCAGCACGGCCAGCACCAGCGCTCCCATCCGGCGCGCGCCGGCGCGCCGGATCAATCCAAAGATTTCCACGCCGTTTCCAACGCGATCTCCATCATCTCATGGAAGGAATCCTGCCGCTCCTGCGCGTTCAGGGCCTCCCCCGTGAAAATGTGGTCCGAGATCGTCAAAATCGACAGAGCCCGCTTGCCCAGGCGCTGGGCCGTCCAGTAAAGGCCGGCCGTTTCCATCTCCAGCGCCAGGATGCCGAACTTCCGATACATGGCGCCGGCGTCCGGATTGTCGTTGTAAAACTGATCCGCCGTAAAGACCTGTCCCACATCCGCCCGGACGCCCAGACGCTCCGCCGCAGCCACGGCGTCTTTCAGCAATCCGTAGTCCGCCGTGGCGCACAGCTGCCCGGGGAACCGGTACTGATCGGCAAAGTGCGAATTCGTGGACGCGCCCAGGGCGATGACCACATCCCGGACATGGACCCCGTCGCCGATGCCGCCGGCCGAGCCGATGCGGATGATCGTCTCCGCGCCGAAAAACTGGTACAGCTCGTAGCTGTAGATTCCAACGGAAGGCACGCCCATGCCGTGTCCCATGACCGAGATCTTCTTGCCCTTATAGGTTCCGGTATAGCCCAGCATATTGCGCACCGTGTTAAAGCAAACCGGGTTCTCCAGATAATGCTCTGCCACATACTGCGCCCGCAGGGGGTCGCCGGGCATCAGGACCGCTTTTGCAACCTGCGCTTCATCCGCCGCAATGCATGCGGAGGGGGATTCTTTCACTGCCATATTCTATCTCCTTACTTTTTTGATCGTCCCGCGGCTCCGGCCGGCCGCCGGTCCAGCCCGGGTCCGGCGCCGCACCCGGGCAGCCGGTCTTCATCGGCGTCAGTCCTCAAACAGCCTTGCCAGGCTTTCCGTAAACGGCGGCCGGCAAATGCCCTTCTCCGTCACAATGGCGGTGATCAGACTGTGATCCGTCACGTCGAAAGACGGGTTAAAGCATTTGGTCTCCGGCAGGGCCATGGGCTTTTCATACCACATGGTCTTGATCTCGTCCGGATCCCGCAGCTCGATCCGGATATCCGCCCCGGTGGGGCAGTTGCGGTCAATGGTGGACGTGGGGCCCAGCACATAGAAGGGGATCCCGTAATATTGGGCCAGGATCGCCACGCCGGAGGTCCCGATCTTGTTGGCCGCATCTCCGTTGGCCGCCACCCGGTCGCAGCCCACAAAGCAGGCCTGAACCCAGCCGTTTTTCATCACCATGCTGGCCATATTGTCGCAGATCAGCGTCACATCCACGCCGGCCCGCTGCAGCTCATAAGAGGTGAGCCGTGCCCCCTGAAGCAGCGGACGCGTTTCATCGGCAAAGACCCGCAGCGGGATTCCCCGCTCCGCCGCCAGCAGCAGCGGCCCCTGCCCCGTCCCATAGCGGGAAGTTGCCAGGGGGCCGGCGTTGCAGTGCGTCAGGACTCCATCCCCCGGGTGCAGCAGGGACAGGCCGTATTCACTGATCCGCGTGCATTTTTCGATATCGTCCAGGTGGATCGCCCGGGCCTGCCGGTACAGTGCCTCCAAAAGCTGCGGGCGGGGCTCGGCCAGATGGGCCCGGGCCGTTTTCAGCATTTCGCCGATCGCCCAGCTCAGGTTCACCGCCGTGGGCCGGGAGGAATTCAGATAGGCCCCCTGCTCGGCCAGCTTCCGGTAAAAGGTCTCCGGCTCCGGCTCTCCAATATTCCGGGCCAGTGCATACAGGCTGTATGCCGCATAAATGCCGATCGCCGGCGCGCCCCGGATCTTCAGCTTCCGGATCGCCTCAAACATCTCCTCCGCCGTGCGGGTGCAGATCTCCCGCTCCTCATTGGGCAGCAGCGTCTGATCGATGATGTACAGCGCCTCCGCTTCCTTGTCATAGCGGATATTCTGCACATGGGTCACCTTACGGATCGCATCTTCCATGGTGTTCACTCCTCTGTTCGTTTTTCCCGCAGCCGGCGGTACATGCCGCGCATGTGCAAAAGTGTATCCACCTGTTCGGCGCTCAGAGCGACGCCGCCGCCCAGTGCGTCCACATTCATCAGGATCTTTCCCACATGCTCCACCGATTCCAGCCGGTCAAACGCCTGCCACAAATCCTCGCCCCAGGTGACCAGACCGTGGTTGGCCAACAGCACCGCATTATAATCCTGCAGATATGGGCGCAGACTTTCCGGCACCTCATCGGTGGAAAGCATCGCGAATTCCGGTGTTACCGGCACCTCGCCCAGGCCCACCACCAGCTCTGCCAGATAGGGCGTGCGCATGGGCCGGCGGCAGACGGCAAACGCCGTGGACACCGGCGGATGGGCGTGGGCCACCGCCCGGACATCCGGGCGGTTCCGGTAAACCTCCAGATGCATCTTCCCCTCCGAGCTGGGGTGCCGGTCCCCTTCCAGGACCCGGCCGTCAAGGTCCGTCTCCAGCAGCATTTCCGGCGTCATACGGCCCTTGCTGACCCCGGACGGCGTGATCAGCACCGTGTCCGCTTCCGTCCGCACAGACAGGTTCCCGTCATTGCTGGCCACATAGCCCCGCTCATAAAGCAGCCGGCCCACGGTGCAGATCTCCTCCCGGAGCGCCTGATAGCGCATAAGCGCGCCTCCTTTCCGTTTGCGGCGGACGGGGCGGTCCCCCGCCCCGCTTCTTTCCTCAGATCACCCGGAACAGCCGCCCGTCCTTCCGGGGCGCAGCCTCCGGCACCTCGCAGGCCCGATAGCCCAGCAGGCAATGGCCCACGCCCACATAATCATCCGGCACGCCCCAGGAGCGCAGCAGCGCCTTCCCCTCTTCCGAGGCAAATTCCTCTTTGGCGCGATGGATCCAGCACGAATCCACCCCCAGCGACCAGGCCGCGTTCATCATGTTGCCCAGCGCCAGTGAGCAGTCCTCCACCCCGGTAAAGGCCTTGGGATGGCACAGGGCCACCACCACCGTGGGGGCTCCGTAAAACGGGTCGATATCCTCTTTCCCGAAAATCTTCGCATTCATCTTGGAAAGCTGCGCAATGGTCTGGGGATCCTGAATGGCCACCAGAACCGGCGCCTGCCGGCCCATTCCGGACGGGGCATACAGCCCGGCCTCCAAAATCGCCTGCAGCTCCTCTTCCTTGATCTGCTCCGGCCGATAGGCCCGAATGCTTCTGCGCTCCAGCAGGGTCTTGATGGTTTCGTTCATCATGAATACCTCCTTAACAATACGGTGCCCCGACAGGCGGGTCCAAACGGTTTGACAGCTTGATTATACCATCGTCCCGCCGCGTTTTCCACCGTCATCTTCGCGGAAGTGTCGTGCTTTTTCGCCGGCGCATCCGTTTGCTCCGGCGGTGCAAATTCCCTTTGCATTTTCCGTCCGGATGGTCTACCATAAAAGCAGAGGAAACCCGCCGGTTTTCCGCGCTCCGTCTCCGTCGGGGCGGGTGCTGCCGGCGGCAAAAAAGGGGAGGAACTGCGCATGAAAAAAACAAGGCTTACTGCGGCAGCGTGCATCGTTTTGGCGGCCGTCTTTCTGGCAGGCTGCGCCTATGCGCCGGATGAGACCACCAGTGCCGGTCCTCCCACCGCCGGGGCCGTCCGCTTTCTCAATGCCCGGCCGGAGCAGGACAAACAATGGCGGGAGCTTGCCAAGATCTACAGCCGCGAGACCGGGATCCCTATCAGCGTCAGCACCGTGGCTCCGGGCGCCTATGACGAGGATCTGGAGATCGGCTTGAATAAGCGGGACCCGCTGACGCTTTTCGAGGTCAGCTCCCCCGCTGCGCTTGCGCGCTGGAAGGACCGCTGCTACGACCTGTTCGGGTCCGAGCTTTACGCGTCGCTGAGCAGCGACGCCTACGCCCTCAAAGACGGCGGCGCCGTGCTGGCCCTCCCCTGCGGGATCGCTTCTTACGGGATCCTGGTCAATCAGACGCTGCTGGGCCAGGCGGGTTATACGGCTGATGAGATCCGCTCCTTCTCGGACCTTGCGCGCATTGCCGAGGATATTACGGCCCGCCGCGAAGAGCTGGGCTTTGCCGCCTTCGCCTCCACCGGGGCGGAGGGGCCGGACGGACAGAGCTACGCTGCCTGCCTGGCCAATCTTCCCCTGTACTATGAATTGGCCGACGCCGGCGGAACCAAGGCCGCCCTTCAAGGAACCTATCTGCCCCAGCTGAAGGCCTTTTGGGACCTGTACGCCGCAAACGCCGTATACACGGGTGCCCAACTGCGCAGCCGGACCATTGCGGATGCGGAGGAGGAAATGCGTCGGGGTGAAGCCGTGTTCTTCCCCGGCGGTACGCAGGAGTTCAGCATCTTGACGGAGGACGGCGGTCTGGCCGAAGGGGATCTGACCATTCTTCCCTTTTACATCGGTGTCGGCGATGAGGCCTCCCAGGGGCTCTGCACCGGATCGGAGGCTTACTGGTGCGTCAACGCCGGCGCCTCCGAGGAGGATATTCAGGCCACGCTGGACTTTCTTACCTGGTGCTTGGGTCCGGAGACCGGGGCGCAGGCCCTCTCCGGTGAAGCGGATGCCATGCCCTCCGGCAACACCGGCATGGGGCTGGCGCTGCCCTACCGCGGCACGGAGCCTCCTTCCAATCCCCTGGTGCAGGCAGAGCTGGATCTGACCGCAGCCGGGAAGGTCCCGGTGGGCTGGGCTTTTTCGGCCATGCCGGGGGAGGACTGGGCCAGCGGCTTCGGCGCCGCCCTGAACGCCTATGCCGCCGGCACGGACAGCTGGGACAGTGTGGTCTCCGCCTTTGTGGACGGGTGGGCCGCCCTCTCTGACCCAGGCTGAATCATGACGCTCCAACATCCGGGGCCCGGCTTTCTCCGGCCCCGGATCCTTTTTGCGGCGGTAACCGCCGCCCCAAACCCAAACACGTTCAGGAGGTGACCGGAATGCGCCGCGCCGGTATTTTGCTGCATCTTTCCTCGCTGCCTTCCCCTTATGGGATCGGCACGCTGGGCCAGGAGGCCCGGGACCTGGCGGACTTTCTTCAGGCGGCCGGACAGCGGGTCTGGCAGCTGCTGCCCATCGGTCCCACCGGTTACGGGGATTCGCCCTATCAGCCCCGTTCCGCCTTCGCCGGAAATCCCTATCTGATCGATCTGCCCACCCTGGAGGCCGACGGTCTGCTGTCCGCGCAGGAATACCGGGACACGGACTGGGAAAGCGCTCCGGGAGATATCTGCTACGGCGCGCTGTATCAAAAGCGGCTGCCGCTGCTGGACAAGGCGGCCCGGCGTCTTCTGACCGCCCCGCCGGAGAACTATGCCGCCTTCTGTGCAGAAAACGCCTTCTGGCTTCCCGACTACGCCCGGTTCGCCGTCCTCAAGGACCTGCACGGCGGTGCGCCCTGGCAAAGCTGGGAAGAGCCCCTGCGCCGGCGGGATCCCGCTGCTATGGAGGCGTTCTCCGCCCGGCACCGGGATGACATCGCCCGGCAGGAGGCCATTCAATATCTGTTCTTCCGGCAGTACCGGGCGCTGAAGGACTATGTAAACCGCCGGGGCGTCTCCATTCTGGGGGACCTTCCCATCTATGCCGCGGAGGACAGTGCCGACGTCTGGGCCCGGCCGCAGCTTTTTCAGCTGGATCCGGACCTGCGGCCCTTCGCGGTGGCCGGCTGCCCGCCGGATGCCTTTTCCCCGGATGGGCAGCTGTGGGGAAACCCGCTGTTCGACTGGGGCTCTATGGCGGCGGACGGCTTTGCCTGGTGGAAGGCCCGTCTTGCCCACCACAAGCGCCTTGCGGATCTTCTGCGGATCGACCATTTCCGCGGTCTCAGCTCCTATTTCTCGATCCCCGCCGGGGCCCCGCCCCGGGAGGGGCGCTGGCTGCCCGGTCCGGGCATGGAGCTGATCCGGGCCCTGCAGGCAGGTCCCGGCACAGAGGGTGTGATCGCCGAGGACCTGGGGCATCTGGATGAGGCCGTTTACGCCCTTTTGCGGGAATCGGGCCTGCCCGGCATGAAGGTGCTTCAATTCGCCTTCAGCCCCCGGGAGGAGAGCAGCTATCTTCCCCACCGGTACGGGCGCGGCTGCGTGGTCTACACCGGCACCCACGATAACGACACGGCCCTGGGCTGGTACGCCGCCGCGGAGGAGGGGGAGCGTGCCAAGGCCCGGGCCTATCTGGGGCTGAACGAAGAGGAAGGGATCGCCTGGGGCCTCATGCGGGGCGCGTGGAGCAGCGTAGCCGACCTGGCCATCGTCCCCATGCAGGATGTTCTGTCTCTGGGCAGCGAGGCCCGGATGAACACGCCCGGCACCTCCGGCGGAAACTGGCGCTGGCGGCTGCTGCCCGGCCAGCTGACGCCGAAGCTTGCCCGGCGGCTGCACCGGCAGATGGAGCTCTTCGGCCGGATCTGAGCCGAAGAAAAGGCCCCGGAGACGATTCTCCGGGGCCTTTTGGAGCGCACGCTCCGCGCTTATTTTCCAAACGCCTGCGCCACTTTTTCCAGCCAGCCCCGGATGTCCAGATGCTGGGGACAGTGACTTTCGCACACGCCGCAGCGGATGCACGCCGAGGCCATGCCGAAGCGCTTGGTCAGATTGCTGTAATACGACGGGTTGCTGGCGCCCATACCGAACTGATGCTGATCGTTATAAAGCGCGAAATAGTTGGGGATCGCAATGTGCATGGGGCAGTCATCCACACAGTAGCGGCACGCCGTGCAGGGGATCGCCGTGGCCGCGGCAATGGTCTGCGCCGCCTGGTCCAGGGCCGCGCGCTCCGTGTCGGAAAGGGGCCGGAACTCCGCCAGGGCGTCCATATTCTCCTCCAGCTGCGCCGCATTGCTCATCCCGCTGAGCACCATGACCACCGGGTCCTGCGCGGCGGCAAAGCGCAGCGCCCACACCGCAGGGCTCCGCTCCGGGGCGGCCGCGCGCAGGATCTGCTCCGCCGCAGGCGGAACATGGGCCAGCGTACCGCCCTTCACCGGCTCCATCACCACGACCTTGCGGCCGTGCCGGGCCGCCACCTCACAGCAGCGCCGGGCCTGGACCCCCTCGCTGTCCCAGTCCACATAGTTGACCTGCAGCTGCACGATCTCCATCTCCGGATGCTCCGTAAGGATCCGGTCCAGCAGCTCGGCCCCGTCGTGGTAGGAAAAGCCCAGATGGCGGATCTTCCCCTCATCCTTCATGCGGCGGACAAAGTCGAACCCGCCCCGCTCCACGGTCTTTTCATAGCTGGACTGCCCCAGAGCGTGAAGCAGATACACGTCGAAGTAGGAAAGCCCCGTCCGCTCCAGCTGCTGGGCAAACAGCGGAGGATAGTCCTCCGGTTTCTTGGCCAGCCAAATAGGCATTTTATCCGCCACGCAGAAGGTCTCCCGCGGGTGCCGCTCCACCAGGCAGCGGCGCACCACGCTCTCGCTCATGCCGCCGTGGTAGGCATACGCCGTATCAAAATACGTAAAGCCCCGCTGCAAAAACCGGTCCACTAGGGCATTGCAGGCGGCATAGTCCAGGGACTTGGGATCGTCCGGATCGGTCAGCGGCAGGCGCATCAGGCCCAAACCCAGTTTCTTCATCGGTATGCTCCCCTTTCGCCGCCCGGCTGCGGGCGGTCTTTCGTTTTCTTCAGGATACCCGCTGGGCCCTGCCGTGTCAAGAAAAACAGGCCCTCGCCCTTGCAAAACCGCCGCCGGACCGCTACAATGAAAGCTGCTGCCGCCGCCCATACCGGGCCGCGGCAAGCCCGCACACAGGAGGTCCCCATGCAATATGACTGCGCGCCCCTCCAGGGCGTGACCACGTATGTGTTCCGCAACACCCACCGGGAGTTCTTCCCCGGGGTGGCGCGGTATTATATGCCCTTTTTCTCCCCCACCAAGGAGCATCTCATCACCCCGCGGGAAATGCGGGATCTGGACCCCACCCACAACGCCGGCACGGCGGCGGTGCCCCAGCTGATGGCCCGCAGCCCGGAGGATCTGGTTTGGTCCATCGGGGCCATGGCGGAGCTGGGATACCGGGAGGTGAACCTGAACCTGGGCTGCCCCTCGGGTACGGTGGTGGCCAAGGGAAAGGGCTCGGCCCTGCTGGGGCGGCCGGAGGAGCTTGCCCGGCTTCTGGACGCGGTGTACACCCACGCGGCCATTTCCGTCAGCATCAAGACCCGCCTGGGCCTGCGGGAACCGGAAGAGTTTGACGCCCTGGTGGAGCTTTTCAACCGCTACCCCATTCCGGAGCTGATCATTCACCCCCGGGTGCAGCGGGAGTTTTACCAGGGGCAGGTGCATCTGGACGCGTTTGCCCGGGCCCTGGCCCGCAGCCGCTGCCCCGTGACCTACAACGGAGATCTTTTGACGGCGGCGGACTGCCGGGCGCTGGAGGCACGCTTCCCGGCGGTGAAGCGGATCATGCTGGGCCGGGGGCTGGCGGCGGACCCGGCGCTGGTGCGCAAGCTGCAGGGCGGGGCGGCCGTGGACCGGGCGACCCTGCAGGCCTTTACCGACACGCTGTTCGCCCGATATCAGGAAAGCTTCGGCAACGTGGAAAACGCCCTGCAGCGGATGAAGGAGCTTTGGTACTATCTCATCTGGCTTTTTGACGGGGGCGAGCGGCTGGGCATGAAGCTGCGGCGGGTGCGGGGCGCGGCAGATTACGCCGCGCTGACGGGCCGGATCTTCCGGGAGCTGCCTCTGCGGACGGACGCGCAGAAGGAATAAAAAAAGAAGGGACAAGCCCCGCGCCTTTCGGCGCGGGGCTTGTTTTGGGTTTGCTCAGATGAGCGTCACCGAAGACGGATTAGTCAACAACCGTGATGTAGATGTTGGTAACGGTCTTGGTGTTGGTGTCAACCTCGTAGACAACCGTATCGTTCGCATCGGTGGCAATGCCCTCAACCGTGCCGGTAGACAGAGTCTTGCCGTCGGAGCTGACATACACAACCTTGGTGTCGGAACGATAAGCCCAGTAGGTAGCGGCAGCCTCGGTAGCACCGAAGCCCACAACGCCGTTGCTCACGGCAACCGTGCCGGTAGCAGACTGCGTGCCGGTCTTCAGGGTCACACCGGTGATGACATCATCGCTGGTGGTGTAGGAGTCGACCACATAGCCGCCAGCGTTCTTCAGAGTGCCATTGCCGGAAACCAGGGTATAGGCAACCTTCACAGTGGTGACAGCGCCGTCAACGAAGGCGGGCAGCTCCACATAGGCATCCTTGTCGACCTCGCTGATGACCTTGACGGAAGCGGGACGCAGGATATAGGTGCTGGTACCCTCAACGCCCAGGACGGTCGCGGTGCTCAGGAAGGCAGCGTTCACCTGGGTGGTGTAGGTGCCGTCCAGATCATACTGCACGGAAGCGGCAGCGTTGACCGTGGGCATGGCAGCATAGCCGGTGTAGACCTTGTAATTATAGTCGCTGCCGGACTTGGTGCAGACGAAGTACACCGTGGCGGAGGTGGCATACAGATTGTTGCCGCCCAGAGTCACGTTGGACTTGCCGTTGGTAACAGAGTAAGTAGTCGCGCCCTGCTGAGGTGCCTGATAATCGTCAACCTTAGTCAGAGTATAGGTGCCGTTGGAACCAACGGTGTAGGTCACCAGAATGGCAGCAGCATCGTTGACCTTCCCAGCAGCGGACAGGGCCGAGAAGGCAGCAGACTTGTCAGCCATCTTGACGGTGGCGGTCACCTGAGTGCCGTCAGCCAGCAGCAGGGTGGCGCCGATGGTTTCATCGCCATAGGGGTTGGTCGCGCCAACGCCCAGAACCAGAGCGTACTTGGTAGCGGTCTTGGTGGCTTCCACATAGATGGCATAGCCATACTGATCGCAGTACACGTCCAGATCGGCCTTCAGGCCCAGCTTGTCGATGGGGCCGTTCTTCACGTTGGCATTCTTGGAATAGCTGTACTTGGTGCCGTTGACAGTGAAGTTGGAGGAAGCATCCTCAGCATCGGTGCCAACAAAAGCAGTCAGAGTGCCGGCGTCGGTCTTGGCCAGCGCCTCAACAGACTTGACCTCATACTTAGAGCTCGTTTCGTTATAAGCGACGGTGTAGGTGACCAGATCCTTCTGAGCAAAGCTCTCGGTCTCAAAGCCATAGTCAACCGTACCGGTGGGGTGGCTCTTAGCGGTCAGAGTGATCTTGCGGTCAGCGGAGGCAGTAGCGGCCTTCACGGAACCAACGGTCGCAACATAGGTGTTGATCTGAACGATCTCCAGAGTCGCGGGATCGACGGAAGAGTCATAATAGACCTCGGTCAGAACGCCGTTGCCGCCGGTCGTGGCCTTGCTGCCGCGTGCGATGGTCAGATTATTATCTTTGGTGATCGTGCCATTAGCATCGCGCACAGACTGCTCTTTGCCATCGACGTAATAAGTATCGGTCTTGTCGGCCTTGGACAGGCCCAGATCCTTGTAGATGTCGCCCAGCTTCACCTCGGAGGTGTAGGTCAGGGTGGCGTCCTTGGCATAGGTGCCGATCTTGGAGTTCTTGTAGCTCCAGGTCTTGGCGGGACGGCCGAAGTCGTCGGTCTCGCCAACGACCTTCAGGTCGGCGAAGTAACGCTCGGCAAACTCCAGGGTGGAAGCCTTGCCCGGGAAGATGTTCTTATAAACAGTGCCCTGAGCAACTTCCTTGGCCTGGCCGCTGATGCTGACGTTGATGCCAGAGCCGGTGATGGTGGTGGTGTTGCCATACTCGACCATGGTCGCCTGCAGGGTGTTGAAGGCATACAGGCAGGCCTCTTCACGGGTCATGGCCTTGGAGCCGACGAAGTCGGTGTTGCCCTTGTTCAGGCCCAGGCCCAGAGCCAGCTTGGCCACGTTAATGGTCCAGTTGGGGCCGGTGAAGCCTTCATCAGCAGCCTTGTAGCCCAGCGCGCCCAGCAGCATCTTCATGAACTGATAACCGGTCACGGTGCCGGCGGGCTTGAAAGTGCCGTCAG
The DNA here is from genome assembly GCA_934563745.1 of uncultured Dysosmobacter sp. GTDB lineage: Bacteria > Bacillota > Clostridia > Oscillospirales > Oscillospiraceae > Oscillibacter. The sequence continues at coordinate 18,378 of CAKTHE010000023.1, read as the reverse complement.
AGTAGCCGTTGATGATGCCCTGCTGAGAGCAGTAAGCGATGTAGCCGGCGAAGGTGTGGTTCGCAGGCACGTCCGTAAAGGGAGCGGAGTTCGCGCCCAGAGCGGAGGCGGTGGTGGGACCCAGGACCATGTTGCAGATGATCTTGGCGGCAGCACCGCGGGTCAGGGTGTTGCTGGGATTGAAGGCGCCGGTGGCATAGCCGTCCACAATACCCAGGGTGGAGATCACGTCAACAGCATCAGCATACTTGATGGTGCTCTTGTCCGTGTACTCCTTGGCGCCGGCGCTGACGGTGACCAGAGAGAAGGTCATTACCAGAGCCAGAACCAGAGAAAGGAACTTTTTCATAGGATCTTTTCCTCCTTTTAAATTTACCGGCAGAGCCGGCATGTTCCAAACAGAGCAAAAGGATCGTCTTCGTCACGGCACACATACTGTGGCATGCCGTACCGGTATCTGCGCCGAGCATCTGCCTCCCCCTCGGCCCTGTTCGTGAGTATCTTACCGCATGCTTTTTTGAAATGCAAGAAGCTATGTCGATTTGTAACACAGTCGTAACATTCCGTTTCGGCCGCATTCCAGCAGGGGCAGCCCCCCGGGCGAAGCGCCGCCGGGCGCCCGATTCCCCGGTTCCTGTCCGGCCGCAAAAAAAGAACGGTCCCCGGCTGGGGACCGTTCCCGGCGTTCTGTGCGCCGCTTCTCTATACTTATAATATGTGCATCAATCGTAACGCAGGGCGTCGATGGGGTTCAGCCGTGCGGCCTTCTTGGCCGGCAGATAGCCGAAGGCAATGCCGATGCCGGCGCTGACGCCCACGGCCAAACCGATGGACTTGATCGTGGGGATCACGGTCATGGCCTCGCCGGTCAGCTTCGTGATCAGCACCGTGGCCGCTGCGGAGAACAGGTATCCGAAGGCGATGCCGAACAGGCCCCCCAGCACGGAGGTTGTGGCGGCCTCGATGACAAATTGCTGCATGATGTAGCGCTCCTTGGCGCCCAGGGCCTTGCGGATGCCGATTTCGCGGGTCCGCTCGGTGACGGAGACCAGCATGATGTTCATGATCCCGATGCCGCCCACCACCAGGGAGATGGCTGCAATGGCCGCCAGGATGGTGATCATGACGTTGATCATGCTGTTCATCATGTCCAGGATCTCCGACATGCTGATGACGCTGTACGCGTCCTCGTCCTGGAAGATGTCGTAAAGCTTATTCTGCAGCAGGGATTTGGCGGGCGACGCCAGGTCCTTGGACGGGGCCGTGACGGTATAGCTGGCGATGGTGCCGGTATAGCTCAGCCGGGCCGCCGTGGAATAGGGGACGAACACGCAGTCGTCCGTACCGCCCTTTTCCAGGTCATCCCCCTCCTGGGTCATAACACCCACGATGCGGAATTTGTTTCCGTTGATCTTCAGCGTCTGCCCCACGGCGCTGCCGTTGAAGTAGGTCTTGTTCAGGTACTCGCCCACCACGCAGACCCGCTTGCGGGCGCTGACGTCCACATACTCAATGCCGCGTCCCTGGGCGATGGTGTAGCTTTTCATGTCAAAATAGTCCTCGCTGACGCCGGTGGCGCTGGTGGAGGAAAGGCTTTCCGTGCCGATCTTCACGCCGCTCATGCTGACCAGGGGCGAGATTGCCTCGAAATACTCCGGATTGTCCTCCACGATGGCGTACATCTGCTCTTCCGAGACGCTGCGGGAGGAGCCGCGGCCCATGATCGTCACACTGAGACTGTTGGTGCCCAGCTCGGCAAAGCTGTCCTCCATGTATTTCTGCATGCCGTTGCCCAGGCCCGTGATCACGATCACGGCGGAGACGCCGATGATGATGCCCAGCATGGTGAGGAACGTCCGCATTTTGCTGGAGCGGATATTTTTCAGGGCCAAAGCCAGGGATTCCGTCAGCTTCATCGGGCAGCCCCCTCTCCCGCCAGGGACGGGGTGACCACCGCTTCCGGAGCGCTGGCGTCCCCGTCGTAGATCACATGGCCGTCCTCCAGGCGAATGATCCGCTGGGCCTGGACGGCAATGGAATTGTCGTGGGTGATGAGCACCACAGTGTTGCCCTCCCGGTGCACATCCTTGAGCATGGCCAGAACCTCCCGCCCGGTGCGGGAGTCCAGCGCGCCGGTGGGTTCGTCCGCCAGGATCACCGCCGGGCGGCCCACCAGGGCCCGGGCAATGGACACCCTCTGCTGCTGGCCGCCGGAAAGCTGGCTGGGCTTATGCTTGAGCTTATCGCCCAGGCCCACCTTCTCCAGGGCGGCGGCGGCGCGCTGGCGGCGCTCCGCCTTGGGCACACCGGCATACATCAGCGGGACCTCCACATTCTCCAGCAGCGTCAGCTTAGGCAGCAGGTTATACTGCTGGAAGATAAAACCCAGCTTTTCGTTGCGGATCTCCGCCAGCTCGTTCTTGTCCATCTGGCCCACGTCCCGGCCGTCCAGCAGATAGGTGCCGTAGGTGGGCACATCCAGGCAGCCGATGATGTTCATACAGGTGGACTTGCCGGAGCCGGACTGACCCACAATGGCCACAAATTCCCCCTGCCGGATCTGCATGGAAATGTGGTTGGCGGCCCAAACGTCCGTGTCACCCATATGATAGACCTTCGAAACGTCCTGAAACTCAATCAGTGCGCTCATCCCTGAGGCCCTCCGGACGGGCCGCCGCCGGGACCGCCGCCGCTGGGCGCACCGCCCATATCGCCGCCCATGTCACCGCCGCCCATCATGGCCATCAGATCATCGGAGGAGTGGTCCACCTTCTGGTAAGCCACCGTATCGCCCTCCTGCAGGCCGGAGGTGATCTCAATATAGTCATCATCGCTGATGCCGGTCGTCACCTGCACGTAAACGTAGCCATCCGGCGCCGTATCCGCCAGGGCCTTGGCTGCGCTGGGAGAATCGCTGGTGATCAGCACCTTGTTGCCCCGCTCCACCGCCTGGGCCGGGACTGCCAGGGCATCCTCGCTCTGCGTGATCAGGATCTCCGCGTCCACGTTCATGCCGGGACGCAGATTCCCGTAATCCTCAATGATCACCGTCACCGGATACGTGGTGACGCCGCCGCTGGTGGTGCCGGCGATGCTGACCTTATCCACACGGCCGGTCAGCGTTCCGTCGATCGCGTCCGCGGTGATGGTGACGGTCTGTCCCTCCTGCACCTGGTTGATATCCAGTTCGTCGATGTTCAGGTCCACCTTCAGATAGCTCAGGTCATAGATCACGGCCATCTGGGCGGCCGTCGCCGTGTCCAGCTTGTCGCCGGCCTTGACGTTCTTGGTGATCACCGTGCCGGAGATGGGGGCCTTGATGGTATAGTTGTCCAGCCGGTCCCTGGAGGAGTCCAGATTCAGCTTGGCATTGGTGATCTGATCGTCAATATTGTCGGAAGAAATGGTGCACAGGCGCTCCCCCGACTGAACGGTGTCGCCGGCCAGCTTGTTGAGCCCCTCCACCGTTCCGCTGCCGGAGGAATAAACGGTGCTGACCCCGCTGAGGTGGATCTGCGTCGTGCCGTAGTTGGAGTAGCCGCCGATGGAGGCCTGTGCCGTGCAGTCCTCCGTCACAAGGCCGGGGTTGGACGCCGTGACCTGGACGGTGCGCAGCTTCATGCCGCTGCCCTCGGCGGAATACGTCTCGGAAATGGCGCTGACCGTACCGGTCAGGGTCCCGGCAAAGCCGCTGATATACAGCGTGGCGGACTGTCCGATATAAAACTGGGACGCGTTGGTATCATAAAATTTGAAGTCAATGCTCAGATCGTTGCTGCTGACGATCTTGCACAGGGCCGTCCCCGCGTTAACGCTGTCGCCGTTGTGGATGTACATCTCGCTGATCACGCCGCTCTGGGTCGCCGTGGGATACTTGGCCCGCACCGCCTGCTCGTAGGAAAGATTTGCAGAGGTGACGGAGGTTGAGGCGTCCGAGGCGTCGATGGTGTAAAGCAGGGCGTCCTTACTCACCAGGTCCCCTTCTTCAAACGTATCTTTAAGCACCTCGCCGGAGACCAGGCTGGTCACCGTGTAGGAATCCGCCGGCTGCGCCGTTCCGCTGCCGGTGATGGACTGGGCGATCGTCCGATGGGACACAGCCTCCTGCGTATAGGAGGCCTCTGTTTCCGCGGGCTTCGCACTGCCGTGCTTCCAAAGGAAGCCGCCCACCAGAGCAACAACCAGTACGATCGCGATCCACCGCTTCCACTTATGCTTCTTTTTCGGTTTTACCGGGGCCGCCGGCTGTTCCGTCTGCGCCGTTCCGGCGCCGCCGGCCGTGGGTTCCTTCATCTCAACCATGAATCTGATTTCCTCCATTCACAAGCCTGCTTTCGCAGCATCCCTTCCGGATCTTCCTATTTCAGGTATGCCTATCAAACGCCCTCCGGCTTAAACCAGTCTTAAAAGCATCCGACCGGGGCGTTTACGAGAAGGCCGGCAGTCATAACATAACATTTCATTATAACATTTTCATACCGGCCATGTGTTACGAAACCATAAATCTTTCCGCACCTTGGTTTTCTCTTTTCCATTTCCGCGAAAAAAGGGCCGCCTTTGCGGAAAAGGCGCTTGACAAACCCGGAACCGCGCGCTAAAATAGCATCAATTTCACACCACAAATGCAATGACAGGGAAAAAGTTTTTTTGGAATGCTGCAGAGAGCTGCCGGTTGCTGCAAGGCAGTGCAGGAAGGAAAAACGTCACTGGCCCTCGAGTTTTTCCGCTGAGACCTCGGTTTAGGCGGAAACGGGTTTCCTCACCGTTATCAAAGAGGCGGAATTCGTCCGGCGTGCCGGGCCGATGCCGAAAGCGGGCATTTCATATGCCAACCGGAGTGGTACCGCGGAAGTATACAGCTTTCGTCTCTGACAAGAGACGAGGGCTTTTTTATTTGCCCGGAGCTCCTCTTCTCCCCACCTGCGGATTGCATTTGGACAATTTGTAAAGGAGACAGCAACCATGAAAAAGATCAAAATTTTCGATACCACCCTCCGTGACGGTGAGCAGTCCCCGGGCTGCAGCATGAATCTGTCGGAAAAAATCGAAATGGCCGCACAGCTGGATAAGCTGGGTGTGGATGTCATTGAGGCCGGCTTTGCCATCGCCTCGCCCATGGACCTCAAGAGCGTGCAGGCCATTGCCGCCGCCGTGTCCAACTGCCGGGTCGCCAGTCTGGCCCGCTGCACCAAGGGCGATATTGACGCCGCATGGGAGGCCGTACAGGGCGCCCGTTATCCCCGGATCCACGTCTTCCTGGCCACCAGCGAGATCCATATGAAATATAAACTGAAGATGACCCGGGAAGAGGTCCTGGCCAAGATCTCCGAGATGGTGGCCTATGCCAAGAGCAAATGCGAAGACATTGAGTTCTCGGCGGAGGATGCTTCCCGTACGGAGCCGGCCTTCCTGGCCCAGTGCTGCGACGCCGCGATCCGCGCCGGCGCCACGGTTTTGAACATTCCGGACACCGTAGGGTATTCCACCCCCCAGGAGATGGCGGAGCTGATCACCTACCTGAAGACCCACGTTCCCGGCATCGACCAGGTGGACATCTCGGTCCACTGCCATAACGACCTGGGCATGGCCGTCGCCAACTCCCTGGCCTGCGTCCGGGCCGGCGCCACCCAGGTGGAGTGCACGATCAACGGCATCGGCGAACGGGCGGGCAACGCCAGCCTGGAAGAGGTCGTCATGGGCCTTTTCACCCGGAAGGATTTCTACCAGGCCGAGTGCGGCGTGGATACCCATCAGATCTACCGTTCCAGCAAGCTGCTGTCCAATATCACCGGCGTCCCCGTATCGCCCAGCAAGGCCATCGTCGGTGCCAACGCCTTTGCCCATGAATCCGGCATCCATCAGCACGGTGTGCTGGCCAACGCCCAGACGTATGAGATCATGAATCCCTCCGATGTGGGCATTCCCCAAAGCACCATCGTGCTGGGCAAGCACTCCGGCAAACACGCCCTGCGGGAGAAGCTCACAGAAATGGGCTACGAAGTCACCGACGCGGAAATGGAGGATATCTTCAACCGCTTCAAGGATCTGGCCGACAAGAAAAAGTCCATTACCGGTGCCGACGTGGAGGCCCTGGTGCTCAACCGCCGCCGCACCGGCGGCACGCCCTGCCAGTTGATCCGCCACGTGGTCAACGCCGGCGACAGCATCCCCAACACCGCCTATGTCAAGCTGGTACGGGATGAGCAGGAGCTGGAGGATGTAGCCATCGGCTCCGGCCCGCTGGACGCCTCCTTCAAGGCCATCAACCGGATGCTGAATATGGACATCAAGCTGGACAGCTTCAGCCTGAACGCCGTTACCGACGGCGAGGACGCCATCGGCGAAGCGGTGGTGAAGATCTCCAGCAACGGCCGCACCTACACCGGCTCCGGTTTGTCCACGGATATCATTGAGTCCTCGCTGCGGGCCTATGTGAACGGCATCAACAAAATTATCGAGGCGAACGGTTAACGCGAAGGAGCAACGAAAAACGATGGGAATGACAATGACGCAGAAGATCCTGGCCGCGCACGCGGGGCTTTCCTCCGTACGGGCCGGGCAGCTGATCCAGGCCAAGCTGGATCTGGTCCTGGGAAACGACATCACCTCCCCGGTGGCCATCAACGAGTTCGAGGCGGCCGGCTTTGATCAGGTATTTGACCGCAGCCGCATCGCCATGGTAATGGATCACTTCACCCCCAATAAAGACATCAAGGCCGCCACCCAGTGCAAGCAGTGCCGCAGCTTTGCCCGCCGCTTTGAGATCGAGCATTATTACGACGTGGGGGAAATGGGCATCGAGCATGCGCTGCTGCCGGAAAAGGGTCTGGTGCCCCCCGGCGAGGCCATCATCGGCGCAGACTCCCACACCTGCACGTACGGTGCGGTCGGCGCTTTCTCCACCGGCGTGGGCTCCACGGATATGGGCGCCGCCATGGCCACCGGTCAGACCTGGTTTAAGGTCCCCTCGGCCATCCGGGTCCATGTGACCGGCAAGAAAAAGCCCTATGTCTCCGGCAAGGACGTGATCCTGACCCTCATCGGCAAGATCGGCGTAGATGGCGCCCTCTACCAGTCCCTGGAATTCTGCGGGGACGGCGTACAGGAGCTGAGCATCTATGACCGGCTGACCATTTCCAACATGGCCATCGAAGCCGGCGCCAAAAACGGCATTTTCCCGGTCGATGACATTACCCGCGCCTATCTGGACGGTCGGGTCACCCGGTCCTGGACCGCCTATGAAGCGGATCCGGACGCGGAATACAGCCGCACGGTAGAGCTGGATCTGTCCGAGATCGACTGCACCGTGGCCTGGCCGCACCTTCCGGAAAACGCCCATTCGGCCCGGGAGGGCGCCGACATTGCCATCGACCAGGTGGTCATCGGTTCGTGCACCAACGGCCAGCTGCCGGATATGGCGGCGGCCGCCGCGATCCTGAAGGGACACCATCTGGCCAAGGGCGTCCGGGGCATCGTGATCCCCGCTACGCAGTCCGTTTATAAAGAGTGCATCCGCCAGGGCTATACCGAGATCTTCCTGGATGCCGGCTGCATCGTCTCCACCCCCACCTGCGGCCCCTGCCTGGGCGGTCACATGGGCTGCCTGGCCGCCGGCGAGCGGGCTGTCTCCACCACCAACCGCAACTTTGTGGGCCGCATGGGACACGTCACCAGCGAGGTATACCTGGCTTCCCCTGCCGTGGCGGCAGCCTCCGGCATCACCGGACACATCTCTCACCCTGAGGAGGTCATGGGCAAATGAGTACATTCAGCGCACACGGCACCGTTTTGAAATACGGCGATCATATTGACACGGACGTGATCATCCCGGCCCGGTACCTGGCCAGCCAGGATCCCAAAGAACTGGCCTCCCACTGCATGGAGGACATTGACAAAACCTTTGTTCAGCGGGTCCGGCCCGGCGACATCATGGTGGCCGGCTGGAACTTCGGCTGCGGCTCTTCCCGGGAGCATGCCCCCATTGCTATCAAGGCCGCCGGCGTTTCCTGCGTCATCGCCAAAACCTTCGCCCGGATCTTCTACCGCAACGCCATCAACATCGGTCTTGCCATTCTGGAGTGTCCCGCCGCCAGCGACGGGATCGCCGAAGGCGACGAGGTCCAGGTGGATTTTGAAACCGGCGTCATCACCGATGTGACCACTGGCAAAACCTATCAGGCTGAGCCCTTCCCTCCCTTTATCCGGGAGATGATCGAGCAGGGCGGCCTGATGGCCTCCATCAAAAATAAACGGCAGGCCTGAAGGCCCGCCGCGGAAAGGAAGTTTTTCAGCATGAATAAAACCATCGCGGTCATCCGCGGCGACGGCATCGGCCCGGAGATCGTGGGCGAGGCCATCGGCGTTCTGGACGCCGTTGCCGAAAAGTTCGGCCATTCCTTCACTTACGTGGAAGCGCCCATGGGCGGCTGTGCCATTGATGCCTTCGGCGACCCCCTGCCGGAGAGCAGCCTGCAGACCTGCCTTCAGTCCGACAGCGCCTTGCTGGGTGCCGTCGGCGGTCCCAAGTGGGATGCCTGCCCCCAGGACAAACGCCCGGAAAAGGGGCTGCTGCGGCTGCGGGCCGGTATGGGGCTTTACTCCAACGTACGTCCGGCCCGGCTTTTTTCCGAGCTCTCTTCTTCCAGCCCCCTGCGCGAGGATACAGTGCGCCGCGGGTTTGACTTTATCATTGTGCGGGAGCTGATCGGCGGCGTCTACTTCGGCGAGCATCGCATGGAGGAGAAGAACGGCGAAAGCGCCGCCACCGACATCATGTCTTACAGTGAGCATGAGATCCGCCGCATCGCCCATGTGGCTTTCCAGATGGCCCGCAAGCGCCGCCATCGCGTCACCTCCGTGGATAAGGCCAACGTGCTGGCCACATCCCGCCTGTGGCGCAAAACCGTGGAAGACGTCGCCAAGGAGTATCCGGATGTGGAGCTTCTGCACATGTATGTGGACAACTGCGCCATGCAGATCGTCCGGGATCCCTCTCAGTTCGATGTTATTGTGACGGAAAACCTCTTCGGCGATATTCTCTCCGACGAGGCCAGCATGGTCACCGGCTCCATCGGCATGATCCCCTCCTCCGCCATGGGCGACGGGACGGTGGGCCTGTACGAGCCGATCCACGGTTCCGCCCCCGACATTGCCGGGCAGGACAAGGCCAACCCCATCGGCACCATTCTGGCCGCCGCCATGATGCTGCGGTACAGCTTCGATATGGCCGAGGAGGCCGACGCCGTAGAGCACGCGGTGGAAGCCGTCCTGGCTGAGGGCTGGCGCTGCGGCGACATCATGGGCGAAGGCAAAAAGCTGGTGGGCTGCCGGGAGATGGGACGGCTGATCCGCACCCATATCTGACCGGCCAGGCTCACTGCCTGTACGCCTACATTATAATGAAGGAAAAGAGACGGAAGGAACGCCTTCCGTCTCTTTTATTGACAAGGGTCCTTACTTCCGCTTCCAGGTGCTGGACGAAAACAGGGCCAGGATCGGGAAGATCTCCAGCCGGCCGGCCAGCATATCCAGAATCAGGACCAGCTTGGAAAGCACACTGTAGCCTTGGAAGCTGCAGGTGGGTCCGACCTCCGCCAGACCCGGTCCGATGTTGTTGAAGCAGGAAAGCACTGCCGTAAAATTCGCCGTCATGGAAAACCCGTCCAGGGAAACCACCAGAAAGCTTCCGATCAGGATCACCACATAGGCCGCCAGATAGGCATTGGTATTGGCCAGCACCCGCTCATCCACACAGCGGCCGTTGATCCGCACCAGCTCCACCCGCTGCGGATTGAGCACCTGACGAATGTTCCGCCGCAGGCCTTTTAAAAGCAGCAGCGCCCGGCCGCATTTCAGGCCGCCGCCGGTGCTGCCGGCACAGGCGCCGATCACCATCAGGCATACCAGCACCGTTTTGGAAAAGCTTGGCCACAGGTCAAAGTCCGCCGTGGCATAGCCGCTGGTGGTGATGATGCTGGCCACCTGGAACGCCGCATGCCGCACCGTTTCCTCCAGCGTGCCGTAAAATCCGCGCAGATTCAGCGTGATCGCCGTGATCGCCGCTAGGATGATCCCGCCGTACAGCCGCAGCTCCTCATCCCGGAACACGCTGCCGAACTGCCGCATCAGCAGCAGGTAATAGCAGCTGAAGTTGACGCCGAACAGCAGCATGAAAACGGTGGTCACATTCTGGATATACGGGCTGTAACCGGCCAGACTGTCCGCCTTAATGCCGAATCCGCCGGTGCCTGCCGTGCCGAACGCCGTACACAGCGCGTCGAAAACCGGCATCCGCCCGGCCAGCAGAAATAAAATGTCGATTCCCGTCAGCGCAATGTAAATCACATACAAAATCATTGCCGTCTGCCGGATCTTGGGCACCAGCTTGCCCACATCCGGGCCGGGGCTTTCCGCCCGCATCAGATGCATGGTAAAGCCGCCGCTGCGGCCGCCGCTGGGCGCAATGGCCAGCAGAAACACCAGCACGCCCATACCGCCCAGCCAGTGGCTGAAGCTGCGCCAGTAAAGCAGCCCCCGGGACATCCGTTCCACATCAACGAGAATCGAAGAGCCGGTGGTGGTAAAGCCGGAAACGATCTCAAAAAGCGCGTCCACATAGTGAGGGATCTCTCCGGACAGGTAAAACGGCAGGGCACCCAGCAAACTCATAACGATCCAGCCGACCGCCACACAGGTCAGCCCATCCCGGGCGTAAAAGCCGCGCCGGGTCCGCCGGGTCACCGCGCTGAGCACCGCCACAACCAGGAAAACCACCCCGATGGTGGCCGCAAAGCCGAAGATGGCCCGCTCGTCCCGGTCATAGATGCTGATCATCATGGCCGGAAGCATGAACACCGCCTCAATGGCCAAAATCTGGGCGACAAAGCGCCCCATCATTCGATAGTTCATGGTCCTCCCCCGGCTTACACAAAGATATCGTTGAGCTGATGGAGCACCGTGTCGCTGCTGGTCACCACGATCAGGGTATCCCCCTGGGCAAACGACGAGTTGCCGTCCGGGATCTCGCTCTTCCCGCCGCGGCTGATGCACACGATCAGCACGTTTTTGCGCAGACGCAGATCCTTGAGAGGACGGCCGCAGTTCCGGGTAGACTCATCCACCAAAAACTCGATCGCCTCCGCCTGCCCGTCGGCAATGGTGTGGATCGCCACGGCTGCGCCGGTCTGGTTCTGCATGGCCCGGACATAGCGCACGATGGTGTTGCTGCACAGCTCCTTGGGGCAGATCACGCTGCCCAGCGGCAGACTGTCCAGCAGGCCGGAATTCTCCGTCCGGCTCAGCTTGGTGATCACCTGCTGCACCCCCTGGGTCTTTCCGTACAGCGAGATAATCATATTCAGCTCATCCAGCCCGGTCAACGTGACCAGGGCGTCGCTTTCCGCCAGGCCCTCCTGCTCCAGCAGCTCCTGGTTGCTGGCGTCCCCCTGCACGATGCAGGTATTGGGCAGCAGCGCGGCCAGCTGTCGGCAGCGCGCCTCGTTTTGCTCGATCAGCTGCACGGTAATACCGCTTTTCTGCAGCTGCTGGGCCAGATAAAAGCTGACCCGGCCACCACCCGCCAAAAGGACCCGGTTGACCTTTCGGGTGATGATCCCCAGATTCTTCAAAAGCGTGGCCAGGGTGTTCGTAGGCGCCGTTACAAAGATCCGGTCCCCTTCCCGCAGGACAAAGTTTCCGTCGGGGGCAATGGCCTTTCCGCTGCGCAGCACCGCGCAGACCAGGACCTTGCACTTGACAATTCCGTTCATATCGCTCAGGGACACATTGCACAGCTTGCTGTCTGCACCGATGCGCAGCTCCACAATCTCCACGCGGCCCTTGGCAAACGTCTCCCGCTTCAAAAAGCCCGGGAATTTCAAAAGCCGCTCAATCTCAATGGCTGCCGCCTTCTCCGGATTCACGGTCATGGAAAGATTGAACACATCCCGCATGGTAAAGATCTGCTCGGTATAATCCGGATTGCGGATCCGGGCAATGGTGTGCAGATTCGGGTTCAAGCCATGGGCCGTCATGCAGCACAGCAGATTGATCTCATCTTCGCTGGTCGCGGCAATCAAAAGATTGGCATCCTCCACGCCGGCCTGCTGCAGAATGCTCATGGAGGCGCAGTTGCCCTGAATGGTCATCACGTCATAAAGCTCCACACTGCGTTCCAGCACCTTGGGATTGGAATCGATCAGCGTCAGGTCGTGCCCCTCGGCAGAAAGCTGCCGGGTCAGCGCGGCGCCGACCTTTCCATCTCCTGCAATCAATATTTTCACAAAAGCTGCTCCTACCTCTTATATGAATTATGAATTCCGGCCTCCGCCGGAATTACGGTCATTATAGCATACACGTTCGGAAAGGCAACTGTTTTTACAAAACTTTCCTATCAATTTTCGGTTTCCCTATAAAAGGACGGAGTGCCCGCAGGCACTCCGTATCGCTTCTGCAGTTTTTTAAGCCTGTCCTCGGGCCCCGGCCGCAGGCTGCGCGGCATTCCGATAGCGCTCTGGCAGAGCGGAGAGCAGCGCCTCCGCCGCCAGGAGCGCTTCCTCCCGGCTCAGCTCCAGTCCGATCTCCGGAAAACGGCTCGTCAGAAACTCCATGCGCTCTTCATAGCCCTGCGCAATGGTCCGTCCCTGCTCGGTCAGGGCGATCTTTCCATAGCGCTCTTTTTCCGCAAGGCCCCGGGCCCGCAGATTTTCAAGCATCCGTGTCACCGAAGGCTTCTGCACCTGCAGGGCCTGCGCCACCGCGCTGGAGGACACAGCCTCGGACTTCCGCGAAAGCTCGTAAATCGCCAACAGGTATCTAAGATGTGCACTGGTCAGATCCATCGCTGCCTCCCTTGCGCCTATCAAGTGCTTCGGGCACAGGCAGAGCTCTCTCCGCCCGTGCCCGAAGCCGATCGTTTTGCTTACCGGTGCTCGTCTGAGCAGCCGCAGTGGCCGCACTGGCTGCAATCGCCCGAGCAGCCGCCGCTTTTATGATTTCTCCAGACGGAGCGCGCCGCCAGAGCCACAACGACTGCCAGCACGGCGATCACGATCAGATTTCCAAGAGTACTGGGCATCGTCATGTCCTCCTTTGGTACGCTTAGTTCTTGGCGGCAGCAGCCGCAACCGAGCTGAGGCTGTGAATGTCGCCCTCGGGCTTATAGCCCTTGCGGAAGAGCAGATAGACGATCGCGGCAACCAGCGCAAAGGCCACCACGGTGAACACACCGAAGCCAACCTCGCCGGTAATCAGGCCGCCGATCTGATAGATGATCAAAGCCACCACATAGGCCCACAGGCACATATAGCCAATGGCGCCCCAGGTCCACTTGGCGTTGTTCATCTCACGCTTGATGGCGCCCATAGCCGCGAAGCAGGGAGCGCACAGCAGGTTGAACGCCATGAACGCATACGCGCTGACCGACGTGTAATCCGCAGCCACCAGGCTCCAGATCTCATCGCCGTTTTCAGACAGCTCGCCGCCGAAGTGATACAGCACGCCGAAGATGTTGATGACGTTCTCCTTTGCCACCAGGCCGCCGATGGTCGCCACGGCCGCCTTCCAGTTGCCGAAGCCGAGGGGGGCAAAGATCCAGCAGATGGCACCGCCCACGGCCGCCAGCAGGGAGTTGTCCTGATCTTCCACCATGCCGAAGGCGCCGTTCTCCACGCCGAAGGCCTGCAGGAACCAAATCAGGATGGACGCCAGCAGGATCACGGAGCCGGCGCGCTTGATGAAGGACCAGCCGCGCTCCCAGGTGGCGCGCAGAACATTGCTGGCAGAGGGTGCGTGGTAAGCCGGCAGCTCCATAACGAAGGGAGCGGGATCGCCGGCGAAGGCCTTGAACTTCTTCAGCATGATGCCGGAGATGATGATGGAGGCAATGCCCAGGAAGTAGCAGGAAACAGCCACCAGCGCGCTGCCGCCGAAGAAGGCACCGGCAATCAGGCCGATGATGGGCAGCTTGGCGCCGCAGGGGATAAAGGTCGTGGTCATGATGGTCATCTTGCGGTCGCGGTCCTGCTCAATGGTACGGGACGCCATGATGCCGGGCACACCGCAGCCGGTGGCCACCAGCATGGGGATAAAGCTCTTGCCGGACAGGCCGAAGCGGCGGAAGATCCGGTCCATGATGAAGGCGATACGGGCCATATAGCCCACGTCTTCCAGAATGGACAGCAACAGGAACAGCACCAGCATCTGCGGCACAAAGCCCAGCACCGCGCCGACGCCGGCCACAATGCCGTCCTGGATCAGGCTGTAAAGCCAGCCGCCCTCTGCCACGTTCAGCGCGCCGAGGATGGAATCAACCCAGCCGGGGACCCACTCGCCGAAGAGCACGTCGTTGGCCCAGTCGGTGCCGGCCGTGCCGATGGAGATCTTCCAGCCGCCCATGGCGATGGCATAAATCAGGAACATCACGCCGGCGAAAATGGGCAGTGCCAGCACACGGTTGGTCACGATCTGGTCGATCCGGTCCGAAACCGTCAGGCTGCCCTTGGCGGCCTGCTTCTTCACGGACTTGCTGACCACGCCGTTGATGTAAGCATAACGCTGGTTGGTGATGATGCTCTCGGCGTCATCGTCCATTTCCTTTTCGCAGTCGGAAATGTGGCTTTCCAGATGGGCGGCCAGCTCCGGCTCCAGCTTCAGGGTCTCCAGCACCTTTTCGTCGCGCTCAAAGATCTTGATGGCATACCAGCGCAGGTAGCCCGGATCCACGCGGCCGGCGATGGACTCTTCAATGTGGGCAATGGCATGCTCCACACTGCCGGTAAACACGTGGGGCAGCTCGCCGGCCTTCTTGGCCTGCGCCGCCTGCACGGCCTTCTCGGCAGCCGCCTGGCCGCCCTCGCCCTTCAGGGCGCTCATCTCCACAACCGTGCAGCCCAGGGCCTCGCCCAGCTTGGCAAGATCGATCTTGTCGCCGTTCTTGCGGACCAGGTCGATCATGTTCACGGCCACCACCACGGGGCGGCCCAGCTCAATGAGCTGCGTGGTCAGATACAGGTTCCGCTCGATGTTCGTACCGTCAACGATGTTCAAAATCGCGTCCGGCTTGTCGTTGACCAGGTAGTTTCTTGCAACCACCTCTTCCAGCGTGTAGGGGGACAGGGAATAAATGCCGGGCAGGTCCTGAATCACCACGTCCTTATGGTTCTTCAGCTTGCCCTCCTTCTTTTCGACCGTAACGCCGGGCCAGTTGCCCACGTACTGGTTGGAACCGGTCAGCGCATTGAACAGGGTGGTTTTACCGCAGTTCGGGTTGCCGGCCAATGCAATTGTAATGCCCATGTAAATCTCCTCTCATCTGATAATCTATACTCAAATCAAATTGTTAGACTGGACTAACTTTCTGTGCTGAAACAATCGGCCTCCGCCGGAATCTGCTTCAGCCGACCTCGATCATTTCCGCGTCCGCCTTGCGAATGCTCAGCTCATAGCCGCGGACATTCAGCTCCATGGGGTCACCCAGGGGCGCCACCTTGCGCACATAGATCTCCACGCCCTTGGTCAGGCCCATGTCCATGATGCGGCGCTTGGTCGCTCCCTCGCCGTGGAGCTTGGTCACGGTAGCCGTTTCGCCCACCTTTACATCCTTCAGGGTTTTCATGTTGTTTTCCTCCTCCATTTAAATCATAATCCGGTTCGCCATGGATCGATCCAAAGCCACCCGGCTGTCTTTTACCTGCACGATCAGATTTCCGCCCATCTCAGTGACCACGATCACATCGGAATCGACCACAAAGCCCAGTTCCGCCAGATGCTGCCGGACCTCGTCTTTTCCCGTGATCTTTCGAATGGTGACGCTCTCACCCGGCTTTGCCATGGTCAACGGCATCATAGCACGCCCTCCTTTACCTGCAATCCCACATCCGCCGCACAGCGGCAGATGTTAGGTTAGCTCTTGCTAACCCCTAATCCGTAGAGAGTTTATCATCACTAACTCTTGTTGTCAAGCCTCTCTTTTATAAAATTTCCCACTGAAATAGTGGGGTGTTTTTGAGCAGAACTTACAGTTCCGGCCGGCCGGAGCCGCCCTTTGGCGGAGCGATGCACCGGTGCGCAGCGCCGGCTTCTCCGTTTTTGACGTCCGTCCCGGTTTCTGCCTGCTCATTTTTGTGCAAGATTGCCAAAATCAAGATTTTTCTGGTCGGCCCCTTGCGCTTTTCCCGCAGCCTCACTATAATAATACCAACTCAATTTTCTGTCCTGCCGGCGGGAATTCAGTCGATTTTTCGCCGCGCTGCGGAGGTTATGAAATGTTGCTGTCTGCTCTGATTAGCATCTTGATTCTGAGCATTATTCTGGTTCTGGTACTGGTATTGGTAGGTCTGGTACAGAAAGAGAATAGTGCGTTTGGTCATGCACAGAGCAGTCCCGCCAGATGCCGCCCGATTTAAAAACTTCAGGGCCGGTATCTCCCCGAGTTCATCTGAAAGCCTGCGGCCCGACGCACGGGTCGCAGGCTTTTTTGTTCTCCGGTCTGCCGCCCGTGCTGCCGGACGGGGCTCCCCGTCAAAATCAGCGCGGAGGCTGCGCAGCGGCTTCCGGGAAGGGAGATTATTCTATGGAAATGACAGGCGCACAAATTTTAGTGGAAGGGCTGCTCCGGGAAGGGGTCGAGCAGATGTTCGGCTATGCCGGCGCCACCATCTGCCCCGCCGTGGACGCTTTGATGGCCCATCCGGAAATCGGCTATACCCTGGTCCGCACCGAGCAGAACGCCGGGCATATGGCCTCCGGCTATACCCGGGTCAGCGGAAAGCCCGGGGTCTGCATGGTCACCTCCGGCCCCGGCGCCACCAACCTGGTCACCGGCATCGCCACCGCCTACATGGACTCGATCCCCATGGTCGCGATCACCGGACAGGTCCCGTCCAATCTGCTGGGCCGGGACATCTTCCAGGAGGTGGACATTACCGGTGCCGTCTCCGCCTTTTCCAAGCACTGCTATCTGGTCAAGGACGCGGCGCAGCTGCCCCGTATTATAAAGGAGGCTTTTCACATTGCCTCCACCGGCCGGCCCGGTCCGGTGCTGATCGATATCCCTATCGACGTCCAGCAGCAGGTCGTAAAGGATGTCTCCTTCCCGGATCATGTATCTATCCGGGGGTATAACCCCAGCGTCCGGGGCAACGAAAAGCAGATCCAAAACGTGGCCGCGGCCATCGCCCGGGCTCAGCGTCCGGTGATCTGCGCCGGCGGCGGCGTATTTCTCTCCCACGCGGAACAGGCACTGGCGGAGTTTGCCCGGCGCACGGCGATCCCGGTGGTCACCACCATGATGGGTCTGTCCCTGCTTCCCACCGACCATCCCCTGAATATGGGCATGATCGGCGCCCACGGCAACGCCAGCGCCAACAAGACCCTGGCCCGTGCCGATCTTCTGATCATGATCGGCACCCGGGCGGCAGACCGGGCCATCCTTTCGCCGGAGGAGATCCAGCGCCGGATGCCCTCGGTCCACATTGATGTGGATCCGGCAGAGATCGGCAAGAATATGCGCTCCACCTATCCCCTGGTGGGGGATGTGCAGGCTATTCTGAATCAGCTTCTGGAAGCCGGCGTGCATGCGAACTGCGCCCCGTGGCTCGCCCAGCGGCAGGTCTGCCGGCAGGAGGAGCTGCAGCGGGATTACCCTGTCCGGGCCGGCAGCATTTTCCCGGGCCGGCTGCTGCGGCTTCTGGGGCAGAAAATGGCCCCGGACGCCGTCGTGTGCGTGGATGTGGGGCAGAACCAGATTTGGGCCTGCAAGCATCTTTGGCTGCACGGGCAGCGGTTCATGACCAGCGGCGGCCTTGGCACGATGGGGTACGCTCTCCCGGCCGCCGTCGGCGTGAAAACCGCTCAGCCGGACCGGCAGACCGTTGTGATCTGCGGAGACGGATCCTTCCAGATGGCGATGAACGAGCTGTCCGCCGTTAAGGCCCACGGACTGGATATAAAAATCGTTCTGTTCCGCAACGGCGTGCTGGGTCTGGTCCACCAGATTCAAAGCAGCGCTCCCTATCACGGCCCCTTCGGCGTGGCGCTGGATGGAAATCCGGATTTTGCCGCCATTGCCGCCGCCTACGGCGTGTCCTGCATCACCGTGCAGGAAGAGGACCAGGTGGAACCGGCGCTGGAGCAGTTCCTCTCCGCACCGGGCAGCTGTCTGCTGATCGCCGACGTGGATCCGTCCGTGACCACCAATGACTGAGGAGGTAGCGCCATGAAGCAAACCATTTCCGTTCTGGTGGAAAATCAGGCCGGTGTGCTCAGCCGCATCACAAGCCTGTTTTCCCGCCGGGCGTTCAACATTGACTCGCTGGCCGTGGGCGTCACCGACGATCCCACGCTCTCCCGCATCACCATCATTGTCGACAGCGGCAACAG
>CAKTHE010000022.1 GCA_934563745.1 uncultured Dysosmobacter sp. | reverse complement strand
CGCGCCGACAGCTTGATTAGATTACCAGACTTTTTCCCCCTTGTCAACCCCTTTCTTCCCCCTTTTTTATATTTTTTAATTCGGCGCCGTTTTACTTTATATTGTATCCGCATTTCTATTTTCCTGTACGCTTTTGCTGTTATCAATGTTATAATAGAGAGACTTATCATGTCTGCCCGGTGGGGCACGTACAGCTTCGCCAGGCTGCCAAAGGAGGGATCTCCCTGCTGATTCATCGTATGTACGCCAACTTCGGCCGTCTGGACCGCCAGACGCTGGAGCTGGGCAGCGGGTTAAATATCATCGAAGCCCCCAACGAAAGCGGAAAATCCACCTGGTGCGCGTTTCTGACCGCCATGCTTTACGGCGTCAACAGCCGGGAGCGGGACCGAAACGGCTTCATTGCGGAGAAAAACCGCTGCATTCCCTGGAACGGCTCCGCGGTCCAGGGGCGGCTGGACTGCCACTGCGGCGGACAGGAGCTGACTCTGCTGCGCGGCACCCGCCGGTCCGGTGCTCCCATGGGCGCGTTTCGCGCTTTATACGCCGACACAGGGGACGAAGTCCCCGGCCTGACCGGGGAGCACTGCGGCGAACAGCTGCTGGGCGTCAGCCGGGAAGTTTTTGAGCGCAGCGCGATGATCCGCCAGGCCGGGCTTCCTATTCAACAGGATGCCGAGCTGGAACGGCGGATCGCCGCCCTCATTACCTCCGGTGAGGAGGATACCTCTTATTCAGAGGCCGCCCAACAGTTGCGGCGGCAGCTCAATCGCCGCCAGCACAACAAAACCGGGCAGATCCCCGCCCTGGAAGAGCAGCTTTCCGATCTCAAAAGCCGGCAGGCCGAAGCCGATCGGCTGAATCAGCAGGTCGCCGCCCTCCGATCGAAGGAGCGTCAGCTGAAGGAACAGGAGCAGGCCCTGTGCGGTCAGCTGGCCCAATACGCCCGTCGCGAGGCCGCCCAAAGGCAGGCTGCGCTGGAGCGCTGCCGCGGCGAGGCACAGGCTGCCGCACAGCGTGCGGAAGCGCTGAAAAGCAGCCTGACGGCGGAACAGATTCCCGAAAACGAAACCATCGGCCGGCTGCGCGGTGCCATCGTCAATCTGGAAACGGTGCGCAAAAGCGTCAGCCAGGCCCGGGAAGAGCGGGATGAGGCCGCCAAGGCCCTCCTCCGGGCCGAGGCCGCCGCACAGGAGGGGCCCTTTGCCGGACTGACGGCAGAGCGCGCCCAGGCCGAGGCTGCCGCGCCGCCTTCGGTCACGCCGCCCCTGTTTCCCGCTCTGGCTGTTCTTCTGCTTGCAGTGGGGCTGGGCGCTGCCGCAGGCTGCCTGCTCTTCCGCTTCGGCAATCCGCACAGCGGCTGGAAGGCCCTGCTGCCCTGGACCGCCTTCGCCGGTTTTTTTGGGATCGGACTGCTTCTTTTCCGCCTGATGCGCCGAAAGGCCAAGGCCGCCGCGCAAACCGCCGCCCTAATCAAACGCTTCGGGACCGCAGACCCCCAGGCCATCCAAGCGCAGGCGGCACAGTATTGCGCCGCGCTGCAGGCCCGGGATGCGGCGCAGCGGGCCGCCGATTTAAAGGCCGCCTCCGCCGACGCCCTTTCCCGTACCCTCACCTCCAATGAGCAGGGCATTTTGTTGGAGGTCCGCCGGTTTGCCCCCACCGCCTTCGATATTCCCACAGCCGACCTGCTGCTGCGCCGCTGCGCCGCCCGGCGTAAAGAGCTGGCAGAGGCTGAGCGGGCCTCTCAGGAAGCCGCCCTGCATTGCCGCCTGCTGGAGCAGCAAGCTCCCCCGGCAGCCGCACCGGAGGCAGCAGAGGCTGGGGACACCCTTCCTGTTCCGCAGGACCGCGAACCGCTGGACCAATCTCTCGCCCAGGTCCGGACCGAGCTGGAGCAGGTCCGCGCTCAGGCAGAGCGTCTGAGCGGCCAGCTGGCCCTTTTGGGGGACCCCTTGGAACTGGCCGCCCGGGAAGAGCAGCTGACATCGCAGCTTCAGCAGGTCCGGCAGGAATACGATGCTCTCCTGCGGGCTTCCCGTGCACTGGACCGGGCCAACACAGCTCTGCAAAGCCGCTTCTCCCCGGCCTTGGGGAAGCGGACCGCCGAGATCTTCGCACAGCTGACCGGCGGCCGTTACAAAAGCGTCGTTCTGGACCGCAGCTTTCACTTCTCCGCCGAGCCTGCGGGAGATCCCACCTATCGGGACATTCAGCTGCTGTCCGCCGGAGCGTCCGACCAGCTCTATCTGGCCGCCCGGCTGGCCATCTGCGAGCTGGTGCTGCCCCAGGAGCGCGGCATCCCTCTGATCCTGGATGATGCCCTGGCCAGCTTCGACCAGGCGCGGACCGAAGCAGCGCTTTCCTGGCTGCGGAAGGAAGCCGCCGCACGGCAGATTCTTCTTTTTACCTGTCACGAGCGGGAGGCCCGCTTTTTTGCCGGCGATCCGGAGGTCCGTGTACAGCGTCTGGGCTGTACAGTCTCTGCAATTTCTGAGTGTTGACGGAATCTCCTCTCCGGTATAAGATACATCCCGTGGTATAAGATATTGTGTAAGCCGTTCGCTGCCGTCTCTCTGCGCACGGCAGCGTCGCTGAATCTGAAAAGGAGATCGTATTGTTATGAGCGAATGCACCCATGCGTGTTCTTCCTGCGGGGAAGCCTGCGAAGAGCGCCAGTCGCCGCAGTCCTTCCTGAAAAACCCCAATCCCGCCTCCCGGATCGGCAAGGTCTTCGGCGTTGTTTCCGGCAAGGGCGGCGTCGGCAAGTCCATGGTCACCAGTCAGCTGGCCGTCACCATGCGCCGGCGCGGCTATCAGGTCGGAATTCTGGACGCCGACATCACCGGCCCCTCCATTCCCAAGGCCTTCGGCGTCAGCGGCCGGGCCGGCGGGGATGAGCAGGGCGTTGCACCGCTGACCTCCAAGGGCGGCATTGAGATCATGTCCACCAACCTGCTTCTGGAGCATGAGACGGACCCTGTGGTCTGGCGCGGGCCGGTCATTTCCGGCATGGTGGAGCAGTTTTGGACCGAGGTCGTCTGGCATGCGGACTATCTGTTTGTGGACATGCCTCCCGGCACCGGCGATGTTCCTCTGTCCGTGTTTCAATCCATTCCCCTTAACGGGATCGTCATTGTCACCTCGCCCCAGGAACTGGTCTCCATGGTCGTGGAGAAGGCCGTCCGCATGGCGGAGCTGATGGAGATCCCCATCGTCGGTCTGGTGGAGAACATGAGCTATGTTGCCTGCCCGGACTGCGGCCGGAAACTCTATCCCTTCGGAGAGGGCAAAACCGAGGCTGCCGCGGCCCGCCACCAGCTGCCGCTGCTGGCCAAGATCCCCATGGACCCCGCCCTGGCCGCCCTCACAGACGCCGGGAATATTGAAGCCTTCCAGGGAACCTGGCTGGATTCCGCCGCCGACGCACTGGAAGCGATCTGACCCCTTTCACCGCCGCCCTGCAGAGCCTGCAGGACGGCGGTTTGATTGTCCGCCGGCGGCGGGCATAAAATGGACAAGTGTCCTTATAAAACCCATTTTGTTTTTGTGGGTAAAAACAGTTGCAAAAGGCTTCAGAATTAGGGATAATAAGAGAAACTGTCGAATTAAGATCCGACTTTACTATTTATTAAAGGGGATTTCACGTATGCAGGAGCTGAAAGAGCGCATCGTAAAAGAGGGCAAGGTGCTGCCCGGAAACATCATCAAGGTAGATGGATTTCTGAACCACCGCATTGATACCACGCTGATGGAGCACATCGCCGAAGAATTCGGAAAAACCTTCAATATGGATGATGTGTCCATCATCCTGACGGCAGAAGCCTCCGGGATCGCCCTGGCCGCCATTGTGGCGCACCACTTCGGCAAGCCCATGATCTTTGCCAAAAAAGCCAAAAGCGACAACATTGAGGGCGGTCTGTACCAAAGCGATATCTTTTCCTATACGTATAAAAAGAAAGTAACCCTGCTGGTCTCCAAGGAGTGGCTCAGCGCCGACGATCGCGTTTTGATCGTGGACGACTTCATGGCCAACGGCGAAGCGATGCGGGGACTTTGTGACATTGTCACCGCTTCCGGCGCCAAGCTTGTGGGCATCGGCTGCGCAGTGGAAAAGGGCTTCCAGGGCGGCGGTGACCGGCTGCGGGCCGCCGGATATCCCCTCAAGTCCCTGGCCATCATCGAGTCGGCGGAGCCGGGTCATATTGTCTTCCGGGAAGACGACTGAGTTCCCCTTCGCCCCCCAATTTTTTAATATAAGGAGGAATCCTCTTGTCCCATCAGTGCGTGGTGGTGCTGGATTTCGGCGGCCAGTACAACCAGCTGATCGCCCGCCGCGTCCGCGAATGCGGCGTGTATTGCGAGGTCAAGCCGTATACCACTTCCATGGATGCGATCCGGGCCATGAACCCCATCGGCATCATCTTCACCGGCGGCCCCAACAGCGTTTACGATCCCGGCTCCCCTCAGGTCGATCCCGTGATCTTCACCTGGGGCGTTCCCATTCTCGGCATCTGCTACGGCTGTCAGCTGATCGCCCATAACCTGGGCGGAAAGGTCGTGGCCGCGACGGAGGATTCGGCCCGGGAATACGGCAAAACCGAGACGTATTTCGACACTGCCTGCAAACTCTTCAAAAACCTGCCCGCCCAGGGGATCACCTGGATGAGCCACGGCGATTATATGGAGTGGGTCCCCGACGGATTTACTCTGGTGGCCCACTCCGATGCCTGCCCCAATGTGGCCATCTGTGACGAAGGGCGCGGCTTTTACGGCGTGCAGTATCATCCGGAGGTCAATCACACCGAGCACGGTGTGGATATGATCCGCAACTTCCTGTACGAGGTCTGCGGTGCACAGGGCGATTGGACCATGGGGGATTACAAAACCACCGCCATCGCCCAGATCCGGGAAAAGGTCGGCAGCGGCAAGGTCCTGCTGGCGCTTTCCGGCGGCGTGGATTCGTCGGTCGCAGCCGCTCTGGTTGCCGAGGCCGTCGGCAGTCAGCTGACCTGCGTTTTTGTAGATCACGGCCTCATGCGGCTGAATGAAGGCGACGAGGTCGAAGAGGCATTCAAAAAATGGGACATCAACTTTGTCCGCGCCAACGTGGAGGAACTGTTCCTCGGCAAGCTGGCCGGCGTGACCGAGCCGGAGCGCAAGCGCAAGATCATCGGTGAGGAATTTATCCGGGTCTTTGAGGCGGAAGCCAAGAAGATCGGTCAGGTCGACTATCTGGTGCAGGGCACCATTTATCCCGACGTGATCGAATCCGGTGCCGGAAACGCTGCCGTGATCAAAAGCCATCATAACGTGGGCGGCCTGCCGGACTATGTGGATTTCAAGGAGATCATTGAGCCGCTGCGAATGCTCTTCAAGGATGAGGTCCGCCAGCTGGGCCGCGAGCTGGGGCTGCCGGAGTATTTGGTCATGCGCCAGCCCTTCCCCGGTCCCGGTCTGGCTATCCGCTGCCTGGGTGAGATCACCAAGGAAAAGCTGGAGACGCTGCGCCTGGCGGATTTTATCTTCCGGGATGAGATCGCCAACGCCCATCTGGAGGGCAGCATGAATCAGTATTTCGCTGTGCTGACCAATATGCGCTCGGTGGGCGTCCAGGGTGACGGCCGCACCTATGACTACACGCTGGCGCTTCGCAGCGTCACCACGACCGATTTTATGACCGCCGACTGGACCCGGATCCCTTACGATGTGCTGGATAAAGTATCCACCCGGATCGTCAACGAAGTCAAGGGCATCAACCGCATCGTTTATGATATCACCTCCAAGCCCCCCGCCACCATCGAGTGGGAATGATTTCACGCCCCTGTCGGCGCTGCGCAGCGCCGGCTGCTCCCAGTCCATCCAAAAGAACCATATTACAAAAAGGCCCGTGCCGACGAGCTCGTCGGCACGGGCCTTTTTATGTTTGCTGTCCGAGCTCTTCCGGCTGGGAGGGTTAGCCGGAAGAACGCAGCCTTTCAACTATGTGCTGCGGCCTTTCCGGCCGCCGGGCAGAAACCGCTTCCGGTCACCACTGCCGGAAATCCGCAATTCCGGCCTCTTCCCGCGCTTTCTTGGCCAGGGCGGTGTAAAGCCCGTACTCATGGGCCTCGCACAGCTCCGTGTAGGAAGGATCCGTGTGGGCATTGCGCGGCAGCGGTACATCCTGCTCTCCGGCCAGGATATCCTGCACCTTCCGGATGTTCACATCCCGGACGCTGGTGCCATCCGCAGCCGCCACCGCGGCCGCCACGCCGGCCGCCTGGCCGGTGCCTACGCACTGGGGGATCAGGTTGAGCCAGTCAATGGCCACGTTATCCGCAGAGAGGTGCCGGCCGGGGCAAAGCAGGCCGTCGATCTTCTGGGGCAGGATCGCCCGATAGGGGATCTCCACCGGGCCACAGTCGTTGATCTGGCAGATGGTGGAATGCCATGCGATGACATCGTCGTGTTTTTTTGCAAAGGCGAAATCATTGGCGCTCATCACGTATTCGCCCTTCAGGCGATACGAGCAGCGATAGCCCAGCTGGGGCGCAATGTCATACAGGTAAGCATTCCGGAAGGCCACGGGAACCGCCTCTTTCAGATACGCCAGCACCTGGCGCATCGTATCCCGGGTCTCGATCTCCGTACGCGTCTGGTCCGCCACCGTCGAACAGTCCATATTGGGGTGCCAGTTGTTGACCCAGCACATGTCATTCTGGTTGGTGGGCAGCGGCATGCAGCGGAAGCCCGCGATGGCGCTCAGTCGTTCCCGCAGTGCCGCCAGTGCAGCCGGACTGCGGCGTTTCCAGGCTTCAAACTGGTCCCAGTCGATCCCCGCAATGCGCCACACCAGCGCCGTCGTGGAGGAGCGGCACGCGCCATCCGCCAGCGAGGCGTACAGTGCACCGGTCTGACGGAAGAGATCTCCGTCGCCGGTGGCGTCGATCACGATCTTGGCCATCACCGCCTTGCGCCCTTCTTTGGACTCGAAGGCCACGCCCTTGATCGTGTTCCCTTCCAGAATCGGGCGGGCGCCCCAGGAGTGATACAGGACCCGGATGGAGTCCTTGTGCTCCAGAAGCATCTTGTCCATCTCGATTTTCAGCTGGTTGGGCTCGTAATAAACCGCCCGTACCAGGCAGGAGGGTTTCGCCCCTTCGTAGCCGCCGCGGCTGACGCAGTCGTGGATGGCGCTCCAGGCGTCCAGGAGCACCGGGTCCCGGCTGCCGATGTCCTTCAGGGACGGGCCGCGCACCGCGCCGGGGATGGGCTCCAGGCGGGTAAACCACTCCTCCTGCAGGCCCCGGACAAAGGATTTGTCGTACCAGGACAAATTCGGCACCATAATGACGTAGCCGCCGGTAACGTCGCCGCCGGAGTAGCCGTAGCGCTCCATAAGCACGATGTTCTTGCATCCGGCACGGGCCGCAGCGATGGCCGCGGAATGTCCGGCGCAGCCGCTGCCCACCACCAGGACGTCACACCGGTCGTAAATTTCAAGCGGGCGGGCAGATTCTGTGTAAATATCTTTCATAGCATTCTCTCATTCTTCCAAAATTGTAATTGCAGGTCCGGGCGCAGATCCCTTAGAAAATCGCTCCCAGAACGACGCCGCCCAGGACGTTCATCAGCATGAACACCAGCATGAACGGAATCAGGCACTTATAGATATTGGCCGAGGTCACATCCTCGCGGCCGTACAGCAGCGGCGTCATTCCGTTGCCGCCGGGGGTGAGGAAGCCGAACATGCTGCTGAACATGACCAGGATGCCCAGGAACATGGGATTCACGCCGAACTGCGGGGCCAGCGGAGCCGTGGCCGTAAGGATCACGATGCCGGTCGCCATGTTGGAGAAGAAGCCGGTGACGATGACCGTAAGGACCACCACGCAGACGATGAACAGCCAGCTGGGCATGCCGCCGAACAGATTGCCCATGGTCAGGGACAGGTACTCCCGCACGCCGGAATCGGCGGAGGACATGCAGTCAGCGAAGAAGAGCATGATGCCCATGGAGAACAGCAGGCCCCAGGGAACGTACTTGCTGATGGCCTTATTGATGTCCATCAGGGGCTTCCCCTGAACGTGGATCATGCAGGCCGCCACAGCCGCGAGGCCGAAGAACAGGTTGTTGGTCAGCGTCTGGCTCAGCAGATTGTAGATCGCGCCGCTCTTAACCACCAGCGGATAGATGATCCCCAGGATCACGATGCCCAGAATCACCAGCAGCAGCTTGCCGCTCCGGTTGATCGTGCCCACGTCCTTGGCCAGCGCCTGGGTGTCCAGCTTCTCCAGCTTGCTCATGTCCACACGGAGGATGAACTTCATGACCAGCAGCATCAGCAGCATGAAGATCAGCATAAAGCAGAAGGCATAGATGATGTACATGGCGCCGTTCATCGGCGTGCCCAGGATCTTGGAGAAGGAGCCGACCATGGCAGTCAGATAGCTGCGGTACGGGATCACGGTAGTACCCAGAGCCGAAGCAAGGAAGGTGGCCACGATCATGCAGCTGTAGTAGCTTTCACCGGGCTTGCAGTCAATGGTCTCGGCCACGCCTTCAAAGAGGACGAAAGCCAGAATGACCGCAGAGCTCAGGCCGGTCATCACGCCCACCGCAAAGCAGGCCAGCAGGAATACATAGCTGAACAGCAGCGGCTTTCCGGAGATGAATTTCCGGCTGATCAGATACTTGGCCATCACCTCGGTAGCGCCCGATTCCTTCAGCGCGCCGCAGATCGGCATCAGCATAATGCACTGCCACACCGTGGTAGAGCCGAGGATGCGTACCGTGGCGTCCGCCGCCGGGGTCGCCGTCAGGATCACAAACAGCGTCAGGGACAAAATGCTGGGCCAAATCATACCAATGGTGGCAAACCAGTAGTTGGTCACCAGGAACAATCCGATCACTGTCAGGCCGTAATGGGTCAGCGGCTCCGGAGCAGTCATGTTGGCAAACAGAAGCGCAATGGCGATTCCGATCACCACGTGAACCAGGGTCATAACGCCTTTGTTCTTTTTCATTTTTCTCGTTCTCCTTTCATTGCGCCGGGATTATTGGTTGTTTTCCAGCAAAAGCAGATCCGTGATCTCCCGCATGTCGGGCAGCTCCTCCAGCCGGTCCACCAGGTCGATCAGCTTCCGGGCGTTTTCCGGCTTCAAGAGACCGCCGCCGTTGACCTGGTCCCAATACTTGGCCAGCAGCTGCTCGCGGGTAGGATAGTCGTGCATGCTGAAATCACTGCTGCTCTTTTCAGACACATATTTTTTTCCATCCCGGGTCGTGACCGTCACCCGGATCTTGTTGAAGGACGTGGAGCTGTGGCCCGGGGTACCGCTGGGCAGCTCCGGATCATGGATCATCCGGGTCAGTGCGCACAGCCGCAGCAGCTCCGGATCCCGCAGGTGCTCTTCCGAATAGTGGGTCACACTGAAGGCCCCCCACAGCAGCGGCGCACACAGGGCGTACTGATAGCTGAACTGGGCATGGGTCAGCGGATCGCGTCCCACCTCGTAAGGCGGCCAATAGTACATTTCCGTGTATCCCTCCGGCACAGCCAGTTCGATATCGGTAATGTCCTTCGGATTGCACACGCCGGAAAGCTCACTGCCCGCAAAGGCCACAATGGTGGCCGGCGCGCCGACGGGGTAAAGCTTGATGGATTCTTCCATGTAGAACTTTTTGCCCACGTCTTCGTACAGATACTTCGGCTCGCAGGCCTCGTCCATGCCGCGATACTGATGATACAGGTTCCGCGGGCCTTCAAAAATATTTTTCAGGCTGGGGAAGCCCCGCTTGGCAAGGCGCGTCGCAAAGTCGGCATTCCGAATGTTATAGCCTGCCCCCAGCTTGGCGGACGTCGCGTAATCAAAGATGTGGGACATGGTGCCGCCCACCATTCCCATGGAAATGCCCCAGGCATCCCGCAGCTCCAGAGCGCTCAGGCCGCGGATCCGGCCCAGCTGGGCGCACACGCCGTAAATCGGCATGGTAAAGGAGCTGTCCCAGCCCACGGCAAAGTTCCACCGGCCGCCGGCGGCCATAATGCGCACGGACAGGTCCTCGCTGACCACCTCGTGGGTAATGTAGTCCTTTCCGGAGAAGCCGTATACCGCGCCCGCCGTAAGTGCCGCATTGATCAGCGTGGCAGACTCCTTGGACGGCTGCCGCAGCCCATCCAGATTCATAAACATGGGCTCAAAGTCATTGGAGCGGGACGACATCGCATTGACCATGCCCGCGTCGCCCAGCGCGCAGCGGCCGCCCAGCAGGAATACCGGAGCCTCCCCCGTTTCGCCGTAGCCCGCCACAATCTCCATAACCTCCCGGTTGCCGAACGCCGCTGCACCGCCGGCCAGGTTTCCGATGTTGTCCAGAAGCTTGTCCTTGGCAATGCGGATGTTCTTCTCGCTCAGGTCCTCAAAGCGGGCCTTCAGGGCCGCCTCAGACAGAAGCTCTGCCGCGTTGGTTGTCTTTCCCTCCATAGACATTCTCCTCTCTGTCTTTAAAAATATCGGTTGGATCGTCAAAAGTATGGTAGCACAGCCGTTCATTCTTGTGCAATGCGACTATTGTTGCGAGTGAATCCGGAATTTGCATGGACTCTCTTCCCACGCTTGACTTTGTGTGCTATAGTTTATTTGACAGCCCTGTGCAATTTTGGAGGTGAGGTACGCATGAAGCTTGAATGGCTGGAAGCCATTTCTGCCGTGGCCCGGCTGCGGTCCTTCAGCGAAGCGGCGGAGACTATCCCCTGTGCGCAGTCCTCCGTATCCCGCTATATCCGCAGCGCCGAAGATGAACTGGGCGTAGTGTTCTTCAAGCGCTCTTCCAATTCCAACCTGGTCACCCTGACCTCCCAGGGGGAGCTTCTGCTGCCGGCCGTGGAGAA
Organism: uncultured Dysosmobacter sp.; assembly: GCA_934563745.1. GTDB lineage: Bacteria > Bacillota > Clostridia > Oscillospirales > Oscillospiraceae > Oscillibacter. The sequence goes on along the minus strand of CAKTHE010000022.1, from coordinate 28,460 downwards.
GCTTCTGGAGGATTACCGCTCCCTATGCAGCCAGATCTCCTCGGGCGACCACCGCAGAGAGCAGCCGGTCCGTCTGGGGCTGGACCGGCGGATGTACAGCTCGTCCTGCAAGGGGAATCTGATCTCTCTTCTTTATCTTGCCTATCCGGAGGTCAAGCTGAGCTTTAAGGAGGTCTCCGCCGAAAACCGGCTGGAGCCGCTGCTGTCCGGAAAGGTGGACGCCGTTCTGATCCCCCGGCCCGTGATCGCCGGAGAGGCTCCGCGTCCCTTGGAATGGGCCGATTCCGTCCACTGTGAAAGCGTCGGGCAGCAGAATCTTTCCATCGCCTATGGGGAGGCGTTTGCCCCCAAGAAGGAAGGCATTTCCTTAAAGGAGATCGCGCCGCTTCCGGTCATCTTCCACACGGACATTGTAAAGCAGTACGACCCCGGGCAGGAAAATCCAAACCGGAGCAGTGTTTTTGTCAAGGCCTGTCTGGACAGCGGCTTCCGTCCGAAGCTTTTACTGGTGGAGCGGGATCTGGCCGATGTCAAGCAGACGCTCACCGTCCACGGAAAGGGCGTATTCCCGTCCACGATCCCCTCCCGGCTGCGCGCCTATCCCGGGATCCGCTATTGCCCTGTGACAGACGCCCCCTATTCCATGCAATACGATCTTCTCTTCCGGGCAGACGAGCACAGCGGCGCCATTGCCAAGCTGCTGGAAGTTCTGCGCAGCTGCTTTGATGAGCCGGCGCCGTAAAGCCGCCTCCTGCGGCAGGCATACAAAAGCGCATGATTCGGCTCTTGCTTTTTGCCCTTTTCTGCGTTATACTGACACCCATCGGGAATGAAGTTCTCCCGCAGCGTTTGCTGAAACCGCTTTTAAGCTGATGACTTCTGCATTTTATTTGCAGGGGGCATCAGCTTTCCTGCACCTTGGGAGGTTTTTTTATGCTGGCTTCTCTATCCCTGGTTTTCCTCGTCGGTTTGGCGGCGGCCGCCTTGTTCCAGGTGCTTCACCTTCCGCGGATCGTCGGAATGCTTCTGACGGGCATTGTGCTGGGCCCCTGCGTTCTCGATCTGCTGGATTCGTCCATTCTTCTGATCTCAGCGGACCTTCGGCAGATGGCCCTGATCATCATCCTGATCAAAGCCGGCCTGTCCCTGGATCTGTCCGACCTGAAAAAAGTCGGCCGGCCGGCCGTTCTGATGTCCTGCATCCCCGCCAGCTTTGAGATCCTTGGCTATGTGCTGCTGGCTCCGGCGGTCCTTGGGATCTCCCGGCTGGAGGCGGCCGTTTTGGGCGCCGTTCTGGGCGCCGTCTCTCCGGCGGTCGTGATCCCGCGGATGGTCGGGCTGATGGAGCGCAGATACGGTACGGAGAAAAGCATTCCCCAGCTGATCATGGCCGGTGCCTCCTGCGATGACATTTTTGTCATCGTCCTCTTCTCCACCTTCACCCGCATGGCCCAGGGCGGAAGCGCCCGACTGGCGGACTTCGCCTCCATTCCCGTCTCCATTTTACTGGGGGTGGCCGTGGGCGCCGGAGTAGGTCTGCTTGTGTCCCTGTTTTTTGAGACGGCCTATGCCCACCGGCACCTGGTCCGCAACAGCATGAAGGTGATCGTCATCCTGGGCGTCTCCTTTTTGTTGATGTCCCTGGAAACCTGGCTCAAAGACATCGTGCCCCTTTCCGGACTGCTGTCCGTGGTAAGCATGGCCTGTACGCTGAAAATAAAAAGCACCGCTGTCGTCTCCCGCCGCCTTTCGGAAAAGTTCGGGAAGCTTTGGCTGGCCGCGGAAGTTCTGCTGTTCGTTCTGGTGGGGGCAGCCGTGGATATCCGCTATACTCTTGGTGCCGGCGGGCGGGCCGTGGGGATGATCTTTTTGGCCCTGTGCTTCCGTACGGTGGGTGTGCTGCTCTGTCTGGTCAAAACCGCCCTCACCCGCAGGGAACGGCTTTTCTGCGTCATTGCTTATCTGCCTAAGGCGACCGTGCAGGCCGCCATCGGCTCCGTTCCCCTGGCCATGGGGCTGCCCTGCGGGCCTCTGGTCCTCTCCGTGGCGGTTTTGTCGATCCTGATCACCGCTCCGCTGGGCGCCTGGGGGATCGACGCAAGCTATCAAAAACTTTTGGAGAAAAACTGACCCCCGGCTGCCGCGGCCGGCCGTGTTTTCCCTTTCGGAAAGGAGCCTTGCGGTCTATGCAAACCAAGGAAGCCCTGATCTATGAAATTCTCTCCGTCGTTGCGGAGATCCCGGAGGGGCGCGTCGCCACCTACGGGCAGATCGCCCGGCTGATCGGGCGGCCCCGGAACGCCCGACTGGTTGGCCGCGTCCTGAGTCAGGCAGAGTTTTACGGTTCGTATCCCTGTCATCGGGTCGTCAACCACGCCGGCCGTCTGGCGCCTCATTTTACGGAGCAGGCCGCGCTTCTGGCCCGGGAGGGCATTGTCTGCAAGGAAAACGGCTGTGTGGATCTGTCCCGCTTTCAATGGATTTGCTGAGGGAACCTTGCCCGCGTCGCCCTCAGCCCGAATCCTTTCCGAAAACTCAAAAAGAGCCCGGACCGATCAAAATCGGTCCAGGCTCTTTTCTTCGCGATTTTTTATGTACGGCTCTCGCCCACAGCTGGCATGCGGTGCGGGTGTTCCCTTGCCGGAGCGATCCCCTCCCGCTCGTAAATCGTGCGCAGGCGGGCACCCACTGTATCCAGGCTTCGGCGCTGCGCCACGGCCCGTCCGGCAGCGGTCAGGTCCGGCAGACGGCCGCTGAGCATATCCTCCAGCGTCCGGCGGAAGGAGGGCAGGCTGTCTGCCTTATAGACGTCGGTCCCGGCGCGCAGCCAATCCTGATAAACCGGAATATCCCGCACAAGGGCCGGCGTCCCGCAGCTCAGCGCCTCCAGCACGACAATGCCCTCGGTTTCCTCATGACTCATGAAAACGAAGGCATCCGCCCCGCAGTATGCGTCCCGCAGTGTTCCCCGGCTCACGTAGCCCGGAAAGCAAAGGTTCTCCGGCGCGGAGCGTATGGCCTGCACGATCTGCGGCGGCAGCAGGGCCGGATCCGTCCAGCCGAACCAGAAAAACCGCACCTGGGGCATCTGACGCGCCAATTCGATAAACTCCGGCAGGCCCTTCCGGCCGATCAGATGCCCGACCGAGACCACCGCCCGATCCGCAGGGCCAAGGCCCCAGCGCTCCCGGAACCGGCAGGCCGCATCCGGATCCGGCGCAAAAAAGCGCGTATCCACGCCGTTGGAAATGGCATAGACCGGCCGGCGCAGACCGTAGCTTTTTAAAAGGGAGCGGGAATATTCCGTGGGCGTCAGCACCACGTCCCCCAAGCCGTAGCAAAAGCAGATCCAGCGGCGGAACAGCGGCGAAAGCCAGTTCGAGCCCCGAAAGGAGTTTCGGAAATCCTCCATCGTGGAATGCCCGTAATAGACGACCCGGCGCCCCTGCAGGCGCGCCCGCAGCGCCGTCAGCACAGAATCCGGGAAGACCGTGTTCAGCTGGACCGCCTCCGCCGGCTGTGCCCAGGAGCAGGTCGTATGCACACCGATCCGGGAGAGCATATCCTGCTGATGGGCAATCGCCTGGCCGATGCCGCTTTTAGCCACCAGGGCGCTGCCGCCGCGGTAAAGATAAATGTTCATATAGGATCCCTCTTTTCAGGCAAAGGCCCCGGTCAGGCGCTGCCAAAGCACCGTCAGGCCCAGGCTGTACAGGGCAATGGAGCAGGGCTTTCCCAGTAAAATGATCGCCGTCATTTTGCGCCAGCTCATCTCCGTGGTGCCGGCCAGATAGCAAAGGAAATCATCCGGTGCCACCGGGAAGAAGATCGCCAGAGCGAACCAACGGGCAAACCGGTCCCGTTCCTCACTCCAGCGGCGATACTTTTCAATCAGCTTTTGCGGAAACAGCGCCTCCAGCAGGGGCTTTCCCAAGCTGCGGGCGATCCCGAAGGCCAGAAGCGACCCCGCGCAGATCCCCACATAGTTATAGACAAAGCCCAAAAGCGGCCCAAACAGAATCACGCCGGCCAGACAGCTCAGTCCGCCCGGAAGAACCGGGACCACCACCTGCACCACCTGGAAAAGCGTAAAAACCAGACCGCCGATCACACCCAGACCCGCCACAAAGCGCTGCAGCGCCTCCTGCGAGGCAAAGATGCCGCTTTTCCAGCCCCACAGCGCCAGCACCCCGCAGCCAAGCCAGCAGGCCAGCGAGATCATCCGCACCGTCCGGCGCGTCTGTGCCGTGTTCATGCCGACTCCTCCGGGCAGCGCTGCCGCCGCAGGGCGATGGCCTCCCGGTAAACGGCCTCCGCCCGGCGGCCGAAGGTCTCCGCAGAAAAGCTCTGCGCACTCTGCTCCGCGGCCCGGGAAAGCTGCCGGCGCAGCTCCGGATCCGCAGAAAAGGCCGCAAGATCCCGCAGAAATTCCTCGGTATCGTGATACTGCCAGCCGTTTTTTCCGTCCTCCACCAGTCCGTCCAGGCAGGGATCCGCCCGGCACAGCGTCGGCACACCGGAGGCCAGCGCCTCCACATAGGTCATGCCCTGCGTCTCACTCTGCGAGGCGCTGACAAACAGGTCCCCCAGCCGGTAATACTCCGCTACCCGCTCCGGCGGGACCATTCCCGCAAATACGACCGCTGCGCCGCTGCTCTGGGCCAACGCCTCCAGCTTGGCGCGGGCCGGCCCGTCTCCCACCAGCACCAGCGTCACCGGCCGGGCCTTCAATTGGGCCATCAGGCCGATCAGCTCTTCCACATTCTTCTCCTCGGCCAGGCGGCCGATGCTGACCAGCGTCAGCCGCGCCGGGTCAAGGCCCAGCTCCGCCTGAAGCTGCGCCTTCCGCTCCGGCGTCAAAGGCTTTTCAAAGCGGGCCACGTCGATCCCGCTGGGAATCACCCGCAGCGGGACCTTCACGCCGTACCCCTCCAGCAGGGCCCGGATCTTTTCCGTCGGCGTGATCATGCAGTCCGTCTGTGCCGCCACCCAGCGGGAAAACAGCGTCACCGCCCGGCGGCCCCACTTTTCACTGGGAGAAAAATAATGGGTATAGTCCTCATAAACCGTGTGATAGGTGTGGACCAGCGGCACATCCAGCGTCTCCGCGATCCGCCGCGCCAGCGGGAAGGTGCTGAATTCGCACTGAGAGTGCACCACGTCGGGTCCCCACTCCAGCAGCTCCCGGATCCATCTCCCCGCAGGATGCGACCGCAGCCAGGCACCGGGATATACCTTTCCCGCCGCCAGCGAGCCGATCTGCGTCACGCCATCCTGCTCAAACGACCGCACCGTCTGGGAAAGCGTCAGGATCCGCACCTCGTGGCCGGCAGCCTCCAGCCCCCGGCGCAGATTCAGGACGGATGTCACCACGCCGTTGACGGCCGGCACATACCAATCGGACGTAATCAAAATTTTCATGCGGTACCTCCTTGCCCCGGCCGCGCCCACGGCGCCTCCGGTGAGATTGGTCCCGGCTGCTGCGGACCCGAAATCCGCCGGCCGGACCGGCACACTTTTCCGCTGATAGTATACCCGCAATCCTTGGGATGCAGGTTGAAAATTCGTTGAATTCCTGTAAAATCTCTGGATTCCTCTGTGTTATTGTACTGTTCAATTAATACAGTAACACATGCATACAGTCCTGTCAAGTCTCATTTCACCGGTCTGTGCATGAAAAGCCGGCCGGAGCAGCCTTTTTACGGTTCCAGCTCGCGCATCGTCTTTTTAAACTGCACGGAAAACATACAAGCCGTAGTGCACACTGCCAGCAGATCCGCCACGGGCTCGGCCAGAAAGACCGCCACGGCCTTGTCGGAGAAAAAGCAGGGCAGCAGATAGATCAGCGGGATCAGCAGAATGATCTTGCGCAGAATCGCCAGGAACAAAGACGTCTTGGCGTTGCCCAGGGCGATGAACGTCTGCTGGCAGGCGATCTGGATCCCAAACAGCCCCGTCGCGCCCATATAAATGCGCAGGGCCCGGGCCGCATAGTCCACCAACTGCGGAGAATTGTTGAAAATCAGCACAAAGGTGCGGGGCGACACCTGGACCAGCAGCCACAGGGCCAGGGAATACAGCAGGCATGTCCGCAGCAGGACCCGGAACGCCTCCTCCACACGGCTGCGGTTCCGCGCCCCATAGTTATAGCTGATAATCGGCTGGGCACCCTGGGTCAGTCCCTGCAGGGGCATCAATGCAAACTGCATGATACTGGTCAGCACGGTCATTGAGCCCACAGCCACGTCTCCTCCGTATTTCAGTAGGGAGGAATTGAAGCAGACCGCGATCAGACTTTCCGTGGACTGCATAATGAAAGGGGACAGTCCCAGTGCCATGCAGGGCAGCAGCACCCGCGCCCGGGGCCGCAGATGCTCCTTCCGTAGGCGCCACTTGCTCTTCCCGTGCAGCAAAAAGTGCAGCACCCAGCAGGCCGACACCGCCTGGGAAAGGATCGTCGCCAATGCTGCGCCCTGAACGCCCAGCTTCAGGGCAAAAATAAAAATCGGATCCAGGATCGTATTGAGCACCGCGCCGATGAGCACGGTCTTCATACTGACGGTCGTAAAGCCCTGGGCCGTGATGTAGGCATTCATGCCCAGGGTCAGCTGAACAAACAGCGTCCCCAGCGCATAGATCCGCATATAGCGGACGGCATAGGCGATCGTATTTTCACTGCCGCCGAACAAAAGCAGCAGCGGCCGGGCAAAGCAGCGGAACACCACCGTCAGCACCAGGGCCGTCACCACCAGGGCTGTAAAGCAGTTTCCCATGATCCGCTCCGCCTCGGCAGAGTTTCCCTTCCCCTCCTGAATGGACGCCCGGGGCGCGCCGCCCATGGCCATCAGCGCCGCGAACGCCGAGCAGATCATAATCAGCGGCATGCAGATCCCCACACCGGTCAGCGCCAGCTGGCCCACAGTCTCCACTGGCTTCATATGACCGATGTAAATCCGGTCCACCAAATTGTAAAGCATATTCACGATCTGCGATGCGATCGTCGGCAAAGCCAGGCGGAACAGGAGTCTGCTTACCTTTCCCTGCCCCAGATCCACGGCGCTCCGGTCCATGTACAAGTCCCCTTTTGTTTTCTGATCCCGGTATAACCGGTTTGAAATTTTATTATCCCATACCCCCTTCCGGAAGTCAAGGCAGCCCGAAACCGGGAAATGCAGCAGATTCTCGGCGACAGGGATTGACAAAGTATCTGTTCCGCTGTAATATAGTTTCAAATACTAGATTAAGAGGATTGCATGATGACTTGGAATCTTGTTTGTGACAGCAGCAGTGACCTGAAGCCGGCCGCGGCACCGGAGGCGGGCGCCGCCGGAATCACGGTCGTCCCGCTGACCATCAGCGTGGGCGGACGGGATTATCCGGATGACGCCGCGCTGGACGTCCCCGCTCTGGTGGAGGCCATGCAGCAGGAAAAGGGACCTTCCTCCACGGCCTGCCCCTCCCCCGCCGCGTTTGCCGCGGCCTTTGAGCAGGCGGACTGCACCGTGTGCTTTACCATTTCCTCCAATCTCTCCGGCACGTATAATGCCGCCCTTCTGGGCCGTGAGATGGCGCTGGAGGCTCATCCGGACAAGAAGATTGCCGTGATCGATTCCCGCAGCACGGCCGGCGCCATGGTTCTTCTGGTCCGCCGGGCGCAAGAGCTGGTGCAGGCCGCCCAGGAGCCGGATTTTGATCGGATCTGCGCCCAGCTCCGGAACTATCAAAAGAGCCTGCGGACGATCTTCACCCTGGAAAATTACGACAACCTGATCAAAAACGGCCGGATGCGCCCTCTGGTGGGCAACCTTCTGCACACGCTGGGCATCCGGATCATCGCCGACGCCACCCCCGAAGGCACCATCCACGTGGCCGGGAAAGCCCGGGGGGAGGCACGGACCTTCCGCAGCATCGTGGATATGATGCGGGTCAGCAAGGACTGCACCGGCGCCGAGGTCATTCTGACCCACTGCGAAAATCTCTCTGCTGCCCTGCAGCTGAAGGATCTGATTCAGGCGCAGCTGCCGGTCAAAAGCGTGACGATCCTCTCCTGCCGAGGGCTGACCAGTTTTTACGCTATGAAAAACGGCCTGATTCTGGTCTATTGATTTAAAAAAAGGACGGCGGAAAGCGTTTGCTTTCCGCCGTCCTTTTTATGGGCCCGGCCCGCTCAGGTCAGCGCCGCGCCCACCGCCAGAAATACCAGCGTCAGCCCCAGCAGCGCCGCCGCCAGCTTCCAGACAAAGCGGATCCAGCGGTCGTAGGGCACGTGACCCAAAGCCAGCGCCCCCATGACCACCGCCGCGGTGGGCGTGACCAGGTTGACCAGTCCGGAAGCGGACTGGAATGCCGTGACCACCAGCGCCCCGGAAACGCCGGCAAACTTCCCCAGCGGCGCCAGGATCGGAATGGACAGCGTTGCCAGGCCGGAGGAGGACGGGATCAGCAGGCTCAGCGGCAGATACAACAGGTAGACCAGGATCAAAAAGCGCAGCGGACTGGTGCCGGAAAGAGCCTCCTCGCCCCAGTGCAGGACGGTATCCGTGATGCAGCCGTCATTCATCAGTACGGTAATGCCCCGGCTGATGCCGATGATCAGGGCCACACCCAGCAGATCGGCGCAGCCCCCCACAAAGGTCTCGGCAATCTCCGCCTCCCGCATGCGGCCGATCAGGCCCGCAAGAACGCCGCCGGCCAGAAACAGCGCAGACAGCTCCGGAAACCACCAGCCCAGGGCCGGCAACGGCAGTCCCATCTCATCGAAGGGGATCACGCCGTAGATCATTACGGCAAACACCACCACAAACACCGTCAGGATCCAGGCGTGCGTCCGGGTCAGGGCAGCCGGCTCCGCCGCGCTGACGTGAAGCTTACCCGCACCGACGCCGACCACGGAGCGGGTGGGATCCCGCTTGACCCGGCGGGCATAGGCCATCACGAACCAGATCGCGGCCCCCTCAAAGACCAGCCACTGCAAAACCCGCAGGCCGATCCCCTCGCCCAGCGAAACGCCGGCAAAGCCGGCGGCAATCCCGGTGGCAAAGGGGTTGACGGTGGAGCAGATCACACCGGCGCCGGCCCCCAGCAAAATTACGGAAATGCCCACCACCGCGTCGTAGCCGGCCGCCAGAAACACCGGGATCAGCAGCGGGTAAAAGGCCATGGTCTCCTCCCACATGCCGTAGGTGGTGCCGCCCAGGCCGAAAAATACCATCAGAATGGGAATCAGCCATTCTTCCCGCCCGTTGAGCCGGCGGATCACCTGGCTGACGCCGGCGTCAATGGCGCCGGTCCGGACCACAACGCCCAGGAAGCCGCCGACCATCAGGATAAACACGCACACGTCCACCGCGTCGTAAAAGCCGGAAAACGCGGCCAGGAGGATCTGCCCCACTCCCTGGGGGTTCTGCGCCACCGGGTGATAGGTCCCGGCCTGAGGCACGCCGTTTTCGTAATCGTAAGCACCGGCCGGGATCAGCCACGTGGCAGCCGCCACGACCACCAGCAGCAGAAATAAAATCGTATAGGCGGTGGGCATCCGGAATTTGGATCGTTCCACGCCCCATCCCTCCTTTTCCCGCAGGATCAGCCCAGCGTTGCCACCAAGATGGCCTTGATGGAGTGCATCCGGTTCTCCGCCTCGTCAAAAACCACGCTGTGCCGGCTGCGGAACACCTCGTCCGTAACCTCCCGGATATCCACGTCCCGTTCCTTCCACTCCTTGGCCAGCTTGGTTTCAAAATCGTGAAATGCCGGCAGGCAGTGCAGATACAGCACATCCGGATTTCCGGTCTCCTTCAGGGTCTCCTCCGTCACCCGGTAGGGTGCCAGCAGCCGGGCCCGCTCCGGGATCAGCGCTTCTTCCCCCATGGACGCCCAAACATCGCCGTAGAGGACATCCGCTCCCTTCAGGCAGCTCCGGTCATCGGTAATCTCAATGGTGGCTCCGGTTTTGCGGGCCTCCTCAAACACAGCTTTGAGCTGCTGGGCCGGCAGCTCACGGGCCAGCTCCTCGGGCCCCAGGCCCACAAAGTGCATTCCCATCTTGGCCGCCCCGTACATCCAGGCCCAGCACATATTGTTGCGGACATCCCCGGGGAACACCACCTTCACCTTGTTCAGCGGCTTGGCGCAGTGTTCTTCAATGGTCATCATATCCGCCAGGATCTGCGTGGGATGGTCCACATCCGTCAGACCGTTGTACACCGGCACCCCGGAAAAACGGGCCAGATCCTCCACCACGCGCTGCTCATAGCCCCGGTATTCAATGCCGTCGAAAAAGCGGCCCAGTACCTTGGCCGAATCCTCCAGACTCTCCTTTTTCCCCATCTGAGAGCTTCCCGCGTCCAGATAGGTCACATGTGCCCCCTCCTGGGTCGCCGCCACTTCAAAGGAGCAGCGGGTCCGGGTCGAGGTTTTTTCAAACAGCAGCACAATGTGCTTCCCCCGCAGCGTCGGCGCATGGATGCCGCTGCGGCGCTTGGCCTTCAGATCGTGCCCCAGATCCAGCAGATAGCGGATCTCCGCCGGGGATAATTCCTGCAGGGTCAGAAAGCTTCTTCCTTTTAAATTGACTGCCATGGTCATTCTCCTTTTTTGTTGGGTTTGCGGAACAGCAAAAGCCGCCCGCCGGGTATCTCAGGGATCGTCGCGGATCAGCGGCATGGACATGCAGCGCGGGCCGCCCCGTCCCCGGGACAGCTCTGCGCTGGGGATCACATGCAGGCGGATCCCCGCCTCCTCCAAAGAGCGGTTGGTCACGTAGTTCCGGGAATAGACCACCACTTCTCCAGGCGCAATGGCCAGGGTATTGCTGCCGTCGCTCCACTGCTCCCGGGCGGCGTCGATCTCGCTGCCCTGGCCGCAGGGGATAAGCGTCACCTGCGCAAGGCCCAGATGCTCTTTGAGGATATCCTCCAGCCGGCCGTCCTCCTGCCGGATCCGCATGGCACCGTCCTCCCCCAGCTCCATGACAAATACGGTCAGCTGCTGCAGGATGTTGGGATGCACGGTGAATTTGTCCCGGTCCACCATGGTGAACACGGTGTCCAGATGCATGAACGAGCGGCTTTTGGGAATGTTGAACGCCAGCACCTTCCGGAAGGTTTTGCTTTGGCTGAGCACCGCCTGGGCCAGCTGGTCAATGGAATCCTCCCGGGTGCGCTCCGAAATCCCAACCGCCAGCACCTGGGGCGAAAGCACAAGAATGTCGCCGCCCTCCAGAGAGGAGGTCTGCCCCCGGTCGTACCAGCGGGGCGCATTTTTATAGAGGGGATGATACTGGAAAATGAATTTTCCGAACAGCGTCTCCCGGTTGCGGGTCGCCGTATGCATCCGGTGCAGCGACACGCCGGTGCCGATGGTGGCGAAGGGGTCCCGGGTGAAATACAGGTTGGGCATGGGATCCGCCGCAAAGGGGTATCCCTCCCCTGCGGCCGAAACAAAATCGCCCAGCCGGGCGCCGTGCTGCAGCTCACTTTTTCGGACGCCGGCCATCATCGTCTCCACCAGGCTGTGATTATCCAGGTCCTCAAAGCAGCGCTCCAACGCCTCCCGGGTCCGCCGGTCCGGCAGATCCGCCTCGTCCAAAAACGTGTCGATCAGGGCCTGCCGCACCTCCGGCGTGACCAGGCTCTCCGCGGTCAGATCCGCAAGATAAACCACCTCCACGCCGGCCTTGCGCAGGCATTCGGCAAATGCGTCGTGCTCCCGCTGCGCCTCCTCCAGAAAGGGAATGTCGTCAAAGAGCAGGCGCTCCAGATACTCCGGCATCAGATTTTCCAGCTCCCGGCCCGGGCGGTGAAGCAGCACCTTCCGCAGACGGCCGATCTCTGAGGTATTATGGATCCCGGTTTCCAAATGGGATCAACTCCTTTCTCCCCGGGCGCACAGGCGCCCATGTTGTCGGGTCATAGCGCTAGGATTTGCCTGGAGTCCCCGGGCTATGCGCGTTCCGGACGCAAAATGCAAAAATCCCGTGAAGAAAATTCTTCACGGGATTTTTCCAGCGTATGCATCTGTGACCAGGTGCCGGTCAGTCCTTCTGTTTTCCCAGATAGGCCTCCCGGACCTTCTCGTTGACCAAAAGCTCCGCTCCGGTTCCGGACATGGTGATGTTGCCGGTCTCCAGCACATAGGCAAGGTCCGCGATCTTCAGCGCCATGTTTGCGTTCTGCTCGATCAGCAGCACGGTCACGCCCTGGCGGTTGATCTCCCGGATGATGGAGAAAATATCCTGTACCACCAGGGGCGCCAGACCCAGAGAGGGCTCGTCCAGCAGCAACAGCTTCGGGCGGGACATCAGCGCCCGGCCCACGGCCAGCATCTGCTGCTCGCCGCCGGACAGGGTCCCGGCAGCCTGCCAGCTGCGCTCTTCCAGCCGGGGAAACAGCTCATACACCCACTTGAGGTCCTGTTCGATCCCCGCCTTGTCCTTTCGCAGATAGGCGCCGATTTTCAAATTCTCCACAACCGTCAGGTCCGCGAATACCCGTCGCCCCTCCGGCGACATGGCGATCCCCGCGCTGACGATCTGGTCGATGGGCAGGCCCAGCAGCTCCTTGTCATTCCATTTGATCGAGCCGCGCTCCGCCTTGACCAGGCCCGTAATGGTCCGCAGCGTGGTGGATTTGCCGGCGCCGTTGGCGCCGATCAGCGTCACGATCTTCCCATCCGGGACTTCCAGCGAGATCCCCCGCAAGGCGCGGATTCCGCCGTAGCTTACATGCAGATCTTCAATTTTAAGCATCTTCCGCCACCCCCAGATATGCGTCGATCACGCGCGGATTATTCTGAATCTCCTGCGGGCTGCCCTGGGCGATCAGCTTGCCGAAGTCCAGCACATAGATCCGCTCCGAGATCCCCATGACCAGGTTCATATGGTGCTCAATCAGCAGGATCGACAGCTGGAATTTGCTGCGGATCTCCCCGATGAAGGCCGTCAGCTCGTCCGTCTCCTGCGGGTTCATGCCGGCCGCCGGCTCATCCAGCAGCAGCAGCTGGGGCTTGGTGGCCAGGGCCCGGGCAATTTCCAGCCGGCGCTGCTTGCCATAGGGCAGGGACGTTGCCAGCTCCCCCGCCTCGTCCTGCAGGCCCACGATCTCCAGCAGCTGCGCTACCTCTTCCCGGTTGGCAGCCTCCTCCCTGCGGTTCATCCGCAGCGCGGCGGAAAACATATTGCTGTGGATCCGGCAGTGGGTCGCGATCAGGATATTATCAAATACCGTCTGCGTTTTCCAAAGGCGGATATTCTGAAACGTGCGGGCAATCCCCATCTGGGTGATCTTATCCGGCGTGGGGCTGAGGGTCTGGGTATAAAGCCCGGCATGTTCCCCGGCGTACAGCTTGCGCATCTTCCCCTGGGGATGGTTTTCCACCATGGGCTTGCCCATAAAGTCGATTTTTCCGTTTGTAGGCTCATACACGCCGGTGATGCAGTTAAAAGCCGTGGTCTTTCCGGCACCGTTGGGCCCGATCAGGGCCACGATCTCCCCTTTGTTGACATCCAGGGACAAATCGTTCACGGCCACCACGCCGCCGAACTGCATCGTCACGTTTTCAAGGTGAAGCACATTCTCGCTCATTGCGCAGCCTCCTTCCCGGCCGGCTGTTTCTTCGACCGCTTTTTAAAGAGGTCCGTCAATTCCCGGTCGCCCATAATGCCCTTGCGGAAGAACAGAACCACCACCATGATGATGATGGAAAACACCACCAGACGGAAGCCGTTTCGGAAAATGCCGGGCGCGGAGATACCCAGGAACTTGCCGGAGTCCAGCCCGCGCAGCCACCACTCGGACGCCGCGATGAACAGCATCGCGCCGATGCAGCTGCCGGAGATGGAGCCGATGCCGCCCAGCACCACCATCAGAAGGATCTCGTACGTCATGGCCGACTTGAAGTTGCTGGCCTGCGCAATGCCCAGCACCATGGCAAGGCTTGCGCCGGAGACGCCGGCAAAAAACGAGCTGACGCAAAACGACATCCGCTTGTGCCGGGCCAGGTTGATGCCCATGGCCTCTGCCGCCACCTCATCGTCCCGGATCGCCTTGAAAGCGCGGCCGTAAGAGGAATTTACCAGCAGCACGATGGCCGCGATGCAGATCACGGAAATCAGGACCGGCACAAATGTGGACAGTGACAGCGTCGTGCCGCCCACATTGATTTTAAACGCATTGATGCGGACAAAGCTTTTGATGGGGTTGGAGCCGTTCGTCACCGGGCCCAGCTTTCCCCACTGGAAGACGGCGCGGATCACCTCGGCAAAGCCCAGCGTGGCAATGGCCAGATAATCCGACTTCAGCCGCAGGACCGGAAGGCCAATCAAAAAGGCAACGCCGGCTGCCAGCAGGCCCGCCAGCACCACCGCAATGATCACGCCCAGCACCGTGCCCACCGGGCCGATGGCATTGCTCAGCGCCTCCGGAAAGGAGAAGCGGATGGCCGCGTCATAATACTGATAAATAGTATCCCGCACCGAGGAGGGCAGGGTCAGAATCGCATAGGTATAGGCGCCGATCAGCATGAAGCCCGCATGCCCCAGGGAGAACAGGCCCGTAAAGCCGTTGAGCAGGTTCATGGAAACGGCGGCCAGCGTATAGACCGCGCCTTTTTGCAGCACCTTCAGCAGCATGGAGAGGTTGTCCGTCGGCTTGATGACCTGGTCCAGAACCAGAACCACCGCCAGCATCACCACCACAGCCGCCAGGGACTTCACTCCCGTTTTCTGACTGCGTTTTTCAATCATAGCTCGCTTCCTCCTCCCTTACACCTTATCCGTGGTCTTCTCGCCAAACAGGCCCGTGGGCTTGAAGACCAGAATCACGATCAGCAGTACAAAGGTAAACGCGTCGGAGAAGGTGGAAAGCTCCAGCGGAGCGCTGATCAGCCCGGCCGCCTTCAGAATCGTATCCAGGCCCTTGATCACGGACTCGCAAATACCGATGATAAACGCACCCACCACGGCGCCCGGCACAGAGCCGATGCCGCCGAAGACCGCCGCCACAAACGCCTTCAGGCCGGGCATGGCGCCGGACGTGGGCACCACGCCCGGGTAATTGGAAAAGTACAGCATCGAGCCGATCGCCGCTAAAAAAGAGCCGATCACAAACGTGACGGAGATCACGCTGTTGATGCGAATGCCCATCAGCTGGGCCGTCTCAAAGTCCCGGGACACCGCCCGCATGGCCATACCGATCTTGGTATGGTTGATCAGCCACACCAGCAGGATCACCAGCACCAGCGTCAAAAACGGCGTGATCACCGTCACGCGCTTGGTGGTCGCTCCCAGCACCGTGATCTGATCCGAGATCCAGGGCAGCGTCGGATAATTCTTGTTCAGGCCGCCGGTAATGTACAGCGCTAGGTTCTGCAGCAAATAACTCATGCCGATGGCGGAGATCATAACAGACATACGCGGCGCCGTGCGCAGCGGCTTATAGGCCACCCGCTCAATTACAAAACCCAGCAGCACCGTCAGCACCACCATCAGCGGAATGGCCGCATACAGCGGCATAGACGCGGACAGATACACCATCATCAGTCCGGCGACCATAAAGACGTCGCCGTGCGCAAAGTTGATCAGGCGCAAAATGCCATACACCATGGTATAGCCGATGGCGATCAGCGCATACTGACCCCCCACCGAAATTCCGGAGAGCAGGTATGGCAGGACCGTATTCATAACACCCATCGGGGCTCCTCCCTTTTTTTATAATGGACGCGGCAGGGGGCCGGCTGTTCGGGCAGTCCCGAAAGCAAGCTGCGCTCAGACGGTACAGCTTTCCTTTCGGGGCGGCCCGCAGGCTCCTATCCGCACAGATGACAAGGCTGCTGGCGGGAGATTCCCCCGCCAGCGGCCCGCATATGTACAGGTTTTCCCTGTTTGGATCGTTTAGTCGCTGACGCCCTGCTCAGCCACAAACTCCCAGTCACCGGTCTCCGTGTTGCAGTGCTTGACGAAGGCAGTGTCGCGCTTGGCGTCGCCGATCTCGTCAAACTCGATGGTGCCGGTCACGCCGGTGTACTTCACAGTGGGCAGTGCAGCCAGAACGGCGGCGGGATCCGTGGACCCGGCGGCCTTCACCGCTTCCAGAGCCACATAATAGGCGTCATAGCCCATGGCGGACACGGCGGCGATCATATCGTTGCCGTTGTTGTTGGCCAAGGCGGTGGAGTCGGAATTCAGCCAGGCCTTGAAGCCCTCGTCGAATTCAGGGTTGCCGCCCTCCTGATAGAAGGTGGTCACGCTGATGTCCAGATTCTTGCCCTTGGCGGCAGCCGTAACCACGTTGGAATCCCAGGTGTCGCTGGCCAGCATGGGCATGCCCAGATCCTGGGTGGCCGCCTGGTCGATGATCAGCGCGGCCGCTTCAAGGGAAACCGGCGCATAGAACACGTTGCAGCCCTGGCTCTTGGCGCTGGTCACGTAAGAGCTGAAGTCCGAAGTGCCCTCCGGGAAGGTCTCGTACACGCAGTTCTCTTCTCCGAAAGCCTTCATGAAGAAGTTGCACAGGCCCACAGAATAGTCATCGCCCTGCTTGGCCAGGCAATACGCCTTGGTGGCGGAGAGGGCGTCTTTGGCATAGTTGGCCAGGACCGTACCCTGGAAGGGATCCAGGAAGCAAATGCGGAAATAGTGGTCGTTGCCGGCGGTGACGTTGGGGTTGGTGCACGTCACGCCCAGCGCGGGCACGCCGGCGTCGCCGAAGGTATCGGATGCGGCGATGGAAACACCGGAGCCGTAGGAGCCCAGCACGATGGAAACACCTGCAGAAACCAACTGCTGTGCCGCGGAGGGCGCCTTATCGTTGGAGGACTGGTTGTCTGCATAGACCAGTTCCACCTGATAGGTCTCGCCGCCGATCTCCACGGTGGGCGTCTCCTGGTTGGCGTACTGCATGCCCAGGATCTCCTGCTTTCCGCCGGCACCGTTGTCGCCGGACTGCGGCTCAAACACGCCGATCTTCACGACCTTGTCGCCGCTCTGCGCGCTGCCTGCGCCGGCGTTGCCGCCATTGCCGCTGTCGCCGCAGCCGCTGAGCAGACCGCAGGCCATCACAGCCGCCATTGCCAATGCCAAAAACTTTTTCATCTTTCTTCCTCCTTGTTAGGATCAACCTGCATGTCAGGTCTTCGATTCCGTACTATCGAGATTAGTAGTATTTTACGAGGACGCTCGGCCGTTTGCAAGGTGAATTCTATACAGAAAAGAAGCCGCCGGCTTTTCCCAAAGCCGGGGCTTCTTTCTGCGTATACCGTTCAATCGTCCGCGATCCAGGGACATTCCCCGGTTCGTTTCAAAATAAAACGTTTCAATTGTCTTTTCTGCGCGGACATTTGTTTTAGTTATTTTGCTGAAAGAATTTTAAATTTCTTTAAACTTTTCGGTGGTTTTCCTGTTTGTACGGTCCGTTTTCCATCCGGATCTTCCGGAATTCCGCCCAAAGTGCCTGTATTCCGGTGGGACTCATGCCTCCGCGGAAGGCTCCGGACCCGTCTTCCGCTCAAAGACCTGGGCAAAGGCCTGGGCGTCCATCGTCTCATGCTCCAGCAGGTACTGCGCCACCGTCTCCAGCTCCGCCCGGTATTCCTTCAGGATCGCCTCGCAGCGGGCGTAGGCCCGGCCCATCAGGGCCTTGACCTCCTCGTCGATCTCCGCAGCCACCGCTTCGGAATAGCTGCGGCCCTGGCTCATGGTGCGTCCGATAAACACCTCGTCCCGTCCGCTTTCAAAGGACACCGTCCCCAGCTTTTCGCTCATGCCGTAAACCGCCACCATTTTATGCGCGATCTGGCTGGCCCGCTGAATATCGTTGGATGCGCCGGTGGAAACGTCGCCCAACATCAGCTTTTCCGCCACGCGGCCGCCCAGCAGAGCTGTGATCTGATCCTCCATGTAGCGCTTGGAGAGGTAAGAGCGGTCCTCCTCCGGCATGGAGATGGTCATGCCGCCGGCCTGCCCCCGGGGCACAATGGTGATCTGCGTCACAGGATCATGCTCCGGCAGCGCGTGCATCACCACGGCATGCCCGGCCTCGTGGTAAGCGGTCAGCTCCTGTTCGTGCCGGGGAATCACCCGGCTCCGCTTTTCCGGTCCGGCAATGACCTTCAGCTCCGCCTCCTTCAGATCCCGGGCACTGAGCATACCGGCGCCCTTCCGGGCCGCCAGCAGCGCCGCCTCGTTTACAAGGTTCTCCAGGTCCGCGCCGGTGAAGCCCGGCGTGCCCCGGGCGATCTCCTTGAGATCCACATCCTGGGAAAGCGGTTTATCCTGGGTGTGCACCTTCAGGATCTCTTCCCGCCCGCGGATATCCGGAAGCCCCACATAGACCTGCCGGTCAAACCGGCCGGGACGCAGCAGCGCCGGGTCCAGCACATCGGCCCGGTTGGTGGCTGCCAGCACGATCACGCCCTGGTTGGTGGTAAAGCCATCCATCTCCACCAGCAGCTGGTTCAGGGTCTGCTCCCGTTCGTCGTGCCCGCCGCCCAGGCCCGTTCCGCGCTGACGGCCCACCGCGTCGATCTCGTCAATGAACACGATGGCCGGCGCCTGCTTTTTGGCCTGTTCAAAAAGGTCCCGGACCCGGGATGCGCCGATGCCCACGTACAGCTCCACAAAATCCGACCCGGAGATGGACAAAAAGCTGACGCCGGCCTCGCCGGCCACAGCCTTTGCCAGCAGCGTCTTGCCGGTGCCCGGCGGGCCCACCAGCAGCACGCCCTTGGGAATGCGTGCCCCCAGGTCCAGATAGCGCTGGGGACGCTGCAGAAAGTCCACCAGCTCCCGAAGCTCTTCCTTCTCCTCATCAGCGCCGGCCACGTCCTGAAACCGGATCCTCCGGTCCTCCTCATTGAGGGTGCGGAACCGGGCGTTTCCGAATTTGGCCATTCGGTCCCCGCCGTTTCCCGCCGCACCGGCGCCGGCGCGCAGCATCAGAAAATACATCAGCGCGCCTAAGGCCAGCGTCCCCAGCAGATAAGGCACCAGAGACTGCACCCAGCCGGAGGTGGAGGCCGGCGGGTAGTCGTAACCCGTCAGAATCCCCTTGGCATACTGGCTCTGCACCAGGTCATTGAGATCGTCGTAAAACAGCGTAAAGTCATACAGCCGGTATGTGACCGTATCGCTGCCCTTGTAGGCCTTGCGCAGATGCAGGGTCAGCAGACTGTTCTCCGAAATCTGAAAGCTTTCCACCTGCTCCTGCTCAAAGAGCTGGCGCACCTGGGAATACTCCAGTTTTTCCTGCGTGCCGCCGCTGCGCCACAGGTAGGATGCCCCCACCGCGATCACCAGCAGCAGCAATACAAAGCTCAGATTGGACCATTTTCCTTTTTGCACGCTCTTGTCTCCTTTCCGGCCGCAGGTCTGTGCGCCGCTCCGCCTGCGGAAGCAGCCGCCGCTTAGTGCGAATAGACCTCCGGCTTCAAAACGCCGATATACGGAACATTGCGGTACTGCTGGCAGTAATCCAGGCCATAGCCCACCACAAACTCATCCGGCACCACAAAGCCGGCCAGATCCGGCGTGATGGCCTTCACCCGGCGGGACGGCTTATCCAGCAGGGTCACGATGGTGATCTCCGCCGCGCCCTTCGTCATCAGATAGTCCTTCAAAAAGGCCAGCGTATTGCCGGAGTCCAGAATATCCTCCACAATGATCACATGACGGCCGGTAATATCCTGCTGCAGATCGTGGGTGATCTGTACCCGGCCGGACGAGACCGTCGCGTTCTGATAGGAGGAAACCGCAATGAACTCCACATCGCTTTTGACCTGCGCCGCCCGGACCAGATCCGCCATGAAAATGAACGAGCCCTTCAGTACGCCCAAAAACAGCGGGTTTTTCCCCTCGAAGCGGTCATACAGCTCCGCACCCAGCTCGGCCACCCGTGCTTTGAGCTCCTCTTCCGTAACCAGGACCTTGAGGATATCCTTTTCCATCTCTGTCTTCATTGTTCTACTCCTCTTTATTATGAATGATTTGGATCAAACAGTCCGCTTCTTTTTCCGCCGGTCTGAACCGGCGGTCCGTTCCAAGCTCCCAAACGGCCGCCAAAACGCCGTTCACATAAAGGGCCGGCAGGGCGGTCCGGCGCTCCAGGGGAATCCGCCGGTCCAGGCACAGCCGCTTAACGGTGCGCGCGCCGGAGGCTTCCGGCAGAAAAAGCCGTGCCCCCGGCGGGCAGGGGCCCACCTCCACCCGGTCCTCTGCGCCGGCCTTCAGGGCAATCCCCTCCGCCGCCGCGCCGGCCAGGCGGGTCAGCGTATAAGCGCCCCAGCGCACAGGCACGGACAGCGGCAGCTCCGCCCGGGTCTCCGGCCTTTGGACCCGTTCCAGGACCACGCAGCCATCGCCGCAGCAGCCCCGAAAGCCACCGGAGAAATCCACGCTTCCGCGCCCCCGGCAGGCCAGGACGTCCAGCGTCTCAAGCTGCGCGGCGTCCACATTCTTCCGCCCGGCACCCAGCCGCTCCAGCAGCAGCAGGATCAGCCGGGGACGCACCGGCTGAGGAATTTCCTGCCAGCGGTCCGGCGCCGCCGCCAGCGTGATCCGGTCCCCTTCGCGGACCGCGGATCCTGCCCAGCGTCCGGCTTCTTCCTCGATCCAGACGTCCACCTGGCGCAGCCGCTCCGCCGCCGCGGCAAGATGCTCCGGAGCGGCGGCATTCACCTCCCGCAGCAGCGGCATTACCCGCAGCCGCAGGAAATTGCGGGAGGCCGCCGCGGCGTCGGCGTTTGTGGAATCCTCCACATAAGCGATCCCATGGGCGGCGGCATAGGCTGCCAGCTCCGCCCGAGGCGTTTTCAAAAAAATGCGCAGCATGCGCCCCTGGGAAACCGGCATCCCCGTAAGGCCCCGGACGCCGCTGCCCCGGATCAGGTTGAACAGCACAGTCTCCGCCTGATCGTCGGCGTGATGCGCCGTCAGCACCACCGCGCAGTCCAGTTCTCCGGCCGTCCGGTCCAGGAAGGCATAGCGCAGATTGCGTCCGGCCTCCTCCAGGGAACGTCCTTCCCGCTGTGCCGCGGCCCGGACGTCGCCCCGGCCGGCCGCAAAGGGGACCTCCCAGCGGGCGCAGGTCTCCCGGACGAATGCTTCGTCCCGGTCCGCCTCCGCGCCCCGGATCCCATGATGAAAATGCGCCGCAGCAACCCAAAGCCCCTGCGTCCGCCCCCAAAACGCCAGCAGATGCAGCAGGCACATGGAATCCAGTCCGCCGGAAACGGCGCACAAGCAGCGGCTGCCCTGCGGCAGCTGCCGCAGCAGCGCTTTCGGTCCGGTCAGTTCAGGCTTCATCATCGTCAAAGCGCGTTTCCAGCGTGCCGAAGCTGGTGTACTCCGGCAGCCAGCGCAGCTCCACCTTGCCGGTTTCGCCGTGGCGGTTTTTGGCAACAATGCACTCGGCAATGTTCCGCTTCTCCGAATCTTCGTTATAATAGTCGTCCCGGAACAGGAACAGCACAATATCCGCGTCCTGCTCAATGGCGCCGGATTCACGCAGATCCGACAGCATGGGGCGCTTATCCTCGCGCTTTTCATTGGCGCGGGACAGCTGGCTCAGGCAGACCACCGGCACGTCCAGCTCCTTGGCCATAATCTTCAGCATACGGGAAATATCCGACACCACCTGCTGACGGTTCTCGCCGGAGTACCCCCGGCCGCCGGCCGAGGTCATCAGCTGCAGATAGTCGATGACCACCAGGCCCAGGTCGTCCAGCCGGCGGCACTTGGCATTCATGTCCGCCACCGAGAGCATGGGGTTATCGTCAATGCGGATGTCCACCTGGTTGAGCACAGTGGATGCATCTGCGATCCGGACCCAGTCCGTCTCCCGCAGGTTTCCGTTTTTCAGGCGGGTGTTCTCCACCAGCGCCTCTGCCGAAAGCAGCCGGGTCACCAACTGTTCCTTGGACATTTCCAACGAAAAAATGGCGACGGTCTTGCGGGAACTTTTGGCCACGTTCAGCGCCATATTCAGTGCCATGGACGTTTTGCCCATGCCGGGGCGCGCTGCCAGCAGCACCAGGTCCGAACGGTTCAGGCCGGAGATCTTGGCGTCCACCGCGCTCAGCCCGGTGGAAAGGCCCGACAGTTGACCGCCGCCGTCTTCACTGAGGGCGGAAAGCTGGTCCAGCACGTCCGGCAGCACCGCAGAAACCGGAACCATATCCTGCGCGCTCTGCCCCCGGCGAATGGCATAGATCTTCTGCTCGGCCGCTTCCAGCGTCTCACCGGCATCGCCGGCCTCCTGGACCAGCGCCGTGATCTCCGACGCCGCCTGGGCCACCGACCGCAGCAGCGCCTTGTCCCGCACGATGGCCACATACTCCATCACATTGGCGGACGTCGGCGTGACCTCCATCAGCTGGGCCAGATAGTTCCGGGTCACATTCTCCTCGTAAGTGCCCCGCTTGACCATCTCCTCCGCCACCGTGATCCCGTCCACCGGACGGGCATAGGTGAACATGGAGTAAATGGTCTCAAAAATCTCCCGGTTCTGCCGCAGGTAAAAATCCGACGGACGCAGCTTGTCCATGACCTCCTTGATGCACCCGGCATCGATCAGCATGGACCCCAATACCGCCTGCTCCCCTTCCAGCGAGTGGGGCATCTGCCGCACCAGCAGCTCTTCATTTGCCACAGTGGCCACCTCCTGCCCGCAACGGCGGGAATCGTATCCGCTGCCCGGGTCCGGCCCGGGGCGCGCTTATTCCTCGCTGACCACCACGTACACCGTGGCGACCACCTCAAAGCCCAGCTTGGCTTTGATCTGATAGCTGCCGAAGGCCTTGATGGGCTCCTCCAGCACCAGCTTCTGCTTGGCGATCTCCAGCCCATGCTGCTTGGAAAGGCCCTCGGCGATCTCCTTGGTGGTCACGGCGCCGAACAGACGGCCGCCCTGCCCGGCCTTCGCCGTCAGCTTCACAACGCAGCCCTTGAGCTTCTCCGCCGTCTCCAGCGCCTCCGCCCGCTGACGGGCCTCTTCCGCGCGGCGGGCCTTCTCCTTCAGATTCATGGTGTTGATGGCATCCGCCGTTGCGGCCACCGCCAGCTTCCGGGGCAGCAGATAGTTCCGTGCATACCCCTCCGAAACCTCGATCATCTGGCCCTTCTTGCCCTGGCCCTTCACGTCCTGCTGTAAAATGACTTTCATGGTACTTCTTGCTCCTTTATCGTTTCGAAATAAAAAGAATTCGTTTCAAATCGACGGCTCCAAAGCCGTCACTGGCTGCAGTAATCTTCAATGGCCGCCTCCAGCCGCGCGCCCACATCCTCCGGGTCCGCATCCTCCACCCGACCGCCGGCCGTGGTGGAGTTTCCGCCGCCGCCCAGCGCTTCCACGATCACCTGAACGTTGATATCGCCCAGGGAGCGGGCAGACATCATAACATCCCGTCCGGTCCGGTACACCACAAAGGAGGCCTGGATCCCCTTCAGCGTCAGCAGTTCATCCGCCGCCTGGGCCGCTGCCACCCGGTCGATCCCATCCCGGCCGATCACGGACAGGGCAATGCCCTCCCGCACCACCCGGGCCTGCCGGATAATATCATAGCGTGTGACCATATCACCCAGGTTGCCCTGAAACAGACGCTGCACCTCCGCCGTGTCCGCGCCGGCCCGGCGCAGGAAGGCGGCAGCTTCAAAGGTGCGGCCGCCGGTCCGCATGGAAAAGTGCTTCGTATCCAGCACGATGCCGGCCAGCAGCGCCTCCGCCTCCGCATGCAGCAGATCCGACGGCTCCACCAGATACTGCAGCAGCTCCGTCACCAGCTCCGCCGCGGAAGAGGCATACGGTTCGTGGAAATTCAGCGCCGCATTCTCAATATACTCCGCCGCCCGGCGGTGATGGTCGATGACCGCCACGCGGTTGCAGGTCTCCAGCAGCTGCCGGCTCTCCACCATGTCCGGACGGTTCGTATCCGCCACGATCAGAAGAGCGCCGGGCTGCACCTTCAAAAACGCATCATTCCCGGAAAGGAACGTATGCTCATACTCCGGCAGGCGGCGCAGCTGCTCCACCACGGCGCCGGCGGCATTGTGCTCCAGATCCAGCACGATCTTCGCCTGCTTGCCCCGCTTTCGGGCAATGCAGCACAGGCCCGCCGCGGCGCCCAGGCAGTCAAAGTCCGCGTAGCTGTGGCCCATGATGTAGATCTGATCGGCATCCTCCATCAGCTCGCCCAGGGCATTGGCCATGACCCGGGATTTGACCTTGGTCCGCTTTTCCGTGGTCTTGGCCCGGCCGCCGTAAAACTCAAAGTCCAGCCGATTGCGCACCACCGCCTGATCGCCGCCCCGGGACAGGGCCATCTCCAGCGAAAGATTCGCGTTTTTGTAAAGCTCGGTCAGGCCCTCGCCGTCCTTGCCCACGCCGATGGACAGCGTGGGATGCAGGCTCTCGGCCGCCTTGATATCCCGGATGCTGTCCAGAATGGAGAAGCGATCCTTGACAAAATGGTCGTAATACTGCTCTTCAAACAGGAACAGATAATGATCCCGGTCCGTTTTTAAAAGCAGGCCGCAGCCCTCCGCCCAGAGATTCAGCTTCTCATCGATCTGCGCCAGCAGCGCGCTGCGCTGCGTGTCTGCGCAGGCCTTCATCAGCTCCTCGTAGTTATCCACCTGCAAAATGGCGATGACCGGCCGGCTGGCAAGATAGCGCTCCTTCAGGGCATCCCCCTCCGTCGTATCCACCCAGTAGGTGGTCGCCACCAGGTTCTGCTCCGTCCCCTTGCCCTTGGCCCGCACCAGGCTGCCGTATACCCGGAACTGCCGGTTGTTCATGCGCACCCGGTCGGGGCACAGCTGCTTCCCCTCCAGCAGCCACTGGGCAGAAAACAGCGGCACCGCATCCTCCACCTTCATCTCAAAAAGATGCTCCCGGACGCCGGCCAGCTGCAGGAAGTTTTCGTTGCTCCAGATGATCTCCCCGGTGTCCGGGCGGAACACCATAATCGGCAGCGGCGAATTGATCAGCGTGGACTTGCTGGCCGAATCCACACTTCCGGTCAGATTGTCGATGTACTGAATGATCCCCTGCCGCCGCTTCTTGCTGCTGTTGGTAAAATAGTAATACAGCGCCGCCGTGACGCAGGCCTCCGCCGCCGCCAGCAGCGGCTTCACGGGGATCGCCGCCAGGCAGAAGATCACCATGCAGACAAAATACAGCTTCAGATTCGGCTCCAGCAGCCGCGAAAGCTTTTTGTTCATCGTTTCCACTCCTTATTCCGGCAGCCCGCAGGCCGATGCCGGTCTTCTGCGCGGTCGGCACAGACAGCATACGATCAGGACTAACAGTATACCAGCTTTTCTTGACCCGCGCAAGGGTTCCCCGGTCCGGAACGCCCCGGAAAACACGGAAAAATCGGGCCGCGGCGGATCCGTGCAGCCGCGCATTGCCCAAATTTTTCAAAAAGTGTATACAAAGGCGGGTCCTTGTGGTATACTGAGTTATCCAAACGGTGCCCGGGCAGCTTTTTGCCGGCGCCGCCTCTGCTTTGTATTTCACCGGGAGCATTCCACTTCTTCCGGTTTAATAAACACAATTTCACAGGTTCGGGCTGATGACGCAGTCCGCTTTTCTGCCGGCGTAACGGGGCCGGGCAGCTGGGCGGTGCGTCTTGCTTTGGCGCGTCCTGATGGCCGCGTCTGTCCTGTTATACCCATGGAGCCTGTGAAATACGTACGTTTGAAACGAATAAAGGAGTATCGTATTTTATGGCAGAAAAATTGAAGATCATCCCTCTGGGCGGTCTGGACGAGATCGGCAAAAACATGACCGTCTACGAATACGGCGGTGAGATCATCGTCGTGGACTGCGGCATGGCTTTCCCCGGCGACGACATGTACGGCATCGACCTGGTGATCCCGGATGTGTCCTATCTGATCAAAAACCGCAGCCGGATCCGGGGTCTGTTCATCACCCACGGCCACGAGGACCACATCGGCGCCATTCCCTATGTGCTCAAGCAGGTGAATATGCCGATCTACTGCACCCGTCTGACTGCCGGGCTCATCCGGCTGAAGCTGGAAGAGCACGGTCTGACCAAAAGCACCAAGCTCATCACCGTGGAAGCGGGCGAAACGGTCCGGGCCGGCAAATTCAACGTGGAATTCATCCACGTGAATCACTCCATCGCCGACTCGGTGGCCTTTGCGATCCACACCCGCATGGGCACCGTGGTCCACACCGGCGACTTCAAGATCGATTCCACCCCCATTGACGGCGATGTGATCGATCTGGCCCGCTTCGGCGAACTGGGCAAGGAGGGTGTACTGGCCCTGCTGGCCGATTCCACCAATGTGGAGCGGCCCGGCTTCACCCCCTCGGAAAAAACCGTGGGCGCCACGTTCACCCGTCAGTTCCAGAACTGCGACGACCGGATCATCGTCACCACCTTCGCATCCAATGTGCACCGGATCCAGCAGGTGCTGGACGCCGCCGCTCAGTGCGGGCGGAAGGTGGCCGTCACCGGCCGGTCCATGGAAAACATGATGAAGGTGTCCACGGAGCTGGGCTATATGAAGGTCCCCAAAAACACCCTGATGGACATCAACAAGATCAAGGGCCTGCCCAAAAACAAGCAGGTCATCGTCACCACCGGCTCCCAGGGCGAGGAAATGAGCGCCCTGTACCGCATGGCCTTCTCCACCCACAAGCAGGTAGAGCTGGGTGCCGGCGACAAGGTCATCATCTCCGCCTCCGCCATCCCCGGAAATGAGGTCACGGTGGGGCGGGTCATCAACGAGCTGTTCCGCAAGGGCGTCACCGTGGTGTACGACAAGGCCGACATGCTGCATGTCTCCGGCCACGCCTGCCAGGAAGAACTGAAGATCATCCACGCCCTGACCAAGCCCCGCTTCTTTATCCCCGTCCACGGCGAGCAGCGGATGCTTCAGATCCACACCCGGCTGGCCCAGCAGATGGGCATGGAGCGCAACCACATCGCCGTCGCGGAAAACGGCAGCGTAATCGAAATCACCGGCAAAACCATGAAGCTGGGCGGTTCGGTCCCGGCCGGCGAGGTCTATGTGGACGGTTCCGGCGTGGGCGACGTGGGCGCCGTGGTCATGCGGGACCGGAAGCGCCTGGCCGAGGACGGCATGGTGGTCGTGGTGCTGCCCATCTCTTCCCACGACGGGCAGCTGATCTCCCCGCCGGAGATCATTACCCGCGGCTTCATCTACGTCAAGGAGTCCGGCGACCTGATGAAGGAGCTGCAGAGCGTGGCCGCCGACGCGGCCGATGGCGTCTCCCACAAGCGCAGCCGGGATGACGGCGAGCTGCGAGGCGCGGTCAAGTCCGCCGTCAGCAACTACCTTTTCAAAAGCACCAAGCGCAGCCCCATGGTCATCCCCGTTGTGACCCGGCTGTGATCCGGTCCGCTCTTCCGAACCATAAAAGCGGGGGCTTTCAGAAGAAAGCCCCCGCCTTTTTTCATACCCCGCGGCCGCAGAAACGCTGCTTCAAAAAAAGAGCCCCGCCCTGGGCGGGGCTCTTTCGCATTCCGATCCGGCCGGGTCTGCGCGGCCGGCAGCGTCAGGATCCCAGTCTCATATACAAAAGCGGATAGGGTCCGCCCTCCTCGTCCTGATCCGTACGCTGATAGGTCCTAAAGCCTATGTGCTCGTAAAACCCGACGGCCTGGGGGTTCTGCTCGTTTACCGTGACCTCCCGGATCCCGTAATTCCGGATCCCACTGCTTTCCCAGGCCCTTTCCCCGTTCCGCCGGCGCAAGAAACAGCATTTCCAGCCGCTCTCCTTCGGTCCCCATAAACGCCGCCGACACACCGGAACGGTCCTCTGCAACGATCAGATGGGAAACACCCTGCAGCGTCTGGGGAACGTAGGCTTTGATCCGCTCCACCTCCACATTCGAAAGAAAGCGGTGCGTTGCCCGGGCCGAGTCTTCCCAGATTCTCAAAAGCGCCTGCATCAGCGCCTCATCCCGGTTTTGCACTTCGCGGAATTGCATGGAATCTTCCTTTCCGGCGCTGCGGACGCGCCTTTACTGCACCGTCTCCTCCGGATCCGACGCAAACGCCGCCTTGGCGCCGGCCGCCAGGCCGGCCAAACCCTGCAGCTCGCTGGGGATAATGATCTTCGTGGCCTTGCCGTCCGCCACCTTGGCCATGGTCTCCAGCGCCTTGAGCTTTACGACCTGATCGTTGGGCGCCGCTTCGTTCAGAAGCTTCAGCGCATCGGCCGTGGCCTGCTGGACCTTCATGATCGCTTCGCTCTCCGCCTCGGCCGCCAGGATCTTCGCGGTCTTCTCCGCCTCAGCCTCCATGATCTTGGCCTGCTTGGCGGCATCGGCCCGCAAAATGGCGGACTGCTTCTCACCCTCAGCCACCAGAATCTGGCTCTGCTTCTGGCCCTCGGCCTGAAGGATGGATTCCCGGCGCTCCCGCTCGGCCTTCATCTGCTTCTCCATGGCGTTCTGGATCTCCTTGGGCGGGATGA
>CAKTHE010000021.1 GCA_934563745.1 uncultured Dysosmobacter sp. | reverse complement strand
GCCCCACGGACAAGATGAGTATCAGCAGCATCAACGCCCTGCTGATGGAAAACCTGGGGCTGACCCTGGACGAAACGCAGCAGCTGGACATGGATCACTTCACCTACCTGCCGGAGTACCGGGCCTATTACCACTCCCACGGCGACACCAATTACCGCACGGACCTCCAGTTCTTCGGCGGGGAACGGAGCGGAAACCAGATCCGGCTTTATTACAAGGACTTTTACTTTGGCGGAAACAGCACGGCCTGCGTCACACTGGAGCAGCAGACGAACGGCAGCTATCATTTCCTTTCGCATCTGCTTTCCGACGTGACCTCCACCCCCACCGTCTATCCGGCCAACGACCCCTGGAAGACCATCCCGCTCAGCGGCCTTACGCCGCTGGATCCGGAGCCGGCCGCGCTGACCCATCACTCCGGTGACTGCGCCGAACGCGGCGGCGGCTGGTCGATCGACTCGGATTCCGGCGCGGAAAGCTTCTCCATCCGGCCGTACCGCTCCACCGACGGAAACATCTATGTGGCCGTCATCACCGACGAAGCGGCCGGTCCCGACGGCATGCTGACCTGGGAAGCCGACTGCTTCCTTCAGATCCCGGAGTACGATGGCTGGGCCGTATCCACTTCGGACGTTCAGATCTGGTTCTTCTCGGACCTGCTGGGCCACTCCGGCTTCTCCGTCTGCTACAGGGATTATACCTCCGGCAGTCCGGAGACGGGCGGCTCGATCGACCGCATCTGCAACTACTATTATCTGGACGATTCCGGCACCCCCTATCTTCTGGCGCACACCATCCGCGACGCATCCTCCATGGATCTCGACGGCGACGGCAAGTCGGAGCTGGTATCGAGCAGCGGCCAGATCTTCTTTGAGCGGGATGGCAAGCCCTATCAGGTCAACGCGCTGGAGCTTCTTCGCAGTGCCTGGCCCCAGATGGGCTATACCGAAACCTACGGCGGCACAGACGCCAGCAGCTGGGATCCCTATTACCGCTGCCTGCACTTCTGGTCGTTCCTGGAGGACAGCAGCGAGGAACACAGCGATCAGGCCGGCCTTCTCTCCGCTTTCCGCACGCTTTACTTTGACGGAGAAAATCTGTTGTTCTACAAGGAGGACAACTCCTATACCGACCATGTGGCAGACGGGATCTACGCCCCGGCCGATGTGCTGGCAGCCACCCGGGCCCGGGTTCTGGATGCGCTTGCCGACTATCAGAAACAGCCCATGGCCTGGAACAAAGATCTGACCGCCATTGATCAGACCGCCCAATGGGATGACTGGCGCATCACAGGCCTTTCCAAGGCGGAGCTTCCCGCCCAGTACGAAGCCCTTGGGCTGCGGCTCTACAGCTTTGGCTATGAGCTGCACACCCCCATTCCGGAGCGGGTCTGCCAGGCCGGAGGCATGTACATCGATGAAGATGGCTGGGCCGGCGGTCTGGGCGACAGTAGCTATCTGGTATTCGTTTCCAAGGACGGCGGCTGGACCCTTTACGAGGACGGAGCCTCTCTGCTCGACCCCTATGCCTCGCCCAACTCGGATGCGTTTAAATTCGGTCTCTGGCATCTGACGCTGGCCGCGACTCCGGCGCTCCCCTCCTGGCTGCCGGTTTCGGATTCACTCCTCAGCTTTTACATGAACCCCTATCAGTTTTTAAACCGGATCGGCACCTACGATGCCCAAGAGCAGCAGTCCGCCCTGGAAGCCATGGTGACTTATGCGCAGGGCGTCTCGGACGAGGAAGAGTACCTGACCGACGGGCTGCAGAAGCTGCGCTGGAACTCCCACGCCCTGGATGCCAACGGTCAGGCTGCCTATGCACGGCTGCTGGATCTGACCGACTGAGCGCCTTCCCCGCTACCGTAAGCAGGAGCCCCGCACCGATCAATCGGCGCAGGGCTCCTCTTTTCCCTCCGGAAGCCGGCAAAAGCCGCCCCTTCGGTATATACCGAAGGGGCGGCTTTCTGTTTCAGCAAAGACGGCGCCGGCCTCAGCGCTTTAAAAACACCAGATTCCGGTCTTCGATCAGATTGGGCACGCTGTAAAGCACCACGATAGTATCAATGCCCTGTTCCCGGGCATAATCCGCCGCGGAGAGCTTGTAATAGCGCAGGTCCATCAGATGCACCTCCGAAAAGCTCTGTGCCAGAAACGGCGCCAGCGCATCGGCATAGGAGTCCCGGATCAAGAGGATCTTCTGGTCACTGGAGGCGGCCGGGTTCCGGATCACGCACAGCGGCTGGTTCCCGCCCAAAAAAGAAGCGTACTGATCCTTCTTCGTGAGATACGAGCGCTCATACAGGGCCGCCTCCTCCGGCTGACCGCTGCGCCAGGAGGTAACCTCCAGTCCGGATCCATCCACCCAGTATTCGATGGAATCCGGTGTCAGCCAATGAATCCCCGAAGTGGAATACAGCGTTCCGTTGAATCCGGTGCTGACTGTCTCCGGCGTGAAAGACTCCTGCGGCGGCACTTCGTCCCCGCGTCCCAGCGCCTCCAGAATGGCCATATAGCCATAGTAGGCCCCCAGGGTCGTCCAATGGTGATCCGACCGGTAAAACACCGGTTCGTCCGCATGCTCCTGCAGGATTCCCAAGAGATCCGCCTGCAAAAGGCCTGTCTTCTCCCCCGCCTCCCGGATCCAGGCGGCCTGATCCCAGTTTCCGGCATCCTTTGGCAGCCGGTCCTTCCAGATCTCCGCCGCAGACGGGATCAGCCCCAGAACCACCCGGGCCTGCGTCCGTTCCGCCAGCGACTGGATATAGCCCAGATTTTTCTCCGCCAGGTCTCCCTCCGGTTCCTTGACATGGGAAAGAAGCGTCTCGTCCTTTCCCAGATATACGCCGTTGAACTCCCGTTTGCCGATCAGCCATTCAACACGGGCCTTTGCCCCGGTCCACTCGTCCCGGGCCGGGAACTGGTCGGCGATATAGCGTTCGACCTCCTCCATAAAGCTCCCGTCCAAAACGGCGCCCCAGGAAAAGGCGGGAAGCTGCTGGAGCGTACGGTTTTCCACGTCCGAGCGCGCCCGGTCCGGAAGCAGCAGCTGCCAGACCATAATCCCCCCCAGAAACAGGCAGAACAGCCCGCTGAGCAGGCGGTCGTATGTTTTCTCTTTCATGCTCCGCCTCCCTTTCAAAACCGAAAATACAAAAACGGATTATAGCTTCCGTCCACCAGATATGCCGTGCAGAGCAGCAGCGAAGCCAGCATCAAAAGCGGAGCGGCCACGCGCTGTCCCCACTGGGGCAGCTTTTTCCAGACGCGGCAGCCCCATTCGGTAGAGGCCAGCGTCAGCACCGCAAGGGTCAGCGCATAGCTGCGCAGGTCGAAGAAATTCGTGCTGCTCCAACCCGGGCCGCCGCCGAAGCAGACCTTCAAATAGCCTGCGCACTGATGCAGGTCCTCAATGGCGAACAGGCCCCAGCCCGTCACGACCACGGCCAAGGTGTATATATGCCGCAGAACCACCGGCATCCGTGCAAAAAGCCCATGCAGCACATACTTTTCCAGGATCAGCCAGAAGGCAAAGTACAGCCCCCAGAGGATATAGTTCCAGCTGGCTCCGTGCCAGAATCCCGTGCAGAACCAGACGATCAGAATGTTGCGCAGCTTCTTAGAAAGGCCGCCCCGGTTTCCTCCCAGGGGAATGTACAGATATTCCCGGAACCAGGAGGTCAGCGAAATGTGCCAGCGGCGCCAAAAATCGGACACCGACGCCGCCTCATACGGATAGTGGAAGTTCTCGTCAAAGGTAAAGCCGAACATCGCCCCCAGGCCGATGGCCATGTCCGAATAGCCGGAGAAGTCGAAGTAGATCTGGAAGGAATACGCCAGCAGACCCAGCCAGCCGCCCAGCACGGTCAGCTCTCCGGCCGCCTGCGCCGCCAAAGACGTCTCCCACAGCGTTCCGATGGAATTCGCCAGCAGGACCTTCTTGGCAAGTCCCACACAGAAGCGGCACGCCCCCGCCGCAAAGCGCCGGGCGGTATGCTCCCGGCTGTTGAGCTCCTGCGCGACGGTCTTATATTTGACGATGGGGCCGGCAATCAGCTGCGGAAACATCGTCACAAACGTTCCAAAGGTCAAAAGGTTCCGCTGCACCGGCGCATCCCCGCGGTAAACGTCGATGGTATAGCTCATGGTTTGAAACGTAAAAAAGGAAATGCCGATGGGCAGCGGAATATGCAGCTGCGGGATCGTGATCCCCGGGATCAGGGAAAGATTCACCGCAAAAAAGTCCCAGTATTTAAAAAACCCCAGCAGGATCAGATTGAAGATCACGGACTGGATCATAAAGCGGCGCGCTTTCTTCCGGTCCGCCCGGTATTTTTCCACCAGCATACCGTGGGTATAGTCGATCAGTGTCGACAGGATCATAATGGTAATGTAGACCGGCTCTCCCCAGCCGTAAAAAAGCATGCTGGCCGTCAGAAGAACCACATTCTTCCATCGGAACGGGACGGCAAAATAAACCATCAGAACCAGCAGCAGATATAAAAACAAAAAAGTCAGGCTGCTGAAAAGCACCCGGCATTCCCCTCTCTGATCAGTCCTTGAAAGAGCCCACCACGGCAGCCGCCATGGTGAGCCCTTTCGATTTTAGTTCTGCGTCTCGAACAGTGCGTTAAACTTGTCCGAAATCTCGCTCTGATGCTCGGCACAGGCGATCAGCGCCACGTAAGAGCCGTGTCGGATCACCTCCGCCTCACCCCAGGCATCCATGGATTCCGGATACCAGGCTCCGCCGGCGGCCTGATCGTCCGCCCGCTTCTGCAGCAGCTTCTGCACCGCCTCTGCATCCGTATCGCTTTCACACTCCACCAGCGCCACCTCATTGACCACCGCGGACATGGCCGGCGCCCGGATCACCTTCTGCTGAAACGTATAATCGCTCAGCCCCGGATAATAATCATCCAGCAGATCATCCGGGATCGCTTCCATATAGCCGTTGCCCCAGTCATATTCTTTGGACAGGCTGTCAAAAAAGGCATTCAGGTCCACGGTATCCTCCGTCTGCCCCGCTGATTTTCCGCAGCCGGCAAGCATCACAAGAAGCAATGCCAGCGCCGGCACAAGCCACATACGTTTCATGGTTCTTCTCCTTTTCGATCCGTTTCGTTGGAATTTCAGATTTGTATTTTTTTAGACGGTACCGCGGCGGAAAAAGTTTCCGCCTTTTTCACAGACTTCCCGATTTTTTTGAAATTATTCCGCTTTTGCCGTTCCTGCCTCTTTCCAATCAAAATTAGCACTTTTGTTCGAGTTTTTTCTTGACAAGAACCTTTGTTCGAGTTATAGTGTCAGTAGAACAAAAATTCGATTCTTGGAGGGATCACGAATGACTATGACCGGTTGGACCTTTTTCTTTATTCTCGTGGGGATCGTCTTCCTGACCACGCAGCTGTTCCGCATCATTGATGCCATTGAGCGTCCGGAGCCGCCCCGGCGCCGCCGGGTCAGCGCCCGCACCTGAGTGCCGTGGAACTTCTTGAAAAGCTGACCATTCTGGCCGATGCGGCCAAATACGATGCCGCCTGTACATCCAGCGGCAGCCGGCGCGGCTTTCGAAAGGGCTATATCGGCTCCACCAGCTCCTCTTTCGCCGGCTGCTGCCACAGCTTTTCCGCAGATGGGCGCTGCGTAACGCTTCTGAAGGTTCTGCTGACCAACCGCTGCATCTATCATTGCAGCTATTGCATCAATCGCTGCGGAAACGACACGCCCCGCGCCTCCTTCTCCCCCCGGGAGTTGGCCGAGCTGACCATTGGTTTTTACCGGCGGAATTACATTGAGGGGCTTTTTCTCTCGTCCGGCGTTGTACGCAGCCCCGACTATACCATGGAACTGATGATCGAGGCGCTGCGGATCCTGCGGGAAGAATACCGGTTCAACGGATACATTCACGCCAAGACCATTCCGGGTGCGGTGCCGGAGCTGGTCGAGCGTCTGGGCCTTCTGGCGGACCGCCTCTCCGTTAATATCGAGCTGCCATCGGAAGCCGGGCTGCGCCTGCTGGCGCCGGACAAAAGCAAGCAGGCCATTTTGAAACCCATGGGGCAGATCCGGCAGCTGCGGACCGAAAACCGCGAGGCGCTGACCAAGTACCGCCACACGCCCAAATTCGCCCCGGCCGGGCAAAGCACCCAACTGATCGTAGGCGCCACGCAGGACCATGACTTAAAGATCCTGCGCCTGAGTCAGGGGCTGTACGATCATTACAAACTCAAACGGGTGTTCTATTCCGCCTATGTTCCAGTGGTTGAAAGTGCCTTGCTGCCCGCCCGCTCGGTCAAGCCGCCTCTGCTGCGGGAGCATCGCCTGTATCAGGCAGACTGGCTTTTGCGTTTTTATGGCTTCCGGGCGGAAGAGCTTCTGGACGA
Source organism: uncultured Dysosmobacter sp. (assembly GCA_934563745.1). Lineage (GTDB taxonomy): Bacteria > Bacillota > Clostridia > Oscillospirales > Oscillospiraceae > Oscillibacter. The sequence goes on along the minus strand of CAKTHE010000021.1, from coordinate 33,245 downwards.
ACGCACGCCGGATTTTAATCTCGCAGTCGATCCCAAGTGCAGCTGGGCGCTTGCCCATCTGGACTTTTTTCCGCTTGAGGTCAACACCGCGGACTATGAGGCACTGCTGCGGATTCCGGGCATCGGTGTGATCAGCGCCCGGCGGATCCTTGCCGCCCGGCGCGTTGCGCGGCTGCACTGTGCCGACCTCCCCCGCCTGGGCGTTGTTATGAAACGGGCGCAATATTTTCTGACAGCCGCCGGGCAGGCGCCGGTCCGGCTTTCCTTCACGCCGGAAGGTCTGCTGCAAGCTCTGACTGCCGCAGAGCGTCCCGCCCTGCAGCCGGCTATGGAGCAGCTTTCTCTTTTTGATCAGGTCGTCTGAAGAAAGGGCATCTTTCCATGCGGGAATTGATCTATCTGTTCGACGGCAGCTTTGCCGGGTTTCTCTGCTGCATTTTCGAAAGCTACGATAAAAAAGAAGTCCCCACCGCCCTCTGCGGCGGTGAGGAGCCTCCTCTGTCCTTGTTCGATCAGCGTTCGATCCGCACGGACCCCGCCCATGCGCGGCGCGTCTACCGCGGACTCTACAAAAAAGACCCGCAGGCAGCCCGGCTGATCCAGCGCGCCTTTTTGTGTGCCTTTCCGAATCGGAACTACGCGCTGTATCGTCTGTGCATGCGGGTCTTCCGGGAGGGAAGCGGCTTTTTGCACAATCGTGCAGACCCGGACGCCTACCCGGTCCTGCGCGCCGTCCGGGCGCTTTCCGCCGAAGCGGAGAACTACCGGGGATTTGTTCGCTTCTCCGAGCTGGGCGGTATTCTGGGCGCCGAAATCGAGCCCAAAAACCGGGTTCTTCCGGTTCTTGCGCCTCACTTCTGCGGCCGCTACCAAAATGAACGGTTCTTCATCTACGACCGGACCCACCGGGAAATCCTGCTTTACTCCGACGGACGCTCACGGATCTGCCCGTTGGATCAGTTCCAAATGGCTGCGCCGGACCGGCAGGAAGCGGCCTTCCGCTGCCTGTGGAAGCGGTTTTATGACACGATCGCCATCCGGGAACGTGAAAATCCAAGGTGCCGGATGACACACATGCCCAAGCGCTATTGGAATACGATGACGGAGTTTCAGGATGCGGAATGGTTCAGGGCGAAAGAAGCTCCCGCAGATGCTGCAGTCCCCGCCGTTCCAGGCGGGAAATCTGAACCTGGGATACCCCCAGGATCCGTGCCGTCTGCTCCTGGGTAAGTCCCCTGAAATAGCGCAGCTGCACCGTCAGGCGTTCCCGCTCCTCCAGACGTCCGATCGCTTCCCGCAGCGCAATTTTTTCCAAAAGGGCCTCTTCCGGCGCCTCTGTTCCAATCATGCCCTCCAGGGCAAGCCCTTCCGAGGTCTCTCGCTGAAGAGAGTCCGGCGTATCGGTTGCCAGGGTGATCTCCGCAATCTCCTCTACGGAAAAACCGGTTTCTTCCGCCAGCTCCGATAAGGTGGGATCACGCCCCAACCGCTGCTGGAGCCGGTCTCTCGCATTGTAAAGCGAATTTGCTTTCTCCTGTATGGTGCGACTCACTTTGATGCTTCCGTCATCGCGCAAAAAGCGGCGAATCTCCCCCGCGATTTTGGGGACTGCATACGTGGAAAAGCAGGTCCCATAGGAGAAGTCAAACCCGCGCACCGCCTTCAAAAAGCCCAGGCAGCCCAATTGATACAAATCATCCGGGTCCACCCCGCGCCCGTAAAAGCGGCGCACGATGCTCCAAATCAGCCCGCTGTTCTCCCGGACGGCACGATCACAGGCCTCCTCATCGCCGCTTTGTGCCGCCCGGATCAGATCCTGCTGCGCATTCATTTTTGCGGCTTGGCCCGGACCGCGATCCGCTTTCTCAGAACCACTGTTGTTCCCTTTCCCGGTGTGGATCGGACCAGGATCTTGTCCATAAAGCTCTCCATGATCGTAAAGCCCATGCCGCTGCGCTCTTCGCCGCCTGTCGTGAACATGGGCTGGCGCGCTTTCCCCACGTCCGGAATGCCGCGGCCCCAATCCTTCACGGTAATTTCCAGCACCTGTCCGTCCAGGATCTTTCCTTTCAGCTGAATTTTCCCTAATGTGTTGGGGTACGCATGAACGATCGCATTGGTCACAGCCTCCGAGACGGCTGTTTTAATATCCTCCAATTCGTTCAGCGTCGGATCCATCTGTGCGGCAAAGCAGGCCGCTGCCATTCTGGCAAAGCCCTCATTGCTGCTCCGGCTCGGGAATTCCAAATTTATGTAATTATTTGCTTTCATTGTCCTTGCACACTCCTTATCGAATATCAACCAGGCGGCCGATTCCGGCCGCCTCCAAAACGCGCCGGGCCTGCGCGGGCACGCGGCAGACCATCAGACTGCCTTCCAAAGTCTGCATTTGCTGCTGGGCCCGCAGGATAAACGCGATGCCGGAGCTGTCCATAAAAGTAATGCCGCTCATATCCAGCACCAGCCGCTTTGGCAGCGCCGCATCAATGGCCCGTTCCAGCTCCCGGATCGCACCTTTTGCCCCGTGATGATCCAATTCTCCGGAAAGCTCCAGCAATAGGTTCCGATCGGTTGTGTGTACCGCAAGTTCCATGGTTTCGTCTCCTTTTGTACAAAAAAGTTTTCAAAGATCCGGCTTTTCCGCTTCCGCTTCTGCCGATCTCGCTCCGTAAAGTATATTTGCTTTATTGCCATTGGTTCTCAAAGTGTTTTTATGAAAATCGCCGTAAAAGCAACTGCTTCTACGGCGATTTTAGCACGTCTTTCTCTGAATTTCTGTCGAAAGAAAACCGGACGAACCGCATTTTCTGCGATTCGTCCGGTTTTGCTCTTATTCCTGTAAAGGCTTATTGCTTCATAGCTGCGGCCGATTCGTCCAATTTGGCAATCAGCTCCCGATACTTGGCCGCCTTCTCCCGCTCTGCGTTCACCACAGCTTCCGGGGCGTGCGCTACAAATTTCTCGTTGCTCAGCTTATTCTCTGTGATGCGCAGGCCGTTCTCCGCCTTCTCGCGTTCCCGCGCGATCCGCTCCAGCTCTGCCTTGAAATCCACCAATTCGCTGAGCGGAATATAAACGTTCGCCTTATGCGTGACAATGTTTACCAGGCCCTGCAGCTCCTCCGGAGCCCGATCCGTAATATTGACCCGGTCCGCAAACGCGAGGCGCAGAATGAAGTGCGTACCCTGACGGTAGATCTCCGCCTGGTCCGTCACCAGGATCATCTCCGTCTTCTTGGAAGGAGGCACATTCATCTCAGCCCGACGGGCACGGACCGCCTTAATGGTATCCATGACTGCTTCCATTGCCTCCGTCTCCTCCGGGAAGTTCAGCTCTTCCCGATACACGGGCCACTGAGAGGTCATCAGGAACGCCCCCTCATGCGGCAGCGCCTGCCAGATCTCCTCCGTGATGAAGGGCATGAACGGATGCAGTAGCTTCAAAACTTCCGTCAGCACATAGCACAAAACGTTTTCCGCAGCCAGGCGGGATGCCGCATCCTCCCCGTTCATACGGGTCTTGGTCAATTCAATATACCAGTCGCAGTAGGTGTCCCAGATAAAGTCGTAAACCTTTGCGGAGGCCACGCCGATCTCAAAGCTTTCCAGATTCTCCGTGACTTCGCGGATCAGCGTATTCAGCTTTGTGAGCACCCATTTGTCTTCCATCTCCAGCTGCGCGGCATCCGGAAGCTGGCAGTGTTCGATGGTCAGATTCATCTGCACAAAGCGGGACGCGTTCCAGATCTTATTGGCAAAGTTCCGCATCGCTTCGCACTTTTCCGTATAGAAGCGCGTGTCGTTCCCGGGGCTGTTCCCGGTGATGAGGTTGAAGCGCAGCGCGTCTGCGCCGTACTTTTCCGCCATCTCCAGGGGATCGATGCCGTTGCCCAGGGATTTGGACATCTTGCGCCCCTTGTCGTCCCGAACCAGGCCGTGGATCAGCACCGTGTGGAAGGGAATCTTCTTCATCTGCTCGCAGCCGGAGAAGATCATGCGGGCTACCCAGAAGAAGATGATGTCGTAGCCGGTCACCATCACAGAGGTGGGATAATAGAAATCCAGGTCCTCCGTCTTGTCCGGCCAGCCCAGCGTGGAGAACGGCCACAGCGCACTGGAGAACCAGGTATCCAGCACATCCGGGTCCCGGGTCAAATGCGTGGAGCCGCATTTTTCGCACTGGGTTGGATCCTCCCGGCTGACGTTGATGTGCCCGCATTCGTCGCAGGTCCAGGCCGGGATCTGATGGCCCCACCACAGCTGACGGGAAATGCACCAATCGTGCACATTTTCCATCCAGTTGATATAGGTCTTGGAAAAGCGCTCCGGCACAAATTTGACTTCACCGTCCCGCACGACGCGCAGAGCATCCTGGGCCAGCGGCTCCATTTTCACAAACCACTGGGCGGAAATCAGCGGCTCCACATCGTTATGGCAGCGATAGCAGGTGCCCACGTTATGGTTGTACGGCTCGGTTTTTACCAGATAGCCCTGCTCTTCCAGATCCTTGACGATGGCCTTACGGCATTCGTACCGGTCCATCCCGTTGTAGGGGCCGCCGTTTTCGTTGATCTTCCCGTCATCGCCGATGACGCGAATGATCTCCAGATGGTGGCGCTGCCCCACCTCAAAGTCGTTGGGGTCATGGGCCGGAGTCATCTTGACCGCGCCGGTACCAAAGCCGATCTCGCAGTATTCGTCGCCCACAATGGGGATCTCCCGGTTCATAATGGGCAGGATGCAGGATTTGCCAATAAGGTGCTTGAACTTCTCATCGTTGGGGTTCACGGCCACGCCGGTATCGCCCATCATCGTTTCCGGACGGGTGGTCGCCACCACAATATCGCCGGAGCCGTCCGCCAGCGGATAGCGGATATACCACAGATGGCCGGGCTTGTCCACATACTCCACTTCCGCGTCGGAAAGAGCGGTCACACAGTGGGGGCACCAGTTGATGATGCGGCTGCCCTTATAGATCAGCCCCTTGTCATAGAGCTCACAGAACGTCTCCCGCACGGCTTTGGAACAGCCTTCATCCATAGTAAAGCGGGAGCGGCTCCAATCGCAGGAAACACCCATCTTCTTCTGCTGCTCCACAATGCGGCTGCCGTACTCTTCCTTCCACTTCCAGACCCGCTGAAGGAATTTTTCGCGGCCCAGGTCGTACCGGGTCTTTCCCTCTTTGACCCGCAGCTCCTCTTCCACCTTGATCTGCGTGGCGATGCCGGCATGATCCGTACCGGGCAGCCACAAGGTGGAATAGCCCTGCATCCGCTTAAAGCGGGTCAGGATATCCTGAAGCGTGCAGTCCAGGGCATGGCCCATGTGCAGTTGCCCCGTAACATTGGGCGGCGGCATCACGATGGAAAACGGCTTTTTCTTGGGATCCGGATCCCCGTTGAAGCAGTTGTTCTGCTCCCACATCTGGTAAATGCGCCCCTCCACCTGCTGGGGCTCATACACCTTGGGCAGTTCTTTTTTCATGGCGATTCTCCTTATCTGAAAATGTTGCTTATTTGATTTTTTTAATGGGCATTCCGGTCTTTTCCGCCCAGAAGGCCGGGAAAGCGTCCGGATTGCCCACGGTCATAACAGTCTGGGGCAAAATCTCGGCATGGCGCTTATCCAGAAACAGGAGCCAATATTCTTTGTAGGCACAGGCTTCTGTAAACGCGCTATAAGGACGAACTTCTGTCCCCTTTTTTGTTTCTACTACCACATTATCCTCATTTAAACACACAGAGATATGGCCTAAGTTCTGAAGGTTCCGCCGCCGGCTTCCCCATGCGGTCAAGCGATCCCAGAACAATCCAAGTGCGAGAAGCAAAAGACCTATAAACATGGGCAACGCCACCAGCACCCACAAAGGCGTTTCTCCCACATAGCCGCCATCCAGCCAGGAAAGTGCTGATAATATCCAAGCACCGCCAAGCAAAATCAGGCAAAGCCGACACAACCGGTCGAGCCATCGCCGGGCTGGGCTTTTGCGGACATATGCTCTACAGAGCATCAGCATATCCTCATACGAATACCCATTCGGCAGTTCAAAGCGAAACTCCATAAGCTCCCTCCAATAAAAAACGCCCCAAGCCTGACATAGGCTCAGGGCGAACAACGGTCCGCGGTACCACCTGGCTTCCCGCAATGGGCGGGCGCTTTTCACTCTGTAACGGGAGTTCCCGTCCGGCTTACCGCCCCGGGTCCGACCCCAGGTGCCTTCAGTCCGGCCGCTCCGCGGCGACTTCGCCGTCCCCTTGCAAGGGCTTGCACCATCCGCCCTCTCTCTTAAGCGCAGGGAACCGCTACTCCTCCGCATCTCAGCATGTTTGCTGCATGAACGGAGAATATTATAAGTCAGCTTTCCGGCTTTGTCAACCTAAGAAAGCCGCAGGATCTCCCTTTTCAGGCGCTGGATGATCCGCTTTTCCAGGCGTGAAATATAGCTTTGGGAAATCCCCAGCCGATCGGCCACCTCTTTCTGCGTCTGTTCCTTCCGACCGCCCAGACCGAAGCGCAGCGTAATGATCTCCCGCTCCCGCGGGGAGAGCACCTGGAGCGCCGCCGTCAGCAGGCTTCGGTCCACGTCCTCCTCGATCGGGCGCATGACCGTGTCGCCATCCGTACCCAGCACATCGGACAGCAGCAGCTCGTTCCCGTCCCAGTCCGTATTCAGCGGCTCGTCGATGGAGACTTCCCCTCTGCGGTTGGCGTTTTTACGCAGATACATCAGGATCTCGTTTTCAATGCAGCGGGAAGCGTATGTGGCCAGCTTGATATTTTTGTCCGTACGGTAGGTCCCCACCGCCTTAATAAGGCCGATGGTCCCGATGGAAATCAGGTCCTCGATGTTGATGCCGGTATTTTCAAAACGGCGGGCGATGTAAACCACCAGGCGCAGATTATGCTCGATCAGCGTCTTCCGTACCTCTTCCTCTCCGATCCGGCTCAGCAGGGCCGCCTCCTCCTGACGGGAAAGCGGCGGCGGAAGCGTGTCACTGCCGCCTATGTAATGAATGGGCGTCCCGGTCAAAAGCCCCAGCCGGATCAGCAGCCGGCGTATCCGGGCCCGAAGCCCTGTAAGCATTGCGTTCCCCTCCTCTCCCGGAAATTCCGCCCCATAAAGCGGCAAATCCATCTCCCAATCCGTTGGGCGACAGTGCAACCAGCAGCCCCGGATGCGGCTGCCCGGCGATCCAGGTGCATGTGCTGCGAAAGGCCAAAAGAAGGCTCTCCCGCTGCCCCACCGTCCGGTACGTCATCAGCCGGAACTTTCCCGCTGCCCCGGCCGCCTGCAGCCGCTCCAGCGCACAGGCCGGATCCTGCAGGGTCCGGGCGCTTAAAAGCGGAGCCAAACGCCCCGGCCAAAGCCCGCGCAGGGCCTCTGCTTCCGCCACCAGTACCGGCTGCCCGCTGATGGGGTCCAGCAGGCCGCAGCCCGTATCCAGCAGGGCCGTCAGCTCCGCACTGCGGTCCGCCAGGCTGATGCGGATCTTCACCAATTCGCCGCCGGCGCCGCCGTGCTTGGCTCCGGCCCGGAACACCACACTGAATACCCCGTATGCGGCCGTTGCCGAGATCAGAAGGACCCGTCCGCTGACATCCGTGTAAAAGATCCCACGGGCGGACGGAACTCCGCCGCCGATCAGCCCCAGCGCCAGCACGCAGCCGGCAAATCCGCAGGACACGGCAAAGAAAAGAAGCGTCAGCCGAAGAAAGCGCCGCTGGCCCCCGAAGGCAACGCCGGAAAGCAGCACACCGAACACCCCCTTCAGCGGCGAAGATGCCAGAAAGCCGCAGCCGGGCAAAAAAACAGCAGCCGCGTAGCACCCTCCCAAAACCGCCGCGCACAGGATCCGCAGGCGGTGAATCGGTATTCCGGCCAAATGGGCGGTCGCAAGAAGAAGCAGATAATCCATCAGTGTATTCAGGGCCCAGACACTGTCTATGTACACGACCTCCATGTCTCACGCCCCCTCCTGCGGAATGTCCCCATTATAGGCGGCCGGCCGGGCAAAACGCGTCGAAAGGGCCATCGGCGCAAAAAGAAAAGCCAAACCGTCTCCGGTTCGGCTTCCTCTTCTCCCTGCTTATGCGTGCGTTCAGACCGTTCAGGCCAAATACGGCAGCACCAAAGACGCCACCAAACCCAGAATCATCACGCACACCAACACCAGAGCCAGCGCTCTCGTCTTTTTATTCATGCTTCTCCTCCTTCGGCAAAATTTTTCGAATGCTCTTTTCCGCCCGGCTGCGCGGCAGCATCAGTTCGTGGCCGCAGCCCTGGCACTTGAGTTTGATATCCATGCCGACCCGCAGGATCTCCCAGGTCGTGCTTCCGCAAGGATGCGGCTTTTTTAATTCCACCCGATCATGAAGATGCAGTTCCATTCAAATGCCTCCTGTCAACCCCTTGGAAATTTGTGCATATACTGCAGTATCAAAAATAAGCCGCTCAGCGGCGGATGGGATGATGAAATGCCTGAAAACAGATTCTATCAGCCGGAAGGATCACGTCCGCCGGTCAACTGGTCCCTGCCCGCACTCCGGCATGCCATGGAGACGGGCGATATTCTGGAAAGCCCGGTCCTGCGCTGTGACACGCAGCGCAGCCTGCATGTCTGGCTGGGCCGGATCCGTGGGATCATTCCGAAAGAAGAGGCCATCGCCCCCTGGATCAGCGGCGCCGACCGCGAGATCGCCCTGCTGACCCGGGTGGGAAAGCCGGCCTGCTTTCAGATCCGCGCCCTGAACACCGATGAAAAAGGGGAAACCACGGCGCTGCTCTCCCGCCGGGCCGCTCAGGAAGAAGCCATGACCTGGATGCTCGCGCACGCCGTGCCGGGCACCGTCCTCTCCGCCCGGATCACCCACATGGAGCCCTTCGGCGCTTTCGCCGACATCGGCTGCGGAATCATAGCCATGCTGCCCTGCGAGCGCATCTCGGTGGCGCGGATCTCACACCCCAGGCAGCGCTTCCGGAACGGGCAGAAAATTCTTTCCGTTGTGGCGGGCGTCGACCCGGAGGCCCGACGCTTCACCCTGACCCATAAGGAGCTGCTGGGGACCTGGCTGGAAAATGCCAGCTATTTTCAGCCGGGAGAGACGGTCCCCGGCACGGTCCGCAGCATCAAGCCCTACGGGGTCTTTATCGAGCTGACGCCCAATCTCTCCGGGCTGGCCGATCTGGGGCCGGCCGTTCAGGAGGGCGACCGCGTCAGCGTTTACATCAAAAGCATGCGCCCGGATCGTATGAAAATCAAGCTGCAGATCATTGAACCGCTTCCGCCGGAGCCGGAGCTTCCTCCGCTGCACTATCAAATCACCGACGGCACGCTTACCCGCTGGGTCTACTCCCCGCCGGACTATGAAAAAGCCCCTGTAGAGACCGTCTTTCTTCAGCAGGGCGGATAAGCGTCCGCCCCGGGGCGTGGGCCGGATCTCTCCCGCGCCCGGAAATTTATTCGTTCTTGATCCGTTCCCAATAAGACCGGGCTGCCTGCTCGGTCTTATTTTCGCCCCAATCGTAATAGTGCGCCTGACGAATGGTGTCCGGCAGGTACTGCTGGCGGACCCAATGATGCGGATAATTATGCGGATACAGGTATCCCTGCTCCCGTTCCATTCCAAAGGAATCCGCGTGCACATTCTGCAGCTCCCGGGGAACCTCCCCGGTGCGCCCTGCCTTGACATCCGCCCACGCGGCCCCGATGCCCGCCGCCGCGCTGTTTGATTTGGGCGCGGTGGCAATCAGGATCGCGGCCTGTGCCAGAGGCAGCTGTGCCTCCGGAAGGCCCAACTGCATAGCCGTGTCCACACAGGATTTCACAATGGTGATGGCCTGCGGATAGGCAAGCCCCACATCCTCGCAGGCGGCACACAGCAAGCGCCGGCACGGCGTGATCAGATCGCCCGCTTCCAAAAAGCGGGCCAGATAATGAAGGGCCGCATCCGGATCGCTGCCGCGGAGGGATTTGTGCAGCGCCGAGGCTGCATCATACATGGCATCGCCGCCCCGGTCATAGCGCATCGCGCTGCGCTGCGCCAGCTGTTCTGCATCGGTCCGTGTCAGAAGCAGCGCCCCCTCCCGGTCCGGCCGGGCAGCCTGCACCAGCAGCTCCACCGCGTTGACCGCCTTGCGCACATCGCCGCCGCAGGCCGTGGCCACTTGCAGCGCAAGCCCGTCCTCCCAGTGCAGTGGCTGCCCGGAACGCGTGCGCTCGATCCCCAGCGCCCGCTCCACCGCCTTGGCAGCCTCTTCCGGCGGCACCGGCTTGAATTCAAACACTGTGCTGCGGGAAAGCAGGGCGCCGTAAACGTAGAAAAAGGGATTTTCCGTTGTGGACGCAATCAGGGTCAGCTTTCCGTTTTCCATAAATTCCAGAAGGCTTTGCTGCTGCTTTTTATTAAAATACTGGATCTCATCCAAGTAAAGCAGGATCCCGCCGGGCGCCAGCAGCGTCCCCACGTCGGCAATAATATCCTTGATATCCTGCAAAGACGCCGTCGTGGCATTCAGGCGGTACAGCGTTTGGTTGGTCTGCGATGCGATGATATTGGCAACGGTCGTCTTCCCGGTTCCGGAGGGGCCGTAAAACACCATGTTGGAGTGGGCTCCGCTTTCAATCAGGCGCCGCAGCACAGCCCCAGGCCCCAGCAGATGCCGCTGTCCCACCACTTCGTCCAGCTTCTTCGGGCGTATTTCATCGGCCAAAGGCCTGTGCATGCAGATCCCCCCCACTTCCATAATGATTGATTATAGCACGCCGCCCGGCTGATTTCCACTCTCAATTGCAAATCCGTACACCGGGCGCGGGGTCTGTTTTCCCGGAAATACAAAAGAATTTCCTCGCCAGCGGCCGAATTTTATGGTATGCTGGCAGTGAGGTGAATGCGATGATATCCAAAGCTGCGCTCCGCCGGATTCTGGAGGCGTTGAAGGCCCGCTATCCGGATGCCCTGTGCTCGCTGGAATACGAAAAAGATTATGAATTGCTGTTCGCCGTGCGCCTTTCGGCCCAGTGCACCGATGCACGGGTCAATCAGGTCACGCCTGCCCTGTACGCGCGCTTTCCAACGCTGGAAAGCTTTGCCCAGGCCGATCCGGCCGAGGTGGGCCGCTACATCCACTCCTGCGGTTTTTATAACGGAAAGGCCCGGGACATTGTGGCCTGTGCCCAGAAGCTGCTGCAGGACTTCGGCGGAAAGGTCCCCGGCACCATGGAAGAGCTGACCTCGCTACCGGGCGTCGGCCGCAAAACCGCCAATCTGATCCTGGGTGATATCTATCATCAGCCCGCCTATGTCTGCGACACGCACTGCATCCGCATTACCGGGCGCCTGGGGATCACGGACGGATCCAAGGATCCGCTTCAGGTCGAACGGCAGCTTCGCCAGGTCCTGCCGCCGGCGGAATCCTCCAACTTCTGCCACCGCATGGTGCTCTTCGGCCGGGACATCTGTACGGCCCGGGCGCCCAAATGCACGCAATGCCCGCTGCAGAAGGACTGCGCGGCCCGAAAGGAAGCAGACCGAACCCCCTGACCCACGCTTTTCCCCATACGCATGCCCGGCTTTTGGTGCCGGACATGCGTATTTTTTATCCGTCCGGCGCTGCTGCCCGGCAGGAACGTTTTTTCTCCGGCGTCATATACTGAACTGAGCCTTCCCGCCGGAGCACCGGCCGCCGTTATTTGCAAACGCCGCTCTCCGGCCCGGCGGGCACAGCCTGCAGGCAACAGAAAGGAGCCATACGACATGGACGAAAAAGCAACAAAGCTGGCGGAACAGCTGCGGAAAAACCCGGCCATGCTGCATACGCTGATGAACGCCCCGGAGGGGCAGCGCCTTCTGGCCATGCTGACCCAGGGTGATCAGGGCGCCGCCCTGAAGCAGGCGGCCCAAAGCGCCGCCCAGGGAAACAGCGCAGCCCTGGCACAGCTGATCTCCCAGCGCATGAACAGTCCGGAGGGAGCGGAGCTGACCCGCCGGATCCAGCAAATGTTCCGCATCTGATCACCCCGGCGGCGCTTGACCCGGCGCACGCTTAGATCCACTGCAGAGGGAGGCCGGCTTTATGTCCGAATTTGACGAAAAACTCAACGCGCTGCTCTCCAACCCGGACAGTATGTCTCAGATCATGAAGCTGGCGCAGACTCTCTCCGGTCCGGAAAACACGCAGGCGCCCCCTTCTCCCGCCCCGGCGGAACCGGCAGCGGCTGCGGCTGCGCCTCCCCCGCCCCCTCCGCCGGCTCCGGCCTCCGGAGGCGATCCGCTTTCTTCCCTTTTGGGCGGCGTGGACCCCGGAATGATCGCCAAGGCCCTGCCGCTGCTTCAGGAGCTGGGCGCCTCACAGAACTCCGGCGCCCGGGAGCTGCTGTATGCGCTGCGGCCGTATCTCAAGCCCGCCCGCCAGGAAAAAATCGAACGGGCGCTGCAGCTGGCCCGCGTAATCCGGATCGGGAAGAAATTTCTGGGGAACTGGGGGGATCTTCACGTATAATCGTTATATCCGAAATGATCGGGGCGTCTACACGCGGATCCCGGAGGAAGAAGCTTCCGCTCCCGGTTCACCGCCGGAGCACCCGGACCCGCCGCCCCCCGGGCCGGATTGGGTCCCGCCTGCTTCCGGGGAAGCCGGTGCCGGGCTCCGCAATACCCTGCGCCGGCTTTTGGACCGCTTTCATCTGGAACATGTGGACACCGGCGACCTTCTGCTGCTTTTGCTTTTGTTTCTTCTTTTCCAGGAGGATGCGGATGAAGAGCTTTTGATCGCGCTGGGGCTGCTGCTGATCCTTTAAGTACATCCGGCCGCTCCGCCGCACAGGAAAAGGCCGCTGACGCGTGTCAGCGGTCTTTTTTATACTTTCCTCGGGCGCGCGGCCCTCCCTCAGGGATCCAACACCAGCTGCGCCTTCTGCATGGCCGTCACCAAAACCGGGATCAGCACCAGCTGCACCACGATCCCCGGAATGGCCGCCGTTACAGCCCCGGCCACAAACATCGCAAAGCTGAACTGCGTATGCTGCAGCCCGGCAATCAGAAACTGCACGCCGCCCCAGGCCACACGGCCCGCCACCATGGCGGCGATCAACGCCGCGTAAAGATATCCCATCTTTTTGGGCAGGCGGCGATAGAGAATTCCGGCCACCGCACCGTACACGGCCATTTCAAACGCCATAGCGATCCCGGTGGGAAAGATCCGCGGCATTCCGAACAAGACGCCCCGCAGCAGCGGAGAAAGGAAGCCCACGGCCACCCCCCAGGGCCAGCCGCACACGAAACCGCACAGCAGGGCCGGAATGTGCATGGGGCACAGCATCGCGCCGATCTCCGGGATCTGGCCCGTCAGAAACGGAAGCACCAAAGCAATTGCCATGTACAAGGCCGCATAGGTGATTTTTCGGATTTGAAGCGGCGAGATCCTGCCGCCTGCGGATGTGGTTTTCATGATTCATCTTCCTTTTCTTCTACATGTTTCCGCGCTCAGCCCGCGAAAAAGAACAGCCCCGAAGCCGTTCCGCCGCTTTCCTCCTCCAGGGCGCGCAGGGCCTCATCCGCGTCGGTATCCTCAAAAAGCGCCGGATACAGCGCCTTGGCAAGATAAACCTCTGCCGCCGTCCTGCCGGCCTGGGTGAAAAGCAGCTCCTCCGAAAGCAGGACGACCCGCCCCTTCTGCACCGCCTCCATCTCGCTCCAGCCGGAGCGGGCCAGCAGCTCCTCCCGCAGGGCCTGCGCCTGTGCGGAGGACTGCACGCCGCCGCCCAGTACGGATCCGGGAACGACCTTCACCACGGCGCCGGGATTCTTTCGCTGCACCCAGCCGCTGTCCACGTTCAGGTCTCCCTCCGCAAGCTTGGCCGCCACATCATAGGCCCCGGCAGCCAGAATCAGCTGATGTTCCTGCGAGCTTTTATGGATCGTGGTATATGCCTCCGTATCCTCCCAATAGACATTCAGCCGCTGACATTCAAACAGGCTGTCCAGCCGGTCCTGCAGCAGCGTCTGGTAATACAGCAGGGAGCTTTCAGCCGTTTCGCCGTCCTCCGACGCGCCGGTCTGCTCTGCCTGATCCGCCGGAACCGTCTCCGTTGCGGTATGGTCTGCCTCCGGAGCCGTCTGTGCCCCGCCGCCGGCTGCGGCGTCATCCGGCCGGGGTGCCGGCGCACCCGATCCCTGCTGCACCGTCAGCCAGTTCTCCGCGCCGGCCGTCAGTTCGGCGTCGGCCTCGTCGGAATAGCTTTTTCGCTCGGCGTTCGGGTCTTCCTCCGTCGGCGTCTCCGGATCGGCAGACGTCTGGGTGGGGTCCGGCTGTTCCTCCGGCTCCTCCCCGGACGGATCCTGCTGCGAATCAGAGGCGGCACTGCCTGCCGCGCTGTTGTCCGGTACTTCCATCGCTCCCGGAAGGACCGCCACACTGGTCCGGCTGCGGCAGCCGGTCAGTGCAACGACCAGCAGCAGCAGCGCCAGGATCCCGATTCCTATCTTTTTCATACCCCGCTCCTTTCAAGCCTGAAGGCACTCTGCAAACCGCAGCCGCAGCCGTGTACGCAAATCCGCCTCCTGATAAAGGATCTGCTCCGTCTCCGCAAGCAGAGCCTGCATCATATCCCGCTGTGCCTCCGTCATGGTGTGGGTGCTGTAGGCCGCCTCCCGGAACAGTGCGCTCCCCTGCGCGTAGCGCTCCGCATAGCCAGGGGGCATGGAGCGCTCCAGCTCCGGGACCCACTGAGAAAAGGGGCGGTTGCCGCCATCCTTGCCGCAGCAGATCAGGTACGCGTTCAGATGCGCAAACATCGCCCGGATCGCCTCGGCATACACCGGTGAGGCAAACGCCGCCCGGCGGGCCAGCGCCTTACGGCGGCGGGCGTCGTACAGAACAAAGGGCAAAAACGGAACGGTCAGAAGCGCCAGGATCAAAACCGCCAGCAGCGCAATCTTCAGATAATGGATCCGTTTAGGCCGGCTGATCTGCTGCTCCTGCTGCTGTAAATGCTGATAGAGCCGATCATTGCGCGCGTCATCCGATGTTCCGTCGGCCCCTTCCGGATTCAGGCGGTTTTCTCTGCGGGTGGCCAAGGGCTGCTCTTCCGGAGTCTTCGAATCGCTGCCGCCCAAAAGCTGCTCCACCGGAGCCAGCGCATCCCGGACCGCCTCACTGCGCAGTTCCAGCCGCGCATGGACACCCGGCGCCAGCCAGCTTACCAGCAGAAAGATGCATGCGGCCGCCGCCAGCAGAGGAAGCCGGCTTCGAATCGTCCCCTGCACCAGACTCAGCCCCAGCAGAGTAAATAGCAGCACCTGGATCGCCGGCGGCAGCGTCAGGCCGAAGTATGCCTCCGCACCGGCCAGCGCAAAGGCCAGTCCCAGGGGGACGGCACGCAGATGCAGCAAGGCCGCCAGCACCAAAAGCGCCGCCAGCGCCAGCCCCAGCAAAAGGGCCGCCGGAAGCGCACTGGCCTGATCCGGGACAGCAAAGAAATCATACCGGTATGCGTTGACCGCTTCACTGGCTGCAAAGAGCCGGTTGGCAAGAAGCTTTGCCCCGGTGCGTGCAGCCGGCAGCAGGCAAAGCGCCAGCACGGAGCCGACCAAAACAGCCGCGCAGACGGAAACCGCCCATTTTCTGAAATTTGGCTTTACCGCTGCATCCAGCTGCAGCATCAAATCCGCCTGTTTCATCAACAATCCTCTCAGATCTCAATAGAAGCCAGGGTTTGCGCAAGCCCTTCTTCCGGAAAGGGAATTACCTGTACAGTGTCCGCTTCCCAGGCAGAAGAATCCGGAAGAAGCAAGGTAACCCGGTTCCCGGCGCAAAGTTTCTCAAGCCCCTCCGGCAAAGCCGGCGCGCAGACCACCGTGTGCGCGTACACGCCGCCATCCGTCCATTTCCGGAAGCAGCTGCACACGCCTTCCCCATCCGGCGCCGCTGCGGCGGCCAGAATCTTTTCTTCCATCCGGCCCCATTCCTCCGGCGTACGGACGGCACACAGAATCAACTCGTTCAATCCCCGGTCCTTCCAGCCGACCTGATGGGCAATTCCCTGCAGCGCCAGCGACCGGGAAAGCGACAGCAGTACGCTGACCGCCGCATCCATCGCCGCGGGATCCGGCCCGGTTTCCGGTACCGTCGTATCCAATAAAAGCAAGGTCTCCTCCGCCACCGGAAGGCCCAATTCCCGCAGCATCAGGGTGTCCGTCTTCTGGGAAAGCTTCCAGTGGATCTGCCGGACCGGATCCCCGGGAATGTATTCCCGAATGGAAAACGTTTCGCTGGGATCATTCCCCGGGCGGGTCATGGACCAGCGCTCCCCGTCCGCAGACGGCGTCTCCCCCTGGGCAAAGCAGACCTCCGGGACAAACAGCTCCGGCTGCACCAGCACATGCTCCCGCTTCTCCGGCAGCGGTGCCGACTGCCACAGGCCAAACCAGTCCCGGATCCGCACATCCTCCAGGGAAAGCTCCAGCATGCCGCAATGCCCGGAGGAAAGCCGGGTGCGGGCCGTACCGGACGGCCCCGCCAGCATCACCGGTAACCGCGTCTCCTCACAGCACAGGCGGTTGGCAGCCCGCAGCGTCCCCGTACACACGGCGCCGGGCAAAAGGCCGCGGACACATACGGTGCAGGGCGCCGCGTCGCTCCGCCCCACGCTCACCGGAGCCTGCAGTTCCCATGCGGCCCGGCGGACCGATCCGATCGCACAGGCCACGCTTCCGGCCGGGATCAGGACCGATCCCGCCAGCAGGGCCCGGGTCCCCGTATTATTTTCAAAAAAGTAGATCAGCCCGGCAAAGAGCAGCCAGGCGGCATAGGCAAGGCGCCGCTTCCCCATTGGTCACATCCGCCGGTCAGGCACTTCCGTGCCGTCCAGCAGGTCCCGCAGGACCTGCGCATTGGTCGCTCCGGCAAGCCGTGCCTTCTGTGAGAGGATCATACGGTGAGCGCACACGTCAAAGAACACGGCCTGCACATCCTCTCCGGTCACATAGTCGCGCCCCTGCAGATAAGCGTGGGCCTTGGCCATGCGGTCCAGGAACAGGGCGCCCCGGGGGCTGATCCCCACTTCCACCATGGGATGCGTCCGGGAGGCCATCGTCAGCCGGGTGATATAGTCCAGCACCGCATCCACGGCCGTAACTGCCCGGACCTCCTCCTGCATGCGCAGCACATCCTCCCGGGTGGTTGCCGGCTGTACCTGTTCCAGCGGGTTGGCATTCTGCCGGTCCCGCAGGATCGCCATCTGCGCCTCATAATCCGGGTATCCGATCGACAGCCGCACCAGGAACCGGTCCATCTGGGCATACGGCAGCAGCTGTGTGCCGGCCGTTCCCACATGGTTCTGCGTGGCGATCACAAGGAAGGGCTTCTGCAGCGGATAGGTGCAGCCATCCACGGTGACCTGACGCTCCTCCATCGCTTCCAGCAGCGCCGATTGGGTCTTGCTGGAGGTGCGGTTAATCTCATCGCCCAGCAAAAGGTTCGTATTGCTCACGATGCCGCTTTTATACTCCAAAGCGCCGGTCTCTTTATTGTAGATGGAAAAGCCAACAATATCCGACGGCAGCACATCCGGCGTAAACTGAATGCGGCTGTAGCGCAGGCCCAGGGTCTTGCTCAGCGCCACGGCCAGAGTCGTCTTCCCCACGCCGGGGACATCATCCAGCAGAATATGGCCCTCTGCCAGCAAAGCCATCAGGATCTTCTCTACGATCTCCCGCTTGCCGACGACCGCTTTTTCCACCTCGTGAATGATCGTTTCAAGTTCTTTCTTCATGCATTTCCTCCGCTTTCAAGTTTCTCTGAGCGCAGATCCCGATGGGCTCCGCTCCCGCAGTCCGCCGGGATCTGTGCTCAGCTGCCGGGAGAAGACTTCGGTCCTCTCCCGGCAGCTGCAAGGCTTTTTTACCGCTGGCAGAAGCGGGCAAACAGCGCCGCCATATGCGCACGGGTCGCCGATGCGGCCGGCTTCAGCGCGCCGCTGGTATCGCCCCGCAGGATCCCGGCGCCGCAGGCCCACTGAATGGCCGGAATCGCGCTTTCCGTGACCTGGTCCGCATCCTTATAGCTGAGGATGTTCGTATCCTCACCCACACGGACGTCTCCGCCCCGGGCAATCTCATAGCGGTACAGCATGACCGCCAGCTCCTCCCGGGTCACGGCGCCGTCCAGATCCGCACTGGTGAAAATACCCTGATCCGCCGCCCACTGCGCGGCCGCAGCGTACCATTTGGTCCCCTCCGTTTTGACTGCAGGGGATCCGGCGATACGGTAAAGCACCACTACCGCCTGGGCCCGGGTCATCGTCGCATCCGGCGTGAAGGTCGTCGCGCTGGTCCCCTTCATATAGCCCTTCGCCAGCATATAGGAGACCGGTTCCACGCACCAGGCATCCGAACGGATGTCCCGGAACGGATTGTCCAGAACCAGGATCCGTCCCTGGGGCTGTGCATACTCACTGCCCACCACGTTGGAAAGCTTCTCCGCCAGGTACATCCACACGACATCCCGTACGACCGCCGTGGTCACGGCGGATTTTTCCTGCTCTTCGGCGGCGGCCTTAAATACATAGGACGAATCCATGCCGTTATAGTTGGCGTTGCTGGTGATCACCGCATAGGTTGCCTGGGCGTCAAAGGCCTTGCCGTTCACGCTTTCAATGCTGACCCGCTGCACCGACTTAGCCTTGTACCAGGGATCTTTGTAAACCTCGCCCCGGTCAAAGCTCTTATAAGCCCGCACCGTATAGGAAAGGCCGGAAACCTGCATAAACGAAGCGGCCGCCGCGGCGGACCCTTCCGTATACGGCAGACCCTGAGACGCCGCCTCCAGTGCCTCCAGCAGCTGCGCGCCGGTCATATAGACCACGGCAACCTTGTTGGGATACGGCAGCACCTGAGCCAGCTCCTCCGCGCCGAAGGTCCCGGCCGGGATATCCGCCCGCAGATTTCCGCCGTTCCACAGCGCCACGGTATGATCCGCATCCACGGCCAGCTTGGTGTTTCCGGCCTTCACGTCGTCTTCATCAAAGTACGCGTTGATCTTTCCGGATACCGCGAACCACCGCAGCGCATCGGTCCACAGGTCGCCCAGATTCGTCTCGCCCTTGCGGGCCGCGTCATTGGCACCGGACAGGGCAGTCTGCGTGTACGCCTCCAGCGAGTCGTCCAGTTCGATCACATTCCCGTGTGCGTCGGTAAAGCGAACGGCAAGAGCCGGCGCGGCGCAAAGGCTCAGCGTCAGCGCCAGCGCCAGCACAAAGCTAAGGATCTTTCTTCTTTTCATGTTCGGTTGACCTCCAAAAAATCAGCAATCCGCCTTATGGGCACAAAAAAAGGCGCCAACATCCTTCCCAAAGGATGCCGGTACCTTCGTGATACCCGTCTGCCCACTGCGTATCTTGCCGGAATCGGTCGGCTTCAGCCGACATTGTCAACTTGTGTTAACACCGGTATCTTACCAAAATGTCCGTTCCCTGTCAATCCTGAATCCCTTGCAGCCGCCCGCAAAGAGGCGTATAATGTCAGACAATGCAACCCCATGCAAAATTATTCCGCAGGGAGGCGGACCGTTTATGGATCTTCAAACGACGCGCACGTTTTTGCGCAGCTACTGCACCCACTACCCCCAGGCGCAGCTGCAGGACCTGTTCAAGGCGCTGCACCAAAGTGCCTGCGGCTGTGAGCACCTGGTGGCGGATCCCTCCGCTGCCGCAGACTATCTCCGGCAGGAGGCCGCACAATGCATTCCCTGGCCCGGTCCCGCAGTCGAGCCCCTGCCCGGCGCCTATTGCCGGGTCCATCTGGACTGTCTGCGGCAGGGGCTGCAGCCCCAGACCCTGGCCAGGCTCTTTGCCCTGTCCGCCGTGGAAGAGCCGGAGGGGCCAGCCGACCTTGCTGCGGCACTCTCCGTTTTGAGGGAGCTTGCCGCAGCGGGTGAGATCCCCTTTTCCGCGCAGGAAGTAGAGCGGGCAGCTGAACAATGGCGCAGCGCCGGTTATCCGGCCCGGCACCATTCCGAGGCTTTCCGGGCAGCTTACGCCCCCGCCTATCGAGTGGTCCGCAAGCGCTACGCCCAGTTTCTTCCCCTGCTGATCCGTCTGGACCAGCTGCAGACGCGCAAGCCCCGGGTCCTTCTGGCTCTGGAGGGCGGCAGCGCCTCCGGAAAAACCACGCTGGCCAGGCTGTTGGAGGAGGTTTACGGCGCCCCGGTCTTTCACATGGACGATTTCTTCCTCCGACCGGAGCAGCGCACGCCGGAGCGCTTTGCCGAAGCGGGCGGAAATGTGGACCGGGAGCGATTCCTCTCTCAGGTCCTGCTGCCCCTGAGCCGGGGTGAGCCCGTCGCCTACCGTCGATTTGACTGCTCCACCTTTACGCTGCTGCCGCCCCGCACCATTCTTCCCGGGCCTTTAAACATCGTGGAGGGCACCTATTCCCTCCATCCGGATCTGAGCGCTTATTACGATCTGCGGGTCCTTTTGGAGACCTCTGCGCAGTTGCAGCGCCGCAGGATCCAAAAGCGCAACCCGCCGGCGCTGGCCCAGCGCTTTTTCACGGAATGGATTCCGCTGGAGCTTCGTTATTTTGACGCACTGGGCATTCCGGAGCAGTGTGATCTGATCTTCACGGCGGATGACACCGCCGAGGAGCACTATACCCTGCGGAAGGACCGTTCCGCAGGCCCGGAGCCGGTCTGAGCCGTAATCTTTTTCTGCGATCTTATCCGATCTCATGGATTTAATAAAGGAGTTTGATCTTATTATGAAGCGTTCCAATCTGTTTGCCGTTCTTTCTGTCCTGGCCCTTTCTCTGAGCCTGCTCAGCGGCTGCGGCGCTCCCGCGTCCGGGGCAGGTTCTTCCTCCGGCGCAACCTCCTCTTCGGCCGGCTCTTCCGCCGCAGGTCCCTCCGCCTCCCAGAGTCAGGAAGAGGGGTTTTCCTTCGACGATGTCTCCCATCTGGAATTCTGGTTCGGAAGCGGTGTCGGCGCCTGGTGCACCACGCTGCAGATCCAGCCGGATGGCAGCTTTGAAGGGCAGTATCACGATTCCGACATGGGCGATACCGGAGACGGATACCCCAACGGAAAGTGCTATCTGAGCAACTTCAGCGGCACCTTTACTCAGCCCGTAAAGGTTAACGACTACACCTACTCCGTGACCATTGCAGACATCAGCACGGAGCAGCCCGCCGACACCACGGAGATCGAGGATGGCGTTCTCTACAGCTACACCGACCCGTACGGTCTGGATAACGCGCAGGAGATCCTGTTTTATCTGCCCGGCGCCCCGGTGGCTGAGCTGCCGGAAGGCTTTAAAAGCTGGGTGAGCAGCTACGGTGATCTTGGGGAAACACTTCCCTTCTGTGGTCTTTACAACGTAAATGCCGCAGAGGGCTTCTCGTCTTACGATCTGGCGGAGCCCGCGCCGGACGCCAGCAGCGCGGGCTGAGCCCCGATTTCCCCGCCTGATAAGAAGATAAAAAGGAGGAAGCGCTTTTGCGCTTCCTCCTTTTTGCGTTTTCAGGTTTACTTGGATTGCTCCTTCTTTGTCTCCTGCCGCTGGGTCCAAAGCTTCTCTGCCTCCGGCTTCCAGCAATTTGCATAGGCGTCGCATTTGCCGCACAGATGCTCGGCCGATTCCGGCGACTGAAGGTCGGTGGAATGGGCGCCGCTCTGTGCCACCATCTTCCGGAGCAGCTCCGGATTCTCCAGCATGGGACAGGGCTGGAACATATTGTGATTAAAGGGCTGCCCATTGTGATAGGCCATGAAAATAGGGCTTTGCAGTGCCTCCAGCAGGCTCATCTGACGGATATTGGCGTTGGAGTAGTGAATGAATACGCACGGATCCACATCGCCGTTGGCATTGATGTGCAGGTATCTCCGGCCGCCGGCAATGCAGCCGCCCACATATTCGCCGTCGTTCTGGAAATCCATCGCAAAAAGAGGCTTGGTGGCCCGGTATTTGCGGATCCGCTCGTAAACGGTCCTGCGCTGCTCCGGATTGGGCAGCAGCTCCGGCGAGGTGTCGTTTCCCACCGGCATATAGTGGAAGTACCAGATAAAATAGGCGCCCATACGGATCAGGCTGTCGTAATACTCCTCCGAAGTGATGGAGTCATAATTGGCGCTGGTATAGCACGAGGAAATTCCGTAAAGCAGCTTCTTCCGATGCAGCAGCTCCATAGCCCGGACCACCTTCTGATAGGTGCCCTTGCCCCGGCGCCCGTCCGTGGCGGCCTCGTCGCCCTCCAGCGAAATGGCCGGCACAAAGTTCTTCACCCGCAGCATCTCGTCGGCAAAGGCTTCATCGATCAGCGTTGCATTGGTAAAGCACAGGAACATGCAGTCCGGATGCGCCTCGCACAGGCGGATCAGGTCCTGCTTGCGGACCATCGGCTCCCCGCCGGTATAGATGTAAACATACACGCCCATCTCCTTGCCCTGGCGGATGATGTCGTCGATCTCCTCATAGCTGAGATTCAGCTTGTTGCCGTATTCCGCCGCCCAGCAGCCGGTGCAGTGCAGATTGCAGGCGCTGGTGGGATCCAGCAGGATCGCCCAGGGAATGTTGCAGTGATACCGGCTGCGGTATTCCTCCTGCTTTTCCCAGCCGACCATGCTGCCGTTGATAAAGAAGTTGACGGCCACGGTCTTCATGACCTCCGGGTCCACATCCCGAATAATATGCAGAATATACGCATGGTACGGATGGTTGGGGTCCTCAATGGCCTCCCGGATCGCCCGGCGCTGAAATGCAAACTCTCCCTTGGAGAATTTATCCGCCCAGTCCATGATCTTGATCATATTTTTTTCCGGGTCCTTGTAAAGGTAGTTGAACGCCTGCTCCAGTCCCAGACGCTTGATGGTATAATTGACATCCATAGCTGAGTCCTCTCTTTCTGTGTTTCTTTCCGGCCCGTCCGGAAGGCGCACGCCGCCCCTGCCCGCGGGGAAGCGGCCCGCCCGGCTGCTCCGGAAAGCATGGCACCGTTTTCCGGCGGCGGGGCCGTTTTCTTTGTTCGGCTTTATTCTAAGGGCCCCTCCCGCTTTCCGCAATTCTCAACCTTCCCGGTGTGCCAAAATTTCGGACACTTCTCCCCTTTTGTCCGACCCGGCCTTGATCCTCCGCAGTTCGCCGTCCCCGTCCGCATCCGGCAGGCTCCTCCTCCGGCTCCTTCGGGCCTCGCCGCAAAGGCCGGTCGCCCGGCAAAAAAGGCTGCTCGGGGAACCGCTCCCCGCGCGGTCCTTTTCGTGCAGCTTTGCCGACACGCCCCGTTTACCGGTAGCTCAGCAGACGGCCCCCCTCCAGTGCCGCCAGGGCGCGCACACCGTCAAAATCCACATACGGATTGTAGACGGCCTCCAGCGCATCGTGGGCCGCGCCCGCTTCCTGCAGGGCCCGGATCCCCTCTTCCCGCAGAAGATCCGTCATACGGGCGCTCAGGCGCACGCGGCCGCGGTCCCGAATATGCACAAAGGCGTCCAGCCGCACCCTGCGCCAAGGCTTCTCCGGGAACTCCATCCCGGGCTTTTCGGTGACAAAGGCAAGCCCCAGCTCCGGGATCAGCAGATGCTCGATCCGGTCCGGCTGCTCCGGCGCCATGCAGGCGATCGTATCCAGTCCCCGTGTCTGTGCCGTCTGGTGCAGCAGCGCAAACAAGGGCCCGCCCTGCTCCCAGCGGTCCGCCACCGCTACCACCCGGGGACAGAGCGCCTGTACGCTGTCAAAACGCCAGATCGCGCCGCGGCGCGTCACGCTGCCCAGGAAACGCCTCCGGGTATGGCCTTCTGCTCCGTTTCCCTTGACCGCATGAAAATTCCGCGCGGCCAGCCCCCTTGCCCGCCGTTCCCACCGCTCACGGTCCAGACCCGCGGCGGCCGCCTCCACCTGCTCAAGCTCAACCTGCCGCGCCGCCTGCAGGCAGTGGTATGCCCGCACATAAGCCGCCTGATACGCCTTCGTCTGCGCAAGGATCTCTTCCCGGGCCGCTTTTGCGGCGGCCACATCGTAAAAGCGGCCCAGGTCCACGTAACGCTCCACTGCCGCCGGATAACGGGGTTCCAGCACATGGGGCGCCGTTCCATCCGCAAGGGCGCAGCGCAGCTCCGGGATCCATACGCCGTCCAGCGAATCCGGGTCCCCGGAGCACCAGAGATATTCCACAACCAGGCCCGCTTCTTCCATGGTGCGGCCAACCTGCTTCATAAAGGTGGATTTTCCAACGCCTGGCCCGCCCTTTAAAATCATCAGATCGTAAAGGTCCTCCTGCATCAGCTGCGGAAATAAGTTCTGAAAGCCTGCGCCGCTGTTGGCTCCCAGGAAAAAGTGTGTTGCACCGGCCATAAGCACGCCTCCAAACATTTTTGTTTTCATGCTCAGACTATGCGCAAGAGGCTGTCTGTGACAGTCTTCTTTCCGCAGGCGGCCGCTTCCAAAAGAAAAAGCCCGCCCCGAGGGGCAGGCTTTTTCTTTTATATGCTGAAATCTTTCTCGTCCAGGTTCCCGGTGTCCAACACCGCGGGGCGGGGCGGGACCCGTTTGAGCGGGTCATAGCGGAAGGAGCGGCAGGCATGCTCCATCGGAACGATGCCCCGCTTTACGCAGGCAACTTCCCGTTCGTTGATCAGCGATCCCCGCTGGCAGTATGCGCAGCGCGGCTCGATATTCTTTCGAAACAGCACGCAGGTTCATCTCCTTTCCCCGTGCTCACTTACATGGTGTAGACCTTGATCTTCCCGTCCTCAACCGTCACCCGGGCCTGAGAGACCGGATGATCATAGCTGTCGATGATCTGGGTGGCCAGCGGGTCCTCCAGCTCCTTCTGAATGGTCCGGCGCAGATTCCGGGCGCCATACGTAATGGAGTAGGACTGCTCGGTCAGCCATTCCAGAAGCTTTTCGTCATAGCTCAGCGCGATTCCCTTGTCCTGCAGGGAAGCCTGCAGTTCCTTGAGCATAATGTCGGCAATCGCGCGGAAATTTTCCTCGCTGAGGCGGTTGAAGCACACCACTTCATCCACGCGGTTGATAAACTCCGGCCGCAGGAACTGGTTCAGGGCTTTGAGGGCTTTTTCCCGGTCCTGCTCGCTGACCGAGCGTCCGAAGCCCACAGTCCCCTCCTTGGTGGAGCTGCCCGCATTGGAGGTCATGACAATGATGGTGTTTTCGAAATTGACCTTCCGCCCGTGGGAATCCGTTACTTCTCCGTCATCCAGAATCTGCAGCAGCACGTTCAGCACGTCCGGATGCGCCTTCTCGATTTCGTCGAACAAAATGACCGCATAGGGCTTCCGGCGGATTTTCTCGGTCAGCTGACCGGCCTCGTCATAGCCCACATATCCGGGAGGCGAGCCCACCAGACGCGATACCGAGTGCTTCTCCATAAACTCAGACATATCCAGACGGATCAGCGCATCCGGCGTATTGAAAAGGTCCAGCGCCAGCTGCTTGACCAGTTCCGTCTTGCCGACACCGGTGGAGCCGACAAAGATGAAGCTCACCGGCTTGTGCTTGGGGCTGATGCCCACCCGGTTCCGCCGCACGGCGGCGGTCACCGCCTCGATCGCCTCGTCCTGTCCGACGATATGCTTTTTCAGCCGGTCCGCCAGCTGGGACAGGCGCTGGAATTCCTGCTCCCGGATCCGCGACGCGGGGATCTTGGTCCAAAGCTCAATTACATGGGCCAGATTCTCCATGCTCAGCTCCGGATCACCCTTTTCGATCAGAGCCTGCAGCTCCGTGTTCAGCTGCAGCTCCTTGCTTTTGATATAGGCCATGCGTTCAAAATCCTGCTCGGCATTTTCCTGCACGGCCCGCTCTTCCAGCATGGATTTTTCCTTATCGTAATCCGCCAGTTCCCGCTGGATCTCCATGCGGCGGGAAATCGTGGGATCCTTCAGATTCAGATCCGAACAGGCCTCGTCGATCAGGTCGATGGCCTTATCCGGAAGGAAGCGGTCCGTAATATAGCGCTCGCTCAAAAGGACCGCCTGGCGAAGCACACCGTCGGAAATATGGACCCCGTGATACTGCTCATAGTAGGGCGCAATTCCTTTGAGGATCTTGATGGAATCTTCAATGGACGGCTCGTTCACCGTTACCGGCTGGAAGCGCCGCTCCAGAGCCGTGTCTTTTTCGATGCTCTTGCGGTATTCCGTAAAAGTCGTTGCGCCGATCACCTGGATCTCCCCCCGGGAGAGCGCCGGCTTAAGAATGTTGGCTGCGTTCATGCTGCCCTCGGCATCGCCGGCGCCCACAATGTTGTGGACCTCGTCGATCATCAGAATGATGTTGCCCAGGCGCTTCACTTCGTCGATCAGGCCCTTCATACGGCTTTCAAACTGCCCGCGGAACTGCGTCCCGGCCACCAGCGCCGTCAGGTCCAGCAGATAGACCTCTTTCTCCCGCAGCTTATACGGCACCTGCCCCGTGACGATCCGCTGGGCCAGTCCCTCGGCAATGGCCGTTTTGCCCACGCCGGGTTCGCCGATCAGGCAGGGGTTATTCTTCTGCCGGCGATTCAGGATCTGAATGACCCGCTCGATCTCCTCGTTCCGGCCGATCACCGCATCCAGCTTTCCGTCCTTGGCACGCTGCGTCAGGTTGATGCAGTAATTCTCCAAATATTTACGCTTGCTGTTTTTATCGGCTTTGTGGTCCTTTTCCCGTTCGCCCCGGGCGCCGCCCTCGGCCGCCGGATCGCCCTGCGCCGCGCCCTCTCCGGAGAAAAGGCGGTTTAAAAACGGAAACGTAGCCGTCTTCCCGTCCTCTTCCTCATCGCCGGCCTCATCCGCCCCCGGCAGGTCCGCCGGATTTTCCACGCCGTTAAAAGCCTGCATCATCTCGGAATTCAGATTATCCAGATCCTCATCCGAAATGCCCATACGCTTCATCATGTCATCTACCTGCGGCAGTCCCAGCTCCCGGGCGCACTTCAGGCACAGGCCCTCATTGGTCGTCCGGTCCCCTTCCATCTTTGAAATGAAAACGACCGCAATGTTCTTTTTGCATCGTGTGCAAAGTGTAGGCTGCATTTGGTTCCCTCCAGATCATTACAAAAACGTGAGAAAATCCAAAGGACTTCTCGTTGCGAAAAAATTCAATAGCCAGGCGCTCTTCATCGTCTCGGTTTCAAACGAAACGCCCAGGCGCCGCAGTACCCAGATCGCCAGGAAAATCGCCAGCGCCCCCTCCGCCAGGCCAAGGGCCGCGCCGCCCAGACGGTTGCAGAAGTGCAGTCCCGGCAGCTTCATCAGTAGGTCCATCGCGCCGGCGACCAGCCGCAGAACCAGCAAAAGCGCCAAAAAGCACAGGACAAACAGCAGCGCATGGACCAAAGACTGGGCCATCGCCTCGGCCACGGCCACCGCAATGGTCACGCCGGTCTGATGGACCGTCTCCTGCGCCTGCTGGGCCAGTTGGCCGCGCAGGGTATCGTCCACGCCCAGCAGCTTCAAAAGCCGTCCGGCCTCCAGCTTGGAAAGAAGGTCCTCCGGCTCCTGCTCCCGTGCGGAGGAAGCTGCCGCGCCGGACTCCTCCGCCCCGGCCCCGGACTGCCCCGGATCCCCCAGCGTCGGCTCCGACGGAGTCTGCACCGCCGCGTCGATTTTCTTTTCCAGATGCCGCACGATCACCGGCTGCACCACCTTGGTCACAGGCTCCGTCAAAACGTCGGCCATCAGGCCCGCACCCACCAGGGAAAGAATCAGGATCAGCAGTCCGGCCAGCGAACGGAACAGCCCTCTGGCGGCGCCGGCGATCCCGAAACCCAGCAAGGCGGCCGCGACGATAACGTTTATTATAACAGCACTCTCCATCTCTGGCTACCTCCCGCCGTGTTAACGTTTTGTGAATTTCTCTTACGGCACAAAAACCGTTGCCTTCCGGGCGCCCAGCAGCACCGCCGACCCATCCGAGCGCATACGCACGCCCTTGACGGAATCGATTCCGGAAAAGGTCGCATACTCCTGCAGCTGCGTCGTATAGATGACCAGCCGGTCCGTATAAAGGACGGCGATATACCGGCCGGCCGCAGAAAGGTCCAGCACCTCATCCCGGATGTCCAGCTCCGCCTGCTGCGTGCCGTCCGTTCCCACGGTGACCAGACGGCCTACGCTGCCCGAACGATAGCGGTTCAAAAGCAGCACGGCACAGTTATCCGCTCCCAGGTCGTACTCCCGCAGGTATTCCTCCGCATACGAATAGGTCCCCCGCAGCTTCCCGGCCGTATCGGCAAAGCTGATGCCGGTATCCGCCACCGTGGTCAGACGGCCGCCGACCTGGCCGATCGACAGCACCAGCCCGTCCGTAATACTGTATGTGGTCCGCGGATCCTTAGAATCCAAATCGTACAGCACAATATCGCTGACAAAAACACTGTCCGCCTGCCCCAGCGTCACCGCCGCAAGGGAGCGTCCGTCTTCCGTGACCCAGGCGTCCATCACAAAGCGGCGGGACGAGTTGAAGGTAAATACCTTCTGCATTTTATCGTTGTAAACGCTGACGGACGCCTTGTAATTTTTCGTGCGCTCCGTGACCGCCAGCCAGCCGTTCCCGTTCAGATTGGCCGATATAAAGGGTTCCGCTTCATCTGCCGTAAGGGACAGCCGCTCCCCCTCGCGGTCCACCACCAGCAGCTGGCTGCCGCCCACATCCACGGCCGCGGCATAGCCGCCGCCCACGCTCAGGGCCGGCGCGCGCATCTGCAGCGCCTTGGAATAAATCTCTTTCCCGTCCGACTTTAAAATCTGCAGTGCGGAATCGGAAACGGTCACCAGCCGGTCATCCAGCAGCGCAAAGCGGCTGGATGCATCGGATTCATAAAGATACTCCGTCTCTGCCGCGGAGGCACTTCCGCCGTAGTTGAAGTAACGCCGCAGCACATCCAAACCGGTCCCATCCCGATAGGCCACCACGACCACCACGCTCAGCACTGCCAGCAAGATCAAAAAGAACACCAGAAACCGGCGGCCCCGGCCGCCCTTCTTCTCCGCCGCCTCACGGCCGCCTTGTACCTGCATTTCATCCATTCAGCCGTTCATCCTCATACCATAGTCTTGACAGGTACAGCCCGCCCGGCGGCACCGTGGGGCCGGCCAGTCGCCGGTCCCGGCTCTCCAGAATCGCCGGGATCTCCTCGGGCGGGAACTTCCCCTCCGCTGCGTAAAGAACCGTCCCGGTAATGGCCCGCACCATGTTGTACAAAAAGCCGTTGGCGCACACCTTCAGCTCCAGCAGATCTCCCCTGCGGCTGACATCGCAGTAATAGATGGTCCGCACCGTGGTACGGGTCTGCGTCCCAACGCTGCGCACGGCCGCAAAATCATGGGTCCCCACAAACTGATGGGCTGCCTGGTTTAAAAACTCCTCGTCCAGATGCTTCGGATAAAAATAAGCCCGGTTTACATAAAACGGATTTTTGAAGGTGGAATTATAGATCCGGTAGGTGTACTCCTTCTTCAGGCACGAACCGATGGCGTTAAAATCCTCCGCAACCTCAAAGGCCTGTTCCACCGCAATATCCACCGGCGTGTGGGTGTTGATGGCAAACGGCAGCCGGTCCACCGGGATCCGGCTCTGGGTCCGGAAATTGGCGATATAGCGTTCGGCATGAACGCCGGCATCCGTCCGTCCGCATCCGGTCAGATGCACCGGCTCTCCACAGATCCGTGCAATGGCCTTCTGCAGCGTCTCACAGACCGTGACCGCATTCTTCTGGACCTGCCAGCCGTGGTAGGCTGTTCCGTTATACATCAGCTTCAATGCAATGTTGCGCATAAATGCCTCCTGCCTCTCTCTTCCGCGAAGCCCGCGTCGGCAGTCGCCTGCCCCTTAAAGGCCCATCCGCCCCAGGACCATCACGCCCGCCGTGATCGCAGCCCCCAGGATCAGGGCGATATAATCCCGCGCCGCAAAGCGCAGCACATGCAGCTTGGTCCGGCCCTCTCCGCCATGATAGCAGCGGCACTCCATCGCCACGGCCAGTTCATCCGCCCGGCGGAACGCGCTGATAAACAGAGGAACCAGAAGCGGGATCATCGCTTTGGCCTTCTGAATCAGGCTTCCGCTTTCAAAGTCCGCTCCCCGCGCCTTCTGGGCCGACATGATCTTGTCCGTTTCCTCGATCAGCGTGGGAATAAAGCGCAGGGCAATGGACATCATCATCGCCAGCTCGTGCACCGGAACGTGCAGCTTCTTGAGCGGATTGAGCAGACGCTCCAGCCCGTCGGTCAGGCGGATCGGACTTGTGGTATAGGTCAGCAAAAAGGTTCCGGTGATCAGCAGCATAATCCGCAGCACCATAAAGACTGCCGCCTGCAGACCCTGCCGGGAGATATGGATAAAGCCCCAGTCCAGCAGCGGATCCCCCTTGGTGAAAAACAGGTTCAAAAAGGCGGTGAAAAGAATGACCACCAAAACCGGCTTCAGCCCCCTCAGCAGCGCCCGGGGCTTTACTTTGGAAATGGAAACGCAGACAACCAGCGTCAGCAGCAGCGCCCCGTAAGAGGCCACGTTTTTCGCCGAAAAAAGCCCCACGATATAGAGAATCACCAGCAGGATTTTCGTGCGGGGATCCAGACGGTGCGCCGGCGTATCGCCCGGGAAATACTGCCCCAGCGTAATATCTTTCAGCATACGGTGCCTCCCTTCTTCAGCGCCAGCAGCTGACGCTTGAGATCCTCCACCGTATAGACGGCCGGGTCGATCGGCAGGCCCTGCGCGTGCAGTCCTCGGGCCACATGGGTGATCTGCGGCACATCCAGCCCGGCACTTAAAAGCTCATCCGCCCGGGCAAAGACCTCGCCCGGCGTTCCGCTCATCAGGATCCTGGCCGACTTGAGCACCAGGATCCGATCTACGTTCTGGGCTATCTCGTCCATGCTGTGGCTGACCAGGATCACCGTTCCGCCCAGATTCCTGTGATAATCCCGGATATTGGCCAGCAGGTTTTCCCGGCCGGCCGGATCCAGGCCGGCCGACGGCTCATCCAGCACCAGGATCTTCGGCTGCATGGCCAGCACCCCGGCCAGAGCCACCCGGCGTTTCTGACCGCCGGAGAGCTCGAAGGGCGATTTTTCCAGGATCGCGCTGTCCAGGCCCACCAGCTTGGCCGCCTCGCGCACACAGTGATCCAGCTTCTCCCCGGAAAGGCCCATGTTGGTGGGTCCAAAGGCAATGTCTTTATATACCGTCTCTTCAAAAAGCTGATACTCCGGATACTGGAACACCAGTCCCACCTGAAAGCGGACATCCCGAATCTTCTTCGGCTCTTCCCAGATGTCCTTCCCCCGCAGCAGAATCCGCCCGGAGGTCGGGCGCAGCAGGCCGTTGAGATGCTGGATCAGCGTGGACTTTCCGGAGCCGGTATGTCCGATGATCCCCAGGAATTCTCCCTCTTCAACCGTAAAGCTCATATCCTTCACGGCCGAGCGTTCAAAGGGCGTCCCGCTTCCGTAGGTATGGGTTAAATGTTCTACTTGCAAAATCGGTTCCACTTGCTCGCCGCTCCTCCGCTCAATTTTTGACGGCAGCCGCCACTGCCGCCGCACATGCCTCCACACTCAGCGCATCCAAGGGCACATCCCAGCCCTCCTGGCGCAGCCCGTAAAGCAAATTCACGGTATCCGGCACCGTCAGCCCCAGGGACCAGAGGGCCTCCGGCTGCGAAAAGACCGCCTGCGGCGTGCCATCCATCACCGGCCGCCCCCGATCCATCACAAGGACCCGGTCCGCTTCTTCCGCCTCGTTCATATGGTGCGTGATGAGCACCACCGTCATCCCCTTTTCCCGGTTCAGCCGGTGTACGGTGCTCAAAACCTCCGCCCGGCCTACCGGGTCCAGCATGGCCGTGGCCTCATCCAGCACGATGCAAGCCGGCTCCATAGCGATCACGCCGGCAATGGCAATGCGCTGCTTCTGCCCGCCGGAGAGCAGATGCGGCGCATGCTGGGAAAACTCCGTCATGCCGACCGCCTCCAGCGCGGCGTCCACCCGGCGGCGGATCTCCTCCGGCGCAACGCCCAGGTTCTCCGGCGCGAAGGCCACATCCTCCTCCACCACGTTGGCCACGATCTGGTTATCCGGATTCTGGAATACCATCCCCACCCGGCGGCGGATCTCCAGCAGCAGCGCCTCGTCCTGTGTATCAAGTCCATCCACCAGCATACGCCCGCCCGCCGGCAGCAAAATGGCGTTCATGGTCTTCGCCAGCGTGGACTTTCCAGAGCCGTTATGCCCCAGGATCACCACAAAGCTGCCGCGTTCAATGCGCAGGTTCACATCCTGCAAAGCCAGCGTTTCCTCTTCGCCCTCCCGGGCCGGATAGGCGTAGCGCAGCGCTTCCGTCTGGATCATCGTGTCCATTTCATTCCTCATTTCTTCCGGCAATAAAGGGCGCCCCGCAGCGGCGGCAGCAGGCTCTCCGCCGCCCGCCACAGTCCATGGCCGCACAAAACGCCCAGTGTGTTCAACAGCAAGTCGTCAATATCAAAGTTCCGTCCCACCAGCAGCTGAAAGCATTCGATCCCGCCGCTGACCGCAAGCCCCAGCCCGACCGCGCGCTTCCAGGATCCGCCCCGCCAAAGGGCCGCTTCCGCCAGGCCAAAGGGAACAAACATCACAAGATTGCCCACAAAAATCATCCGGCTCTGTCCCAGCGTCCGAAACGGGATCAGGTTCCACGCACTCAGATGCAGCAGCGCGCGCCAGGAAAAGAAGTACCCGTTCCGCAGAACCTCCAGCCAATGAAAATCCGGCGGAGTCAGCGTCAGCATGGCCAGGCCGCCGCAAAACAGCCAGAAAAGCAGAAGAACACACTCCCTGCCCCGGCTGCTGGTCAAGCGCCGCTCCGCAAGGCGCGCCGCCCGTCTGCGGGAAAGCAGGCCAAACAGCACACCGGCCGCGGCGACCCCGGGCAGCATATCAAAAAGATAGCCGCCGATCCGATTCAACAGCAGATGCACCCGTTTTCCCCCTCGCTTACTCGCTGAACCATCTTCCGGTCGCGCCGCAGGGCAGCGCCAGCCCCGTCTCCGTCACCGGAAGGCCCAGCTCATCCCAGGTGCACTTTCCGCCGTATTTTTCAGCCACCAGGATATTCAGCAGATAGCCCAGTACGCTGGGCGCCAGCCCGGTCGTATAGGAATTGATGATGACAAACAGAGGTTTGTCCGATAAAACGCCGGCGCACAGCTTTACGAAGGGATAGAGATTTTCCTCCAGCCTCCACACCTCGCCCGAGGGCCCCCGG
>CAKTHE010000020.1 GCA_934563745.1 uncultured Dysosmobacter sp. | reverse complement strand
AGCGGGCTGCGGTAAGGCCGGTTGAAAAAACGACGAAGATTCCGCATAAATACACGAAATGAATGCATACAAATAGTCAAAAAAATAACAATTCACAATTTGGACAAAAATTGACAAATTTTTTCGTGATAGAGATGGGGCCTCCTACATTGACAGGCTTTTTAGAGAATTGTATACTGTATTGCATAGAGTGATTCCTGACAGAAAGGCCGTATTTTGGATAATATGGCGAAAAGACCGGCCGTGCGTCCGCCACCTTTTATGGAACCGTCTTCCAGAATGCGGAAGCGCCGAAGGGGCCGAATGCAAAAAGGAGGGAATATTTGCAAATCCGCTTCCGGCCTTCACCGGAGAGGGAAAGAAAAAAGAACACATTTGTTTGAGACCTTTCCGGTCAGCCGGAGAGTTTCAAAATAGCCGCGAGGGCATCTCCGGGATGCCGCCTTCTGGGCGGAGGGATCGAGCGGCGCCGTCGGGACTCCTTTGAAAGGATTCCCGGAAAATTTAAGGAGGTTTACATTACATGGGCTTGGTATTGTTACTGTTGGGCATCGTGATCGTCGTTGCCCTGGTATTCAAGGGCGTACCCATCTTCTTCACCGCGGTGATCGCGAGTATCTTCCTGCTGGCAACTGCCGGCATGAACGTGATCGACGGCATGACCGGCGATTACATCTCCGGCTTGGGCGGATATTTCCAGTCTCAGTTCTGGGTATTCGTTCTGGGCGCTACGTTTGGTAATATGTTCGGCGTGACCGGCGCTGCCGATGCCATCGCTGGTGCTATTATCAACAAGCTGGGCGAGAAGGCTATTATTCCCGCCATCATCATCGTCGGCTTTGTTCTGTCCCTGGGCGGCGTTTCGGTGTTCGTGTGCTTCTTCGCCATGTATCCCCTGATGCTCTCCATGTTCAAGAAGGCTGATATTTCCTGCACCCTGATCCCCGGCCTGTATTTCGCCGGCGCCGGCACGGCTTCCGGCATGCTGCCCGGCTCTCCCTCCGTGCAGAACGTTATCCCCTGCGACTTCCTGGGTGTTGACTACGCGGCCTGCGCGGCCCCCGGCTGGATCGCCGGTATCTTCGAGATGGTCCTGGTGTTCATTTACTGCTTCTGGGCCGTCAAGCGCAGCAAGGCCAAGGGCATGCACTTTGAGCGTCACGACGAGGTCTCTGAGGAGTCCGGCGCGAAGAAGGATCTGCCCAATGTGTGGGTCTCTCTGATTCCCATGGCCGTCCTGCTGATCATGATGAACGCGGTCAAGCTGAGCGCTGCCGTGTCTCTGTTCATCGGCGTGCTGGTTGCCATCGCCTGCTTCTTCAAGCACATTGAAAAGGGTGCTTTCTGGAAGACCCTCCAGGAAGGCGCCATGGGCGGCGTCGGCTCCCTGTTCTCCACCGCGGCCATCACCGGCTTCGGTACCGTTGTCCGTACTCTGCCTGCCTTCCAGACCTGCATTGATCTGCTGCGCGGCATGAACGGCAACCCCCTGATCCTGTCCGTGATCGCCGTTGCCGTTCTGGCCGGTGTCTGCGGTTCCGGTTCCGGCGGCCAGGGCATCGCACTGCCCATCATTCAGGAGTACTTCATCCCCATGGGCGTGAACCTGGAAGCTCTGGCTCGCTGCTCCGCGCTGGCTTGCCTGACGCTGGACTCCCTGCCCCAGAACGGCCTGGTCTGCTCCGTGCTGACTTACACCAAGAACTCCCACAAGGATGCTTACGTCCATGTCTGCGCTACCACGGTCATTATCCCCATCATCACGATGATCGTGCTGCTGGCTCTGTGCGCTGTGTTCGGTTACATGTAATCCGGGCCTCCTGCGCAGATAAGCAAGTCCATATTGCTTCAAAAACACCCGCGCTGCCCGGAGCGGCGCGGGTGTTTTCTTCAAACTGTTTTGGCATTTATTTCAAAAAGCCAATGCTGCATTATGCAGGCAGCCGCCCCACGGCTGTGAGACGGCTGCTTGTGTTTTGCAGAGAATAGAACGGCGCCTCTTCCTCCGTCCCGCGGGGGAAGGAGCGTCCGAGGGGCAAAGAACAAAAGTGCCGGCATGGCAGATCCCGCCCCGGTTCCGGCCCACGAAAAAAGCCGCCCGGCCTTTCGGCCGGACGGCAGGGAATGCTCATTTCAAAGGGCTGTGCGCATGTTCCTCAGCCGGGAAGCTCTTCCACGGGCTTGCGGCAGGACAGGGGATGCTTCTTTCCGATGTATACCAGCAGGACCCGGTCGCCGATCTCCAAGGGCTTCCAATCGTCGATCCGGGTGGAGCGAAGGACCAGCTTGCCGGCGGAATCCCGGAAGTCGATGGCCTGGGTCTTTCCCTTGCTGCGGGCCTGGGTGCTTTTCAGAATCGGCTTGTCCGTTACCTGGGCGTCCAGAACAAACACTTCCTGCTCGCCGTGCAGGTTCTTTAAGGTGGAGCGGATCTCCATCTCGTCGGCCACATAGGTGAAGATGAAGCTGGCCAGAAGGATTAGCGCCAGGGTCATGAAGATGACCCGGTCCAGCGGGAAGGAGATCGCGGCAAAGAAGGCGGCCGGCAGCAGATAGACCAGCGACCGGTTTTTCAGCTGCGTGTTCAAAAGGGCCCGCTTGACCGTCTGGTAGTAGTCCGCGCAGTAGCTGCGTTCCGCATCCGAGATGCGGCGGAGCTTGCGGCTGTCCGGCCGCTGGGCCTGCTCGTTGCCCTTTTCCTTCATGACCTTGGTGTCATACAGGGCGGGGACCACGCCCAAAAGCTGCGCCGCTTTGGGTGAGTCGGCCATGGCGACAAAAACCTTGCCGTTTTCCTTAGTCCGCTCATAAAACTCACGGACCGTCACCACGTCTCCCAGCTCCTCCCCGTTCTGCAGCCGGACCTTCAGGGTATAGACCGCGCTGCCCATGTGGGAATGGGTCTCCTTGCTGACGCAGGTGCCGTATCCCAGCAGGAAGTGGGTGCCTAAAACGTCGGTGTCGTGGACGATGCCGCTGGAGCCGTCCTTCTTCTGATTGATCATATCCTTGATCTGGGGGATGTACACCAGCAGCATACACAGGGGAAGCACCAGCATGCTCAGCTGCAGGCCGTTGTGGTAGGAATAAATGCCCACGGCAACGCACAGGCCCAGCACAATGAAGGGCATCAGGGATTCTGCGATCCGCAGGGCCTTGCTCTTCTGGATCGCCTGGATCGAGTTGAGCAGACTCAGCGTCAGGGCGTCTTCCCGGTCATTGGCGTCCCGGAAGCCGTAGCGCTCCTTTGCTTCGGCAGGTAGGATCATAACGCATTCCTCGCTTTTTCTGTTTTCTGCAAACAATTGCCCATTTAGTATACCAGTTTCGCCCCGGAAAGTCTACCCTTGAATGGGGCTGCGCCCGGGAAAGTGTGCCCGGATCCGGGGAACCGAACCGGCTGCCGCCGGCCCGCAGAAAAGCGCCGGGCAAGCCATTCACATGCAAGTTATACTTGACGGAGCCGCACAGCAGCGGCTGCGCGCTCCGGTTCAAAAATTATAAGGAAAGAGTGATTGAAATGGAAGAGAAAAAGGTTCTTCTGAACAAGGAAAATGGCATCGCTACCATTACCATTCATCGCCCGGAGGCTATGAATGCTTTGAACACGGTCGTTCTCGGCCAGCTGGAAGAAGCCATTGACGACGTGATGGCCGATGCGTCCATCCGCGTGATCGTGTTCACCGGTGAGGGCAAGGCCTTTATCGCCGGCGCCGATACCGGCACGCTGGCCAAGGCGGATCCCATCGGCGCCATTGAGTACAGCCGTACCGGCGCAAACCTGTTCCGCAAGATCGAGCGGCTGAGCAAGCCCACCATCTCCGCCATCAACGGCTATACCTTCGGCGGCGGCTTTGAGTTTGCCATGTGCACGGATATCCTCTATGCCAACGAAAAGGCGACCTTTGCCCTGCCGGAGGCCACTCTGGGCATCACCCCGGGCTTCAACGGCACGCTGCGTCTGCCCCGGATCGTTGGAATGCACAAGGCCAAGGAGCTGCTGTTCACCGGCCGGCGCATCAAGGCGCAGGAGGCGTATGAGCTGGGCATTCTGAACAAGGTCACCAGCGTGGAGACTCTGATGGACGAGGTTTATGCCCTGGCGCGTCAGATCGCCGATCATTCCTCCCCCACGGCCATCATGCTGGACAAGGCGATCCTCTCCGCCAGCGAGTCGGTGCCCCAGGATACGGCGATGGACATCGAGATGGGCTATATGGCCTCGGCCTTCGGCAGCCACGATCAGATCGAGGGCTTTGCCGCGCTGAAGGAAAAGCGTCCCGCCAAGTTCGGCGAATAAGGTCTGCCGCGCCGGAAACACGGCGCTTCAGATAAAGCAAATTTCACTTGAAAAGGAGCAAGAATACAATGGACATGATGGAAGGTTTTTACCTGGAAGATTTTGAGATCGGCAAGACCTATATCGGGCCGGGCCGTACGGTCACCGAGGCGGACGTAGTCAACTACGCGGGCCTGTCCGGCGACTTTAATCCCCTGCACATGGACGAGGAGTTCGGTAAGAAGAACATGTTCGGCAAGCGGATCGCCCACGGCCTGCTGGGCCCCGTGATGATGGCGGGTATGTCCAATCAGACCGGCATGATGCGCGGCACCACCATCGCCTTTATGGAGCAGACGGAGCGCTATGTCGGCCCCCTGCAGATCGGCGACACCATGCACCTGGAGATGACGCCCACGGAGATCAAGCACTCCAGTAAGCCCGGCCGCGGCATTTTGAAGATGCACTGCCAGCTGAAGAATCAGGACGGCAAGGTCACCACGGACAGCGATTGGACGCTGATGATGAAGTCCCGCACCTGAGAGAAAACCAAAAAAGAAAGGGGGCGGCTCCCAATGGGAGCCGCCCCCTTTTCATGCGCAAAAGGC
Source organism: uncultured Dysosmobacter sp. (assembly GCA_934563745.1). Lineage (GTDB taxonomy): Bacteria > Bacillota > Clostridia > Oscillospirales > Oscillospiraceae > Oscillibacter. Next base: position 36,234 of record CAKTHE010000020.1, on the reverse strand, counting down.
GGGATTTATATGCGTGCAGCGACGCTTATAGGGCGGAAAGACCCAGTCGGGCGATGGCCTGCTGCTTCAGATCGCCGGGGCGGATCTTGCCGATGCTGGTGCGGGGGAAATCTTTAAAGAACAGCACATAGCGGGGCTGCTTGAAGGACGCCAGCCGGGATCCCAGGAAGTCCAGCACCTGCTGGTCCGTAATTCCGGCATCGGGTGCTGCCATAATGCAGGCGCAGATCTCTTCTCCGTAATGGTCATCCGGTACGCCCAGAACCTTGCACTCCTTCACGCCCGGGATCTGGCTGATGAAGCTCTCGATCTCGGCCGGGGCGATATTCTCGCCGCCGCGAATGATCAGGTCCTTGATCCGCCCGGTCAGATGCAGGTACCCGTTTTCGTCGAAATAGCCCAGGTCGCCGCTGTGCAGCCAACCGTCGGCGTCAATGGTTTTGGCCGTCAGCTCCGGCCGCTTGTAATAGCCCTGCATCAAAAGATAGCCGCGCACGCAGAATTCGCCGGCCTCACCCGCTGGCAGCACGCCGTTGACCGGGTGGACATGGGGGTCATCCGGCAGCGGAATGATCTTCCCCTCCACATGCTCAAACATATGGCCCACCGTGGTGCTGCGGATTTCCGACGAGTCGCTGAGCTGGCCGGTGGTGATGCCGCCGGTGCATTCGGTCTGCCCCAGGCTGCACATCAGGGTGTAGCCCAGAGTTTTTTCCACCTGATGGAACAGCTCCGCCGAATAGGTGCTGCCGGCAATGATGCCGCAGCGCAGGCTGGAAAAGTCATACTGATCCAGATCCGTCCGGTTGACCAGCGCGTGGAACAGCGTGGGCACATTGGTGAAGATGGTGCAGTGCTGCTCGGAAACGGTGGTCAGAAGATCCCGGGTGTGCCGGCTGCGGGGAATGCACACGCAGCCGCCCACGGCGCAGGCAGCCAGCAGAATGGTGGCGATGCAGAAGCAGTGGTACATGGGCAGGGACACGCAGAAGCGGTCCGCACTGGTGCACTCCAGATACTCCGCCTCCTGAATGCCGTTGTTGACCCGTGCATAATGGCTGATCATCACAGCCTTGGGCTTGCTGGTGGTGCCGGAGGTGAACAGGATCCCAGCCGTATCCTCCGGCCGGACTGCCGCCTTGGCCGCGGCCAGCTCTTCCGGAGAGACGGACGCGCCCTGCTCCATCAGCCAGTGGCAGCCCGGGTTTCCGTCCTGCCACTCCTGCCCCAGATAGACGATTTTTTTCAGCGTATGATCTGCCGGCAGGCCCTGCCGGATCAGCTCCGAAAGGTCCACGCTCTGATGGTTGGAGCGGTTGTACAGCAGATACTCCGCATCGCCCAAATCCATCTGATAGGCGAACTCATCGGGCATCAGAGTCGTGCAGATCATCACGGCCACGGCGCCGATTCTTTGGACGGCATAGAACATTGCCACGCTGTACAGGCCGGGCTCGGCCAGAATGGCCACATGGGTCCCGTGGCGGACTCCAATGGACAGCAGGCCGGCAGCCAGACGGTCGGCTGTGCGGTCCAGCTCCTGATACGTCCAGGTGACCTTACTGTAAGTAACAGCGGGTTTGTCTCCGTATTGTTCTGCGGCATGAGCCAGCAGATCGGACATCGTCCAATTCTTTAATGCGGGCACGGGTTTATCCTCCCTGTTTCGATTCGATTTCATTCAGAAAAAAGGGGGCGGCAGTTTCCTGCTGCCCCCTTTTCGGTTGTCAGGTTATCAGCCCAAAGCTTCCAGAATGGCGGGAATGACCTTATACAGATCGCCCACGATACCATAGTCGGCCACTTCGAAGATGGGAGCGTTCTCATTCTTGTTGATGGCGACGATGATGTCGGAGTTCTGCATGCCGGCCAGGTGCTGAATGGCACCGGAAATGCCGCAGGCGAAGTAGATCTTCGGCTTGACGGTGGTGCCGGTCTGACCGACCTGATAGCTGTGCTCGATCCAGCCGGCGTCCACAGCGGCACGGGAAGCGCCGATGGTGCCGCCCAGACGGTCAGCCAGCTTCTTGAGCAGCTCGAAGCCCTCGGGATTGCCCAGGCCCGCGCCGCCGGCCACGATGACCTTGGCGTCCGTCAGGCTGACAGTCTCGCCGACGTTCTTGACCACGTCCAGGATCTTCTGACGAATGTCGCCCTCGGCATAGGTGGGATTCAGACGGACCAGCTCGCCCTTGCGACCTTCCACCTTCTCAGCCTTATCCATAACGCCCGGACGGACGGTGGACATCTGAGGACGGTGATGCGGGCAAACGATGGTAGCCATCAGGTTGCCGCCGAAAGCGGGACGGGTCTGCATGATGCCCTTGGTCTCGGGATCGATTTCCAGTCTGGTGCAGTCGGCGGTCAGGCCGGTGTTGCACTGAACGGCCAGGCAGGGACCCAGGTCACGGCCGATGTGGGTGGCGCCCAGCAGCACGATCTCGGGCTTGTAGGCCTCGATGGCTTCCATGATCGCCTTGGTGTAGGCGTCAGAGGTGTAAGTAGCCAGCTCGGGAGCATCCGCCAGATAGACCTTCTCGGCGCCGTAAGCAAACAGCTCGTCGACCAGGCCCTCCACGTTGTGGCCGCACAGAACGGCGCACAGCTGGCAGCCGATGGCGTCGGCCAGCTTGCGGCCTTCGCCCAGCAGCTCGATGGAAACGCCCATCAGCTTGCCTTCGCGCTGCTCAGCGAACACCCACACGTTGTGATACTGGGTGATGTCCACCGCGCCGGCGACGGTATCTTCCGTCTTGGAGATGGCGCCGAAGGGGCAGGTCTCCACGCACTGGCCGCAGCCGGTGCAGGCGCTGCCGATGACGGCCAGCTTGTTTTCCATGGTGATTGCCTCAAACGGGCAGTTCTTCATGCACAGGGTGCAGCCCTTGCACTTTTCCTTATTTACAACAATAGCCATTGTTACTCTTCGTCCTTTCCGCTCAAAGCATGTGTTTCTCGTCCAGCTTTTTCACCAGGGTGGAAGCCATCTCTGCGATGGTGCCGCTCAGCATCTCGCCCTTGCCCTTGGGGGCGGGGGTGAAGCTGCGCATAACCTGGGTGGGGCTGGCCTGCAGACCGCACTCGCTGGGATCCAGCTGCACGGCGTGCTCATCCCAAATGGTGATTTCCTGCTTGTAAGCGTCCTCGATACCGGCGAGGGACATGTAACGCGGGGTGTTGAGCTCCTTCACGCAGGTCAGCACGCAGGGCGTGGTGACCTCGACGACCTCATAGCCGTCCTCCAGCTGACGCTCCACGACCACGCTGTGCTCCTTGAACTCGCGGATCTTCTGCACATAGGTGACCTCGGGCAGACCCAGACGCAGGGCGATCTGAGGACCGACCTGGGCGGTATCGCCGTCGATGGCCTGGCGGCCGGCGAAGATGATGTCATAGTCGCCGATCTTTTTGATGCCAGTGGCAATGGTGGTGGAAGTGGCGCAGGTATCTGCACCGCCGAAGGCGCGGCTGCTCAGCAGATAGGCCTTATCGGCGCCCATGGCCAGGCACTCGCGCAGCATGGCGCAGGCCTGGGGCGGGCCCATGGAGATGACGCTGACGGTGGTGCTGGGATCCTGATCCTTCACGGCCAGGGCAGCCTCCAGGGCGTTGGCGTCATCGGGGTTGAGAATGCTGGGCACGCCGTCACGGATCAGGGTGCCCTTCACGGGATCAATCTTAATGATGTTCGTATCAGGAACCTGCTTAGCGCAAACGATGATTTTCATGTTCTTCAAGTCCTCCTTCTTACTTCAGCAGCTGGCCGGCAATCACCATCTGCTGCACCTGGCTGGTGCCCTCGTAAATGGTGAACACGCGGCAGTCGCGGTACAGACGCTGGATACGGTAGTCCTTGATGAAGCCGTAACCACCGTGGATCTGCAGGGCCTTGGCGGCGATCTCATTGCAGACCTCGGCTGCATAATACTTGGCCATGGAAGCGGCCATGGTGGAATCCTGATGACGGTCCTTGGTAATGGCAGCCTGATAAACCAGTTCCTTGGCGGCCTGCAGCTTGGTAGCCATGTCGGCCAGGGTGAACTGGGTGTTCTGGAACTTGCAGATGGGCTTGCCGAACTGCTTGCGCTCCTTGGAATACTTCACAGCCTCGTCCAGGCAGGCCTGCGCCACGCCGATGGACTGTGCGGCAACGCCCATACGGCCCACGTCCAGGGTGGCCATGGCGTTGGAGAAGCCCTTGTTCAGCTCGCCCAGCAGGTTCTCCTTGGGAACCTTGACATCCTCGAGGATGATATCGCTGGTGGCGCAGCCGGTCAGGCCCATCTTGTTCTCGGGCTTGCCGCAGGAAACGCCGGGCCAATCCATGTGCACGATGAAGGCGGAAATGCCTTTGGTGCCGCGGGAGGGATCGGTCTTGGCGTAAACGATTGCATATTTGGCAAGAGGAGCCCCGGTGATGAAGCACTTACGGCCGTTGAGCAGGTAATAGTCGCCGCAGTCCTGGGCCACGGTGGTCATGCCGCCGGCATCGGAACCGGCGCCCGGCTCGGTCAGAGCGAAGGCCATGATGGCTTCGCCGGTGGCAGTCTCACGCAGATACTTCTGCTTCTGAGCCTCGGTGCCGGCCAGCAGCAGCGGGCCGCCGCCCAGGCTGTTGGGGCTGGACACATACAGGCTGGCCACAGCGCTGACGCGGGCGATCTCCTCCATAACAATTACGTACGCCAGATGGTCAGAGCCCTGGCCGCCATATTCCTTGGGGACCTTGATACCCGCGAAACCGGCCTTCGCCATCTTGGCGATGATTTCCGGCGGGAATACCGCAGTCTCCTCGACCTGATCCAGAATGTCACTGGTCAGCTCGGTCTCCGCAAAATTGCGCGCAAGTTTGCGGATGAGTTCGTATTTCTCTTCAAAGATCATTGCAACAGCCTCCTGTTTAAAGTACGTTTGTGGCACAAAAATGCAGTATCAATTTAGCATACTTGGTAATCTAGGTCAACAAAAACCGAGAAATTTTCAGAAAAAATTGCGAAGATTCTACCTCCCGCACGAAAAATATGATAAATTTTTGTCAATTTGCCATTTCAGGATATGTTGACAAGGTTTTAACAAAGCCGTATAATGAAATCAAACTGGTAATACCAGTTGACCAAGCGCGTCCGAATGCGGACGTGCCGGAAGAAATATTCATGATAACGGGAGACATACATATGTATACTCTGGGCATCGACATCGGATCCACCACATCCAAGTGTGCGATCCTGAAAGACGGAAAGGACCTGATCGCCACGTCGCTGGTGGTTGGCGGCATGGGCACTCCGGGCCCCGACGAGGCCGTTCGTCAGGTGTTTGAAAAGTCCGGCCTGAAGCGGGAGGATATGGCTATGACCATTGCCACCGGCTATGGACGGACCCGCTATAAGGGCTCTGACATGGATATGAGCGAGCTGAGCTGCCATGCCATGGGCGCCCATCATGTGTTCCCCACGGTGCGCACGGTGATCGACATCGGCGGCCAGGACGCCAAGCTGATCTCGCTGGATGAGCGGGGCCGCATGAAGGACTTTTTGATGAACGATAAATGCGCGGCCGGCACCGGCCGCTTCTTGGACGTCATGGCCAATATCCTGCAGCTGGACGTCAATGATCTGGGCAAGCTGGCGGCCCAGGCGGATAAACCCGCGGCAATCTCCAGCACCTGCACCGTTTTTGCGGAAAGCGAGGTTATCAGCCAGCTGGCCAACGGCGTCACCACCCCGAATCTGGTGGCGGGCATCTGCGCCTCCGTTTCCAGCCGCGTGGCCGCCCTGGCCAAGCGCATCGGGCCGACCCCCGACATCTGCATGAGCGGCGGCGTCGCCCAGAACGGCGGCGTGCTCAGCTGCATGGAAAAAGAACTGGGCACCAAGATCCTGGTTTCCCCGATGGCGCAGCTGTTCGGTGCCCTGGGCGCGGCGTACTTCGCGTACGAGAAGGCGCCTAAGTAAAATTTGTTTTCCCTATGCAAAGGCATACTTAAATAAGGAGGAATTACTATGGCTGAAGAAATTAAGAAACATCGTCCGCCGCCCGATCCTAACTCTGCTTCCTACAAGCTGGGTCAGATTGCCGCCAAGGCATACACTGACGCAATGGCTGCCAAGGAGCGCGGTGAGCTGGTTGGCTGGTGCGCATCCAACTTCCCCGTTGAGATTCCTGAGACGTTGGGCATCCCCGTTGTCTATCCCGAGAACCAGGCTGCCGGTATTGCTGCCCGTGGCGGCGGCGTCCGGATGTGCGAGGTTGCCGAGGGCGACGGTTATTCCAACGACATCTGCGCGTACGCCCGTATCAGCCTGGCTTATGCCAAGGTGAAGGACGCTCCCGAGCAGAATATGCCTCAGCCCGACTTCATGCTGTGCTGCAACAACATCTGCAACTGCATGATCAAGTGGTATGAGAACCTGGCCAAAGAGCTGAACATCCCCATGATCCTCATCGATATCCCCCTGAACCCGGATTATGAGGTCTCCGATGCGCAGGTCGCCTACACCAAGGCTCAGTTCCTGAAGGCGATCCACAAGCTGGAGCACATCACCGGCAAGAAGTGGGATTGGGATAAGTACAAGAAGGTCCAGGAGATCTCCGGCCGTTCCAGCCGCGCCTGGCTGGAAGCCACCGCGCAGGCCAAGTACGAGCCCAGCCCCTTCAACGGCTTCGATCTGCTCAACCACATGGCCGTCATGGTCACCGCCCGCGGCAAGGAAGAGGCTGCCGAGGCGATGGAGACCCTGCTCAAGGAGTACAAGGAAAACCATGTGGAAGGCAAGTCCACCTTCCGCGGCGAAGAGAAGTACCGCATCATGTTCGAGGGCATTGCGTGCTGGCCCTGGCTGCGTGCTACCTCCACCGGCCTGAAGAGCCGCGGCATCAACATGGTCACCACCATCTACGCTGATGCGTTCGGCTTCATCTACAAGGACTTTGACGACATGTGCCGCGCCTATTGCCAGGTGCCCAATGCCATCAACCTGGAGAAGGCCCGCGACAAGCGCGTAAAGCTGTGCAAGGACAACCACGTGGAAGGCCTGCTGATCCACAACAACCGCAGCTGCAAGCTGTGGAGCAGCTTCATGAACGAGATGGGCCGTCAGATCGGCGAAGAGTGCCACATCCCCGTTGCACACTTCGACGGCGACCAGGCCGATGCCCGTAACTTCTCCGAGGCTCAGTACGACACCCGTGTCCAGGGCCTGATGGAGATCATGGAATCCAACAAGGAGGCGAAGTAAGATGACCGTAAATGAACTGCTTGCCCGGTTCCACGAAGTGGCCGGCAATCCCAAGGCTCAGATGGACGGGTACCTGAAGGCCGGTAAGAAGGTCATTCTGGTTGCCCCCGTTTACACTCCCGAAGAACTGATCCACGCCATGGGCTTTGTTCCCATGGGCGCCTGGGGCGCTGACATGGAGCTGCGCGAGGCCAAGAAGTATTGCCCCGCCTTCATCTGCTCCATTCTGCAGTCCCTGCTGGAGCTGGGCATCAAGGGCGATTTCGAGGGCGCTTCCGCCATCGTGATCCCCAACCTGTGCGACAGCCTGCGCGGCTTCGGCCAGAACTGGAAGTATGCCGTTCCCAGCATCCCCTTCATTCCCATGACCTATCCCCAGCATCGTAAGCCCTCCTTCGGTGCGGACTTCTGCAAGGCCGGTTACGAGCGTGTGATCGCCGATCTGGAGAAGTACACCGGCGAGAAGTTTGACTATGACAAGCTGGAGAACTCCCTGAAGGTTTACAACGCCCACAACGCCGCTATGCGTGAGCTGGCTGTGGTCCTGGCCGATCACGCCGAGATCCTGCCCTCTCAGCGCAGCGACATCTTCAAGAGCGCGACCTTCATGCTGAAGGAAGAGCACACCGAGCTGGTCAACCAGCTGATCGAGGCCCTGAAGGCTCAGGATGGCGCTTCCGACCGCATCCGCATCATGACCACCGGCATCATTGCCGACGCTCCGGGCCTGACCTCCATTCTGGACGAGATGGGCATGCAGATCGTCGCCGACGATATCGCCGCCGAGAGCCGTCAGTATCGTACCGACGCGCCCGCCGAGTTCTGCCCCATGGACAGCCTGGTCAAGAAGTTCCAGAACATGGACAACTGCAGCGTTCTGTACGACTTCTACAAGAAGCGCGTTGATTACATCATCGAGCAGATCAAGGAGTACGACGCCAAGGGCCTGCTGATCGTCATGACCAAGTTCTGCGACCCCGAAGAGTTCGACTATCCTCTGATCAAGAAGGCCTGCGAGGCGGCCGGTATTCCCACCGCTACCATCGAGGTCGACCGTCAGATGGTCAACTACGAGCAGGCTCGCACCGCGATCGAAACGTTCCGCGACGTTCTGGCCTGATCGGCTGACGTCTTGCGAACCGACCTGCGTAAGCGTACATGCGGATGCCCCGCCGGCAAAAGCCGGCGGGGCATTTTTTACCCGCAGATCTGCCAAAAAGGGGAAAGAAATGGGTTTTTGTTGCATTTGCGGGCAAGGTCTGTTAGAATGAAGAGGCTTTTGTGAAACGGAGAGCGCGTTTTTGCGAAACGTGCGTATACCGCTGGCCCGCGGGCCGAAAGAGAACGAACAAGGAAGAAGAGGAAGCCATGAAATTCGAATACTCCAACAAGGTAAAAACCGTGCAGGGCAGCATCATCCGCGAGCTCATCAAGAATATGAGCGATCCGTCTACCATCAGCTTTGCGGGCGGAAATCCCTGTGTGGAGAGCTTTCCGGCTGAGGCGATCCGCCGCATCAGCGACCGGCTGCTGCGGGATGATCCCGCCGGCTGCCTGCAGTACAGCACGACCGAGGGCTACGGCCCCCTGCGGGAGGCGTCCCGGAAATTTGCCAACCGCCACGGGAACGTCATCAAGGATTCGGACATGCTGATCATCACCAGCGGCAACATGCAGGTGTTTGATATGATGGCCCGCCTTCTGTGCAACGAGGGTGACGTGGTAGCGGCGGAGGAGCCGGCTTTCATGGGCTGCTATAACGCGGTGCACAACTGCGGCGCGAACCTGGTGGGCATCCCCATGGAAGAGGACGGCGCCGATATGGAGGCGCTGGAGCGCGCCCTGTCCGCAACGCCCAAGCCCCGCTTCTATTACACGGTGCCCAACTACCAGAACCCCACCGGCATTACCACGAGTCTGGAAAAGCGCAAGAAGGCCTTTGAGCTGTGCACCAAATATCAGGTGCCCATTCTGGAGGATGACCCCTACGGGGAGCTGCGCTTCTCCGGCGAGTATATCCCCTCCATCAAGAGCTTTGATACGGACGGGCTGGTGGTTTACTGCGGAAGCTACAGCAAGATCCTCAGCCCCGGCATGCGCCTGGCCTACTGCGCCGGCGATCCGGACATCATTGTGAAGATGACCACCCTTAAGCAGGTGTGCGACGTACACTCCAACATCTGGGCCCAGCGCGTGTGCTATGAATATCTGACCACGGAGGATGTGGAAAAGGACATTCGCCGGATCCAGGATATTTACCGGGGCAAGGCGGAGTTCATGATGAAGTGTCTGGACGAGTACCTGGGCGACCGGATCCGGTATGTCCGGCCCCGGGGCGGCATGTTCATCTGGATCACCCTGCCCGACGAGGTGCCGATGGCGGACTATGTGCGCCGCTGCATGGAGCGTAAGGTCACCATGGTGCCCGGCAACGGCTTCCTGACGGATACGTCCGCTCCGTCCCAGTGCATCCGGCTGAGCTATTCCCTGCCCCCGCTGGACGATATGCGCGAGGGGATCCGGATCATGGGCGAGGTGCTGGACAGCTATTATCAGAAATAACCCGAGGGCCCCGGCTTTTGCCGGGGCCTTTTTCTGCCCGGACGGGGCTTGCCCGCCGGGGCGCTTTCCGCTACAATAAAACATAAAAAAGGGCGCCTGGGATCCGTCGGACCCGGGAAGCGCAGCGATGCGGCGCCCGGGGAGGAGCGGGATCAATGAAGGAACTGGAACAGGGCGGCTATATCGCCTCGGAAGAGCTTTTGCGTAGTGTGGAGGTGGCCCGGGCGCTGGGAAAGCCCCTGCTGGTGAAGGGAGAGCCGGGGACAGGCAAGACGATGCTGGCCCAGGCCGTGGCGCAGGCGCTGGGGCAGCAGCTGGTGATCTGGAACATCAAGTCCACCACCAAGGCCCAGGACGGCCTTTACGTATACGACACGGTGGCCCGGCTGTATGACAGTCAGTTCGGCGGCGAGGGCGTGCACGACATCGCCCGGTATATTCGCCTGGGGAAGCTGGGCGAGGCCTTCGAAAGCGACGAGCAGGTGGTGCTGCTGATCGACGAGATCGACAAGGCGGATCTGGAGTTCCCCAACGACCTTTTGTGGGAGCTGGACCGCATGGAGTTTTACATTCCGGAGACCGGGCGCACCGTGCGCGCGAAGCACCGGCCGGTGGTGATCATCACCTCCAATGCGGAGAAGGAACTGCCGGATGCGTTTTTGCGCCGCTGCATTTTCCACTACATCGCCTTCCCGGATCTTGCCATGATGGAGCGGATCGTCCAGGCGCATTTCCCGGACCTGGAGGAGCACCTGCTGTCCCAGGCGCTGGCGGCCTTTTACCGGCTGCGCCAGCAGATGTCCCTGCAGAAAAAGCCCAGCACCTCGGAGCTTCTGGACTGGATCCAGGCGCTGCAGCTGGGCGGGGTGGATCCGGACACGCTGGAGCGTGCCATCCCCTTTGCCGGCGTTCTGGTGAAAAAGACCCAGGATCTCAGCCGGGTGCAGGGCCTTTCGCGCTGAGGGGCGGAGATGTTCGGTGATTTCTTTTTCTGCCTGCGGGCCTTCGATATTCCGGTTTCACTGGATGAATGGCTGAGCTTTCAAAGGGCGCTGGACCTGGGGCTGCACGGCAGCTCTCTGGCTGGCTTTTATGAGCTGGCCCGCATGGTCCTGGTCAAGTCCGAGTCGGACTTTGACGCCTTCGACCAGGCGTTTTTGCTGTATTTCAAAAGCATTGAGCCAAACCGGGATCTGCCCGAGCAGATCCGGACCTGGCTGGAGACGCCCATCGCGCCGGGCGAGCTGGACCGCGCGGCGGCGGATGCACAGTATGGCGGGCTGGACCTTTCTGCCCTGCGGGAGCTGCTGGAGGAGCGGCTGCGCACGCAGACGGAGCGCCATGACGGCGGCAGCCGCTGGATCGGGACGGGCGGAACATCGCCCTTCGGAAACGCGGGGTATAATCCCAACGGCTTCCGCCTGGGGGGAGAGAGCCGCAGCCGCAGCGCCCTGCAGGTGGCGGCCCGACGGGAGTATCAGGACTTTCGGAAGGACGTGACGCTGGATGTGCGCCAATTCCAGATGGCGTTCCGGCGCCTGCGGCAGCTGACGGCCCGGGAGGACGGTCCCCGGGATGAGCTGGATCTGGACGGGACGATCCGTGCCACCTGCGACAATGCGGGGCATTTGAGGCTGGTATTTGACCGCCCCCGGGACAATCAGGTGAAGCTGCTGCTTCTGTTCGACTCCGGCGGCTCCATGGGCCCGTACGCGGCCCTGTGCGCCCGTCTTTTTCAGGCGGCGCACCGGTCCAGCCACTTTAAGGGTCTGCGGACCTATTATTTCCACAACTGCGTCTATGAGCGGCTGTTTACCACTCCGGCGTGCGACCGGCGGGACAGCGATGGCACCGAGCAGGTACTCAGTGACCTTGCGCCGGACTGGAAGGTGATCTTCGTGGGCGACGCCGCCATGGCGCCGACGGAGCTTCTGCAGCCCGGCGGCTGCGTGGATTATTTTCACTTCAATGAACGGCCGGGGATTGAGTATCTGCGCCGCTTCACGGGCCGCTTTTCCCATCTGATCTGGCTCAACCCCCTGGCGGAGGAGCGCTGGGAACGGGGGTACGGCAGCCTGAGCATTTCACTGGTGCGCCGGGAGCTGCCCATGTTTCCGCTGACGCTGGCGGGGCTGGATGCGGGACTGCGCCGCCTGATGGCCTCCCGCTGAGGGCGGGGCGGCGGCGAAAGAAAAAAGAACGCGCCGGCCGGTGTGCTCTGCACACCGGCCGGCGCGGTTTTACGGCGGGGGATCGGAATTGGAAGAAGGCACGGATCAAAGTGCGGCGGAAAGCCGCTCCGCCGCCAGGCGGATATTCTCCGGCCGGGTGGCCAGGTTCAGGCGGATCTTGGACGCGCAGCCCTCGCCGAACCAATGCCCGTAGTCCACGGCCAGGCCGCAGCGGGTCTCCACCAGATCCGTCAGTGCCTCCCGGGAGGTGACGGACGGCCCCAGATCCACCCAGGCAAGATACGTCCCCTCCAGGGGCGAGACGGTGATCTCCGGCCGCCGGGCCAGGATCTCCCGCAAAAGCCGGTCGTTGCCGCGCACCGTTTCCAAAACGGCGTCCAGCCACGCCTGCCCGCCGGTATAGGCGGCGGCGCCGGCGCACAGGCCCAGCTCCGTCCCGTCGGTCACCCGCAGCGGGGCGACAAAAGCGTCAAAGCGCTTTTGCAGCTCCGGATCCGGGAGGATCGCGGTGGAGACCTTCAGCCCAGCTAGGTTAAAGGTCTTGCTGGGTGCCGTAAGGCTGACCAGAATGTCCCGGAACTCCTCCAGCGAGGCGGCGGGGATTTGGGTGTGGCCGGGGTGGACAAAATCCTGGTGGATCTCGTCGGCGATGACGTAGACGCCGTGCCGGCGGCAGATGGTCAGCATGGCGCACAGCTCTTCCCGCGTCCAGACCCGGCCCACCGGATTGTGGGGCGAGCAGAGCAGGAAGGCCTTCACCCGATTGCGGACGATCTGCGCCTCAAAATCCGCAAGGTCCACGGAATAGACGCCCTGGGTGCAGACCAGGGAATTGCACACCAGGGTGCGCCCGGTATCCAGCACGGCGTTTTTGAACGGGTAGTAGACCGGCGGCTGGATCAAAACCGCGTCGCCGGGCTCCGTCAGGATCTGGATCATCCAATAAAAGCCCGCCACCACGCCGGGGGTATAGCGCAACCACGCCCGCTGGGGGCGGAAGCCGAAGCGGGCCTCCTCCCAATTTTGGAAGGCCTCGTAATACGCCTCCGACGAGGCGGGATAACCGAATACGCCAAATTCCACCTGCCGGGAAAGGGCCCGGCGCACGCACTCCGGAGCGGCGAAGTCCATGTCCGCCACCCACAGGGCCAGCAGATCCGGCTTTGTAAACTGACCCTGGGGATAGTCCCACTTGCAGCAGTTGGTTCCCCGGCGGTCCCGGTAAAGCAATTCTTCCATTGTGTCGTCTCCTTTTCCGGCTGCGGTGCGGTTGCGTTCCGGGACGGAAATTGGTATACTGACCGTGGAAGGTCCGTCCGGACGCCGGGCGCAGCCTGGCTATTCCTTCCGCCATTATAGCGTGTTCCGGCGGCGGACGCAAGGACCCGGGCCTCACGGCCCGGCCGGGGCGGCGACGAAATTTTACAAAAGAATGCTTTCGGATTTCAGAATCCCGGTGCATACTGTAAAAGGGACGTCTGTGCGCTGCGCCGCGTCCCGGAAAGAGGGCGTACGGATATGCGGACCATTGCAGTGGTGGATCTGGGCTCCAATACCATCCGGCTGTCGGTTTACCGGGTGGATGAGGGGCTGAATTTTGAACGGTTGTTTTCACAGAAAGAGATGGCGGGCCTGGTGAACTATATCAGCGCCGGCGTGCTGTCCCCGGAGGGGATCGAGCGGGCTTGCACGGCCCTGACGGATTTTCAGGAGCTGCTGACGCTGCTGCACGTGCGGGAGGTGCACGTGTTTGCCACGGCGTCGCTGCGCAATATCCGCAACACCGACGAGGCGGTGGAGACGATTCGCCGCCGGACCGGGCTTTTTGTGGATGTGCTGCCCGGCCCCGTGGAGGCGGAGCTGGGATATTACGGCGCGCTGCGGACACTGGACCTGCGCAGCGGGGCCCTGTTTGATATTGGCGGCGGCAGTACGGAGCTGGTGCAGGTGCGCCGGGGACGGATCCTGCAGGGACAGAGCCTGCCCCTGGGCAGCCTGACGCTTTTCAACGCCTATGTCTCGGGCGTGTGGCCCAAGGAGAAGGAGCTCAAGGCGATCCGGGAGGCGGCCCGCCGGGCGCTGCAGGGCGCGGACCTGCCGAAAAAGCGGGTCAAGCGGGTGATCGGTGTGGGCGGCACGGCCCGGGCAGTGCTGAAGATCGCCAACGCCTGCCTGGACCGGCCGGAGGAGGAACGGCGGCTGACACCGGAGCAGCTGCACGAACTGACCGGGATCCTGACCCGCCGGGATCAGCGGGCCCGGAAGCTGATCCTCAACGCCTGCCCGGACCGGCTGCACACGCTGCTGCCGGGGATCGTGCTGATGGATACGGTCTGCCGCCGGCTTTGCAGTGAGATGCTGTATATCAGTCCCTTCGGCGTGCGGGAGGGCTATTTGTGCCGGCGGCTGCTGCACACGGAGGAGACGGGCCGGGACCGTCCGGAACACGGACAGGGAGGAGCTTGATATGCGTACGATCTGGAGCGCGTTTTCGGATCTGCTGGGCGGCTGGGAGCACCGCGGGGAGGAACCGGCGGCGCAGGCCCCCGCCCCGCTTTTATACTGCAACCGGGAGCTTTCCTGGCTGAAGTTCAACGAGCGGGTGCTGGAGGAGGCGGAGGATCCGGCGGTGCCCCTGTGTGAGCGGCTGAACTTTGCGTCCATTTATCAGAGCAACCTGGACGAATTTTTTATGGTGCGGGTGGGGTCGCTGGTGGATCAGCAGGCCGTGTCCGCCCAACTGCGGGACAGCAAAACCGGTATGACCGCCGCCGAGCAGCTGCAGGCGGTGATGAAGGCGGTGCGCGCGCTGGAGGCGCGCAAGGATGCCGTGTATGAGGCGCTTTGCCGCTGCCTTGCCGGCGAGGGCGTGTTTCTGCTGCATTTTCGGGACCTGGGCAAGCACGAGCGCGCCGCGCTGGAGACCTATTTTTTCACGGAGGTGGCGCCGCTGCTGTCCCCCAGCATGGTGGGCAAGCGCCAGCCCTTCCCCTTCCTGCGCAGTAAGGAGATCTATGCCGTGGTGGTGCTGGCCAGCAAAAACGGACGCCGGAAGCTGGGCCTGATCCCCTGCGGGACCGGGGTGGTGCCCCGGCTGATCGCCGTGCCGGGACGTCCCGGGGCCTTTGTGCGGGCGGAGGATCTGATTTTGCACTTCGGACCCAAACTGTTCAAGGGCTGCCGGGTGGAAAAGAAGTCGCTGCTGCGGCTGACCCGCAACGCCGATATCGACGCGGACGCCCTGTATGACGACGAGGCGGATTACCGGGACTTTATCGAGGAGCTGATCAAGCAGCGCCGCCGCCTGGCCCCGGTGCGCATGGAGCTCTCCCGCCGCCTGGACGAGGAGACGGTGGGCCTTTTGTGCGCCTATACAGGGGTGGATCCGGCCCATGTCTTCCGGACGGCCGCTCCGCTGGATCTGAGCTTTTTCGCCGGGATCCGGGACAGCCTGCGCCAGAAGACGCAGTTGTTTTACAGAAAGCGGATCCCGCAGAAGTCCCCGGACTTCCGGCCCGGTGCTTCGGTCCTGGCCCAGATCCGGGAGAAGGACCGGCTGCTGGTCTATCCCTATGAGTCTATGACGCCGTTTTTGCAGATGCTGCAGGAGGCGGCCGGCGACGAGGCTGTGGTGTCGATCCGGATGACCCTTTACCGGGTGGCGCAGCAGAGCAAGATCGTGGAGGCGCTGATCGACGCGGCGGAAAACGGGAAGGAAGTTCTGGTTCTGGTGGAACTGAAGGCCCGCTTCGATGAGGAAAACAACATCGAATGGTCCCGCAGGCTGGAGGCGGCCGGCTGCCAGGTGATCTACGGGCTGAGCGGGTATAAGGTCCACTCCAAGCTGTGCCTGATCACCCGCAGGACCGGAGGACATACCGAATACTATACCCAGGTGGGCACCGGAAATTACAACGAAAAGACCGCCCGGCTCTATACGGATCTTTCGCTGATGACGGCGGATCAGGCCATCGGCCGGGAGGCGGCGGAGGTGTTTCAGGCGCTGGCACTGGGGCAGCCGCCGGAGGGGGGCACGCTGCTGCTTGTGGCGCCCCGGAACCTGCAGGAGCGGGTGCTGGAAAAGATCGACCGGGAGATCGAGCGGGCCCGGCGGGGGGAGCCGGCCTATGTGGGGGCCAAGCTCAACGCCCTGACGGATAAGACCATCATCGACCGGCTGATCGAGGCATCCCAGGCGGGGGTACAGGTGGATCTGGTGGTCCGGGGGATCTGCTGCCTGCTGCCGGGCGTTCCCGGCGCCACGGAGCGGATCCGCGTGATCAGCATTGTGGGCCGGTTTTTGGAGCATGCCCGTATGTACTTCTTCGGCGCCGGTGCCAATCAGGAGGTGTACATCAGCTCGGCGGATTGGATGACCCGCAACACGCTGCACCGGGTGGAGGTGGCGCTGCCGGTGCTGGACCCGTCGCTGCGGGCGCGGCTGGCGGAGCTGTTTGCCCTGCAGCTGCGGGATGACTGCCAGGCCCGGACCTTGCAGAGCGACGGAAGCTATGTGCGCGTCCGGGGCGAGGCGCAGCTGAATTCCCAGGAGTATTTTTACGACCGGGCCTGTGAGCGGGCCGGGAAGGCCCCTTGACAAAGCGGCGGCGGGCCGCTATAATAGCGCAAAAGCGATGATGGAGAGGGGCGGAGTGCTTCTGCCTGCAGAGAGCCGGCGTTGGGTGAAAGCCGGCGGCAGGGGGATTCCGGGGCCCTATGGCTCCTGAGCCGCCGGTTCGAGGGCGCAAGCCGTTAGGGCCGGACGCGTACGCTGCGTCAGTGCGCAAGGGGTTGCTGGACCCTGAGAGGGGCGCCGGGCCGTGAGGCCGGCGCAATTTGAGTGGTACCGCGGAAGCAGGATACGGCTTTCGTCTCAAAGGACATCTTTGGGACGAAAGCCGTTTTTTCGTCCCCCAACGCGAAAGGAGACCAGAATATGAGCAAGCATTCCAGTATTGAGACCGTGTGCGTCCAGGGCGGATATACGCCCGGCAGCGGCGAGCCCCGCCAGATCCCCATTATCCAATCCACCACGTTTAAGTACGATACCGGCGAAGAGATGGGCCGTCTTTTTGACCTGGAGGCCAGCGGGTATTTCTATACCCGCCTGCAAAATCCCACCAACGACTTTGTGGCGGCCAAAATCGCCGCGCTGGAGGGCGGCACGGCCGCCATGCTGACGTCCTCCGGTCAGGCAGCCAACTTTTTCGCCCTGTTCAACATCGCCGGCTGCGGCGACCATATCGTGGCCTCGTCCAGCATCTACGGCGGGACCTTTAATCTGATCTCCGTGACCATGGCCCGCATGGGCGTGGAGGCCACCTTCGTCTCTCCGGACTGCACGGAAGAGGAGCTCTGCGCCGCCTTCCGCCCCAATACCAAGGCCGTCTTCGGGGAGACCATTGCCAATCCGGCCCTGACGGTGCTGGACCTTGAGAAGTTTGCCCGGGCGGCCCATGCCCACGGCGTGCCGCTGATCGTGGACAATACCTTTGCCACCCCGGTGGGCTGCCGCCCCTTTGAGTGGGGTGCCGACATTGTCACCCACTCCACGACCAAGTATATGGACGGCCATGGCGCGGCGGTGGGCGGCGCCATTGTGGACTCCGGCAAATTCGACTGGATGGCCCACGCGGACAAATTCCCGGGCCTGTGCACCCCGGATGAAAGCTATCACGGCATCACCTATGCCGAAAAATTCGGCAAAGAGGGCGCCTTCATCACCAAGTGCACGGCGCAGCTGATGCGGGACTTCGGTTCGATCCAGGCGCCGCAGAATGCGTTTTACCTGAACCTGGGGCTGGAGAGCCTGCACGTGCGGATGGCCCGGCACTGCGAAAACGGCCAGGCCGTGGCGGAATTCCTGGCCGCGCATCCCAAGGTGGAGCGGGTGCACTACTGCGGCCTGCCCGGGGATCCCTATCACGCCCTGGCGGAGAAGTATCTGCCCAACGGCTCCTGCGGGGTGGTATCCTTTGAGCTTAAGGGCGGCCGGGAAGCGGCCGGCACGTTTATGGAGCATCTGAAGCTGGCCGCCATCGAGACCCATGTGGCCGACGCCCGGACCTGCTGCCTGAATCCGGCTACCACCACCCACCGCCAGATGACCGATGCCCAGCTGGCCGCGGCCGGCGTGCCCGCCGGCCTGGTGCGCCTTTCCTGCGGACTGGAGAGCAAGGAAGATCTGATCGCGGATCTCCGCCAGGCACTGGAGGCGATCTGATGCCCATTAAGATTCCCAACCGCCTGCCGGCCACCGAAACGCTGCGGCGGGAGAACATTTTCGTCATGACCGAGACCCGGGCCATGACCCAGGACATTCGTCCTTTGCAGATCCTGCTTTTGAACCTGATGCCCACCAAGGTGGAAACGGAAACGCAGCTGGCCCGGGTGCTGGGCAGCACGCCCCTGCAGATCGAGCTGGAGCTGATCGCCCCGGCGGGACATGTGTCCAAGAATACCTCGCAGGAGCATATGCTGGCTTTTTACAAAACCTTTGACGAGGTGAAGGAGCGCAGCTTCGACGGACTGGTCATCACCGGCGCGCCGGTGGAGCAGATGCCCTTTGAAGAGGTGGACTATTGGCCGGAGCTGTGCCGCATTATGGAGTGGAGCAAGACCCACGTGCACTCCACGCTGCACATCTGCTGGGGCGCCATGGCGGGCCTTTATTATCACTACGGCGTGCCGATGCACCGGCTGGAGAAGAAACTTTTCGGCGTGTTCGAACATATGGTGGAGGACCCCAATTTCATCCTCTTCCGGGGCTTTGACGACTGCTTCTGGGTGCCCCATTCCCGCAGCGCCGAGGTGCGGCGGGAGGATCTTGTCAAGGTGCCGGAGCTGAAGATCCTGGCCTCTTCCCCGGAGGCGGGGATCTACGCGGTGAAGACCGACCACTGCCGCCAGGTATTTCTGACCGGGCATGCCGAGTATGACCGGGATACGCTGGCACGGGAGTATTGGCGGGACCGGTCCGCCGGAACGGAGATCCAGCTGCCCCGACACTATTTCCCCGGCGACGATCCCACCCGGGAGCCGGTGGTGCGCTGGCGCTCCTGCGCACACCTTCTTTACAGCAACTGGCTCAATTACTGCGTCTATCAGACCACGCCCTATGACCTGACCGGCATCTCCGCCGGTGTCCGGACGGAAGACTGAGGCGCTTTGTAAAAATTGAAAGTTCGACGGGATAACTCTTGACAAACCGCACAGAATCTCTTAGAATGCTCTCAGCAATAAGGGAGTAGCTGGCACAGAGAGTTCTGTGTATCCGCGGGCGTCAGTACACGGGCGCAAGCCCCGCTTCGGATTGAAACGGCGAGACTTTTGCATCAATGCAGGGCATTGGCGCAAAGGTCTCGTTTTTTTGCGTTTGCCCGGAAGGGATGAGAAGTATGAGCAACGAAAAAAAGATTTGGGAGAAAAGCCGGATGGAGCTGTTCCGGGACCTTTCCTGCAAGGAGACGGGACTGGACACGCCGGAGGCGGAGCGGCGCCTGGCGCAGGGCGGCCCCAATGAGCTGACCGCCGGCGGAAAGAAAAGCACGCTGCGGATCTTTTTGGAGCAGTTTGCGGACTTTCTGGTGCTGATCCTCATTGCCGCGGCGGCGATCTCGGCGTTTACCGGTGATGCGGAGAGCACGGTGGTGATCCTGGCGGTGATCACCATGAACGCGATCCTGGGCACCGTGCAGACGGTCAAGGCCTCCGCCTCGCTGGATTCCCTGCGGCGCATGTCGGCGCCCACGGCCAAGGTGGTGCGGGACGGCGGCGTCCGGGTGATCCCGGGCCGGGAGGTGGTGCCCGGCGACGTGGTGGTGCTGGAGGCGGGCGATTCGGTCTGCGCGGATGGCCGGATCCTGGAATGTGCCAGTCTCAAATGCGCAGAAAGTGCGCTGACTGGTGAAAGTCTGCCGGTGGAAAAAAAGCCGGAGGCCCTGAGCGGTGACGTGCCCCTGGGTGACCGGACCAATATGGTGTTTTCCGGAAGCTTTGTCACTTACGGCCGGGCCCGCTTCCTGGTCACGGCCACCGGCATGAACACGGAGATGGGCCGGATCGCCGCCCTGCTGAAAAGCACCGAGGAGAAGAAAACGCCCCTGCAGGTGAGTCTGGACCAGTTCGGAAAGAAGCTTTCCACCGGGATCCTGGTGATCTGCGCACTGGTGTTTGTGCTGAGCGTGGCAGTGCGCGGGGAAAATGTGATGAACGCCTTTTTGTTTGCCGTGGCCCTGGCCGTGGCGGCCATTCCCGAGGCGCTCAGTTCCATCGTAACGATCGTGCTGTCCTTCGGAACGCAGAAGATGGCCCGGGAGCATGCCATTATCCGCAAGCTTCAGGCGGTTGAGGGCCTGGGCAGCGTGTCGGTGATCTGCTCGGATAAGACCGGGACCCTGACCCAGAACAAGATGACGGTGAAAAAGCTCTACGTGGGCGGCCGGGTCATTCCTGCGGCCCAGGCGGATTTTCACGACCCGCTGCAGGAGCCGCTGTTGCGCACGGCCCTTTTGTGCTCGGACGCCACGGTGGATGAAAACGGCGAGGTGGGCGACCCCACGGAGACGGCCCTGGTGCGCCTGGGCGAGGACAACGGCTTCAGTGAGATCGCCACGCGGCAGCGCTGGCCCCGGCTGACGGAGATCCCCTTTGATTCGGACCGTAAGCTGATGAGCACGGTGCATCAGCTCTCCGGCGGACTGATGATGGTCACCAAGGGCGCCGTGGATGTCCTGCTGGACCGCTGCGTCATCTCGCCTGCGGAGCGGGCGGAGGTCGAGGAGGTCAACGCGAAGTTTTCCGGCGAAGGGCTGCGGGTCCTGGGGTTTGCCTGCCGCACGGTGGATTCCACCGCCGTCAGCCTGGCCGATGAAAACGGGCTGACCTTTCTGGGCCTGATCGCCATGATGGATCCCCCGCGGGAGGAGTCCCGGGCGGCAGTAGCGGAGTGCATCCAGGCCGGCATCCGGCCGGTGATGATCACCGGCGACCATAAGGTCACCGCCGCGGCCATCGCGCGGGAGATCGGCATTCTCACACCGGGGACCGAGGCGGTGGAAGGCGCGGTGATCGACGGCATGAGCGATGAGGAACTGCAGGCGTTTGTGCCCCGGGTCAGCGTGTATGCCCGGGTTTCACCGGAGCATAAGATCCGCATCGTCCGGGCCTGGCAGGAGCGGGGCTGCCTGGTGGCCATGACCGGCGACGGCGTCAACGATGCGCCGGCCCTGAAGCAGGCGGATATCGGCGTGGCCATGGGCGTTACCGGGACGGAGGTGGCCAAGGACGCCGCCGGCATGGTGCTGACGGACGATAATTTTGCCACCATCGTCAAGGCGGTGGAAAACGGCCGCAACGTGTATGCCAATATCAAGCGGGCCATCGGGTTCCTGCTCTCCGGCAACCTGGCGGGGATCCTGATGGTGCTTTATGCGGCGCTGGCCGGGCTGCCGGTGCCCTTTGCGGCGGTGCACCTGCTGTTCATCAATCTGCTGACGGACTCGCTGCCCGCCATTGCGCTGGGGCTGGAGCCGCATACCGATGCGGTGATGTATGAAAAGCCCCGGCCCCGCAGCGAGGGGATCCTGACGAAGGACTTTTTGGGCTCCATCTGCGTGGAGGGCGCGGTGATCGCGCTGGCGACGGCCCTGGCATTCCGCCTGGGCCTTGCCTGGGGCGGCGCCTCCGCCGGACGCACCATGGCCTTTGCCACGCTGTGCCTGAGCCGGCTGTTCCACGGGTTCGACTGCAAATCCAGCCGCCCGGTGCTGTTCACCCGGCAGATGTTCACTAACCGGCCGCTGCTGGGCGCGTTCTTCCTGGGGACGGCGCTGCTGGGCGCGGTGGTGCTGCTTCCGCCGCTGCGGCCGCTGTTCCGGGCGGCGGCGCTGCCCGGCGCGCTGATCGGGGCCGTGGCGGCCCTGGCCTGCGGCTCCATGGTGGTGATCCAGGCCCTGAAGGCCCTGTGGGAAAAGCGGAGCGCTTCCTGCAGGAAATAAGCTGCGCCGCAGTTTGTGCAAAAAAATCACCCTGCCCTTCGCTGTATGCGGAGGGCGGGGTGTTCTGCTGTCAGGGGCGGGGACCTTGCCCGGCCTCCGGACTGCCCGGGCACCGGGGCGGGTATTTTTGGCGCAGATAACCGGCAACGAAGGTGCCCCAGGGATAGGGGGCCAGAAAAGTTCCGTCAAAGGCTGCGGCGGCCTGGGGATCCCCCCGGCGCAGCTGATAGAAATCGCAGATAAGCCGTTCCGGGCAGACGGCAGCCCCGGCACTGTTCCGGTCCACGGCTTCCCGGGCGCCGGCCTCGTCCAGGGAGCGCAGCAGCGAGGTGAGCGCTGCCTGGACGGCAGGGGCCCGGCGGTCCGCCGGCAGATCGGGGAAGAGAATGCCGGCAAGCTCGGCAGGCGTGCACCGGGCCCCGCAGCGGCTGATCAGATAGGCCAGACACTCCCGGGACTTGGCCCGGCGGAACAAAAGCGGCGTCCCCTCCGGCGTGGACACGTCAAACGGCCCGAAGCAGCGCACCTGCAGCAAAACGGGCGGCACCGGCGCCGCCGGCTGCCGCAGCTGCGCCAGCACCGGGACAAGAGCCTGAGCGCTGACCGGGTGCGCGATCCGGTCGGTTTCGCCGCCGGGGGGCTCCTCCCCGCTGCGGATCAGGGCAATGATGGGCCGTTGGGGCGCAAGCTGCCGAAGCCGGTGGGTCAGCGGCGTTCCGCCGGGCACGTGCAGCCGTCCGGATACGAAAGCGGCGTCCCAGGGATGGGCGCGGGCGTACTCCTCGGCGTCCGCCGCCCGGGAAAAGGCCGCGATCTCAGAGCCCGGCAGGGCCTCCTGCAACAGAGTGCACAGCCGTCCAAGGGCCGGCAGTGCGCCGTCGGCGGCAAGGATTTTCATGTGGCACGCTCCTTTGGCGGCTTCGGCGGAGGATCGCCGTCCGCTGAAATGATGAGACGCCCGGCCTGGGGCATTCCCCTTATACAGTAGCTATTTTCCCGATGCTTGGCAAGGAGGAATCGCTCCGCAGGCGAAGAAATCCGCCGTATTTTCCAAAACGGCCCGGAAAGGGCACCCTGCTTTGCTGCCGGAGTTTCCAAAGAGAAGCGGCGGCCCGGCGCCTCTGCCCATCCGTCCCCGGGCGGGAGGGGCGGTCCGATCCGGCTTAAGGCGGACTTACAGACGAAAAAACCGCCGCGGCATTCCAGTGTGCCGCGGCGGTTTTGCTGTATGTGCGGAAGGAACCGGGAGACGTTTCGGGGTCAGCCAGCGCTGGAGGCCTCTTCCGCCGGAGGCGTGCGCGTCAGGTCCAGCCCCAGGTCCCCGGCTTGGACGCTGCCGTCCTCCAAAGAAAGGTAGGGAGAAAATTCCGCGCAAAGCCCGTCCCGGGTCACGGAGACCACGGCATCCGGAAAGATGTCGCTGACGTTGCACTGCAGCAGGAAGGGACCGCAGTCCGTCTCCTCGTAAAGCAGGGTCCAATCCCCGCTTTCCGGGTCGGTTTGATACAGCTTGACGTCGGCGCCCGGCCCCCGGGGAATGATCAGGTAATAATCCCCGTCTGAGATGTGATGCACCGGAAGCGAAGCGCCATCCAGGTACTGCTGCTGATAATAGGCGAGATCCGCAGGCTCCTGCCAGCCCAGCCAGGCCAGGGCGTACAGCTGCCCGTCCGCAAAGGGGACGGCGCTTTCCGTGGGAGGGACGCTTTGGCAGCCGGAGCCGTTTCCCACTCCGGCCGTGCCGCAGCCGCCGAGCAGGCAGAGGCTCAGCAGCGCCGCAAGAACGTGGATACGCTTCATGGAAAAGACCTCCTGAAAGAAATCGGCATTCGTGCCGGAGAGCGTATTTTCTTTATTGTACGCGGGTTTTCCGCCCGCGTCAATGATCCCGCCCGTCCGGGCGGAACGTTTGACACTCCCGGGGGATCGTGCTATGATCAAACTGTGAAAAAAGCCGCTGAAAACAGCCGGAAAACGGCGCTTTCCGCGGCGGCCGGAGCCCCGGCGCAGCCCGGGGAACGGCGGGGAGAATGCAGGCGGGAGGTGCCGCGTGTGCCGGAGGTCAACGGGATCCGGGATTATAACCGGATCCGCCGGTTTTTAGGGAATATTTACCTCTATGGCTTTTTCAGCCGGGAGGATTTTGCGCGCTTCGGGATCGGCAGCGTCAAAGACTATGATTACGGCAGCGCTCTGATCCGCTCCATCTTTCCGGATACGGAGGAGGCGGCGCTGTGGCAGGAGGGGAAGAAATACCTGCGCCTGGCCCGCAGCTATGCCCGCAGCGGGGAGGAGCGGCTGAGCGACTCTTATCTTCTGCACAGTCTGGACGAGCGGGAGGAGCTGGCGGATATTCTGTACCTGCTGTCCTTCCTGCGCGGCGGACGCTGCACGCCGGACGATCTGAACCGGGAGATGGAGCTGCACGTTCCCGGGGAGGAGACGTCCCGCTATTCCACCCTTCGCCGCCGGGCGCTGGAGCTTTGTGAAGCCGGCTACCTTGAAAAACAGGGCCGGTATTTTTCGTTGCGCCCGGATCCCTTTGACGCCCTGAGCGACGGGGCCCTGCGGCAGGTCCATGCCTACCTCTGCTTCTGCTGCGGCGTCACCTACCCGCGGGTAGCCGGCAGCTACCTGCGCCGCAGTGCGGAGCGGGCCCTTGCGCGCCGGGGACTGTCCATCCCGGAGGCGTCCCCGTTCCTTCTGCGCCACAGCGTCAGCGCCAATGTTTTTGACGAGGAGATGGTCTATCAGCTGCTGGATCTGATCCGGGAGGGGCGGTCTGCGGAGGCCACCATGCGTCTTCCGGGCCGGCCGCAGGCGTCCGTGTCCATGGTCCCTGTCGCCCTGCGGGCGGAGACGCGGCTGGGCCGCTGGTATGCGGTGTTTTGGGATTCCGGACGGGAGGCGCCGCGCCTGTGCCGGGTGCGGGATATCTATCAGCTGCGCCCCGGCCCGGTCGTTCCGCCGGAGCGGATGGAGGCGCTGCGCCGAAAGGCGGACGAAGCGTTTGCGGATACGCTGTGCTCCGGCCTGCCCGGCCGCGGGAAGCCCGTAACGGTGGAGGCCCGGCTGTGCTTTGACGGGGCTCCCGGAATGCGGGCGCAGTTCCTGCGGGAGCTGCGCGTCGGCGCGGTGGAGCGCCGGGAGGATGGCTGCGAATACTACCGGGCCGCGCTGAACGATCCGCTGGAGCTTTTGCCGCTGCTGCGCGCCTATGCGCCCTGGCTTCGGCTGCTGCCGGGAAAGCATGACCTTGCCCGCCGGCTGCGGGCGGACCTGCTGGCCCTGCGGGCCGGACTGGAGGAGACGGAGCCATGAAGCTGCTGAATAAATACCAAAGCCGGGTGCTCCAGTTTGCGCTGGAGCTGATGGCGCGTCTGGAGGGCGGCCGCATGTCCGTGGCCGAGGCGGAGACGCTGGCCAGGGCGGCCTGCCTGGATTATGCCGGACAGGTGACGGATCCGCTGGTGCAGGCGGGGCTTCTTGTGCGGGAGGACGGGGCATTTCGCCTGCCGGATTCCCTGTGTCCGCCGCATCTGCCGCTGAGTGGTCCGGAGCGGGAGTATCTTGCCTATATCCTCTCCCTTCCGGCGGCGCCGTACTTTTTGGACGAGGAGACGCGGGCACTTTTAAACGCGGGCTGCGCCGATGCCTCGGGCGGGACGCTGGCGCAGATCCGGCGGCTGGACCCGACCGGGCGGCCGCTGCCGGAGCAGCCGGGGCCGGAGGGCTTCCGCCGGATCCTGGAGGCGATCCGCCTGCGGCGCGGGATCCGCTATACTTACGTCACAAAGGACGGCGCACCGCCTGCGGAGGGCCGGGCCCTGCCCTGGAAGCTGGAATACAGCGTGTACGACCGGCGCTGGTGGATCATCCTCTACCTGCCGGAGGAGCAGCGCACGGTCAAGGCGCAGCTGCACAACCTCTCGGATATCACGCTGGGGGATCCCTCGCCGGTCCCGGAGGAGGAGATCGCCGCGGCCATGGACCGCCTGATGGAGCCGGAACCGGTGACGCTGGAGGTGGAGCGGACCCGGGGCGCGCTGGAGCGCTGCTTCCTGGTGTTTGAAAACCAGCTCTTCGAGCAGACCCGTCAGCTTTCCGATCAGCGCTATCGCCTGACGTTCCGGTACTATCGCTTTGATCGGAGTGAGATCCTGCGCCGCCTTTTGTATCTGGGGCCTGCGGTGTGCCTGCTGGGCCCCGCGGATCTGCGCCGGGATCTTATCCGGCTGGTGGATCAGGCCCTGGCGTGCAACGGATAAATGGCCGGCTCCGGCATTTCTATAAAATCTGAAAAACGCCGCCCCGCCCGCAGAGTATACTCAGATCCGGAATTTGAGCGGGAAAGGGAGCATGCGTATGAAACGGAAAAAAGGCGGAAGCCCGGCGGCTGCGGCGTACGTGCCGCTGGACAAGCGCTCCAAACGGGCGCAGCGGGCCTGGTATGCGGACCGGCGTGGCAGCTGGAACGGGCTGTGTCCCGTCAGCCGGATCCGGCCCTCCGGTAAACGGTATGACCGGAACAGGCTGCGGGGCTGCCCTGGAGAAGAAGACTGAGCAGCGGAAAGGAAGAAGACGATATGGACAGACAGCGCGGCTTTGCCGCTTCCATCCGCCCGGCGAAGGATCCGGAGTGGTTTGACGATACGATGAAAATGCAGGCGCATACCTTCGGGCGGACGCTGGTGTCTGATGCGATGCGCTATCTCTCCGGCGGGATCGAGCTTGCCAATGCGCAGGCGGTGCCGCCGGTCTCCAAAGAGGATTTTTGGAATAACCTGCGGGTGCCCACCTACGGGAAAAACGGCGAGCGCCGGGAATGTGTGCTGGAGCCGAAGCTGATGCGGGATCCGGTCTGCCCGGACAACCCTTACGCCCTGCTGGATTTTCAGGCCTGCAATAAATACCTGCTCTGGGGCGCCTCCCGGGTCCGCGCCGGCGGCACCGGCCCGGACGATCCGCCCCAGTGCTGCCTGGACAGCCTGAACTTTCTGCGCTTTTTCGAGATCGATTTCGCACCCCGCATCGTTCCGCTGATGAACGGGACTCAGCAGCAGCGCGCGGACAACGGGGCGTATTTGTGGAGCTTCCCCGGCCCCCGGGGCAACTATGTCCGGACGCTGTTTGATGCCATCGGCCTGCGCAACGACTTTGCCCACGATTCCCGCGAGGTGATCGGCACCATCACGCTGGACAAGGTGCAGCGGACGATCCGGACGCTGAAGGCTCTGACGGAGCCGATCCGCCGCAAGAACGTGACCATTCCGGGGCTTACGCCGCTGGACGCCTACTGGAAGCAGGTGGACCGGCAGTATCAGGAGCGCTTCGGCACGCCGCCCATCAGCCTGGAGGAGGTGGGCTGCCAGCTGTTTTTTGCACCGGACGGCCTGAATGAGGAGCAGCGCCGGGCGCTGCGCCAGGCGGTGGAATTTCTGAATTTGACGGAGTCCGACGGCCAGATCTACCGGGAGCCCAGCGAATCTCTGCTGATGACCAAGCTGCGCTGCGCGCCCAGCGTGGCTGCCCTGCTGCACACGGCCCCGGCCGCCACGGCGGCGGAGGCGATCCGGACCGCGGAAAAGCATGTGCCGGCAGTGGACGAGGCGGACTGGACCGCACCGGACCGGCTGGAGCAGCCCGTGTGGAAGCCCCTTTCCAGAAAGACGGCGCAGGTCCTGCGGGCAAGCCGGGGACCGGCCCTGACGGCCTCGGCGGAGACGCTGGATGCATTGCTCGGCGGTTTTGTCCCGCTGGCGGATGAGAGCGTCTTTCTCTCCGATGCCGGCGTGCACCTGCTGTATCAGTGCCTGGTGCCGCGGCTGCTGGCCCGGAAGGAGCGGCTGCCGCTGGATGAGTCCGTGTCGGCGTCACTGCTGCGCCGGTTTCGGGCGACCCGCCCGTATACGCCGGTGGAGCTTGCCGATCTGCGCCAGCGCTTCCGCGAGGAGGAGCTGGAGACCATGCAGGCGGCCCGGGTGCAGGAGCATCAGGAGCTGAAAAACGCCGTCAAGGCCCTGCGCTACCTGCGGGAGCGCAAGTGCCTGGAGGTGGTGGCCAGCCCGCTGCCCGGGGCCTACTCCTATGAGAACATTCGCCGCACCATCGAGCGGAATCCCGGCGTGCGCTTTTTGGTGCTGACCATGGACCGCCGGCTGGCCGCGGAGCTGAGCCGGGTCTACAGCCGCAACGCCGTGGTGGCCAAACCCACGCTGGATGACAGCCTGTGGATCTATCGGCCCTGCCGGGAGCTGTGGCAGCAGATGCTGACGGACAGAAAGCCGGCCCAGGCGGAGTCGGGTGCCCGACCTGTCCCCGCAGCCCCGGCGCAGAGCGCGGGCAGTGCGCCGTCCATGCCGCCGGAGGCGGCTGAGCCCCTTCGGCAGGCGGCACCGGCCCATCCTGCGGACCCGGGACCCGAGGGCCCCTCCCGGCCGTTGACGGCGGCCGCACCCGCCCAGGCGGCCCCGCATCCGCCGGCACCGGCGGATTCCGCGGCAGCGGCGCCGGCTGCGCAGCAGCGTTCCCGCCCGGTCCGGATCCCCGGTGCCGGCGACGCCGTGACGGTCCGCTGCGGCGGAACGGAGCGTACCCTGCACCTGGGCAGACAGTTGGGGCAGGGCGGCGAGGGTACGATCTATACCACCGGGGATCCCGCCGGCGCGGTGGCCAAGATTTATTTTGCAAAATGCCTGACGCCCCAGCGCCGGGACAAGCTGACAAAAATGGTTTCCGCGGATCCCGGGATCCCGGGGCTGTGCTGGCCCCAGGCGCTGCTTTACAACGAGGACGGCGCATGGGTGGGCTTCCTGATGCCCAAGGCGGAGGGCGAACAGCTGGCCCGGTCGGTTTTCTTCCCCGCGGTGATGCGCAAGCTGAACTGGAGCCGGGCGGATGTGGTCCGCGTGGCGGGCAGCGTGGCGGAGATTTTTGCCGCCATGCACCGCCGGGGCATCCTGATGGGAGACGTCAATCCCTATAACATCCTGGTCCAGCAAAACGGCCGCGTCTATTTTGTGGACTGCGACAGCTATCAGTTCGGTGACTATGCCTGCCCGGTGGGCGTGCTGGCCTATACCCCGCCGGAGGTCGTCCGGCGCAACCGGGCCTCCGGGCAGGAGAGCTACAGCTATCTGCGGACCGTTGAGCATGAGCGGTATTCCATGGCGGTGCTGCTGTTCGGCATCGTCATGCTGGGCAAGCTGCCCTACGAAAGCTCCAACTCGGACCAGAACGATGTGGAGCAGGCTATCCTGGCCGGCGCCTTCCCCTATCCGTACTCCGGAAGCGAGGGCGCCGGAACGGATGCCCGCTCCAGCGTCCGGGCTCCGGTGGGCCTGTGGCGGCAGATGTGGAGCAATACGACCTATCAGGTCAAAACCGCCTTTTTCAACGCCTTCACCGGCGTGCGGCGCTGCACCGCCGAGGAGTGGAGCGGCGTTTTGCGGGAGTATCTGCGCCGGATCGAGCAGGGCCACAGCAGCAACCAGCTCTTCCCCACGGACTATAAGGAGACGACCGGTCGGGACGGTGAGGACACCACGCCCATGGTGCACCTGACCTGCGAGCGCTGCGGCGTCAGCTTTAACATGGACGCGGACACGTACCAGCGGCGGAAGGAGCGGGGAGAGCCGATCCTGTGCGGCACCC
The DNA here is from genome assembly GCA_934563745.1 of uncultured Dysosmobacter sp. Taxonomy (GTDB): domain Bacteria; phylum Bacillota; class Clostridia; order Oscillospirales; family Oscillospiraceae; genus Oscillibacter. The sequence goes on along the minus strand of CAKTHE010000020.1, from coordinate 6,594 downwards.
ACTGGGAGATCCTGAAGAACTACCGCCGGCGCACGGTGAATCAGTACTGCGAGCGCTGCGGAGCGTCGTTTGAGATCCGTGTCTCGGAATGGCAGGAACGGGTGCGGGACAAGCGCCCGCTTTACTGCCCCGACTGTGCGACGGTGCACCTGACCTGCAGTCGCTGCGGCAAGACGTATGAGGAGAAGCGGGAGCGCGCAGAGGGCCGCAGGATCGATCCCAAGGACCTTCTGTGCCCGGAGTGCTTTGAGCAGGAATTTCCCCGGGTCACCTGTGAGGGCGAGGGCTGCAAAAGCATATTCCGCACCCACCGCAGCAAGATCGAGCAGCTGCACGCGGCCGGCCGGCCGGTGCTGTGCCCGGCGTGCATCGAAAAACGCAGAAAAAACCGTCAGGGCTGAGATAAGCCGGAAGGAGAAGTGGAATGTTCAAAAAACGGGTGTCCGAGGAAAAGGGAAAATATCCGGTAGAATCCGTGGAGGAATATGACCTGAACGAAGAATCGCTGGCCCAGAACCCCCAGCAGCGCACCCCCATCACGATCTGTGTGGATTGTTCCTATTCCATGCGGCAGGAGCGGCGGCTGGAGCGGGTGCTGGAGGGGCTGCAGGAGTTCTGCACGGATATGGCCGCCGATCTGATCGCCAGCCAGTCGGTGGAGCTGTGCCTGATCAGCTACGGCGGGACGATGGCCCGGGTGGTCCACGACTTTGCACCGCCGGAGCAGTATCAGACCATTCCGCCCATGACGGCGGAGGGGGCCACCCCGCTGCTGGATGCGGTGGATACGGCGCTGGAAAACTTTGAGCGCCGCAAGCGCCGCTACAGCGACAACGGGATCAATTACAACCGCCCCTGGCTGATCCTTATCGGCGACGGGGACGAGACCGCCGCACCCAAGGAGCTGGAACGGACGGCCGCCCTGCTGAAAGAGGAGAGCGACGCCAAGCATCTGAAGGTTTTGTGCATTACGGTGGGCGACGAGTCCCGGGTGGAATGCGCATCGCTGATGAAGCTGTCTCCGGACGGAAAGGTCCAGTATCTGCGGGACCTGAAGTTCAACGCCTTTTTCGGCTGGCTCAGCCGCAGCATTCAGAAAACCACGCTTTCCCTGCCGGGGGAGGAGGCTCTTTACGAGCCGGAGACCACCTGGGGCGAAGTGCTGGAACGTAAGGAATAAAGGAGGCGCCCATGGAATTTGAGGCAAGCAGCGCCGTTTATGCCGGCCGCTTCCATCGGGCGGCGGGCAGTCCCTGTCAGGACCGGACGGCCTTTGCCCGGACGGACCGGGCCGTGTGCGCGGCTCTGGCGGATGGGGCGGGCAGCCGGGCCCACAGTGAGGTGGGCGCGGCCTGCGCAACGGCCTTTGCCGCCCGACTGCTGAGCAGCCGCTTTGACGCGCTGTGGGCGCTTTCGGATGAGGCCCTGCGTGCGGAGCTGATGGAGCAGTGCCTGGCGGAGCTTTCCCGGGAGACGCTTCCCCTGCGGGAGCTGGCCTGTACGCTGCTTTTCTTCGCCGCCCATCGGGACGGCCGGTTCCTGGCCGGGCACATCGGCGACGGAGTGATCGTGCTGTCCGATGCAGAGAGCCGGGTGCTCAGCACTCCGGAAAACGGCGATACGCTCAGTGAGACCTATTTCCTCACCGGAGCGGATGCGGCGGAGCATCTGCGCGTATACCGGGGCACGCTGCCGCCGGAGGGCACGGCGCTTTTGATGAGCGACGGCATGGCGGAGAGTCTGTACCGCCGTTTTGACGGGTCCCCGGCCCCGGCCTGCGGCCGGATCGCTCAATGGCTTCACGAGGGCGACCCCCAGGTGGTGGATCAGGCGCTGGCAGCCCATATGGAGAAGACCTTTTCCCGCCGCAGCGACGATGATCTGAGCCTGATCGCCGTGGCCTGGGAGCAGGGGGCGGAGGATTGAGCGCGGTTTCTACCGTTTTTGAAAATCCGGGCCCAAAGCGGGCCTTATACTCGGAGTGTACAAAAAAGACAAGGAGACACAGGTATGGAACAGGAACGGATCGATCGTTTTGAAGAACTGATGGAATCGGATCAGAATGACCCGGAGGTCCAGTATCAGCTGGGACTTTGCTACCTGCGGGGGGACGGGACGGACCGGGATGGGCAGCTGGCTCAGACCTGGCTGCGCCGGGCTGCTGATCAGGGCCATCCGGAGGCGGCGGCACTGCTTGCGCAGGCGCAGCCGCAGGAAGAGCAGCTGTGTCCCATTACGGAAGAGAATTTGCTGGACTGGTGCGAGCGGGCGGACGACGGCGACGCCGAGGCCCAGTATCAGGTGGCGAAGTTCTTCCTGGACGCGGACTATCCCGACGCGGCAGGCGACGTGGAGGAGTATCTCTCTGCGGCGGTGGAGCAGGGCCATCCCCAGGCGTGCCTGCTGCTGGCCCGGAAGAAGTGGGATCAGGATCCGGAACGGGCGGTGGAGCTGCTGGGCAACGCGGCGGACTGCGCACTGCCGGAGGCGATGGAGCTTTTGGGCGAATGCTACGCTGCGGGACACGGGGTGGAGCAGGACCTTGCCCAGGCGGAGGAATGGTTCTGCAAGGCGGCGGAGGCCGGCGGACCGGAGGAGAAGCTGACCCTGGCCATTCGCTATCGCCGGGGCGACGGCGTGGCGCAGAGCCGGGTCCGGGCCATGGCCTGGCTCAACCGGGCGAAAAAGGCCGGTGCGGAGAACGTGCAGGAGCGCTTTGACGCGGCAAAGTCCGAAATCGAAGAGCTGGTTGCCCAGGCGGAGGCCGGCGACGCCGGGGCGCAGAATCAGCTGGGGTATGAATACTATGCCGGCGAGAAGCTGGAGCAGGACCTTTCCAAGGCGGTGATCTGGTTCCGCAAGGCGGCGGAACAGGGCTTTGCGATGGCCCAGGCGAATCTGGGCGTGTTCATGGAAAACGGCATGGGCATGGATCCGGACCCCGCCGGCGCCGCGGAATGGTTTTTCCGCGGGGCAGAGGGCGGCGCCGCGGCGGCGCAGTACCGGGTCGGCGGCTATTACATGGAAGGCGACGGCGTTGAGCAGGACTTCGCCAAGGCGAACGAGTGGTTCCGTAAGGCGGCGGAGCAGGGCCATGCCACCGCGCAGCAGCGGCTGGCCACCAACCTGCGCCTGGGACAGGGCGTGGAGGCTGATCCCGCGGCGGCGATCGAGTGGTATGTCAAGGCGGCGGAGAACGGGGACGAGGAGGCCCAGAATGACCTGGGCTGGTGCTATGAAAACGGCGTGGGCGTCGAGGTGGACCTTGCCCAGGCGGCCCAATGCTACCGTGCGTCGGCCGAAAACGGCTATCGGCTGGGCCAGTACAATCTGGCCGGCCTGATCAAGCGCGGCTGCGCGGCCGGGGACCCTGCCGAGGCGGCAGAGTGGTACCGCCGTGCGGCGGAAAACGGGTATCCGCCCGCGCAGAACGAGATGGGGATCTGCTGCGGCCGCGGCTGGGGCGTTCCCAAGGATCCGGTCCAGGCGGCCGCCTGGTTCCGCAAGGCGGCGGAGCAGGGAATGGCCGCGGCCCAGAACAATCTGGGGATTTGCTGCGAGAACGGCGAGGGCGTCGAGAAGGATCCGGCCCAGGCCGTGGCCTGGTATCGGCGCGCGGCAGAGCAGGGCTGGGCCGATGCCCAGGCGAATCTGGGCCTCTGCTGTGAAGGCGGCCGGGGCATCGCCCGGGACCCGGCCCAGGCGGCGGCATGGTACCGCCGTGCGGCGGAGCAGGGCAGCGCCAAGGCGCAGAAATTCCTGGGTGTGTGTTATGAAAACGGCTGTGGTGTCGAGAGGGACCCTGTCCAGGCGGTGGCGTGGTATCAGCGCTCGGCCGAGCGGGGCTGGGCGCCCGGCCAGCGGCGCCTGGGCTGGTGCTATATGAACGGCCGGGGCGTTGAGCAGGACTTTGAACAGGCGTTCTCCCTGTTCCGCAAGGCGGCGGAGCAGGGCCTGATTGAATCCTTATATGACTTGGGCTGGTGCTATGCCGAAGGGAAGGGCACCGTGCGGGACTATGCCCAGGCGGCGGCGTGGTACCGCAAGGCGGCGGATGCCGGTCATGAGGGTGCCATGTGCAACCTGGGCTGGTGCTATGAAAACGGCCTGGGCGTTCCCAAGAATTTTGCCCAGGCGGCGGAGTGGTACCGCAAGGCGGCGGACCGGGGCAATGCGCCGGCGCAGTGCAATCTGGGAGCGGCCTATTTCATGGGCCGGGGCGTTCCCAAGGACCCTGCCCAGGCGGAGGTCTGGCTGCGCAAGGCGGCAGACCAGGGCCACACCATGGCCCGTCAATACCTGCAGAATCTGAGAACCAGCGGCCATCTGTAAGGCCGGGAAACGAGAGGGAGGAGCGACATGGAACAGGAACGGATCGATCGCTTTGAAGATCTGATGGAGGGGGATCAGGGCGATCCGGAGGTCCAGTATCAGCTGGGGCTTTGCTATCTGCGGGGCGACGGCACCCAGGCGGATCCCGCCCAGGCGGAGGCCTGGCTGCGCCGGGCGGCGGACCAGGGCCACCCGGAGGCTTTGGCGCTGCTGAAGGATACGCCTCAGCCCGGGCAGTCGCTCTCTCCCGTGCGGGAAGAGAATCTGGCGGACTGGTGTGAGCGGGCGGACGACGGCGACGCCGAGGCCCAGTATCAGGTGGCCCGGTATCTGGCGGAAAGCGGCGGCGTGGGCGCCGGCAGCGACGTGGACGAGTATCTTTCCGCGGCGGTAAAGCAGGGCCATCCCCAGGCCTGCCTGCTGCTGGCCCAGCGCTGCTGGGATACGGATCCGGAGCGGGCGGCGGAGCTGCTGGGCAATGCGGCGGACTGCGCCATGCCGGAGGCCATGGAGATGCTGGGCAGCTGTTATGTGCTCGGTCGGGGCGTTGCGGCGGATCCGGCCAAGGCGGAGGAACTGTTCCTGCGGGAGGCGGAGATCGGCGGCCCGGAGGAAAAGCTGCGCATGGCGATCCGTTACGCCACCGGGGACGGGGCGCCCCACAGCGTGGTGAAGACCAACGCCTGGCTGAAAAAGGCGATGGATGCCGGCATGCCGGATGCCAAGGAGCAGCTTGCATTTGCGCTGGAAGCCATCCGACTGGTGCAGCAGAAGGTCCAGGAAGTGGAAACTGCCCGGCAGAAGGCCCAGGAGGAAGCGCAGCAGGCGAAGCTGGAACGGCACCGGCAGGAGGGCCTTGCCCGGGAAGCCGCCTGCAAGCAGGAGGAGCAGCTGCGCCAGGCGCAGAAGGAGCAGGCAGCCCGGGAGCAGGCGGAGGCGGAGGCCAAGGCGCGCCGGGAGCGGGAGGCCCGCATCCTGGCGGAGGAGCATACGGCCCAGGCCGAGCGGCGGAGGAAGTACGGAAGGATCTGCCTGGTCACGATGTTGCTGGCCCCGGCCGGGGCCGCGCTGAGCGCCGCATTTACATGGCTGGAGGCGCTGCTGGGCGGCCGGCTGTGGCTTCTTCGCCTTTTGCTGGAACTGCTGGCGCTGGCGGCGTCGCTGATCGGCTGCTGCGGCCCCGAGCTGGCCTGGTCCGCCGCCGCAAACCTCAAGGGGCTGAAAACGGCGCAAAAGGCCTTGCCGTCGCTGCTGGCCGCGGCCGCACTGATCGTGACCTTCCGGGTGACCGGGGAGGGAGCGACGGCGTACATCGTGGCGGCGCTTTTGAACGGGCTTCTTTTCAGAAAGTTCTGTAAGGGCTGAGCGGCCGGTGGGGACATTTTTCCGGAATCGGGTTTTCTGCATACAGAAAAACAATAAAAACGATGATTTTCATCATTTTGTGGATAGGAATTCCGGAAGGAATATGCTATAATACCCTCAATTTTAAACCAGCACGAACAGCCGGCGCTGGGGCGTTCATGGAGGGACGGCAACTATGAGTAACAAGATCAATACGGAGATCGTTCAGAAAGCGGAAGAAAGGTTCCTGAAGGTAGACTTGGACGGGGAGATTTTTTATCTGCCCTTTAAGCTGATCAGCGGCCATTGGGTCGGGTTCCTGGATATTTCGGGTCAGTTTGCTCTGATCGAGCGCGCGGCGGACCTCCTGGTGGAGATGTTTGAGAAAAACGGCGCTGCGTTCGATACGATCCTGAACCCTGTCTCCAAGAGCAACGCCCTGGCGCATGCGATCGCGGTCCGCTGGTCCCAAAAGCATCCCGGGATGACGCATACCGTCGTCGCCAGAAAGAGCGCCGACGCGGCCAATCCCGTTCAGGCGTCCTACCGTTCGGTCACGACGCCCAAGGACCAGATCCTGTCCCTGACGGCGGATGACGCCGCCTTCCTCAAGGGCAAGAAGGTCCTGCTGGTGGATGACGTGTTCGGCGGCGGCGGCACCACCAAGGCCCTGCGGGAGCTGGTTGCCGGCGCCGGAGCCGAGGTGTCCGCCCATGCGGTCATCGGCGTGGAGCAGGGCGCGTCCTTCCCGGAGGATCTGTATTACCTGTTCACCCTGCCCGTCCTGGACGACTGAGGACGGCCGAAAGGCAGCAGAAAGGGCGGCCTCCTGCAGGAGGCCGCCCTTATAAAAAGGAGCACCCCCGGACAGCGTCCGGAGGTGCTTCTTTTCTTATTTTCCGGCTCAGCGGAAGGATT
>CAKTHE010000019.1 GCA_934563745.1 uncultured Dysosmobacter sp. | reverse complement strand
TAATTCAGAGTCAGTGGCTTTTTCAATGCTACTTGAACGGTAATTTGAAATGTTGTCCTTATGCGTAGGTAACTTTTCCGTCCGGCGCTTTTTTCCTGTGGAAGGGGCAGCCTGAGCCGATGGCTGCGCGGTCACTTTTTTGCGGTCCGCTGCCGCGCTGCCTTTTTCAGGCGTTTGAGGCGGCCGTTTGTCCGGCCGTGCCGTTTGCGGACGGCCAGAACGATCACCGCAATCACCAGAAGAACTGCGGCCACAGCCAGAACGATGCGCAGCACCGGATTGGACGCCTGCTCCTGCAGGCAGAAGGTGACCGTCGGCTGGGTGCTGGTGAACAGAAGATAGCTGCCGTCTATACGGCTGTCCTGCTGGGTCCAGCCCTCCTCCGTTTCGACCCAAAGCGCATAGCGCTTGCTGCTGTCCGGCAGGCGATAGTGCACCGTGTATGAGATTTCCTTCAGGTCCGGATCGTCCACAGTCACGGTCACGGCGTCCCCGGTGTGGGCGGTGCCTTTGGCGTCGGTCCAGCTGACGCTTTGGATGGTGTGCGATACGGCGGCGGAGTGACTGAAGCTGCCATCCATCAGAAGCTGCGGCAGCTCGTCAGAGCCGTCCGCCAGGGCGGACTGATAGGGGGTGTAGATGGCGTCCAGGGTCTGGCTGGCGGTCAGGTGGGTGTAATCCAGATCCGGCCAGGCGGCCGAGCAGCCCTTCTTGGCCGGAATGTCCGGCAGGGTATCGATGCCGCTGCCGTACCGGAAGGGCACCACGGCGATCATGGCACCGTCTGCCCGGAACGTCAGCTCCAGCTGCGTGAACGCAAGGGGAACGTCATCGGCGGTGCAGAGTGCGTCGAAGGAGACCGGGTCGGTTTTTCCGGCATAGCTGATACCGTCGATTCCGCCCAGCGTTTCATGGGTGAACTGGTTTCCGGAGATCTGGGCGTCGTCGGAAACGCCGCCGGCGATGGCCCCCACATAGGCGCTGCCGCTGACGCTGGCCAATGCGCGGCAGTCTGTAAGCGTCTGCGCGTAGCCGGCAATCCCGCCGGCATAGTCCGTTCCGCTGACGGAGCACTTGGACCAGTTGCGCACCAGCGTCCCCTCGGCCCTGCCGGCGATCCCGCCGACGTAGCTGCCATCGGTGGTGACGGGACTGTAGCTTTCGCAGCCGGTGACCTGCCCCAGATAGACCTGCCCGACAATGCCGCCGACGCCGTCGTTCCGGCCGGTGACGGGACCGTTGTTGATGCAGGAGGAGGCAAGGGCCCGGGCCTGATAGTGGAAGTCCAGCGAATAGGCGCCGACCCGGTTCACATCGCTGTCCACGTCAAAATCCGCCTCAATGCCGATGGAGCCGATGATGCCGCCGACCTGAGAGTCGCCGGAAACGGTCCCGCGGTTTTCCGAGGTGCTGACCCGCCCGTCATGCTGCCGGACCGGATCGCAGCGTTGGGAGTCGTCTTCAAAATGGCTGCGGATGCGATCCTCCAGGCTGTCGCCCTGATCGGTATCCCAGTCGGCCTTTTCGCTGCGGATCAGATTGGTGATGGCCCGGAACTGGGTGTTGATCGCTTTGAGATCCCCGATCAGCGTGTCTGCCGAGTCCCCCAGAAGCTGGTTCAGCGCGTCGCCGCTGTCCAGCAGCGCATCCATGGCGGCATTGAGCTGATCGCCCTGGTCGGTGATATCCGTTCCGATGGGTTCGATCTTGATATCCGGCTTTTTGGAAAGCTCATCCACCAGACTCCGAAGCCCTTCCGTGACGGTGCTCAGCTCGTCAAGCACCTTCTGCGCCGCTTTGTTGACATACTCCAGGCGCTCCAGAGCCAGCTTGATGTCTGCGCCCATGTCGCCCAGATTCTTCAGGCTCTCCTTCAAAGCAGCCAGGGCGGTATCCAGATCGTCCATCACGCCGTCCAGCCCCTTGAGCGCGTCGCTCAGCTGGCCCAGTGCGTCGATCAGATCGTCCATGCGCCCGTTTTGCAAAGCCTCCACGACTTTGTCCATGGCGTCGGTGATGGCGGGCAGGGCATCCTGCAGCTTTTGGTTGGCCTGCTGCAGCGCGTCGGCGGCCTCCTGCAGATTGGCCGCAGCCTGAGACCCCTCATCGGCGGCGGTGACGAGAATTTTGCGCACGCGCTCCACCTCGTCGAGCAGATCATCCAGCGCATCCACCAGGTCTTCCGCATCGGCCAGGATCCCGTCGAGCTGCTTCAGGGACCAGGAGACCCGGGCGGAAAGCTCGTTGATCTGATCGATGTTACCGTTGGCCCAGTCGGTCATGGCGTCGGTCAGGTCCCCGGCGATGGTTTTGACGGTCCGCGCCTTTCCGGAGAGATCATCCAGCTGGGTGTGGACCGCGTCGGAGATGTGGTCGGCATGGTTGACGGTGCGGTCCATTGTGTCCTGCAGGGCATCCAGCTGATCCAGAAGCCGGTCCAGAAAGTCGCTGCTGAAAGCCTGCACGACTTCGGGTTCCAGCTGCCCGACGATTCCGCCCACGTCCTTACGTCCTGCGACGGCGCCGGTATTGGAGCAGCCATCCAGCCAGCCGGAGCTTCGCCCGGCCACGCCGCCGATGTTGCAGCCGATCTGGTCGTAGCCCACGGCGCCGCTGTTGGAGCAGCTTTGCAGCGTGCCGGCGGACAGGCCGGCCACGCCGCCGATATCGGTGTAGACCGGTATATTTTCCGTGGAGTTGAGCTGCTCTAGATTGGAATAATCGGTTTTGGGGTTATCCTCCAGATCCTTGGTATTGATGCTGCCGCTGTTTTCGCACAGGGTCAGCGTGCCGTGGTTTTCGCCGACCACCCCGCCGGCGGAGTGCTTGCCGGTGACGCTGCCGGAGAAGCGGCAGCCCACCAGCTCACCGCCGGAGACGTTGGTGCCCACCAGGCCGCCGATACGGTTATCTCCCATCACGGAGCCTTCCGCGGAGCAGTTTAAAATACGTCCGGCGTTGCTGCCGGCCAGAAGCCCCAGGTCATCCTGCCGCTCGCTGGGGTGGATCGTGCCCTTTACGGTCAGGTCCTGCACGGTGGCGCCGCTTTGCAGATAGCGGAACAGGCCGCGGACATTGCCGCTGCCGGTCAGATTCAGCCCGCTGATGGTGTGGCCCTGCCCCTGGAAGCTGCCGCCGAAGGTGGGGATCGGCGTAAAGTCCGTCCCGCTCAGATCCAGATCCTGGGCCAGAAGAACCGTCTTCCCCCGGGACCAGGTATCCAGCGTGCAGTGTTTGGAAAGGGCCGCAAGATCCTCGGCGGTCCGAATGGTGACGGTGGATTCCGCAGCCAGGGCGGCGGGAGCCGCCAGAGAGAACAGCAGGATCAGCGCCCATACAAGCGCCAGAGTTTTTTGCAGATGCTTCATTGTACGTCTCCTCCTTCCTCATGCGTGTCGGCGGGGGCCGCTGGGGGCGCAGTCTCTCCCGGAGGCGTGTCCGCATCGCCGGGCAACGCGTCATAGCTGCCGGAGGACATCACGGCGGAGATGTCGCCCTTGACGACGCCATGGATCTCCGCGTCCACAAAGCCGGAGATCCGGCCCCGGATCCGGCCGTTGACATAGGTGGTGCCGCTCAGACGCTGAGACACGATGGGAGCGGACGGCAGCTTCATCTGGAAGCTGGTTTTCTCCACGATGCGGTCGCCCAGCACCAGAATCTGCGGCAGGACGAACATGACCAAGAACATGGAGATCAGCGTGCCGCGGCTCAGGCACTGGCCGATGCCGACGATGGAGGGCTCGGTCGTGATCTGCCCGATCAGGAAGCCGGCGGCAGAGAGGATCGACCCGGAGGTCAGCACCGTGGGGAAGGACAGATCCAAAGCCCGGATCAGGGCATCCCGCGGGGACATCTGACGCTTCAGGTCCGAGTACCAGGTGGAGATCACGATGGCGTAGTCGATGTTGGCGCCCATCTGGATGGAGGTAACGATCAGATAGCTCATGAAGAAAATGTTGGTGTTCATCAGGGTGGGGAAGGTGAAATTGATCCAGATACTGCCCTGGATCACCAGGATCAGCAGAATGGGAAGCCCCACGGAGTTGAAGGTGAAGACCAGAACCAGAATGACGAACACAACGGACAGGACGCTGATCATCACGTTATCCCGGGCAAAAGAGACGGACTGGTCGTAATCGCTGGTGGAGTTGCCGACCAGATAGACATTGTCTTCGCCGTAATAGGGATCTGCGATGCTGTGGACCTGTTTCAAAAAGGCGAAGGTGTCCTCGCCCTCTTCCGGCAGGTTCAGATTCAGAACCATGCGGGTGTAGTTGGGGCCCAGCATCTGGGCCTGGGCGTCGGTGATCTGAAGATAGGCATCGTTGATATCCCGCTCGTCATCGGCGTCCAGGGTGACGTAGCCCTTTTCCTTTTCGTCATAGATAAAAAGGATCATATCCATGGCCGGGACCGTGTAGCGGTCGATGCCGCCCACGATGGGACCGTAGTTGTCCTCACGGTCCGCCGTGTAGGCGGCGTAAAGGACGCAGGCTTCCTCGTAGGAGAGTCCCATCATCTCGGAGAACTGCCGCGGCGTCAGCTTATCCGTCAGGTTGTAGCCGGGCTTGGCCTCCACGTTGGAAAGGCCCATGGCATAATCGACCTCGTCCAGGCTGTTGAGCTTTTTCAAAATGGCCTTTTCGCTTTCGGTATCCCCCTTGGGGACCACCAGCGCCATAATGTTCTGGGAGCCGAAGGTGCCCTCCACCCGGTCTTCCGCGGCCTGATGCTCATTGCGCCGGACGGTCATGACGGCGTTGTCGCCGTATACGTACGGGCAGCGGTTGGAGAGGATGAAGCCGCCGATGATGCAGACCAGAAAGACCGGAACGCCGATGTGCCGCGCGGCGTAGACCAGCTTGCCCCAGCGGTCGATCTTGGGAATGAAGTTTTTGTGCCGGGTCCGCTCCATCGCCTTGGAGAAGAGCATCAGAAGGCCGGGCATCAGCGTAAAGACCGACAGCATGCTCAGCAAAATCGCCTTGATCAAAACAAGCCCCAGATCAAAGCCGATCCGGAACTGCATGAACATCATGGCGGCCAGGCCGGAAATGGTGGTCAGACTGCTTGCGGAAATGGAGGGGATGGCGGCGCTGACGGCAATGATGCAGGCCGTCCGGTCATCGGGCGCGTTTTCCCGTTCCTCCAAAAAGCGATGCAGCAGAATGATGGAGTAGTCAATGGCCAGAGCCAGCTGCAAAACGACGGTCACGGAATCAGAGACAAAGGAGATCTCACCGAAGATGAAATTGGTGCCCTTGTTCAGCAGGGCTGCCGCCACAAAGGTAATCAGCAGGACCGGAACCTCGGCGTAGGAGCGGGAAGTCAGCAGCAGCACCAGCACGATGATCAGTGCGGCAACCACCAGGATAATGCCCATTTCCTGATTCAGCGTTTCCGATTTGGAGTAGCCCACATCGGTGGCGATGTGCGTGTCATACGGCGCCAGAAAATCCTTGACCGCCGCCAGCGCGTCCTTGGCGGTCTGGTCGTCCTCCTCGCCCCGGAAGGTAACGGTAATGAGCGCGTCCGTTCCCTGTATGTAATCGGCCTCCGTTTTATTGGCGGCGGAGGGAAGCATGGTGGCATCCGGATCTTTGTCCGCATCCCAGAAATCCACGGAGGAGACGCCGTCGATGTCCTCGATCTGATCCGCCAGGGAGCGGGCGATATCGTACGTGACATTGGACACGTCGATCCGGGCGGTGGCATAGGTTTTCATTTCATCGTTCATCAGCGTCAGGCCGCGGCGGGTCTCCGTGGCCTCCGGAAGATATTCCGTCAGGTCGTTGCAGACCCGAACCCAGCTTTGTGTAAATAGACTTGCCAGGATGGCAATGGCGTAGAGAAAGAAAATCAGGTTTCGTTTGTCGACGATAAACGTGGCCAGTTTTTCAAAAAAGCTGCTTTTTTTCGGTTGATCGCTCATGAGGGCCCCTTTCTTCGGCGGCACCGCAGGCCGCCGTATCGATAAACCACAAAAAATCAAGCTTATATTAGCCGTTTTTATCAGGGATGACAACGGTCAAATTCAGTCATTTGTCAGAAATTTTTATTTGTGTGATTTTTGCACAAATATAGGCAAAAGCACACATTTGAACAATGACAGCCTGCAGAATCTGTGCTACACTAAACCCGGACGGATGGAGGCGCGTTTATGGGAAAGCGGTATAAGTCATCTGAAGTTACCCGCCAGACGATCCGGGATGCGCTGAAGGAGCTGATGGCGGTCAAGCCGCTGGAAAAGATCACCGTGGGGGAGATTATGTGTCTCTGCGGAATGCGGCGTCAGCACTTCTATTATTACTTTACGGACATTTACGATCTGGTCCGCTGGATGTTTGAGGAGGCGCTGGAGCTTCTGCGCCGGCAAAAGGGCGTGCATCTGTGGCAGGAAGGATTCTTGCAGCTGTTTCAGTATATTGATCAGAACCGGGCCATCTGCCTGTGCGCGCTGGATTCACTGGGACGGGATTCTTTGAAACGCCTGTTGGAGGCGGATGTCAACAGCGTTGTGGAGCGGGCGGTCCGGCAGGCGGCGGCCGAGAACGGACTGCCGGAAAGCGCGGAAGAGGTGGAGGTGGTGATCTGTCTGGTCACCATCATGCTGGCCGGCGCAGTCGAAAGCTGGCTGCGGGACGAGCTGACGCAGACGCCCGAAGAGCTGACGAACCGGATCGACATGATGTTTCAGGATTACATCCGCGGTGTGGCCGCACGGCTGAACCGGCCGGCGGAAGATGCACAGAGATAGAGAAGGAGGAAGAAACTGTGGGAAATTGTGTGATCGCGCTGGGCCGCCAGTTCGGCAGCGGCGGACGGGAGATCGGGCGGAAGCTCAGCGAAGCGCTGGGGATCGCGTATTATGACCGGGAGCTGATCTCTCTGGCCGCGCAGCGGGCGGAGGTTCAGGAGGAAGTGTTTGCCGAGCGGGATGAAAAGGCCGGGAATCCGTGGTTGTTCCACGGTTTTTACGAGGGCGGCCCCAAGGTCCGTCAGGGCGAGTCCGCGGAGGATATTTTATTCCAGATGCAGAGTGAAGTGATTTTGGAGCTGGCGGAAAAGGAAAACTGCATCATCGTGGGGCGCTGCGCGGATTATGTTCTGCGGCAGCGGGACCGGGAATGCCTGAGCCTTTTTATCTGTGCCCCCTTTGACTGGCGCGTCCATCACCGGATGGAGCTGGAAAACACGGACGAGCGCACTGCGGCCGCGCTGGTGGAAAAGACCGACAAGCAGAGAGAGAAATATTATACGCACTATACCGGCTGCCCCTGGGGCCTGCCGGAGAATTATGATCTTTGCATCAACAGCGCGCGGCTGGGGATCGACCGTACGGCGGCACTGCTGGCGGAGCACTGCCGCCAGCTGTTCCACGGCTGAGCGGCCGCAGAGGGCGCCTGAAAAGAACAAAAAAAGAAGGAAGCGGGTTTGACCGCTTCCTTCTTTCGTTATTTGACAGAGCTGCCGGAACGCGGACTTTTCAGACGAAGGGCAGGGAACGCCATTCCCCCTGAAACCGCGGCCGGACGCCGGAAAAATACCGTCAGGGATTCAGATAGTGCCGGACCAGAACCTGCAGCAGCTCATCCCGGTCGATCTTGCGGATCAGCGTACGGGCATTGTTATGGTTCGTGATATAGGTGGGGTCCTCAGAGAGAATATAACCGACGATCTGATTGATCGGGTTATAGCCTTTTTCCTCCAGAGCCTGATAGACCGTCAAGAGCATCTGGTGGATCTCAGCGTCCTTATCCATGGCAATGGTAAACTTGCGGGTGTAATCGTCCATATGAGACCACCTTTCTCCGTAATTCTTTTAAACCAAGACTAGTATACTCGCTTTTGCCCGGAGTGTAAAGCGTTTCCACAAAAAATTCCCCGCCATCCGAAAAGACGGACGGCGGGGAATCCGGGAAAGGGTCAGCGCAGAACGGCGTCCAGCTCCGAGCGGAGCAGATCCAGAATGCTCTTGACATCCGCGTCGGCTTCTTCCGCGGTCAGGCTGCGCTCATCCGAACGGAGCGTCAGACTGAAGGCAACGCTCTTTTTGCCGGCCGGCACGCCGGGACCGGTATAGATGTCGAAGAGGGCCGCCTCTTTCAAAAGGCCGTGGGCGCCCTTTTTGATGCAGGCCTCCAGCGCCCCGACGGGAACCGCCTTGTCGCAGACCACGGCAATGTCCCGGGTGACGGCGGGGAAGCGGGGAAGCGGCTGGTAAACGGGCATGGCCCCCTTGCAGGCGTAAAGCGCGTCAAAGGAGAGCTCAGCCGCGTACAGCTCGCAGTCCACGTCGTAGTGGGCGGCGACCTGCGGATGGATCTGGCCCAGGACGCCCAGCAGGGTTTCACCGCACCAGATCTTGGCGCAGCGACCCGGATGATAGGAAGGATTGCTCCGCTCCGCTTCATAGCGGACGTCCGTGATGCGCAGGCCGTCCAGCACCGTCTCCACCGCGCCCTTGAGGGCGAAGAAGTCCAGATCCGGACCGTAGGCCCCCAGGGAAAGGACCTTGGGCTCGTCCGCCAGGCCGGAGCCATCCTTGCGGGCAAAGTAGGTGCGGCCCAGCTCATAAAGACGGGCGCTCTTGTTGCGGAAGTGGTTGTTGCGGGCCAGAATTTCCAGCATGGACGGCAGGGTGGTTGTCCGCATGATAGAGGTATCCTCTCCCAGGGGGTTCAGGATCCGCATGGAGCTGCGCAGCGGAGAGTCGGCCGGCAGATTGATCTTGTCATAATAGCTGGGACTGATGAAGGAGTAGGTGATGATCTCATCATACCCAACGCTGCGGCACAGGGCGCCCAGGGCGTTTTCCACCTTCTGCACCGGGGAGAAGCCGCGGCGGGGATTCACGCCGGAAGAAAGGGTGTCGGGGATCTTGTTATAGCCGTAGAACCGGGCGACTTCCTCGGCAATATCGGAGTAGTGCTCCACATCGCCGCGCCAGGAGGGGACCAGAATGGTGTCGCCGTCCAGACCGAAGCCCAGCTCCAGCAGGATCCGGCGCATTTCCTCTTCCGGGACGTCGGTGCCCAGCAGCGCGTTGACCTTTTCCGGCTCCAGCTTGACGGTGACGGGGTTGGAATCTTTGGCGATCACATCCATGACGCCATCCACCACCTCGCCGGCACCCAGCAGCTCCACCAGCTCGCAGGCCCGCTGGACGGCCTTGAGAGTGTTCAAGGGATCCAGGCCCTTTTCGTAGCGGGCGGATGCGTCGGTGCGCATGTTTAAGGCCGTCGCGGTCCGGCGGACAGAGGCGCCGTTGAAGTTGGCGGATTCAAACAGCACCTGGGCGGTGTCGCCCACGATTTCCGAGTTGGCGCCGCCCATAACGCCTGCCACGCACACGGGCTTATGCTCATCGCAGATGCACAGCATGGAGGGGGTGAGGCTGTGGTCCTTCCCGTCCAGCGTCTGGATGCTTTCCCCCTCCCGGGCGGTGCGGACCACGATGTGGCCTCCCTTCACGCAGGAGAAGTCAAAGGCGTGCATGGGCTGGCCGTATTCCAGCATCACGTAGTTGGTGATATCCACGATGTTGTTGATGGGACGGACGCCGGAGTTGCGCAGCCGCTCCCGCAGCCAGGCGGGGGAGGGCTGGATCTTTACGTTTTTCACCATGCGGGCCGTGTAGCGGGGGCACAGATCGGGATCTTCAATGTCGATGTCCACCAGCTCCGCGATGGAACCGCCGCAGCCCCGGATCTCCGGGGTGTGGAGCTTGAGGGGCTTGTGGAAGGTGACGGCCGCCTCCCGGGCCAGGCCGATGACGCTCAGGCAGTCCGGACGGTTGGGCGTGATCTCAAATTCCACCACATGATCGTCGGCACCGATCAGGGCGGCCATATCGTCGCCGGGCTTTGCGCCGCTTTCGTTGAGCACGAAAATGCCGTCGGTGATGCAGTGGGGGAATTCCTTCTGCTCGGCATGCAGATCCGCCAGGGTGCAGATGGCGTCGGACTTGGAGTTGAAAGCCACCAGGTCGCCCACATGGATGTTGGAGCAGCCGGTATCGGGAGAAGCGGTGGCGCCGCCCAGGTCCAGCGTGGTGTGATAACGGCCGTAGGTTTGGGGCTCGCACTCCAGCACCCGGCCGCAGACGACGGGGCCGAATACCGGATCACCGGCCTTGATGTCGGCGGGGATAGAGGGCTTGTTCGGATCCAGCGGCTTATAGTCGTTCAGCAGGGCGGCGGGGGTGATCACGGCATAGGGATAGTCGTGCTCGGCCGTCAGGCCCAGCTCCTTCAGCGAGCACAGCATGCCGTTGGACACAACGCCCCGGAGCTTGCCCTTTTCGATCTTCACGCCGCCGGGCAGCAGGGACTTGTGCTTGGCCACCGGGACCAGGTCACCCACATGGATGTTCCAGGCGCCGGTGACGATCTGCGTGGGCTCTGCTTCGCCGATGTCCAGCTGGCAGACCCACATATGATCCGAATCCGGATGCTTTTCCATGGAGACGACTCGGCCGACGACCACATTTTTAAGGGAAGCGCCCAGATCCTCCGTGATCTCCACCTTGGAGCCGGAGAGGGTCATGGCCTCGGCAAAGTCCCGGTCGCTGACCGAGCCGACTTCTACAAATTCATTTAACCATTTACGGGAAAGTTTCATGGTTTATCCTCCTCTTTTATTTCGAAGGGAATCAGACTCCCTCCGATCTCCCGCGCGCCGGCGAGAACCGTTCGCCGGGGCTGCGCCGTACCGGCGCGGGAGCCGATGCATGCCTGCTGCGCCCACGGCGCGGCAAAATGCGTTTCGCTTGTGCGCTGCGGCGGCAGATGCACCGCAGAAACGCTTCGGGGAGCAGACGCGCGGGCCGCGGCAGGATCCGTGTGGCCGGGCTGCGCCCCTCGACTGAATTTTCAGAACTGCTCCAAAAAGCGGGTGTCGTTTTCGAAGATCAGGCGCAGGTCGCTGATCTTGAACTGGCCCATGGCAAGACGCTCCAGACCGAAGCCGAAGGCGAAGCCGGAATACACGTCGGGATCCACGCCGCAGTTGCGCAGGACCTTGGGATGCACCATACCGGCGCCCAGGACCTCGATCCAGCCCTCGCCCTTGCAGGTGGGGCAGCCGGCGCCGCCGCATTTATGGCACTGGATATCCACCTCGCAGGAGGGCTCGGTGAAGGGGAAGTGATGCGGACGGAAGCGGGTCTTGGTGTCCGCCCCGTAAATGGCACGGATAACGGCGTTCAGGGTCCCCTTCAGGTCCGCCATGGTGATGCCCTTGTCCACGACCAGACCTTCGATCTGATGGAACATGGGGGAGTGGGTGGCGTCGACCTCATCCTTTCGGTAAACCCGGCCCGGAGAGATCATGCGAATGGGAACGCCGTGGGCTTCGATGGAGCGGATCTGCATGGGGGAGGTCTGCGTCCGCAGCAGGATCTTGGAATCCTCGGTCAGATAGAATGTATCCGACCACTCCCGCGCCGGATGGTCGGCAGGAGTGTTCAGCTTGGTGAAGTTGTACTCCTCCTGTTCGATCTCGGGACCGTCCAGGATCTCAAAGCCCATGTCGATGAAGATCTCTTTGATCTCGTCAAGCACGGTGTACATGGGATGCTTGTGCCCCAGCTGTGTTTTTTTGCCGGGGATGGTGACGTCCACCGTCTCCAGATTCAGCTTGGCCTCCAGCGCCTTTTCGGCCAGGGCGTCCGCCTGGGACTCGATGGCCTGCTCCAGAGAGGTGCGGACCTCGTTGGCCATCTGGCCCATCACGGGGCGCAGCTCGGCCGACAGACTGCCCATCTGCTTGAGCAGGGCTGTCAGCTCGCCTTTTTTGCCCAGATAGCGCACCCGCAGCGCATCCAGATCTGCGGCGGCATGGGTAGCGGCGATGGATTCCAGCGCGTTTTTGCGAATGGCTTCCAACTGTTCTTTCATCATAGCTATGAAACTCCTTTGTATGGAATAAAATACACCTTCGGGCCGGGCATTCGGAAGGAGGGGAGCTGCGGCTATGCGCTTCGGCTGACCAATAAAAAAACGCCCCTCGTCCCATATGGGACGAAAGGCGCGCCTTCCGCGGTACCACCCAAATTCATGCGGAATGCCCGCATGCGCTTGTGATCGGATAACGGGGATTGACCGGCCGTGTCTCCACGGCAGCTCCCGGGCGAACCAAACCGAACTTCCGCAGCCCGGCTTGCAGCCGGCGACCGGGCCTCTCTGAGCGGTGTTTTGCGGTTATTTTCCCATTCAACGCTGATACATCCATCTCTTATAACATACCCGGACGGAAATTGCAAGAGGCAAAACGGGCTGCCGGGCGGAAAAGGGGTTTGCAAAGAGGGCGGGTTCCTTTTATAATGAGGAATCATACGGAAAACGAAGGGCGCGGAACAACATGGGAGGGATCTTTATGAAGCTGACGACATCGGAGCAGATGCGCACCCTGGACCAGAGGGCTATCGGGGAGCGGAAGATCCCTTCGCTGACCCTGATGGAACGGGCGGCGGAGGGTGTATGCGCGGCGGGGCTGGAACTGCTGGCGGACTGCCTGCCCGGAAAGGCGCGGGCCGCCGTGCTGTGTGGCTGCGGCAACAACGGCGGCGATGGGATCGCGGCGGCGCGGCTTCTTTTTTTGGCCGGTGTACAGACCCGGGTCTTTCTGGTGGGGACCTATGCGCGCATGACGCCGGATGCCCAGGAGATGACCCGCCGCTTAAGCGAATGCGGGATTGGGCTGGAGCCGTTTGACCCGGCGAAGGAGGAGCAGTGCCGGTGGATCCGGACCAGCGCCCTGGTGGTGGATGCGCTCTTTGGCGTGGGCCTTTCCCGGGAGATCACACCGGATGCACCGCAGGCAGCGGCCATCGCGCTGATCAATCAGGCGTCAGGCCGTGTTCTGGCCGTGGATATTGCCAGCGGCGTGGAGGCGGACAGCGGACGCATTCTGGGCTGCGCGGTCCGGGCGGACCGGACGGTGACCTTTACTCTGCCGAAAATCGGAAACTATGTGGGCGCGGGCGGGAGCTGTGCGGGGGATGTCCGGGTGCACGGGATCGGGATCCCGGAGGATCTGGTCCGCGGGCTTGCCTGTCCGGTGCAGCTGGTCGGGGAGGACTTCGTCCGGGCCGGGCTGCCGGCGCGCCGTGCCGACGGGCACAAGGGCGTATTCGGAAAGCTGCTGGTGGTGGGTGGATCCGTGGGCTACACCGGCGCGCCGTACTTGACGGCGTCGGCCGCGGAGCGTTCCGGCTGCGGGCTGGTCTATCTGGGGGTCCCGGAGCGGATCTGGCCGGTGGAGGCGGAAAAATGCACGGGCGCCATGCCCTTCCCGCTGCCGGATACCAAGGAGGGGCGCCTGCATGCCAAGGCGCTGGAGCGGATCGAGAAGCGGCTGGAAAGCTGCGATGTCCTGGCTCTGGGGCCCGGGCTTGGGCGCAGTGAGCAGATCACCCGCCTGGTCTGCGCCCTGCTGCGCCGGACGGAGAAGCCGGTTATTCTGGACGCGGATGGCATCAATGCGCTGGAAGGGCATATAGATGTTCTGGACGCGCGGGCCGGCCGGGTGACGATCCTTACGCCCCATGATGGGGAGTTCGCCCGGCTGGGCGGCCGCCTAGCGGGGGCAGACCGGACCCGGTGCGCCCGGGACTTTGCGGTGCAGCACGGCTGCACGCTGGTTTTGAAGGGGCACCGGACGCTGATCGCCTCGCCTGCGGGAAATGTTCTGGTGAATCCGACGGGAAACTCCGGAATGGCCAAGGGCGGCAGCGGCGACGTGCTGACGGGGATCGTTGCCGCCCTGGTGTGCCAGGGGGCGACGCCCGTACAGGCGGCGGGCTGCGGGGTATTCCTCCACGGGCGGGCCGGAGATCTGGCGGCGGCGCGGCGGACGGAGTATGCCATGACCCCGCAGGACCTGGTGGATACGCTGCCGGAGTCGTTTGTAAGCATCGGGATCTGACGGAGGGGACAGCCGGCGGAGGCCGGAAGAAAGGAGCGGGCAGGTGCGCGCAGGACACTGCGTACCGATGATATTGCTCTGCCTGGCGCTGAGCGCCTGCGGCGGAGGACAGCAGAAGGAAGATGCGGCATCCGCTTACCGGGCACCGTACCAGTCCATGGACGGGTGCACGATGGAGGCCCGGGTGACCTGCAGCCAGGAGGGGCTGGAGGAGTGCTATACCCTGGCGTGCACATACCATGCAGAGGATGGAAGCGCCGAAGTGGAGGTGCTGGAGCCGGAGGAGATTTCCGGCGTGCAGGCCGCGCTTGGGGCTGACGGGTGCACGTTGGAGTGCGAGGAGCTTCCCTTCAGCGTCGGGGCCGCCGGGACCCGGGGCCTTTCCCCGGCCGGGGCGCTGCCCCGCCTGATGAGCGCGCTGCGGGAGGGATGGCTTTTGGAGCAGAACGCGGAGAAGCTGGACGGAACGGAGTGCCTGCGGCTGTGCCTGGAGCAGACCGGTCCGGAAGGCGGCAAGATCGTGTCGGTCCTCTGGCTCAAGGCTGATCACACGCCCCTGCGGGGGGAGATCGAAGAAGATGGGCAAGTAATTTTGCAGGTGGAGTTTACGAAGTTCGAATTTGATGCTATAGTAGATGAGACCCTGTGAGGACAGTCCCGCCCGGCGGGCGGGAGCGCATAATTTTTTACAAAAGCGAAACGGAGGCCGGAAGGCAGCATGGAAACATTACTTCGGCGGACCTGGGCGGAAATCAACCTGGATCATTTGGCATACAATTATCGGAAGCTGCGCGGGCAGATGGGCCCCAACGCCAGGTATCTGGGCGTTGTGAAGGCAGATGCGTATGGACATGGTGCCATTCGTGTGGCAAAAAAGCTTGAGGAGCTGGGCGCGGATTACCTGGCCGTATCCAATGTGGAAGAGGCGGAGGAGCTGCGCCGCTACGGGATCGGGCTGCCGATCCTGCTGCTGGGCTATACGCCGCCGGAGATGACGCGGGCCCTGGTGGAAAACCGCGTGACCCAGGATGTTCCCTCTCTGGAGCTGGCCCGGGCCTACTCCCGGGAGGCGGGCGCCTTCGGCGGGACACTGCGGGTCCACCTGAAGCTGGACACCGGGATGGGCCGGCTGGGATTCCAGTGCGATGAAGCGCACTTCGACCAGAGCCTTGCGGAGATCCTGGAGGCGATGACGCTGCCCCATCTGGACTGGGAAGGCGTTTTTATGCATTTCTGCGTTTCCGACGAGCCGGGGGATCCCGCCTGTGTGGAGTTTACGCAGCTGCAGTACCAGCGCTTTACCCATATGATCCGGGAAGTGGAGACGCGCACGGGAAGGACCTTCCGGATCCACCATTGCGACAACTCCGGCGGCGTCCTGTTCCATCCGGACTATGCCTGGGACATGTGCCGCCCGGGGATCGTCCTGTTCGGGACGGAGAAGATGTCGGTGGATTTCGGTCTTAAGCCGGTGATGACGCTGAAAAGTACCGTCGGCCCCATTAAGGAATATGAGCCGGGCACCTCGGTCAGCTACGGGCGCACCTACCGGGCGGAGGGCCGCCGCCGGATCGGTGTGGTGCCCATCGGCTATGCAGACGGGCTGTTCCGCTGCCTGTCGAACCGCTGGTCTGTGATGACGCCCTGGGGGCCTGCGCCCATCCGCGGGCGGATCTGCATGGATATGTGCATGGTGGACCTGACGGAGCTGCCGCAGGTCCGGACCGGCGACGAGGTGGTGGTTTTCGGCGAGGGGAACCCCATCGAAAAGATGGCGGACGCGGCGGGGACCATTACCTACGAGCTGCTGTGCTCCGTTTCCCGGCGGGTCCCCCGGATCTATCTGGAGAACGGCTGCCCGGTGGAACGGGAGCTGATGCTTCGCCCCTGAGAGGGGCATCCGCATAAAGACACACCGCACAGGCCTTCCCGGCATAGGATGCACTGGGGACGGTAAGCGCCGGAAGGATTCCTTTGCCGGAGTATAAATTCTGCGGCTGCGTGGGAGAATGAAAGTGGCCTCACCGCCGGAGCAGTCCGGCGGAAAAGGGTACTTCTTTCGGCGGAGTGTGAACTTTGTGGATACGAATGTTAGACGCGGCGATATTTACTATGCGGATCTCTCTCCGGTGGTCGGAAGCGAGCAGGGCGGCGTTCGCCCGGTTCTGATCATCCAAAACGACACCGGAAACCGATACAGCCCGACCGTGATCGCAGCGGCAATCACGTCGCAGACGGGGAAGGCACGCCTGCCGACCCACATCGACCTGCCCCTGACAGAAAACTGCGGGCTGACCCGAAACTCCATGGTGCTCTTGGAGCAGGTGCGCACGCTGGATAAGCGCCGCCTGCGGGAGAAGATGGGCCATGTGGAAGAAGGGGTCATGGAAAAAATCGACACAGCCATTGCGGTCAGCTTCGGACTGCACCGCGACCAGCTGGTCTGAGCGCTGCACCGCGGAAAAGAATACATAGTGTATCCTTTTCCGCGGCCAGGCGATCCATACCGTACTTAAGAATCCATGGAAGAGGAGCGTACTTATGAAAAAGAACCACTGGCTTGCACGGGCGCTGGGGCTGCTGGCGCTGTCACTGGTCCTGAACGGGACGATTTCCGCCGCGGCGGAGGCGGGCTCATCCGGCGACCCGCTGGTCAGCCTGAGCTATCTGAACGAAACCTATCTCCAGACGATCCTCTCAAAGGTGGACAGCCGCATTGCGGAGCGCAATACCGCGCTGATCGCGCAGCTGGGCGGCTCCGGGTCCGGCGGCGGTACGGCCGCATCGTTCGCGGTGGTGACGCTCTCGTCCGGACAGGTTTTGAAAGGAGAGATCGGCTGCGAAGTGATGCTGCGGGTGGGTACGGCGTCCTGTGTGGCGCCCTCGGCGCCGGGGCTGATCGACGAAACCGGCGGCAGCACACTCAATAACGGCGCAGGCCTTGTGAAAAACCACCTGTACATGATGACCATTGAAGACCGGGGCGTAAAGGCCACGGCCGGGACCGTGAAGCTTTTGGTACGCGGCGGCTATCAGATTGGCTGAGGGCGCCGGGGATGCATAAAGAAGGGCCGTCTGCTCATAAACTTGGGCAGACGGTCCTTTTTTTGCACCCGGAGAGGAGGAGCCATGGACAAGTTTCCGCTTTATTTGGACGCGGTTCCTGTGGGGGAGCTGACAATGACCCGGCAGGGCCTTTACACGTGCTTTCAGGTGGAGTGCGCCCTGGCGCAGCCGGCGCTTTGCCGGGCCTTTGCGGTGGGAGAGTCCGGCCGGCTGCGGCTGGGGGTCGTGGAGCCCCTGGGGGCGGGCACTTTCGGGATCTGCCGGAAGCTTCCGACCCGGGACTGCGCGGCGGCGGGGCGGCTGACAAGAGGAGAGCTGGAGCGCTGCGGACAGCAGACGGTCCCGGAGCCGGACCGGCCGGCGGCGCGCTGGAGACCGGAGCCGCATCCGGAGCGCCTGTTCCGCTCGGATTTTTTGAAAGAGCAGCTGCGCTTTGCCCGGGGGGTTCTGGTGAGCCGGCGCGGAGCCGTGCAGCTGATCGCACTTCCGTTTGACAGCCGCCGTCCGTTTTTGATGACGGCTCTTTTTTGCTTCGCCCGGGTCTGCACCATCGGGACGAACCTTTATGCGGTATTTGCCTTTGACCGGGATGAGCGGCCGGTTTTTTCCGGTGAAGAAAAATAGAAAAATAGGGATACCATATCTTGCGGGCCTGTGCTATAATAGCCGCGAACGGCCGTAGGATCCCAAGCGGAAAGGCCCGTTAAAAAAGGCCGAGGAGGAAGTTATTATGAAGTGCCCGTACTGCGGATATGGGGAGAGCAAGGTCATTGACTCCCGCCCTGCGGAGGAGGGAAGCAGCATCCGGCGCCGCCGGGAGTGCCTTTCCTGCCAGAAGCGCTTCACGACCTATGAGACGGTGGAAAGTCTGCCGATGGTAGTGGTGAAAAAAGACGGCAGCCGCCAGAGCTTCGACCGGAGCAAAGTGCTTCACGGCATGATCCGGGCCTGCGAGAAGCGGCCGGTTGCTTTGGCTGAGCTGGAAAAAGTGGCGGAAGAGATCGAGCAGGAGCTTCAGAATTCCATGGACCGCGAGATCAGCACGGAGTTTATCGGCGAAATGGTCATGGAACGGCTCAAGACCATCGATGAGGTGGCCTATGTGCGGTTTGCTTCCGTGTATCGCCAGTTCAAGGATATTGATACCTTTATGGCGGAGCTGAATAAGCTTCTGGCGGACAAATAATCCCGTCAGAGAACGTTTTTGATGCTGGGCTCCTCCATTTCGGCCAACAGGCGCAGCTGGCTTTTCAGGTCGGCCACCTCGGCCCGGAATTCGGACGGCTCCTGCGTTTCCAGAAAGGCGCGGGCCCGGCGGTACATGGCTTCGGCGTTGTCGATCTCCTCGTGGCGGACGACGACGTGCAGATAGGTCTGCCGCCGGGACCAAAGGGCATAGCTGCGGCGCAGCGCCCGGTCTGCCGCGTCCCAGTCGCCGGCGTCGGCCTGCTGATCGGCAGCCGTCAGGGCGCTTGCGCACTGGCCGGTGAAATCGGCGACAACGGCGCTGTTCCACAGGGACAAAGCCAGCAGCGCGGCGAGGATCAGGCAGGGGGGCAGAAAGGCTTTCATGCAGACTCCTCCTTTGGAATGCAGACCAGGGTGTCCGGGGCGCAGTAGGTAAGCAGAAAGACCTCCTCCGCGGAGCGGCAGCCCCGCTCATGCAGACGCGCCGTGAGCCACGCCTCGTTTTTTCCGCAGGCGCGCAGAGCGCTTTGCAGGGTTCGCCCATCGTTGATCAGCACGACCGGAAGCTGCACGTCGTCCGGGACGGAGAGTCCCAGCTGCGAGGCACTGGGCGGCTGCTCCCGGGGCCAGAGAAAGACGGAGAGCTGGCCGGAGTTTTCCAGAATGGCGTATTGCACGCTTTGGATGTCGGCGATGCCCTGACCGCGCAGCTCTTCCAGAAGCTCGTCAATGGTAAAGCGATTTTTCCGCATAGCCTCCTGCTGCAGGCGCCCGTTTCGGATGAGAATGGTGGGCGTGCCGCAGGCCAGGGCGCGAAAGCGCAGGCTGCGCAGGGAGAGCTGGGAAAAAAGAAGCGACAGGGCCAGCAGCGTCAGGATCGGGATGACGCCGGAGACAAGCGGGATCCCGAAGTCCTGCATGGGCACGGTGGCCAGGTCGGAGAGCATCATGGTCAGGACCAGTTCGCTGGGCTCCAGTTCCCCGATCTGGCGTTTCCCCATCAGGCGCAGCCCGGCCATCAGCAGAAGATACAGGATCAGCGTTCTTGAAAATGCAGTGATGATACGATCATCCCCTTTCCGTCAGTATTGGCATGAAGGGGGACGCTTATTCGGAAAAATGCCCGGAAGGGCTTTTTCATAAAAAGCGGCCGACTTGGGCCGCGGCAAGCCGCAGAACGGAAAGGAGGACCTTCGGAAGCTTCCGACACAAGCGCCATGTGCCCGCTGAATACGCGGGATAACGAGGAGAAGAGAGAATCGAATTTTCGGCGGATGCTCTTCCGCAGGCACGGCGGCGAGACACAGTCAGAAATATGCGGGCGACCGCAAAACAGAGGGGCTGTGACCGTGCGAAAAGTGACAAATGACTGCGCGTTTGTCCTTTTGATAATGATGAGACATTGATCAGGAGGATTTTATATCATGTGTGGAATTATTGGCTTTTCCGGCCGCGAACAGGCGGCGCCCATCCTGCTGGACGGCTTGGCCCGGATGGAGTACCGCGGCTATGACTCGGCAGGGATTGCAGTGCGTTCGGAACAGGATGGGCTGCAGGTCCGCAAGGCCCGGGGCCGGCTGAAAAATCTCAGCGATCTGGTCCACGGCGGGGCGGACCTGAAGGGAACGCTGGGCATCGGACATACCCGCTGGGCCACCCACGGCGAGCCCAACGATATCAATGCCCACCCCCATGTCAGCGAGAACGGCCGGATCGCCCTGGTGCATAACGGCATCATTGAAAACTATCTGGAGATCAAGGAGTCTTTGCTGCAAAAGGGCGTGAATTTCACGTCGGACACCGATTCGGAGGTAGTGGCGCAGCTGCTGGAGTATTATTACAATGAAAGCGGCAATATGCTGGATTCCGTTTCCCGGGTGCTGCACCGGATCGAAGGCTCCTATGCGTTCGGCATCATCTGCAGCGACTTTCCCAACGCGCTGATCGCCGCCCGGAAAGACAGCCCGCTGATTCTGGGATATGGAAAGAACGGAAACTTCATCGCCTCGGATGTGACGGCCGTCATCAAATATACCCGGGATGTGGCGTATATGGACGACGGTGAGGTGGCTGTGGTGACGCCCGATACCATCGATGTGTTCAACAGCGAGCTGGAGCCGGTGGAGAAAGCCCACAGCCATGTGGACTGGGACGTTTCCGCGGCGGAAAAGGGCGGCTATGAACACTTTATGTTCAAGGAGATCATGGAGCAGCCGGAGGCGATCCGCAAGACCGTTTCGCCCCGGATCCGGGATGGCCGGGTCGTTCTGGATGACATTCATCTGACGGCGGAATACGTCCGCCGGATCAACCGGATCTGCATCATTGCCTGCGGGTCGTCCTACCATGTGGGGATGGTCAGCAAGTACAACTGGGAGCGGCTGCTGCGCCGTCCGGTGGAGGTGTCGCTGGCGTCGGAGTTCCGCTATTGCGACCCGCTGGTGGATGAGAATTCCCTGGTGATCGTGATCAGCCAGTCCGGCGAAACGCTGGATACCATGGCGGCCATGCGGGAGGCAAAGCGCCGGGGCGCCCGGACGCTGGCCATTGTCAATGTGGTGGGTTCGTCCATTGCCCGGGAAGCGGATGATGTGCTGTATACCTGGGCCGGGCCGGAGATCGCAGTGGCGACCACCAAGGCCTATTCCACCCAGCTGGTGCTGATGGACCTGGTGGGCCTTTACCTGGGTGACCTGCTGGGGACGGTCGGCCGGGATGAGTATGCGTCGATTCTGAGCGAGGTACAGAAGCTGCCGGAAAAGATGCAGACGGTTCTGGAACAGACCGGGGACATTCAGTATTACGCATCCCGCTATTTCAATCACAGCTCGATTTTCTTTATCGGCCGCAACCTGGATTACGCCATGGGTATGGAGGGCTCTTTAAAGCTGAAGGAGATCTCCTATATCCATTCGGAGGCATACGCCTCCGGCGAGTTGAAGCATGGTACGATCTCTTTGATCGAGCCGGGAACGCTGGTGGTGGCACTGGGTACGTACGCCCCGCTTTTCGACAAGGCCATGAGCAACGTAGTGGAGGTCAAGGCCCGGGGTGCGGAGGTCCTGGCCCTGACGACGGAGGACTTCCGGGAGAAGATGGAGAAGACGGCGGACGCCACGGTGGCGGTCCCGGTGACCCATACCATCCTGCAGCCCTCACTGGGGGTGGTCCCGCTGCAGCTGTTCTCCTACTACATGGCGCTGCAGAGAGGCTGCGACATTGATAAGCCCCGCAACCTTGCAAAATCCGTAACGGTGGAATAACGCGTCCTCTTTCAGTGAGGACGAAAGCAGGCTCCCCCGGCCGCTTTGATGCGGCCGGGGGAGCCTTGTTGTATCGGGGGGATGGGTTGGCGTTACTTGCCTGCGTACAGTCTCCACAGGAAGGTCACGATTTGCGCGCGGGTGCAGCTGCGGTCCGATCCGAAGAGTCCGCCGCCGATGCCGCCGGTGATCCCGTTGTCTGCGGCCCATTTGACTGCCTCCGCATAATAGGCGGTGGCCGCCACATCGCGGAAGGCAGGCGCGCCGGAAGCGGAGGCCCTGGCCGCGCGGAACAGGAACGTCACGGTCTGGGCACGGGTGCAGGCGGCATCCGGGCTAAATGTGCCGCTGCCGGTCCCGGCGGTGATCCCGTTCTCCAGGGCCCAGGCGACTGCCTTCGCGTAATAGGCGCCGGCAGGAACATCCGAAAAGTCCGTCGTGCCGGTTTTGGGCTCGGGGCTGCCTGCCGCACGCCACAGGAAGGTGACGGTCTGCGCGCGGGTGCAGGACGCGTTGGGGGCGAAGAGATCGCGGCCGACCCCGCCGGTGATGCCCTGTTCCGCCGCCCACTGGACGGCCTCAAAGTAGTAGGCATCGGCGGACACATCGCCGAAGGGGCTGGTTTCCGTTTCCTTGACGAAGCTGGCATTCACCGTGACTTTGGATGCGGGCATGGTGAAGGTATAGGTGCCGCTGCCCTTGTCGGTGAGCGTCAGTTCGCTGCCCTTCTGATCGGTCACGGTGAGGGCGGCCAGCCGGTAGCCGGCATCCGGCTTGACGGTGATGGTCACGGTGCTGCCCTTGGAGGCGTTTTTCAGATTACTGGACACGCTGCCGTTTTCCGCCTTGGCGGGGGTGCTCACGGGATAGGTGCTGGAACCGCCGGAGGAGCTGCCGGGAGAAGAAGGAGCGAGGACGGTCAGCGTGCCGGACTGGACGTCGGACAGTTCATATTTGTCCTGCATGTCCGTTTTGATGGTAAGAGAGGTGCCGGAATAGGCAAGCACATAGGTGCCGGCCGTAGTTCTGGCGGTATCGTCCGAAACAGGAGCGGAACCGGAGAGGATAAGCGGATCCGGAATAGAATCGATGACGGTTTCCTTCGTGTCGCCGGCGGCAAAGCCGGTGAAGCTCATGGTGAACGCGGGGAGCGCGTCGCCCTTGGTGATGGTTACGTTGTCGTACCGGGCCGTCAGGGGGCGCTTGTCCACCTGGATTTCCGCGGTTTTCGCGCTGCCCTCCGCCGTGTCGGAGGCGTAAGCGACGGTAATGGTCGCTTTTCCGGACTTCAGTGCCTTTACCGCGGCGATGCCGTTGGTTCCCGTGACCTGCAGGACTGACGGATCACTGGAGGTCCAGGTCCATGTGCCGGTGCCGGTTCCGGTGCTGCCTGCGGTGGCGATCAGCCGGAAACTGTCGCCGTAGACCGTTTCGGCGGGCGCGCCGGAAAGATTTACGGCCGCATCCGTCTTGCCGGCAGTGTCCCCAGGCACAGCCAGCACAAGCGTGCTGCCCCGGCGCTGGATCTCATAGCTATCATTGTCGGTTTGGATCTTGTCGTAACCCGTTCCGTCGGCTGCGCCGGAGGCGACGGGGATGGCATGCCCTGTGCTGGGGGCATTTTCGGTGGATACACCGATCTTGCCGGTCAGCGTATCCGTGATGGCGATGACGGCACTGACGGTTTCATAGTTCGATGCGGAGCTGGACAGGCAGACGTTGCTTGCCTGTCCGCCCACCGTGTTGCCGGTGATCCTGGCCGAACCGGAAGCCTCAAATTTTGCCGCTTCGCCGTACGGATCATAGGCGCTGTCCCTTGCCAGCGCGGAAGCGTACACGCCGCCGCCGTACTGGCTGGCTGTGTTTCCGCTGATCTCGCCGCCGCTCATGACAAATTTTGCGGTCCAGCTGACATATACGCCGCCGCCGGTGCCGTAGCTGCCCTCGTCGCTGTCTGCAACGTTGTTGGTAATGCTGCCGCCGTACATATGGAATTCAGAGGGGCCGTACCAGGCGATCCGCGAGACATGCACGCCGCCGCCGGAGGTGGCCCAGTTTTCGGTGATGCTGCCGCCGTACAGGTTGAACACGCTTGCCGTATCCTCATCCGGAACGCCCCGCACGCTCACGCCGCTGCCGCCGGAATCGTATTCCGACGTATTGCCGGTGATCCGGCCGCCGTACATGTCAAACGTACCACCGACCACATACACACCCTTGCCCGGATACTTTTTGCCGGAAGAATCCACAGCGTGCGTGATCGAACCCTGCTGGGCATCGCTGTGGCAGTCTGTCAGCGTGAAATGCCCGGTGACCTTGATGACGTCCACATCGGCGCCCGCGTCATCCGTAAGGGCGGGGTTCTGCAGGGTGATCGTATGCCCGTTCAGGCAGAGCACCACGCCGTCGGGTACGATCCAGCCGGAATACATGGTTCGATTGCGGTCATAGGTGGAAGCAACCGCTGTCTTCAGCGTCACATTGTTTGCCAGGCAGTAATTGCCTGCGGTATCCGGCAGGGAATCCGTGCTGGTCCACGCTTCAAAAGTGACCTCGCTGCCGCCGACGGAATGCGTATGTGCGGCGCCCTCCGTCCAGTGGGCGTAGTAGGTTACGTTCTTACTCAGCTTCGGGATTTTTGTGATCTTCGTTCCGCCGTCCGGCGCGGTATACCAGCCCGCAAAGGTGTAGTCCGTGCGGGTCGGGACGGCCGCCGGCAGGCCGCTGCTGATCTCCGTGTCCACGACTTCGTAGCGCGTCAGCGCTTCAGAGGAACGGTCCGCACCGTCATAGTTCGGATCAAGCGTTACCTTGTAGACGTGCAGCTCGCCGTTGAGGTGCCAGGAAGAGGAGGAACCGTCCGAGCTCCAGCTCAGGGTATCCCAGGTCACACCTCTGCCGGCTTCCGGCAGATCAAAAGAGATCCCGGACTGCTTGACGGCGGTGCTGTCCGTGATCTCGGCGACCACATTGCCGACCTCTTCGCTGCCGCGCGCATATACCTGTGCGGTGTAATTCGCCGCCGCACTGCTTGACAGGCTCGCGTAATAGACCCAGTTGCCGTACGTATCGGTATTGGCGTACCGGCTCCCCAATCCGAGCAGCTTCAGCTGATCGTTGGGGATCTTTACGAAATTGCTTCTTGACGGGGTCGCCGTCTGCTCCTGATCCAGCGTCCGCAGGTAAATGTTCACAGACACCGAATCCGCCGCCAGCGCTGCCGTGGGCAGCAGGCTCAGGCAAAGAGCCAGCGCCAGGAGCAGACTCAGGGCTTTGTTCTTCATAGCGTGTTCCTCCTCGTTTTCTCTTTTGTGCCGCCGCGGAAGGCAGGAAGGGGAAAAATCCTCCGTGCACGGAGGATCCGGGAGCGCGCTCCCGGATCATGACCTTCTCGATTCCTTTTTTCGCGGATAAGCGAAAGCACCGGACAGATGTTGTTACAAATGTCTGTTCCACTTGCATTTTCGCTCACTTTCAGTATAATGACAGCGTACACCGTACATCGATGTACGATGCAAGCATTTTTTTCGATTCAGGTGAAATTTTATGAAAAGCAATAAAAATCTGTTTTCCATTGGTGAAATTGCCAAGGCGCTGGGGGTGACCCGCCGCATCATCCTCCATTATGAAGAGCGGGGACTGATCGAACCGGACGGCAGGGACGCATCCAGCGGCAACCGCTTTTACAGCATCGACACCTTCACCAAGCTGCGCAGCATCCGCAGTCTGCAGAATCTGGGGCTGACGCTGGACGAGATCCGGGATTATTTCAACGATTCGGCGGATCTGATGCCCCTCATCCGCCGCCTGGAGCGCATGCGGGATGAGCTGAACCTCAACATTGAAAAGCTTTACGAGCGCTCGAAGAGCACCTCGGCGCAGGTCAAGGAGGTTTCCCTGCCGCCGCAGCGGGTATATCGCCGCAGCTATCACAGCGCAACGGTCGCCGAGCGGACCGTGCTGCTCCGCAATACGGCGCTGGAGGCCATGCGGGCCTATGGCACCGATATTACCCGGCGGATGTACTTCACGGAATACGACCTGGAACAGCCCGACGAGGTATCGTTCTGCGTGGCGGTTCCTCAGGACAGTACGGGAGAGGCGGTCGAGACGATTCCCGCCATGCGCGCGGTTTGCATCTATCACCACGGAGCCTATAAGGAGCTGCCCGCTGTGGGACGGCAGCTTCTGGAGTATGCCGGGGAACACGGCCTGACGCCGCTGGGCACGCTGCGCCACACCTATCTGGAGGGACCGCCGCAGCATAAGGATCCGGGCAAGTTCATTACGCAGGTCATTCTGCCTATCCGATGACGCCGGATTTTTGGAAATAAGGCCGCCTGCCCCGGAACCAAAGGGAAGGCGGCTGCGTCTTGAAAAAGAGAACGGGAAAAGGGACGTTTACATAACTTTTCTATTGACCGCCTGAAGCCCCTCGGATATAATAAAGCCAAGCGGAATTTTGCGGAAAGCGGACGGATCCTGCCGAAAACGCGGAGCGGGACCGGGGGCTTTCTGCCGGTTTAAATATAGAAACGGGAAAGGGACGTTATGCACAAAAATCGACTGAAACAGAGAATGATCGCCCTGTCCTTGGCGGCGGCTGTGGTCCTGCCGGGCGGTGCCGGCGCTGCTTTTTCGGACACCCAGGGGCACTGGGCCTCTGGGGCCATTGACAAATGGAGCGGGGAATACGGGATCATCCGCGGCTATGAAGACGGAAGCTTTCACCCGGATGCGTCCATTACGCGGGGAGCCTTTGCCGGGATCCTGGACCGGTTTATGCAGTTCCAGAAGATCGCGGCGGAGTCCACCTTTACGGATACAAAGGGAACGTATTGGGAGGACGCCATTTTGAAGCTGAACGCTGCCGGCGTTTATCTGGGGAATGAGGGGAAGGCCCTGACGGACGCCTCCATTACCCGTCAGCAGGCGATTACCATGATTGGCCGGGCCTTCGGCATCCGGGCGTCGGACCAGACGCCGGATTACGAGGACGAAGCGGAGATCGCGGCCTATGCCCGGGGCTATGTGGCGGCGATGAAGCAGAAGGGGTACCTGGCGGAGCCGGACTCTGCCCGCTTCCGTCCGACGGAGCCGATCACCCGGGCGGAGATCGTGAACGTCCTCAACCACATGGTAGGCGTTTTGTATCAAAGCAGTGGGGTCTACTGCGAAGATATTGACGGGACGCTGATGATCAATGCCCAGGACGGAGCCTCGCTGGAGAATATGCGGATCTCCGGGGATCTGATCCTGGCGCCGGGGATCGTGGATTCCGTGACGCTGAAAAATGTGACCATCGGCGGGGAGCTGCGCAATTTCAGCGATATTACGCCGACCGTGATCACCGTCAAGGACCCGGTGAAGCCGGCGGAGCCGGAAGAACCGACGGAACCGGAGGATTACATTTCCTACAGCGGGAAAAAGATTCCCATCGCCAAGGGCATTCCGGTGAATCCCCACCGGGATGGCGAGTTCAGCCGGGATGAAAATAACTGGATGAGCTATTCCGGCTCCCGGCGTACGCGTTTGGGCGTGGATGTCTCGGCGTATCAGAACCGCAACAACACAGTGGACCAGACGATCGACTGGGAGGCGGCGGCACAGTCCGGGATCGAATTTGCCTTTGTCCGTTTGGGGCTGCGGGGCTACACCACCGGCACGATCATGTCTGACGCGTTTTACCGGCAGAATGTTGCCGGCGCCCTGGATGCGGGGCTGGAGACCGGCGTCTACTTCTTCTCGCAGGCCATTACGGTGGAGGAGGCCGTCGAAGAGGCGGACTATGTCCTGGAGCGGCTGCAGGAGCTGGAGGAGCAGGGGTATCGGATCGACGGTCCGGTGGCGTATGACTGGGAGATGGGAAATGCGTCGTACCGGGTGTACGGCATCGAGCCGGAAATGGCCACGGCCTGCGCCAAGGCCTTCTGCCAGAGGATCGAGGAAGCCGGCTATGACGCACTGCTGTACGCCAGCAAATACGTCAGCTATATGAAATATGATCTGGAGCAGCTCTATTCGTATGGGATCTGGTTCCCGGAATACAGCTCCAGCTATCCGACGCTTTATTACGCCATGGATTACTGGCAGTATACATCCAGCGCCGCGGTGCCCGGAATTTCCGGAAAGGTGGACATGAGCATCCAGTTCCTGAAGTAAAGCAGGAAGGAGGAGACCGACGTCTCCTCCTTCCTGTTCGTTCAGCGCTGGTTCTGTTTGTTCTGGTTCTGGTTCTGATTCTGCTCCCGGTCCTGATTCTGCTTGTTCTGGTTCTGCTGACGGTTTTCCTTCTGGTCGCGCTCGCGGTTATTCTGGGGCATGCAGCACACCTCCTTTCCGCATAGGAATACAAGGCCTAGTCTGGCCGGAATGGAGAAAAAATATACCGGACCGAAGCGGGCGGCAGGGAAGGAAAAACCAAAAAAGTAGTTGACAGGGCCGCCTGGATCTGCTAAAATACATCTGCAAAACAAAGAAGGCTGGCTGCATCCGCCTCACCTCCAGCAAAGCGAAGAGGTTTACAAAGGGAAATTCACCGGAAGGTGTTTTTTTGCTGCGCGGATGCTGACGAGGTGTCCGCGTTTTGTTATTTTCAGACGGAGGTGCTTCGACTATTAGTAACTTAGTGCATGAACTGAACGAAGAGATTAGTGACAAGGAGATCCGGCTGATCGGGGCAGATGGCGAGCAGCTTGGTATCATGGCACCGGCCGAAGCGCTGCGGATCGCCGACGAGGCAGGGCTGGATCTGGTGAAGAATTCCCCGCAGGCGACGCCGCCTGTGTGCAAGCTGATGAACTACGGCAAGTTCCGCTTTGAGCAGAGCAAGCGGGAAAAGGAAGCCCGGAAAAATCAGCATGTGGTCGAGATCAAGGAGATTCGGATGTCTCCGGGAATTGACGTGGGAGACTTCAACACGAAGCTCAAAAATGCGCAGAAGTTCATTGCCGATGGAAACCGCGTAAAGGTTACGGTGCGCTTCCGCGGCCGTGAGATGGCCCATACGGATATTGGCCGGGGCCTGCTGGATCGGTTTGCGCAGCAGTGTGCGGAAACGGCCGCGCTGGACAAACCGGCAAAGCTGGAAGGCCGCAATATGTCGATTTTCCTCTCACCCAAAAGCGGAAAGTAAAAAAGTTCTTGTTTGAAACGTACGGAAGGAGATTTCAATTATGCCGAAACTGAAAACCCACAGCGGTGCCAAGAAGAGATTTAACCTGACCAAGAGCGGCAAGGTCAAGCGCGCCAAGGCTTTTAAGAGCCACATCCTCACCAAGAAGGACACCAAACGTACTCGTCGTCTGCGCACGGGCGGCTATGCGGACACCACGAATGTGGATGCGATCCGCAAGATGATCCCTTACAAGTAAGATACGATTACGTTTAGAATAGGAGGCTAATCACAATGGCTAGAGTTAAGGGCGCGATGATGACGCGCAAAAGAAGAAACAGAACCCTGAAGCTGGCGAAGGGATATTGGGGCGATAAGTCCAAGCACTTCAGAATTGCCAATGAGGCAGTGATGAAGTCCCTGAGCTATGCCTACACCGGCCGTCGCCTGAAGAAGAGAGATTTCCGTCAGTTGTGGATCACCCGCATTTCTGCGGCCTGCAAGATGAACGGCATGAATTATTCCACGTTCATGCATGGCCTGAAGACTGCCGGCATCGAGATTAACCGCAAGATGCTTGCGGAGCTGGCTGTTCAGGATGCGGCTGCGTTCACGCAGCTGGTTGAGATTGCCAAGAAGGCGTAAGATCGCTGTCCATAAAAAAAGCGTCCCGCGGAAGCGGGACGCTTTTTTTATGATCGCAGGACGGGCAAAAGCGGAACAGAAGGGGATCAGGGCTTCTCCGCCGGCGCCGTTCCCTCCGCGGAAGAGGTGTCCTCCGCGCGTGCGGCGGCTTCCCCCTCTGCGGCGGCCTCTTCCTCCGGATCGGACCACGGTTCCATCGTGGCAACCAGCCGGTGAATGGGCAGACCCTGCTCATAGAATTTTGCCTCGTAATCCGTCATGACCCCCACGGGGCCGGCCTCATGAAGGTTATGGGTGACCTCGGAAAGGGTGAAGCCAAACTGGGGGATCTCTTCTAAGGAAAAGGCAAACAGCCCTTCGTTGTCGGTTTTAAAATGGATCTGTCCGCCCGGCTTCAGCACCTTCCGGTAGAGACGCAGGAAGTTGCCGTGGGTCAGGCGGCGCTTGGCGTGCCGCTTGCTGGGCCAGGGGTCGGAAAAGTTCAGATAGATCCGGTCCACCTCACCGGGAGCGAACAGATAGGGAAGCTGATCGGCGTCGCAGTCCACAAAAAAGACATTGTGCAGCCCTTCGGCGGTGCAGCGTTCCATGGCGATGACCATGGCGTCGGGCACCTTTTCCACGGCGATGAACAGGACATCCGGCTCTTCTTTTGCCGTCAGGGCGGTAAAGCGGCCCTTTCCGCAGCCCAGCTCCAGCCGCAGCTCACGGGCCTGTGGCATCAGGGAGCGCCAGGTGCCGGGCATGGAGTAGGGGTCCTGGATCAGGCAGGCGGAGCAACGCTCCATACGGGGGATCAGATTTTTCTTTTTACGCATACGCATAGTGGGGGAAGCCTCCTTTTTGTCATGGAAAAAGCCCTTTGGCGGTGCAGCGTCAGTGTGCTTCACGCTCCAGCTGCGCGCGGCAGTCGGCCAGCCCGGCCTGGGCCTGCGGGGACAGGGACGGGTACGTATGGCAGCATGCCTCCAGGGAAGACAGTACGATCTGTGAAACGAGGAAACGCGTGTACCACTTCCGGTCTGCAGGGATGGCATACCAGGGGCTGTGCCGGGTGGCGGTTTCGCTGATCACCTGGCTGTACAGCACCTGATACCGGTCAAACAGAGCCCGGTCCTTCAGATCGTCGGAGGAGAACTTCCAGTTTTTCTCCGGAGTGTCGATCCGCTCCAAAAAGCGCTCTTTCTGCTTTTCCTTGGAAAGATGCAGGAAGATCTTAACGACCCGGTAGCTGTTATCGTAGAGGTACTCTTCATAGCCGCGGATCTGGCTGTAGCGCTTTCGGAAAAAATCCTCCTTGCTGCCCTCCAGGGTCCGCGGGGCCATTTGATAGGTTTTGTGCAGGTCATGGATCTGCACGGCCAGCACATCCTCGTAATAACTGCGGTTGAAGATCGCGATGCTGCCCCGGGGCGGAAGGCAGCGGTTGACGCGCCAGAGATAGTCGTGGCTCAGATCCTCACTGCTGGGCTGCTTGAAGCTGTGGACCAGAACGCCCTGGGGATTGAGCCCGGCCATCACGTGCTTGATGGTGCTGTCTTTTCCGGCGGCGTCCATGGCCTGCAGGATCACGAT
The DNA here is from genome assembly GCA_934563745.1 of uncultured Dysosmobacter sp. Classification (GTDB taxonomy): domain Bacteria; phylum Bacillota; class Clostridia; order Oscillospirales; family Oscillospiraceae; genus Oscillibacter. The sequence goes on along the minus strand of CAKTHE010000019.1, from coordinate 11,110 downwards.
CAGCCCCTCGCGTCCGTCGGCATAAAAGGCATCCTGAAGCTGCGCCATCTTTGCAAGGTTTGCCTGGGTCTGCGCCAGGCAGTGCTCTTTAAAGGCGGTGTCCTTTTCCACGCTGGTATCCAGCTTGCTCAGCTCGCAGCGCTGAGAGCCGTCAAAACGAAACGCATCTGCTTGCATGCGGTACCTCCTCTTTGAGTCTATAATAAATTCAGTATAGTCGTTTTCTCCTCCGGACACAAGTACTCTTTCCCGGGAAGTTTCCGCCGCCTGGACCGGGCGGACTCCGCTGCGGGAAGGGGGGCTGCACAGCCGGGCCGGGGTTCCGGAGACGGCAGGGCCCGCGGATAACGAAACTGCGGGCTTTGGGCGCTGCTGCTGTATCTGCGGGCCGGGGGAAGCGTGCGCGGAACCCAAAAAGCACCTGCGTCTTAAAGGCGCAGGTGCTTTTCCTGTAAAGGACGGATCGGGTGCGCGTGGGGGCGGCGGTCAGTTCAGAAAATCCTTCAGCTTTTTGCTGCGGGAGGGGTGTCGCAGCTTCCGAAGAGCCTTGGCCTCAATCTGACGGATGCGCTCCCGGGTGACGTTGAATTCCTTGCCCACCTCTTCCAGCGTGCGGGAGCGGCCGTCCTCGATGCCGAAGCGCAGCTTCAGAACCTTTTCTTCCCGGGGCGTCAGTGTGGAGAGGACATCCATCAGCTGCTCTTTGAGCAAAGTGAAGGAAGCGGCCTCCGAAGGTTCCGAGGCGCCCTCGTCGGGGATGAAGTCGCCCAGGTGCGAGTCTTCCTCCTCACCGATGGGGGTCTCCAGAGAGACGGGCTCCTGCGCGATTTTCAGGATCTCGCGGACCTTTTCCACCGGCATGCCCATTTCGGCGGAGATTTCTGCCGGCGTGGGATCATGCCCCAGCTCCTGCAGCAGCTGGCGGGAGACACGGATGACCTTGTTGATGGTCTCCACCATATGGACCGGGATCCGGATGGTGCGGGCCTGGTCGGCAATGGCCCGGGTAATGGCCTGACGGATCCACCAGGTTGCATAGGTGGAGAACTTATAGCCCTTGGTATAATCGAACTTTTCAACCGCCTTGATCAGACCCAGATTGCCCTCCTGGATCAGGTCCAGAAACAGCATTCCGCGGCCGACGTAGCGCTTGGCAATGGAGACGACCAGACGCAGGTTGGCTTCGGCCAGCTTCTGCTTGGCCCGCTCACCGGCCGAGACCTGGCGCTTGAGCTGGGTGATCTCCTCGGCGGTCAGACCAGGGTCCTCGCCGGCGGCGCGCTGATGCTCCATCTCCTGCAGCCGCTGCTTGGCCTTGGCGCCGTCCGACATCTTCTGGGCCAGATCAACCTCTTCATCCGGAGAGAGCAGAGGCACCTTGCCGATTTCTTTGAGGTACATCCGGACCGGGTCGTCGATGGAGAAGTTGTTGACCAGCGAGTTGGGATCCACCAGCTCCTCTTCCTCCACCTCGGCGATCTCCTCTGCAGCAGGCTCGGTGTCGGCCAGGTCCGGGAGGATATCCTCGTCGTTGCTGATGTCAATGCTCAGCGCTTCCAGCGAGTCGTAGAGCTGGTCCATCTGGTCGCCCTCCAGATTCAGGTCATCCAGCGTTTCCATCAGCTCGCCGGAGTCCAGCTTGCCCTTCTTTTTGCCCTTGGTCAGCAGCTCTTTGAGCTTTTCATTGGAAGCGATCAGCGCGGCGGCGGGCAGGGAGGCGATGGTTTTTTCATCCAGCTGCGGCGCAGCGGCTTTTTCGCCCTCAGCCTCAGCCGGCTCCGCAGGGGCGTTTTTCCGGGCGGAGCGGGCCTTTACGGCCTTGGCGGCCGGCTGCGGAGTCTCCTTGGAAGCGGCTTCGGCTGCGTCTGCGGCGGCCAGAAGCGCATCCGCCTGAGCCTCCAGCTCTGCGGCGGTCAATTCTTTCTTTTCGGTCATAGTGCTTTCCTCCAGTACCCTAATTACTTTTTCTTATATTTTTCGGTGGCGGCCAGAAGCGGGTCCACCCCCGCGGCGGGGGTGCGCTTGGAAGCCTCCTGGCGAATGATATTGATGTAATCCCGCAGGGCCTGCGCCCCGTTTTTCAGTGATTCCGGCTGCTGCAGAAGGCCGGTGATCAAGCTCATCTCCTCCGGCGTCAGCGCGTCCGCCAGACAGGCGGCGGAGAGAGGCCGGCCCGCTTCCCGGGCATTCCAAAGCAGTGTGTAGGCCCGCCCCAGCAGCGGTGCGGAAAAATCCTCTTCTTTCAGAGGCGGCTGCGCGGGAAACAGGGACGCATCCAAAAGCAGCAGCCGCAGCACGCCCTCTTCCGCTCGGGCGGAACGCAGATTCCGGTAATGCAGGCTGCGCTCTTTTGGCTGCAGGGCGGCGGCCGGATTCAGGTCCCGCCGGGTCTGTTCCCGCCGCTCCCTGGCGATCCGCCGGCGGGAGGCCTGCTCCACCTCCAGCTGCATGGCCTGGGGTGTGATCCCGGCCACTTCCGCGGCGCGGGCGGTGTAAACTTCCCGCTCCACAGGACTGTGCAGGGTGGACAGCAGGGCGCTGATCTCCTCACAATAGGCGATCCGGGAGGGATCGTCCTGCAGGTCGTATTTCCCGGCCACTTCCGCCATGCGGAATTCGATGCCGTTTTCACTGCCGGAAAGCAGCCGCTCAAATGCGGCGGGGCCCTGATATTTGATGAAGTCGTCTGCATCCTGCTTCACAAGCTCGCCCTCCGGGGTCTTGCGCCGGGGCAGCTGCAGGACCCGGACGGTGAATTCGGAGTTGTTCAGAAGCTGCAGGGCCCGCTCGGTGGCGATGCGGCCGGCGTTGTCGTTGTCGTAGCAGAGCACCAGCTCTTTGGTGTAGCGGGAAAGAAGACGGGTCTGCTCCGTGGTCAGCGCCGTGCCCATGGAGGCCACGGCGTTGTCAAAGCCGGCCTGGTGCAGCGTGACGATGTCCAGGTTTCCCTCACAGAGGATGATATTGGACCGCTTGCTCTTTTTGGCCAGGTTCAGCCCGTAAAGGACCCGGCGCTTGCTGTAAACCGGGGTTTCGGGGGAGTTCATGTATTTGGGCTCGGAATGGTCCAAAACCCGGCTGCCAAAGGCAACCACATCCCCGCGCACATCCACGACGGGAAGCATCAGCCGGTTGCGGAATTTGTCGTAAAGATGGCCGCCCTTGCCCTGTACGGCCAGACCGGCGGTCAGAAGCTCGGTCTTGGAATAGCCCTTTGCGGTCATGGCGGTCAAAAGGGCATCCCAACGGTCCGGCGCGGCGCCCATGCCGAATTTTACCGCGGTGGAACGCAGAATGCGGCGCTTTTCCAGATACGCGCGCACGGCGCTGCCATCCGGGGAGAGCAGCTGCTGATAATAGTACCGGGCGGCGTCCCGGTTCAGATCCAGCAGACGCTGACGCTGGCGTCCCGCCTCCCGGTCGCCCTCTTCCTCCGGAACCTCCATGCCGGCCCGCTTGGCAAGAAAACGCACGGCATCCGGAAAGGAGAGGTTTTCTTCCTCCATGATGAAGTTGATCACGCCGCCGCCGCGCTTGCAGCCGAAGCAGTAATAGATCTGCTTATCCGGCGAAACGGAAAAGGAGCCGGTTTTTTCGTTGTGAAACGGACACAGACCAAACAGGTTGGAGCCCTTTTTTGTCAGGTGCACATAGCTGCCGACCACGTCGACAATGTCATTGCGGGCGGTCAGCTCGTCCAGAAAATTTTGGGGAAATGACAAGAAGCGGCCTCCTTTCCAAAGCTTAGCCGGAATCCGCGCTCTTCATACGAAGAAGCGGCGCCCTTTTTTGCATGGTCGTTTTACATATACGACGCGGACTTCGGATTTCCTTTTTTTCTTTAAAAAAATTTGCACAAAATTCAGTAACTTTGCCGAAACATTCATTTGGGGCGGGCCGCGGCCCGGAAAACGGTTGTACATATGGCTCTGCCGCGGTAAGATACAGGAAGAAAGGGGGACGGACCGATGCAAACAGAGTTTTTTGCCGTACGGATCGAGCGTCCCCTCCTGCCTGCGCAGAGGGTGATTCTGGCGAGGTGTCTGCCGCCGCAGCGCGCGGCGCGGCTGCAAAGGGAAAACGAGCGGCGGCGTGATGAGGTTTTGTGCGCTTACGGGCTGCTGACCGCGGCCCTGGCCGAGCGCTTTGGCCGGAAGCGCATTCCGGAGCTGAGCGTTTCCGCAAGAGGAAAGCCGTTTTTTGCGGACCGTACGGATCTGCACTTCAGCCTCAGCCATACGGAGGGCGCCGCGCTGGCAGGGCTTTCCCCGATGCCGCTGGGCGTGGATGCGGAGCGGCTGCGGCCGCCGCCGGAGCGTTTGCACCGCCGCTTTGCCCTTGCGGATGACGAGGCCTTTTGGGCCAACTGGACCCGGCGGGAGGCACTGGCCAAGCTGCGGGATGAGCCGCCGGCCGTATGGGGCCGGAACGAGGCTCCGCTTCGCCCGGGAGAACATCTGATTCAACTGACCGGACTGTGCGGCTGTGCGGCTGCAGCGGCAGGGGAAGCGCCTCTTCCCTCCTGCGTGAAGGTCCTTTCGGTAGGGCGGCTGCTGGAGGCGGCTGCCGGGCAATGAGTGGGAAGAAAACAAGAGCAAGCCTGCGGACCGCTGATCAGCGGCCCGCAGGCTTTATTTGGCAAAAAGGAGCTTTGCCCGGCCTTTGCGCAGGCCGACCGCGGCCCGGAACGATTAGAGGGTCACGAAGGTGGGCGTGTGGTTCAGCCTGGGAAGAACCAGCTCCAGCAGATCCTTGGTGGCGATGCGGAGGCTGGCGTCATTTTTGCAGGGATGACAGGCGAAAAAGGGCGCATCCGCAAGGGCGCGGTCGATCAAAAGCCGGACCCGCTGCTCCGGATCGTACATCAGGCCGAGCACGCTGGCAGAGCCGGGCGTGCAGCCGATCAATTCGTGCATGTGCTCGCCGGGGACAAAGGAGAGACGGCTGGATCCGATCTGCTGGGAGAGATCCTTGGTGTGAAAGACCTTGTCTTCCGACAGAGCCAGCAGGTAAAAGGCGGTCTGCTGCCGGTTGCACAGCAAAAGGTTTTTGCAGATGCGCGCCTGCAGAAGTTCGCTGATCTGGGCGCACTGCTCCATCGTGTCGGCAGGGTCATGCTGAACCTGAAGGTACGGAACGCCCAGCGTGTCGAGAAGGGCGAAGGAAGCGGCTTCCTCCGGACAGGAGGCCCGTTCCGGCGCGGAGGAGGAAGGAGCGGTGATGTTCATGCCTGCGTCTCGCTTTCCAGAAGTTTTTCGCCGGCCCGGTAAATGTCGCCGGCGCCCACGGTCAGGATCAGGTCGCCGGGCCGGGCCAGGCGGCGGAGCTGGTCGGTCACTTTATCCAGCGTGGAGCAGTAGATGGAGCCGGGGATGTTGCGGCACAGGTCCGCAGAGGAGATGCCGATGGTATTGGTTTCCCGCGCGGCATAGATCTCGGCCAGAATGGCGATATCGGCCGTTTTCAGCTCTTCCACAAAGTGGTCGAACAGCTTCTGGGTCCGGGAATAGGTGTGGGGCTGGAAAGCCACGATGATCCGCTGATAGGAAAGCCCGCGGGCCATTGCCAAAAGCGCATGCAGCTCACCGGGATGGTGGGCGTAGTCGTCGTAGACGTCAGCGCCGTGGAAGCGCCCCTTGAACTCAAAGCGGCGGCCGGCGCCGGTGAAGGAGGCAAGCCCCTCTTCCACGGCAGAGCCGGGCAGCCCCAGCGACCAGGCGGCCAGGGCGGCGGCCAGGGCGTTGAGCACGTTGTGCCGGCCGTAGACGGCCAGATGCACACGCGCGTAAAGAGAACCGCGAATCATGACGTCAAAGACCGGGTGCCCGTTTTCCTCTCCCAGATTGGCGGCTGTGCAGTCTGCCGGGTGGTCCAGACCGAAGGTCAGGACGTGGGGGAACCCCTCCAGGGCCTTCCGGGCACCGGGATCGTCCGCGTTGGCGATCACGTGACCCCGGGGCGGCACCAGCTGAGCAAAGGCACGGAAGGAGTGCTCGATATCCTCCAGATCCTTGAAGAAATCCAGATGGTCCGCTTCCACGTTCAGAATCACCGCCACGGTGGGGAAGAAGCTGAGGAAGCTGTTGCAGTATTCGCAGGATTCCAGAATGATGGTATCCCCGTGACCGACCCGATAGCCGGAATGCAGCAGCGGCAGCGTACCTCCGATCATCACGGTGGGGTCTTTCTGGGCGGCCATGAAAATGTGGGTGCACATGGAGGTGGTGGTGGTTTTACCGTGGGTGCCGGAGATGCACAGGGCGTTGGGGTAGCCCTGCATGATGGCTCCCCAGGCCTGGGCCCGCTCATAAACGGGGATGCCGCGGGCGACGGCGCCGGAGATCTCGGGATTGCTGTCATGGACGGCGGCCGTGCGGATCACAAAGTCACAGTCGCCCAGATTTTCCGCCGCGTGCCCGATGGATACGGGGATCCCCATGGAACGAAGGTGCCGTACGGAGTCGCTGTCGTTCATGTCGGAGCCCTGGACCTGAAGCCCCATGGTGTGCAGGACCTCTGCCAGCGGGCACATGGATACGCCGCCGATTCCGACCAGGTGGACGCGTTTGCCGGGAACCATATATGCACGGACCGATACCGGATTGTTCATCATTGCCAAAATCCTCCTTTGACAATCAGGCCGCAAAGATTGCAAATCGCTGCCGTTTTCAGTATAATGCCATCCGAAACGACGTGGGCGGCACGGTGCGTGCCGCGATGGCCTGAAGCACCTTATTATAAAACGGAATGCTTGGAAATGCAACTGAAAGGCGGAGAAAAGATATGCTGACGATCCCTGAGGAGGTGCGCTGGGTCCTGCACAGCCTGGAGCGCAGAGGCTGGGAGGCCTGGTGCGTGGGCGGCTGTGTGCGGGATCTGCTGCTGGGAGCTGAGCCGCGGGACTGGGATGTAGCAACTTCCGCCCTGCCGGAGGAGACGCTTGGCTGCTTCGGTGCGGCTGCGATCCCGACCGGGCTCCGGCATGGAACGGTGACCGTGTGCCGGGGAACCTACCGGGTGGAGGTGACGACGTTCCGCTGTGACGGAAGCTATGAAGACGGACGGCATCCCAGCTCGGTCCGCTTTACCGGCAGCGTGCGGGAGGACCTGCGCCGGAGGGACTTTACCGTAAATGCCATGGCGCTGGATCTGCGGGGACGGCTGGAGGACCCGTGGGGCGGCCGGGCGGACCTTGCGGTCGGGCGGCTGCGCTGCGTGGGCGATGCCGATGCGCGCCTGCGGGAGGATGCCCTGCGGATCATGCGCGGCCTGCGCTTTGCGTCTACCCTGGGCTTTTCGGTTGAAGAGAGGACGGACCGGAGTCTGCGGGAAAACAGAGAGGCACTGCGCTGCATAGCTGCAGAACGGCTGCGGGAAGAGCTGACCGGCCTTTTATGCGGGCGGCACGCGGCTGCGGTCCTGCGCGCCTATCCGGAGGTGGTGGGGGTACTGGTGCCGGAGATTTTGCCGGCGGTGGGCTTTGATCAGCACAATCGCCACCACTGCTACGATGTGTGGGAGCACACGCTGCACGCGCTGGAAGCGATCGCGCCGGACCCGGTGCTGCGCTATACCATGCTGTTCCACGACCTGGGCAAGCCGCACACCTATACGCAGGACGCGGCGGGGGTAGGGCATTTTTACGGACATGGAAAGGTCAGCCGGACTCTGGCGGCCGCGGCCATGGAACGGCTGCGCTTTGACCATAACTCCAGGGATCGGATTTTAAGCCTGGTGGAGTATCATGACATTCCGCTCATGTGCGCGGAAAAAAGTGTCCGGCGGGCCCTGCACCGGTTCGGTGAAGAGGGGCTGCGGCAGCTGCTGGCGGTCAAACGGGCGGACAATCTGGCGCAGCATCCAGATTTCCGGGGGCGCCAGCGGGAGATCGATGAAGTGGAATGGCTGATGGACGAGCTGCTTGCCGCACAGGCTTGTTTTTCCCTGAAACAGCTGAAGATAAACGGAAGGGACCTGCTGGACCTCGGCTTTTCCGGTCCGGCGGTGGGACGGACCCTGGAGGCGTTTTTAGACGCGGTGCTCTCCGGGACTTTGCCGAACGAGCGGGCGGCACTGCTTGCGGCGGCCCGAAAACAATTGAACGAATTGGGATGACGGTGCGCGCAGGCGCACCGTTTTTTCATCCGGGCATAGACTGAAGCGGGAGGGAAAACCATGGATCAATCGTATGCGCTGATCGGCGGAGACCGCCGTCAGCTGTATCTGGCAGATTTACTGGCCCGGGAGGGCCATTCGGTCGTGACCTTCGGATTACCCGGAACGGAAACGGAGCGGTCGCGGCCTCTGGAACAGGCGGCCCAAGCGGATGTGATCCTCCTGCCGCTGCCGCTGAGCCGGGAGGGGCGGACGCTGAACGCAGAGGGGCCGGCGGTCCCTTTGAAAACCCTGTTCTCGAAACTGCCCAAGGACCGACCGGTCCTTGCCGGTCAGGTCAGTCCTGCGATCCGGCAGATGGCGGAGGAGTCCGGAGTCCGACTGATCGATTATTACGCCCGGGAGGAGCTGGCAGTGGCCAATGCGGTGCCCTCGGCGGAGGGAGCGGTCTATACGGCGATGGAGCATTCACCTGCGACGATCTGCGGCTGCTCGTGCCTGGTGATCGGCTACGGGCGGATCGGAAAGCTTCTGGCCCAGCGCCTGTATGCCTGGGGGGCGAATGTGACCGTGGCGGCCCGCTCCTGCGAGGCACGGACCTGGATCCGGGCTTCCGGTCTGCGCGCAGCGGATACTGCCGCGCTGTCCGGGCGGCTGAAGGAATTTGACATTATCTTCAATACGGTACCGGCGCCGGTGCTTTCGGAGGCGGAGACCGCGGAGCTGGACCGCCGGTGCCTGTGGATCGAGCTTGCCTCTGTGCCGGGAATGGATCTGGAGGCGGCGCGGGCCCGGGGCGTGAATGCGGTCTGGGCCCGGGGACTGCCGGGCAGACTCTTTCCGCAGTCGGCGGCAGCGGCGATCCGGGAGACAGTGGCTCACATTTTAATGGAGGGATGGGAGGGATCCGTTTGAAAACGGAGCGGATCGGATTCGCGGTCTGCGGATCCTTTTGCACACATAAGCAGGTTTTGGAGGAGCTGGAACGGCTTTGCGGTCTTTATGAAACCGTGATCCCCATTGTGTCCGAGTGTGTGGCCGGGGCGGATACCCGCTTTGGAACGGCCGAAGCACTGCTGGAGCGGCTGCGGACTCTGACCGGGCAGCCGGTCATCCGGGACCTTGTCGCGGCGGAGCCGATCGGTCCCAAGGGACTGCTGGATGTACTGGTGATTGCACCCTGCACCGGCAATACCCTAGCCAAACTGGCAAACGGGATCACGGATGGTCCGGTTACAATGGCGGCAAAGGCGCACCTGCGGAACGGCCGGCCGGTGGTTTTGGCGATCGCCAGCAACGATGGCCTTTCCGGCAGCGCCCGGAACATAGGAGAACTGCTGGTGCGCAAGCATTATTATTTTGTGCCCTTCGGCCAGGATAATCCAAAGGGGAAGCCGGCTTCTCTGATTGCGGATTTTACCCGGATCCCGGAGACGGTTGAAGCGGCCCTGAGGGGCGAACAGCTGCAGCCCATACTGCTGCGGGAGGGGCATTGACACGGATTTCTCCCCGGCGGAGGAAAGAGACTCTTTCTTTAAGAGGAAGTGTATGCTATACTATTAAAGAAAAGGCGCCGGCTGTGCGGCGGCCGGCGTGGGAAATCAGAACTGCCCGCGCGGCGGGGATCCTGTGAAGGGTTTCTCCGTGGGGCAGGGATGCGGAAAGGCTTGAGAATATGAACAGCAGCTACATCATTTTAACGGAATCCTCCTGCGATCTGTCTCCGGAAATGGCGGAACAGGCCGGCGTGGAGGTCGTGCCGCTTTCTTTTACCCTTGGTGGGAAGAATTACGCACATTACATTGACGGTCGGGAATATGCACTGGCTGATTTTTACGCGCGTATGCGCGAGGGGGCTGTGGCGGTCACGGCCGCGGCCAATGTGACCGAGCTGACGGAGGCGATGGAGAAGCATTTGAAGGCGGGGCGGGATGTTCTGTTCCTGTGCTTTTCTTCCGGCTTGTCCAGCACGCGGGATGCCTGCGCGATAGCAGCGGAGGACCTGCGGGAGCGTTATCCGGAGCGGAAGGTCTTTACCGTCGATACACGGGCGGCCAGCGGCGGCCAGGGACTTCTGGTTTACCTGACGGCCATGCAGCAGTGCGCCGGCGCCTCCATAGAGACGGCGCGGGATTATGCGGAGGACCATAAGCAGCATCTGTGCCATTGGTTCACGGTGGATGATCTGAGCTATCTCAAGCGCGGCGGAAGAATTTCTCCCACTGTGGCTGCGGTGGGCACCATGCTCAATATCAAGCCGGTGTTGCATGTGGACGAGGAAGGGCATCTGATTCCTGTGGAGAAGGTGCGCGGCCGAAAGGCAGCTATCGCCTGCATGCTGAAAAAGATGAAAGAGACGGTCCAGGACCCGGAGCAGCAGACCGTGCTGATCAGCCATGCGGCGTGTCTGGAAGACGCGCAGAAAATGCGCAGCCAGATCGAGGAGCAGTTTCATCCGAAGAAGATTCTGATCTCGGATGTGGGGCCGATCGTCGGGGCGCATACGGGGCCGGGGATGATTGCTCTGTTCTTTTTGGGGACCCATAAGTGAAGAGTGCGCTTGTGCAGAAAGAGGCAGTCCGGTGCGGGCTGCCTCTCTTTTTGCCCGGTTTGGGAAAGAAAAACGGGCGGGATCGGTAAAATTGACGAAAGACAACGGTAAAATCATAGGCACATAATAAGAACAACTTATGATAGAAATAAGCACAATAAGACCAACTGCTGAGAAAAGTGCAATAATTGGATAAATACGGAAAAATAATAAAAAAGTTAACAAATAGGGAGAGAAACGGTTGACTTTTGCGGTTGCCTTTGGTATCCTAAATGAGCTGTCAGGGAAACGAAGAAAACGACACGAAAGCAAAAAGAAAACAAAAAAGTGTTGACAAACGCGTGATCCTGTGATACAGTAAAGATCACCGCAAAAAGCGGCGTGTACCTTGTAAATTAAACAACGTAACGAAAGAAAGCACCAGCGGGGCGCTGAAGGTTGTGA
>CAKTHE010000018.1 GCA_934563745.1 uncultured Dysosmobacter sp. | reverse complement strand
CGGCCCGGAAAGATAGATAGCGCCAACACTCCGAGCGGACTGTTTCCTCAGTTCGCTCGCTTTTCTTTCTCCGCACATCTCCGCACCTTCTATGTGTGATTTAAGACTGCAGCCGTAACAAAACGGCTGCAGTCTTTTTATATGTGGATTGAGGGGGAATAAATTAAGATCGATCGAAGGGCAGATTATTCAAAGCGCCCCTTCAGGAGAATTTCTTCATTCCAGATGGCAGTGCGTCCCCGAACAAAGAGACTGTCCATCTCCAGTCCTTCGTTTAAAACCAGAAGGTCTGCGTCCGCTCCGGGTGCCACGCAGCCCTTGCGCCCGGAAAGATCCAACACGGCCGCAGGTGTGCTGGTAAGAAGTCGCAGCGCCTCTTCCAGGGGGATCCCTCGCCGGATCAGGCCCAGGACCGTCTGATGAAGATAACGGGGGGAGGTATAAATGAGACCGACACAATTGCCCTGCGCGTCAAAGCGCGGCTGGCTGCCAAAGGCGTCGCTGGAAAGGGTCACATGGTCTGCCGAGACCCCGTCCATGCTGAGCAGCTGCGCAAGGCGGTCAGAGTATTCTTCCAGCTCCAAATCGCTGCTGCCGGCTGTGCAGTCCATATAGCCGCCGCGGCGCACCAGTTCCGCCCCCTGAAGCATCAGTTCCTGGGTGCGGAGCATGTGCGTGGGCAGAAAATTTTTCGCAGGAATATCCGAGTGATCCAATGCGTAAAACAGCGGGTCCAAGCCGCCGCGCCCGGAGCCCATGTGCATGACGGTAAGGCCGGCCGTTCCGCTGAGCAGGCCTGCCCTGCGGGCGGCGCTGGCCAACGCAATGAGGTCCTCACCGCTGGGGTTGGAACTGCGGTGATCGGAGACGGCGATCTTTACTCCGACCATAGGCGGGACCAGCACGATGTCCCGTTCGACACTTCCGGTCAGCGTGCAGGTCGGATAACCGTAGGAACCGGTCAGCGTGTAAACGCTCAGACCATCTTCCTGCAGCGCACGGGCCTTGGCGACCAAGGATTCCAGGCTGCGGGTGATTCCGTCGGTCCCCAGCAGGCCGACCAGTGAGGTGACGCCGCTGCTGAGAAAATGGTGCAGCTGCGCCTCCGGAACCCGGGAGGCGGGCCCCTGTTCTCCGCCGCCGCCGGTGATATGCACGTGCAGATCGATGTAGCCGGGGACCAGAATCTTTCCCTGCAAATCATAGACTTCCACATCCGGAAGCCCTTCGTATGCGCTCAGATCCGGGTGGATACGGACGATGCGCTCCCCCGCGAGCAGCAGATCCTGCCTGCCCAGGGGATCCGGAGCGTAGACGCGGGCATTTTTCAAAAGCTTGATCATGGTTCAGGCGCCTCCTGCGTTTTAGATGAAATTACCCTTTTATCTTACCTGCGCGCAGCCGGGAATGCAAGGCATTGCCGCGCATTTTCTGCCTGAACCGAGCGGATCTTTCCGGCGGGAGGTTGACAGGCGGGAGTGCTTTGTTTAAAATAGACCCATTATAAAAAGGCCTATCCCGGCCGGGAGGGCAGCGGAGGAGGATCGCGGAGACCCCATGCACAAAAAGGTACATCTCTTAACGGAATTACAGGAAGAAGCAAATCACCTGCTGGTCCATCCCGTGCCGGAGATCGGACTGCGGATGATAAAATCCACGGTGGCCGTGCTGATCTGTCTGGTAACGGCCACGCTGATGCAGCGAAGCAGCATGCGGATTTACGCTTCCATAGCGGCGCTGCAGTGTATCCAGCCATACAACGGAAGCTCCAAAAAGATGGCGATTCAGCGGCTGTCCGGAACCGCGGTGGGTACGTTTTTCGGCGCCGCTGCGATTTTGGTGGAGGTCTATCTGCTGCACAATCACGGGACCCCGGTGGGCTACGCGCTGATCGCGCTGTTTATTTTGCCGCTGCTTTGGACGACGGTTTATCTGGACATGCGCAACGCCTCTTATTTTTCCTGCGTGGTCTTTTTGAGTATCACGGTTTCGCACATTACGGACATCAATCCATGGCTGTTTGCCCTGGACCGCTGCATGGAGACGCTGGTCGGGATCGCGGTCGGCATTGGGGTCAACAGTGTCCATCTGCCCCGGAAGAAGCGCCGGGACATTCTGTTTGTTTCCGGGCTGGACGGCGTTTTATTGAATGCGCAGTATCAGATGACGCCCTATAGCAAAGTGCTGCTGAATCGTATGATCGATGACGGAATGCTCTTTACGATCTCGACCATGCGCACGCCGGCTTCCGTGCTGGAGGCGTCCGAGGGGCTGCGGTTCCAGCTGCCGATTATTGTCATGGATGGCAGCGCCCTGTATGACATTCAAAAGAAAGAATTTCTTCACGCGAAATTCCTGTCAAAGGATCTGACGCTGGCTTGCTGCGCCGTACTGGAGCAGCAGGGCCTGGGCTGCTTTATCAACGGCCTTTTAAATGATGTGCTGATGATCTATTACGATGAGCTGCGCAACGAGGCGGAGCAGGATATTTACCGGCGTCTGCATACGTCGCCGTATCGGAATTATGTCAGCCGGAAATATTACAATCAGTGTGCCGTTCTTTACCTGATGAGCATTGACCGGACGCCGCGGGTGCAGGAGGCCTATGATGCCCTGGTACGCTCAGGGCTTGCCGAACAGGTACGGATCCGTTTTTATCCGTCGGAGGAGTATCCCGGCTTCAGCTATCTTAAGATCTATGAAAAAACGGTTTCCCGTCAGGCGATGCTGGAGCTTTTGAAAAAGGATCTGGGGATCGAAAAGTCTGTGACCTTCGGCAGCGTGGAGTGTGAAGCGGATGTGATCGCCCACAATGAACCGGACGGGAACAAAATGGTCAAGCGGATTGAGCGTATGTATGAGCCGGTCCTTTGGAAAAAGGACTGATGAGGAACTTTCCCGCCGAAGAAATACAGCAAAGACGCCTCCAATGGCCGTACAGGGCCGCCGGAGGCGTCTTTTTCCTTGGGAAAGAAAAGAAGAGATACGAGAGATACCCAGCGCGCAGGGGGCGCTTACAAAGAAGCAGACGGCGCCGCGCGGCGCCGTCTGCTTTATAGATCCGTGCAGGAACGCGTCAGGTCCGGTCTGTCAACTGAATTTCGGACATGGCCTTGGTAAGATCCACCACGTAGTCGGCCACGGCCTGAAGCATATCCTCGCCCCACTGCTTGCTGGCCGTTTTGGGAAGGTCCGCGCCGGACCAGCCGGCGGGATAATGGCTTTTAACATCCCGGGGGAAGAAGATGTGGCAGCCCTCGAACATTACCTGTCCCAGATTGTAGGCGGGCATGTCCGGATGAACGGGGATCAGCTCCTGATCCTCCATCTCCTCCGGGAACACCAGAGACTCGTCCACGGCGAGCAGAGCCGAGGTCTCCTGGCCGGCTGCGTGGCCGCCGGCCCATTCGGCCTTCATCTGACCGGCCAGATCCCACCATTCCACGATGGCGGTCACAGCGCCGCGATTGTAGAATTCGATCCCCAGACGGGCAAGGGCCGCATTGTTGCCGCCGTGGCCGTTGAGAACGATGAACCGGCGGATGCCCATGCGATAAAGCTTTTCAAAGACCTTTTTCATGGTCTGATAGAATGCGTCATACCCGATGTTCAGCGTACCGCAGAAGCCGTCGTGGTGATCGCTGACACCGAAGGGCATACAGGGAGTGGACAAGGCGTTGACCCGATCGCCGATCAACTCCAGAATCTTTTCCGGAATAAAGCTGTCACAGCCAAGGGCCAGATGGGTGCCGTGGTTTTCCGTGGCACCGGTGAGGACCAGTGCGGTGTCGCAGGTCTGCATAAAGGCTTCGACCTGCTTCCAGGAATGCTTTGCCAGTTCCATTACCATAGTTCAACATCTCCTATTTTTATAAATCCCTTTTCGGGTCTTATTCTGCGTGTTTGTGCTTGCAGTAGGCGCGCCAGGTGGTGGCCAGCAGGGTGATGTCATTGAGGTAGTCCGGATTGATCTGGGTGGCCAGAGCGGCGTGATGCGGTGCGGTTTTGACCAGCTGAGGATCCGTATAGGCTTCATCGGAAATCGCCTGGAAGATAGAGGCAAACTCTTCAATATCCGCCTTGGAATACGTTTCACAGGGCTCCGGCGTAAAGGGCTGGGGGATCAGCTGCGGGTGATGGCTGGAGAAATAACTCTGCAGACCGTAATCCACAACGCGCCGGTCGATATCGTCGGTGGTGACGCCGGTATCCTCCGTCAGAGGCTCCCAACTCAGGCGGGACTGGTCGATCCGCCGCACGCCCTCTGCCAGCGGCAGCGTGAGGCCGCGGACGTTTTTCAAAAGCGAAAGCAGATAGTTGTTGTTCAGGATGGACAGCTCGGCCACTTCCTTGAGCCCCTTGCCGCCCAGGGTGCGGATATAGGCGTACGCCTTCAGCGCCACGGAGGGATTGCCGTAGAACTTGTGGATCTTGCCAATGCTTTCCGGCCGGTCATAGTCGAAGAAATAGTGCGCGCCGTCAAAGCGGATTGCCGGCGTGGGCAGGAACGGCTCCAACTGGGCGGTAACGCCCTGCGCCCCGCAGGCGGGACCCTGGCAGCCGTGGGGAGCGGAGAAGGACTTGTGCAGGTTGTAGTGGCACATATCGAAGCCGGCTTCCCGGGCCCGGGCGATTCCGAACAGGCCGTTCTGGTTGGCCTGGTCGTATATGCACAGGCCGCCCACGGCGTGGACCGCATCCACGATCTCGCGGATATGGGGGTTATAAAGGCCGGTGTCCTCCGGGTTGGTGATCATCAGGCCGGCGGTGTGGGGAGAGACCGCCTTGCGCAGCGCTTCCACATCCGGATAGCCATCCGAACCGGGCATCAGCGTAATCACTTTATAGCCGGCTGTGGCGGCGGCGCCGGGGTTGCCGGGGTGTGAGAGGATCGTGGTGATGATCTCATCCCGCTGCTCGCCGGGGTGATACTTGGCGTGATAGGCCCGCAGGACCTGCACATTGGAGAAGATCGCCTGACTGCCGCCGCCCGGGAACAGGCAGAAGGTGTCCATGCCGGAGATCGCCTTGAGGTATTTCCCCGTATGATAGAGGATCTCCAGAATGCCCTGCAGGGTCTCTTCCGGCTGATAGGGGTGCAGGTCTTTCATTTTGGGGCTGTTGGCGAATTTTTCGTGAACCTTGGGGCTGTACTTCATGGTGCAGGTGCCAAGGCCGATGTCGATATCCAGGTCTGTGCCGATGGTTTCCTGGGAAAGGCGCAGATAGTGGCGCAGAAGCTGCGGCTGTGAAAGCTCCGGAAGCTTGGGCGCCTGCTTGCGGCGCAGTCCGGCGGGGATCAGGGCGGCGGCATCCGGGGCGGCGGCTGCCACCCGTGCTTCCACTTCGGGCAGAAGAACGCCGCGCTCGCCTTCGCTTCCCAGTTCCAGAAGAATGGGTTCATCCCAGCGGGCTTCCTGAAAGTTGCGCTTCTTGTTCATTTTCCCGCCTCCTTTACGATCTGGCGCAGGGCATCGGCCAGGGCGTCGATCTCATCGGCCGATGTGATTTCACTGATGCACACCAGAGCGCTTTGTCCCAGCTGGGGGAAGTCTTTGGAAAGGTCCTTCCCGCCGAAGATCTTGTATTGCAGAAGGGCCTGGTTGACAGCCTCGACGCGCAGGCCGCAGGCGTCAAAGTTGATGATGAATTCCTGGAACCGGGCACCGCCGAAGGGATCGACCTTCAGGCCCGGAACAGAGGAGAGGGCTTTTACGGCGTATTCCGTCCGCTGCAGAATGCGTTCGCCCAGCTCCTGCATACCCTGGGGCCCCATCAGGCCCAGATAAGACCCGGCCACGATGGCCCACAGGCCTGAGGCAGTGCCAAAGTACTCCTTGGCATGCTCCCGGCTGCCATGGGAGCAGCGCTGATTCAGGGCCCGGCCCCAGCCGAATTCGCCCTCATTCTGCGTTTCGGCCAAACCGTACAGATAGGTGGGGAGCTCCTGGATATAGCGGGGGTCCTCCCGGACGGCCAGGAAGCCGGCGCAGCTTCCACCGAACTGAAGTCCGATGCCCAAAGGCTGAATATCGCCGCAGACGATGTCCGCTCCGTAATTGGCGGGGCTTTCTACTACGCCGAGAGAATCCACCTCGGGGCTGACGATGAAGACGGCGCCGTGAGCATGGGCCAGTTCACCGATGCTGCGGGCGTTTTCCTCAAAGAAACCCAGATAAGAGGGATTCTCCAGGAAGACGGCGGCGGTTTGGTCAGAGAGGGCGGCTTTGAGCGCCTCCAGATCCATGCGGCCGGTCTGAGGGTCGTGAGGGATCAGCCGGAGCGTTCCCGCGCCCTGGCAATAGCCGCGGGCCTGAGAGAGGATCTCCGGATTCATGGTATCCGGCATCAGCAGCTCCGTCCGTCCGGCATCCTTTCCGATGCGCAGGGCCATACGGAGGGCAGAGCAGACGGCCTGTCCGCCGTCATAGGTGGTATAGCTGACGACATCCAGGTCCAAAAGCTCGGCCATCAGGCTCTGGTATTCGAAGATGGCCTGCATTTTGCCGTGGTCGGAATAGGTGTCGCCGCAGTAGGCAGTCAGAAATTCCGAGCGGCCGGCAATCTCCTCGCATACGGCGGGAACAAAGTGCCGGAAGCAGCCGGCACCCAGGAAGCTGGAGTACTCCTCGCAGGAGATGTTGCGATCCAGAATGCCCTGCACGTGACGGCTGAGGGCGTATTCGCTGGGGATGGGTTCCGGAAGAGAAAGCTCTTCTTTATAAAGCAGGTCGTCGGGAATGACGCTTTTATAAAGTGCCTCGGCCGAAGGGACCTGCAGAGCATCCAGCATGGCCTGCTTTGCCTTGGGCGCGCTGTTGGGCATATAGGGATAGACGGGCGTGTTCATCGGGGCGGACACTCCTTTCAGATTTTGATGTGCACAAACGCCCATAATCAAAGCTGATTATGGGCGTTTGGTTGATCAGCTCAGCTGATTAATCTCTTTGGTATAATGGCAGGCGACAAAATGCCCGGGCAGTTCCTCCTGCAGGGGCGGCTCCTCTGTGAAGCAGCGCTCCTTGGCGTAGGGGCAGCGGGCTGCGAAACGGCAGCCGGGCTTGGGGTTGATGGGGGAGGAGAGCTCACCCTGAAGCAGCTGACGTTCCCGGGTCTGTCCCGGGGTAGAGGTGGGCAGGGGAACGGCGGCCAGCAGCGCCTTGGTATAGGGGTGCAGGCGGCTTTCGAAGATGGCCGTATCACTGGCGAATTCCACCACCTTGCCCAGGTACATGACCAGAATATCGTTGGAGATATGCTTGACCACGGACAGGTTGTGAGTGATGAACAGGTACGTCAGATTGCGTTCTTCCTGCAGGTCCTGCATCAGGTTGAGGATCTGGGCCTGAATGGATACATCCAGGGCGGAGACCGGCTCATCGCAGACGATAAATTTGGGATTCAGGGCCAGGGCGCGGGCCACGCCGATCCGCTGACGGCGGCCGCCGTCGAGCTCATGAGGATAGGAATTGGCCAGACGCCGGGCCAGGCCCACCGTATCCATGAGCTTAAAGACCTCTTTCTCCAGGTCCGCCTTGGAAGAGATGCGGTTGTAGATCTGCAGAGGCTCGGCGATGGTCTCGCTGACGGATTGGCGGGGGTTCAGGGAGGCAAAGGGATCCTGGAAGATCATCTGCATGTTCTGCCGGATGTCCTTAAGCTGCTGCTTATTCAGATCGCTGATATCCTTCCCCTCAAAGATGATCTTGCCGTCGGTGCGGTCCAGCAGGTGGATCAGCACCCGGCCCAGGGTGGACTTGCCGCAGCCGGATTCGCCCACAACGCCCAGCGTTTTGCCGGCTTCGATGGAGAAGCTGACGCCGTCCACCGCGTGCAGCGTGCCCTTGGGGGTTTTGAAATATTTCTTCAGGTCAACGGCTTCCAAAATCTTAGCCAACGTGCACGCCTCCTTCCGAATCCAGATACTTTACGCAGCGGACAAAATGACCCGGCTCCGCCTCCACCAGGGGGAACTTCTCCTGGGTGCAACGCTCCTGACAATCCGGGCAGCGCAAACAGAAGCTGCAGCCCTTGGGCAGATTGGTGGGATCGGGCATCAGACCCTTGATGGGCTTGAGCCGATGCACAGACTCGTTAAAATTGGGGATCGACTCGAACAGACCGATGCTGTACGGGTGCAGGGTATGGTTATAAATATGGTCCAGCGTACCGTATTCCACAACCTCGCCGGCATACATGATCGCGACCTTCTGGCAGATATCGGCCACCACGCCCAGATCGTGAGTGATCAGGATCAGGGTGGTCTTCAGATTTTGGATGATCTGCTCAATAATGGCCAGGACCTGGGCCTGAATGGTCACATCCAAGGCGGTGGTGGGCTCGTCAGCAATCAGCAGAGCCGGGTTGCAGGCCAGGGCAATGGCGATGACCACGCGCTGCTTCATACCGCCGGAGAACTGGTGGGGATACTCGTTATAGCGTTCACCGGGGATGCCCACCATCTCCAGCATTTCCTTGGCCTTGGCGGCCGCCTCCAGGCGGCTGACCTTTTCGTGCAGGCGAATGACCTCACTGATCTGATCGCCCACCGTTTTCACGGGGTTCAGGGCCGTCATGGGGTCCTGGAAGATCATGGAGATCTTTTCGCCGCGAAGCTTCTGCATGTCCTTGTCGGAAAGCTCCAGCAGATTGCGGCCTTCAAAAAGGATCTCGCCGGTTTTGATCCGGCCGGGCGGGCTGGTGATCAGCCGCATGATGGACAGGGCCGTGGTGGTTTTGCCGGCGCCGGTCTCACCGACCAGCCCCAGAGCCTCGCCCTTTTCCAGGGAGAAGCTCAGACCGTTGACGGCCTGGACGATGGATTTTCCGGAGGTGTACTCCACGGTCAGATCCTTGACCTCTAAAATCGGTTCAGACATATGGGCACCTCCTTAGTTCTTCAGCTTCGGATCCAGCGCATCCCGCAGACCGTCGCCGAGAATGTTGAACGCAAACACGGTGATCATGATCATCAGGCCCGGGAAGGTCACGATGGGCCAGAAGTCACGCATAAAGGCGCGGCCGGCCGAAAGCATGGAGCCCCATTCCGGCGTGGGCGGCGTAATGCCCAGGCCCAGGAAGCTCAGCGATGCGGCAGAGAGGATCGCGATGGCGATGCTCATGGTGGCCTGCACGATGATGGGAGCCAGGCAGTTGGGCAGAATGTGCTTGGCGATCAGACGGAAGTCGCTGGCGCCGATGGAACGGGCAGCCTCAATATACTCCATCTGCTTCACGGACAGGATCTGCGCCCGGACAATGCGGGCATACCCGGGGATGGAACCGATGCCCACGGCAATGATCAGGTTCAGCAGGCCCGGCCCCAGTGCGGCGGCGATGGACAGGGCCAGCAGGATGTTGGGAATTGCCAGCAGAACGTCCACCACGCGCATGATAAAGTTGTCTACCACCTGATTGTAGAAGCCGGCAATGCAGCCCAGGATCACGCCGATCAGGCAGGAGAAGGTAACGGAGATCAGGCCCACGGACAGGGAGTAGCGGGCACCGTAGATTAGGCGGCTGAGAATATCACGGCCGTAGTTGTCCGTGCCCAGCAGGAATTCCTTGCAGGGATACAGGAAGGCGCGGTTCAGGTCCTGATCGTCCCAGCCGTAGGGGGCGATCTTATCCGCGAAGATGGCCACCAGGACCAGGGCGACGATCACGAAAAAGCTGAGCACGGCCATTTTGTTTTTTACAAAGCGGCCCACCACTTCATGGAACTGGCTCTGCTTTTTGATAACGACGGATTCGGAGGCCGCAGATTCCTCTTCCAGAATCGGATCTGCGGAGTTCAGGGTTTTCTCATCCATTGGTTGCGGCCTCCTTTACGGGCGGAGTTTTCTTCTGCTTGGGTTTGATGTACTGGGAGCGGATCCGGGGATCCACCAGTGCGTACAGAATATCGATGATCAGGTTTACAATGCTGGTGACGAAGGCGATGAACAAAACGCCGCCCTGGACCACCGGCGCGTTCTGCAGCTTGATGGCATCCACCATCAGCTTGCCAATGCCGGCGATGGAGAACACGGTTTCCGCCATGACGGCGCCGCCCATCAGACGGCCGAACTGGAGGCCGGCCACCGTGATGATGGGGATCAGGGCGTTGGGCAGTGCATGGCGAAGAATGACCAAAGACTCCTTCTGGCCCTTGGCCCGCGCTGTGCGGATATAGTCCTGACGGACTACCTCCAGCATGCTGGACCGGGTCATACGCATGATCGTGGCAGTAGAGTTCATACCCAGAGAGACCACGGGCAGGATCCAATGCAGCGGAGTGCTCAGACCGGAAGGAGGCAGAATTTTCAAGTTAACGGCAAAGATGATGATCAGCATCATAGCCAGCCAGAAGTTGGGCATCGACACGCCCAAAAGGGAGAAGGAGGTTGCGAAGGTATCAAAAATCGAATATTGCTTGGTGGCTGAG
This sequence comes from uncultured Dysosmobacter sp., assembly GCA_934563745.1. GTDB lineage: Bacteria > Bacillota > Clostridia > Oscillospirales > Oscillospiraceae > Oscillibacter. Next base: position 34,995 of record CAKTHE010000018.1, on the reverse strand, counting down.
ATAATACCCAGCGTCACACCGAAGACCAGCGACAGCAGCACGCCGGCCAGAGAAAGCTTCAGCGTGGTGGGGAAGCGGTCCAGCAGCTCGTCCATTACCGGACGCTTGGTGGAATAAGAGGTGCCCAGGTCACCGTGCAGGACGCCTTTTATATAGTTGACGTACTGGACGAGATAGGGCTCGTTCAGTTTCAGTTCCTCACGGAGCTGTTCTTTCTGTTCGATGGTGGCGCTGTCACCCAGCAGCATATCCGCAGCGTCGCCGGGCGTCAGATAGTTCATGGTGAAAATGATCAAAGAGACGCCAAACAAAACCGGGATCATCATCAAAATACGCTTTCCAATGAAACGAAGCAATGCGGCAGCTCCTTTCTTAAAAAATTACAATTGGGTGCACCTCAGTTTTCAGGCTGAGGTGCACCGCATTGTTGAATCAGGGTTCAGGATTGGAAGAGTTCCTCTGCGCCTTACTCGGCGACCTGGATGTTCTCCATCTTCAGATAGTTCATACGGTCGAACTCAAAGCCCTCCACCTTGTCGGAAACGGCGTAGATGGTGCTCTTGAATGCGATGGGCAGGCTCCACTTGTTTTCCCACAGGTAGTCGCAGATGTCGTTGTAAGCCTTGGCGCGTTCTTCCGTGTTGTACAGGGTTTTGGCGTTGGCCAGCATGGCGTCCAGCTCCGCGTTGTTGGAGTTGAGACGATCGCCGAACGCAGAATCGTAGATGATCAGGGTGCTGGCGGGATCCGAGGCGCTGCCGTTGCGGATGCCGACCTGCAGGGTGTTGCCCTGAGCCAGGTAAGCGGCGACTTCAGCGGTGGTCACGTTGGTGGTCACGCCGATCTGCTTCCACATGTTCTGGACGGCCTCGGTGATGCGCTGCATCTCCTCCAGGGGCTGCACCACGAAGTTGATGGTCAGGCCGTTGGCATAGCCGGCCTCGGCCAGCAGGGACTTGGCCTTTTCAACGTCATAGAGGTTGTCATCATAGGTCTTGGCGCCCAGCAGGGTGGTGGGCATAATGCTGTCGGCCACGGTGGCGGTGTCGCCGTAAACGGACTTCACGATCGCTGCGCGGTCGATGGCATAGACCAGAGCCTGGCGGACCCGGATGTCAGACAGAACGGGATCCTGCATGTTGAAGGTGATGGTGGTGTACTGATAGCTGGGGCCCATCTCGACGCGAACGCCCTCCGTCTCCTGCAGACGGTTGACCTCGCTGGCCAGAACGTTCAGGCACAGATCCGCGCCGCCGGTCTCCATCTCGATCACGCGGTTGGCAGACTCAGTGATGATCTTGTAAACCAGGTTCGGGGTCTTGGGCGCTTCGCCCCAGTAATCTTCGTTGGCGACCAGATCCAGCTCCGTGCCGGTCTGCCAGTCAGCCAGCTTGTACGGGCCGGTGCCGACGGGGTTGCGGCCGTAAGCGTCTTCGCCCTGCTCCTCAACGGCGCGCTTGCAGACAATGCCGCCGCGCTGAGAGTTCAGAGTGTCATAAATGGAGGCGTCCGGAGTCTTCAGCTTAATCTCGACGGTCAGTTCGTCAATGGCATGGGTGGCTTCGCCGTCAAAGGTCTTGAAGGTGGAAGAGCTGCCGGGATTGGTGCAGGCGCGGGCAATGGTGTAAACCACATCGTCGGCCGTCAGGGTGTCGCCGTTGTGGAACTTCACACCCTCGCGCAGATGGAACTGGAAGGTGGTGTCGTCGATCTGCTCCCAGCTTTTGGCCAGGCAGGGAACGGGCTCGCGGTTTTCATCCAGCGTGACCAGCGTGTCATAGATCTGCGTGGTCACAGCGCCGCAGGACATTTTGCCCTGAGCCTGGGGATCCAGCGTGGTGGGCTCTTCCCAGTGGGCGATGGTGATGGTGTCCTTGTAGCCGGTGCTGCCACCGTTGCCGGACGAATTGCCGGAAGAGCTGCCGCCGCCGCAGCCAACCAGCAGGGTCATCATGACAGCGGCCATCAGCAGGGCCATCAGGCGGGTACTTCTTTTCGCGTGCATATCAGATATCCTCCTTTTTCTTGTTCATTTGCTTCTTTTCATTCAACAGCGGCGCCGCATGGGGCGGCCCCGGTGCCTTTACGAAGTGAAATGGTGCGGGGGATCGCGGAAAAGACCGGGTTCAGTCGTCCAGCTTGCGCAGCTCGGCGATCCGGTCGGCCAGGCCTTCCGTGAACAGACGATCCACATTCCAGAGGGGATCGCCGCCGGCCAGGAAGTGCTTGCGCAGATTAACCTCCCGGGCCACGGAAGCTTCCGCCTTGCTCAGCGCGTCCTCATAGCCATCCGGCGGCAGGACCACAACGCCGTCCGCGTCGCCGAAGACGATGTCGCCGGGATTTACATGGGCCCCGGAGCACACAATGGGGATCTGCACTTCGCCGGTGGCGCCGTAGATCATTGTGGTGACAGCGGAAATACCGGTGCAGAACACAGGCATCTCCAGCCGCTCGATCGCGCGGGAGTCGGTGGCGGGCCCGTCAATGACGATGCCGGCCATACCCTGGCTCTGTGCATAGGTGGCGACCATCTCGCCGCAGCAGGCGAAGGTGGTGTCGCCGCAGCGGTCGACCACAATGACCGAGCCCTTGGGCGCGTGCTTGATCCCGTAATACAGGGCGCACGAGTCGCGGCCGGAGATCCGGACGGTATAGGCCGGACCGATCATACGGTTGTCATCCCGCTTGATGGGTTTCATCTCGGGCCGCATATAACCGCCGCCGATGTAGTGGCCAACGGTGGCGGGGTCCACGGCCAGGAACCGTTTGATCAAAGCTTCATCCAAACTCATTTCAAAACCTTCCTCCTTGTGCGGGCACAACAGGGGGCGCGGAGCGTCTGCTGTATAAAAAAGGATGCCCGTAAACGATTTCTTTCTGCACTTTTATGAATCGGCGAGCCATATTCCCTGCATTTCAAAAAAATCAGAGAAAAGATTGACAGGCTTTTTTGCGTGCAGTAATATGAATGGCAGATAACTAATATACTAGTATATTAATCGTGAGCAGTCCTTTTTTCAATGGTTTTTTCACTGCTTTGTTAAATTCGTTCAAAATTTATCAGATTTGCCCATTTGATTTGGCTTTTTTGTGATATACGCCAATGCACGGCGGCTGATAATCAAATTTTGCAGGATTTTTTTCGGAAGTTGCAGGAAAGGAAGAGATACGTTTATGGAAGGTACCAATTGGATCAAGTTAATGAGCACTTCGGAGTTCGCAGAGCGCAAGAAGACCTGTGATACTGTGATTATTCCGGTGGGCGCCACGGAGGGCTACGGTCCGCATCTGCCCATGGGCTCGGACATTCTGGTGGCCCAGAAGATCGCGGAACTGGTGGCAGAGCGGGTGAACGCCATGATCGGGCCTTCTCTGGAGGTGGGCGAGTCGTACTCTCTGAGCCGCTTCCCCGGGACCATGTGCATGTCCGCCCAGACCTGGACGATGGCGTTCCATGACATTATGGAATCGCTGGTCAAGTGGGGCTTTAAGTATTTTATGGTGATCAACGGCCATGCCGGAAACGTGCCGCTGATCGGTCATGTGGCCCGCGCCATGCAGGATCAATACAATATTAAGTGTGCACAGATCGACTGGTGGCGCTTTACCCAGGCCAAGGGCGTCGGGATTCTGGACAATACCGGCTGGATGGCCCACGGCCATGCCAGTGAGTGCGGCACGTCCGTGATGCTGCATCTGTTCCCGGAATACGTGGAAAAGAGCAAGATCGACAAGGCTGGCCCGGCCCGGAAGGAATATCTGCGGGATAACGATATCGTGACCTATGTGCCCTTTATCCAGACGGCGCCCGGCGCGCTGCTGGGTGATGCCACGGTGGGCACGGCGGAAAAGGGCAAGCAGATCGTGGACAAGTGCGTGGATCGGATCGTGGAATACATGAAAGACGAGTTTGTGTGCTGAAAGGAAGGAAATAACCATGCTGAAAAAGAGTTATTTGGCCGGTGTGGTCCAGCTGGATCCCCGGGACAATTATGAGGAAAACCTGAAATCCGCGGCGGAGCTGATCGAAGAGGGCGCGGCCCGGGGCGCAAAGCTGCTGGTGCTGCCGGAGGTGTGGACCTATCAGGGCCCGACGCCGATCCAGTATGCGGAGGATATTCCCGGCGGCAAGTGCTTTGAGCTGCTTTCCAGCCTGGCGGCCAAGCATCATATCTGGATCCACGGCGGTAGCATCACGGAGCGGATCCCCGGCGATGAGGTCAAGACCTATAACACCACGATGATGATCGCACCGGATGGCTCTCTGGCGGCCAAGTACCGGAAGATCCATACCTTTGACGTGGATGTGGAGGGCGCCGGCTCTTACCGGGAGTCCGACCGGAAGCGCCCCGGCGACCGGATCGTGACCTGCGACATGGGCGACATGGGAAAAGCGGGCCTTTCCATCTGCTATGACATCCGCTTCCCGGAGCTGTTCCGTCTGCAGGCCCTGGAGGGGGCGGACATCCTGTGCCTGCCGGCCGCCTTCTTGCTGATGACCGGCAAGGACCATTGGGAGCCGCTGGTCCGGGCCCGCGCCATTGAGAACGGCTGCTATATGCTGGCGGTGGGTCAGTGCGGCCAGAAGCCCACGGCGCATATGTACGGGCATTCCATGATCGTGGATCCCTGGGGCAATGTGATCGCGAACGCGGCGGACCGGCCCGGCGTCAGCATTGCGGAGATTGATGCGGCTTACCTGCAGAAGGCCCGCAATCAGCTTTACACGCTGCAGAACCGGAAAGAGAGCGTGTACACTCTGAAAAAAGCCTACTGATCCGGCGAGGACGAATCGCGCCGGCCCGGAGGAGGCAAGGAAAGGCCCGGGAATGTGAATGCGCAGCAGAACGGAACGTGTATATACGACTCTGCGGGACATGATTATTTATATGGCGCTGGAGCCGGGACAGGCGATCCGGGAACCGGAGATCATGGACCGGCTCCACGTGGGGCGCACACCGGTGCGGGAGGCGCTGATCCGGCTCAGTGAGGACGTGCTGGTGCAGACCTATCCCCAGCGGGGGACCTATGTCACCAAAATCGACATGGACTATGTTGCCCAGCTGATGAAAATGCGCAACGTTCTGGAGACGGAGCTTCTGGCGGAATACGCCCGGGAGAAGCCGCAGCTGCAGGCCCAGTTTCAGAGCAACCTTGCGGCGCTGGAGCTGGCCGTCCGGTCGGAGGATATCGTGGCGTATCTGAAGGCGGATGCGGAATTTCACAGCGAGCTGTTCCGCCTGGCCGGCTATCCGCTGATCTGGAAGCGGCTGCGCAGGTCCCACAGCACCCGCTACCGCCTGCTGGACCTGCGGACGAACCGGAGCGAGCTGGGGCGGATCTGGGAAGAGCATCGACGGATCCTTGTCTGTCTGGAGGCCGGGGATGTCCCGGGGCTGCGGCAGATCCTGCGGCTGCACCATGATCCGCAGTCGGTCCGGCAGAAGGAGCTGATGGAGCGTTACCCCGACTACTTCGGGACCCTGGAAGAGGAGTATGCGCAAAGTCCGGATTTGATCGCGATTTTCTGAGATCCCAGCGGAAAAATTGAAAGCACCCCGAGGCCTCGTGGCCTTGGGGTGCTTTTTTTAGCCGGGGAAGCGGGCCGGCTTTGCGCATAGGGACGTCCGGTATCCTCATAAGCTTGCTGTGAGGGGGGAGGTCCATGCTGACAGCTGCACTTTTGATGTTTGCAAACAGCCTGCTGTTTTCCCTGCGGCTCTCCGGCGGCGGATCCTTTCCGAAGCCGCTGTCTGCGGAGGAGGAACGGCGGTATCTGGAACGGTTTGCCCAGGGGGATCAGGAGGCGCGCAACATTCTGATCGAGCATAATCTGCGCCTGGTGGCGCATATCATCAAGAAGTACTATACGCAAAGTGCGGATCAGGAGGATCTGCTGTCCATCGGGACCATCGGCCTGATCAAGGGAATCTCCAGCTTTAAACCGGAAAAGCAGGTGCGGCTGGCCACGTATGCGGCGCGCTGTGTGGAAAATGAGATTTTGATGTATTTCCGGAGCCAGCGCAAGAATCAGGGAGAGATGTCTCTGTCTGATTCCATCGATACCGACAAAGAGGGAAACGCGCTGCAGCTGATGGATGTGGTGGGTGTGGATGACACGATGCTGGAGGATCTGCACGACAAGGAGAATGCCCAACGGCTGCATGCGGTCATCCGCCAGCAGCTCAGCGGGCGGGAGGCGGAGATCATTCGGCTGCGCTACGGCCTGGGCGGCACGATCCCCCTGACGCAGCGGGAAATTGCCTCCGCCTTTGGAATTTCCCGCAGCTATGTTTCACGGATCGAGAAGCGGGCCCTGGAGAAGCTGCATGCGGCCATGCAGAGCTGAGAAAGGGCCTTCCTTTTTCCGCAATCGAAAAAAGCCGCGCCCTGTATACACAGGGCGCGGCTTTTTTTCTTTAAGCATGGATTACTTGCTGTAGATGGGGAAACGGGCGCACAGGTCGTTGACCTCGGCACGCACCTGATCGGCGGTCCCCTCAAAGTCGCGGGCGACCATGCCCATCATCTGGCCGATCTTGACCATCTCCGGCTCCTTGAAACCGCGGGAGGTTGCGGCGGGGGTGCCCACACGGATGCCGCTGGTGACGAAGGGCTTCTCCGGGTCGTTGGGGATGGCGTTCTTGTTGACGGTGATATACACCTCGTCCAGACGGTGCTCCATCTCCTTGCCGGTGATGTGGAAGTTGCGCACATCCACCAGCATCAGGTGGTTATCCGTGCCGCCGGAAACCAGACGGAAGCCCTGTTTGATCAGCTCATCCGCCAGCGTGGCGGCGTTTTTCACGACCTGCTGCTGATAGGCCTTGAACTCGGGCTTAAGGGCCTCGCCCAGGCAGACGGCCTTGGCGGCGATGATGTGCATCAGGGGGCCGCCCTGGGTGCCGGGGAACACGGCCGAGTTGATCTTCTTATAGATCTCCTCGCTGTTGCACAGGATCATGCCGCCGCGGGGGCCGCGCAGGGTCTTGTGCGTGGTGGTGGTGACCACGTCGGCATAGGGCAGGGGAGAGGGATGCAGCCCGGCGGCCACCAGGCCGGCGATGTGGGCCATATCCACCATCAGATAAGCGCCCACGCTGTCGGCAACCTCGCGGAACTTGGCGAAGTCGATCACACGGGGATAGGCAGAGGCGCCGGCAATGATCATCTTGGGCTTGCATTCCTGGGCGATGTCATAGAGCTTGTTGTAGTCAATGGTCTCCGTTTCATCATCCAGACCGTAGGGGACGATATTGAAGTACTTGCCGGAGATGTTGACGGGGCTGCCGTGAGACAGGTGTCCGCCGGCGGCCAGATTCATGCCCATGACGGTATCGCCGGGCTTGACCAGGGCCATGAAGGCAGCCAGGTTTGCGTTGGCGCCGGAATGGGGCTGAACATTGGCGAAGTTGGCGCCGAAGACCTGGCAGGCGCGCTTGCGGGCGATCTCTTCCGTCACGTCCACGGCGTAGCATCCGCCGTAATAACGCTTGCCGGGATAGCCTTCTGCGTACTTGTTGGTCAGGCAGGTGCCCATTGCCAGCATCACAGGCTCGCTGACAATGTTTTCGGATGCGATCAGCTCAATGTTGCGGCGCTCACGGGCGAATTCCTCCTGAATGGAGGCCCCGACCTCGGGGTCGTACTGGCTGATGAAGTTCATGGTTTCCTGGATCATTGGAAATTTCCTCCTTGTTGCTTAGAGCTTATTCAAAATTATAACGCAAAACAGTGTGACGGGCGGCGCCGACCTCATCCAGCCGCCGGACCGGCGTGGTGACAGGCGCGTTGTGAAGAGCCTGGGGATCTTTTTTGGCAGTCTCGTAAAGCTTCAGGAAAACATCGCACACCTGGTCCATGGTTTCCTTGCTCTCCGTCTCGCAGGGCTCGACCATCAGGGCTTCGTGAACGATCAGCGGGAAGTACATCGTAGGGGGATGGATCCCGTTGTCCAGAAGGCCCTTGGCGATGTCCATGGCGGCGACTCCGGTTTCCTTGTGCAGGGCGTCCAGAGTCATGACGAATTCGTGCATGCAGTATTCCGGATAGGCCATGTCGTACGTGTCCTTCAGGCGCGCCATCATATAGTTGGCGTTGAGCACGGCGTTTTCTGCGACCTTGGGCAGCTCTTCCCGGCCCAGGGTCATGATATAGGCCAGGGCGCGGATCACGACGCCGAAGTTCCCATAGAAGCTGCGGACGCGGCCGATGGAGTGCTTGGGCTGAGCAAAGCGGAACGTGCCGTTTTTCTCTTCCACCACAGGACCGGGCAGGAAGGGACGCAGCAGTTCCTTGCAGCCAACGGGGCCGGAACCGGGACCGCCGCCGCCGTGCGGCGTGGAGAAGGTTTTGTGCAGATTCAGATGGCACACGTCGAAGCCCATGTCGCCGGGACGTACGACGCCGATGACCGCGTTGAGATTCGCTCCATCATAATAGCACAAACCGCCCGCCGTGTGAACAATTTTTGTGATCTCCAGAATGTTTTTGTCGAAAATGCCGACGGTGTTGGGGTTTGTCAGCATCAAGCCTGCGGTTTTGGGGCCCACTGCCTGCTTCAAAGCCTCCAGATCCACGCAGCCATCCGGTGCGGAGGGGATGTTCACCACATCGAAGCCTGCCATGCGCGCAGAGGCGGGGTTGGTGCCGTGAGCCGAATCGGGGACGATGATCTCCGTCCGCTCCCGATCCCCGCGGGAGGCGTGATAGGCCTTGATCAGCAGCAGCCCGGTGAACTCGCCGTGGGCACCGGCGGCCGGCTGAAGCGTTACGGCATCCATGCCGGTGATCGCGCACAGATCCCGCTCCAGCGTGTACAGGACCTCCAGGGCGCCCTGGGCGCTGCGCTCCGGCTGCAGCGGATGCAGCTGGGTGAAGCCGGGAAGAGCGGCCAGCTCTTCATGGATCTTGGGATTGTACTTCATGGTGCACGAGCCCAGCGGATAGAAGCCGTCGTTGACGCCGTGGACCCGGTCCGACAGCTGCTTATAATGACGGGTCAGTTCGTTTTCACTGACATGGGGCAGGCGCAGGGGCAGCTGACGCTCTTCCTTAAAAGAGACCTCCGGGACATCGCTTGCGGGCAGCAGCGTCATATGCTGGCCGGGTGTGCCCTTTTCAAAAATCAGTTTCATTTGGACAGCACCTCCTTGACAATTTCCGCTGCCTGATCCAGCTCGGCCCGGGTGACGACCTCTGTGGCGCACCACAGGATGCCGCCCTCAATGGGCAGGCCGCCCAGGATGCCGTGCTTTTCCAGGGCCCGGGTGATTTTCTTTGCAGTGGCTGCGTCGCAGGAAGTAACGAACTCATGGAAGAATTCGCCCCGATAGGCCAGCGGCAGGCCGGCCTTTTTCAGCTGGGCGGCCAGATAATGTGCCTTGGACATAGACAGCCTGGCTGCCTGACGGAGCCCGTCAGCGCCCATGGCGCTCATATAAATGCCGGCCATAAAGGCGCACAGGGCTTCGTTGGAGCAGATGTTGGAGCTGGCCTTTTCCCGGCGAATGTGCTGCTCCCGGGCGGTGAGGGTCAGAACGTAGCCCACCTGGCCGTCCACATCGTGGGTCTGTCCCACGATCCGGCCGGGCAGCGAACGCATCATTTTTTGGGTGGAGGCCATAAAGCCCAGATACGGGCCGCCGAAGCAGGTGTCCAGCCCCAGGGGCTGCCCTTCGCCGACGGCCACATCCGCGCCGCATTCGGCGGGCGTTTTCATCAGCGCGCAGGCGATGGGATTGACGCCCATCACATATTTGGCGCCGGCGGCGTGAACGATCTCGCCGATGGCGGCGGCATCCTCCATCAGGCCGAAGTAGTTGGGCTGCTGGAGATAGAAGCAGGCTGCATCGTCGCCCAGGGCAGCCTTGAGGGCCTCGGGATCGGTGCGGCCGCCTTTGGCGGGGATCACCGTCAGCTCGGTGCCGGAGCCGAAGCAGTAGGTACGCATGACTTCGATCACCTGGGGATGGGCCGTGGCGGAGACATAGGCTTTGGTGCGCTTGCGGTCCCGGCACATGGTGATGGATTCGGCGGCGGCAGTGGCGCCGTCGTACACGGAGGCGTTGGCCACATCCATGCCGGTCAGCTCGCAGATCATGGTCTGAAATTCAAAGATGGACTGCAGAATGCCCTGGCTGACCTCCGCCTGATAGGGCGTGTAGGCCGTGACCAGCTCTTCCCGGGAGGCAATGGATTTCACCACGGCGGGGATAAAGTGGCGGTAAGAGCCGGCACCGCGCAGGCAGGTTTTGAACACCGTATTTTTTTCGGCCAGGGCGCTGACGGCGCTGCGTACCTCCAGCTCGCTTTTTTCAGAGGGCAGATCCAGCTTTTTGAGGAACATTTTCTTGGGAACGTTGCCGTAAAGCTCCCGAATGTCCTTGGCGCCGATCACCCGCAGCATTTCCTCCTGGGCGGAAGGCGGATTGGGGATATAGCTTCCCATGGATCAGGCCTCCTCGGTAAAGGCTTGGTATGCGGCTGCGTCCATCAGGTCCGCGGTATCGCTGATGTTTTCGATTTTGGCGATCCAGGCGCCGTAGGGATCTTCGTTCAGCTTTTCGGGCGTATCCAGCAGATCCTCGTTGACCTCGGCCACCGAGCCGGAAACCGGCGCATTGACGTCGGAGACGGCCTTGACGGATTCAACGTCGCACAGGGCGGTGCCCTTGACCACGCTGTCGCCCACGGCGGGCAGGTTTACAAAGACCAGGTCGCCCAGCTCGCTCTGAGCAAAGTCCGAGATGCCCACGAGAGCGGTGGTATCGTCCAGCATTTTGACCCATTCATGGGTGCGGGTATACTTCAGTTCGGCAGGAAAGTTCATAATCGGTTCCTCCTGATATAAAAAATTATTTTTGATCCGGAATCATCCGGAAAGGGACGGTTCAAACCGGCGCGGCGCCGGCAGGGAAAGGGAGCTCAGCGCCCGATTTTATAGAACGGCAGGGAGACGATCTCCACATCCACGCGGCGGCCCCGGACATCAGCCTGAAGCTTTTTGCCCAGCTCGATCTCGTCCACGTTCAGATAGCCCATGGCCATGCCGGCGTTGAGGAAGGGGCAGAAGGTGCCGGAGGTGGTAAAGCCGACCTTGCGGCCATCCGGATCGTAAAGGTCACAGTGCTCCCGCACGATGCCGCGGCCGGTGACCTTCAGGCCGATCCGCTTGATGGTGGGGGTGCCCCGGGCGATGATGGCATCCCGGCCGATGAAGTTCTTCCCGTCCAGCTTGCAGGGCAGGCCGGCTTCCTTGGGGGAGATGTCGTCGTTCATCTCATGGCCGTACAGGGGCATGGAGGCTTCCAGACGCAGCGTGTCCCGGGCGCCCAGTCCGCAGGGGATCAGCCCCTCGTCCGCGCCGGCGGCCATCAGGGCCTTCCACAGGTCCACGCCGTCTGCGGCGGGGCAGTAGATCTCAAATCCGAACTCACCGGTGTACCCGGTCTGGGAGACAAGCGCGTGAATGTCCCGGTCGCCCAGGTGCAGCACACAGTTTTCCTTGAAATGATAGTATTTCTCGGGAATGTCCGCTTCCGCGCAGATTTTGCGCAGGATCGTTCCGGAGGCGGGGCCCTGCAGGGCCAGCTGCACAATGGAATCGGACACATCGGCATAATGCACATCGCCGAACAGGTGGGCTTCGACCCAGGCGGCATCCTTTTCGTGGTTGCCGGCGTTCACCACCAGCAGATACCGGTCCGCCGCCCGGCGGCAGATCACCAGATCATCCACAATGCCGCCCGTCTCGTTGCAGAACATGGCGTATTTGACCTGGCCGTCCACCATGCCGGAGATGTCTGCCGTCACCAGGTTCTGAATGTTGGCAACAGCATCCGGCCCTTCCAGGATCAGCTCGGCCATGTGGGACACATCGAACAGGCCGGCCTTCTGACGAACGGCCATATGCTCGGCGATCACGCCGGTGGGGTATTGGACGGGCATCAGATAACCGCCGAATTCGACGATCTTTCCGCCTGCATCCACATGGACCTGATAAAGCGGGGTTTTCTTTTCCATGAAGTACGCCTCCCATTTCAAAATGACTGGATTTTATATAAGGATATGCAAACATAAAAATAAAAACAGAGACAAGGGGGCCTTTTCAAAAGACCCCGATGCCTCTGTTTCTTTACCTGAGAGATTCCCGGCGGCGCCGTTGCCGCCCGGTTGCCCCTTCGGTGCATTTCTGCTCTCCAGAGTTTCGTCCCGGTCCAGTTCCTCGTCCGCACGGCATATTGCAGCGGACGGTCCTGATCCGTTCAACCGATCATGCACTTTTCAAAAGCTGCTTTGCTTACTATTAGGTTAACAAAATCCGCGGCAGGTGTCAAGGGAAAGAGAAGGGCCGGGCACACAAAAAAACGAGCCATGCCGGCTGCGCTTTTTGTCGGACTGCCGCTTGACAGACGAAGACCGCAGTACTTCAAAGCAGGCGGGACGGCGTTCCGTCTTCAAAAAGACCGGCCTCGGTCACCACCCAGGGGATCGGCAGGTCGTGCGGCTCCCGGGGGATCTCGTCGCGGATCAGCTTTTCCCGGCAGACCAGAACGGCCGCGCCCCGGTAGGTGGAGAGGAACCGGTCATAGAAGCCGCCGCCCTGGCCCAGCCGGTGGCCCTGATGATTGCAGCTGAGGCAGGGGATCACCGCAAGGTCCACGGCGTCCGCAGGGACCTGCGGACAGGAGGGGAGCGGCTCCAGAATCCCGTATGCGCCGGCGGCCAGCTCGTCCAGCGTGCGGATCTGCCGCAGCTCCATCTGCCCGTCGCCCACGCACAGCGGGACGCACAGCCGCTTTCCGGCGGCAAGGGCATCTTCCAGCAGCGGACGGGTGTTGATTTCCCGGGCGGTTCCGACGAAGCAGAAAAGGCCCTCGGCCTCCTGATATTCCGGCATGGATCGGATCCAATCGACGATAGCCCGGTCGGATGCGGCCTTATACCGGGGGGACAATGTTTTTTCCAGCGCGCGCATCTGGGTGCGCAGCTGCTTTTTTTCCTCAGCTTTGGTCATGGGAAGACTCCTCTCCGCGGCGGTCCGCGCCGAAGCGCAGAGCGGCCGTGCCGTATTTTTCACGAATGGTGTCCAGAACGCCCTCCAGACGCTCCTGCCGCTCCCGCCGGGGGGCAGCCTGCTGCGCTTCGAACAGGTCAAGCTGGGTGAAGGCCTCCTGCTCGTCCACCAGATGGATGGCCGTTACCGTCAGCATGCGGATGGGCGATGGCGGCTGCCAGAGACCGGAGAGCAGCTCCGTCACGCCGGAGAGCAGCTCCCGCATCAGGTGAGTGGGGGCGGCCAGCTGCATCTGGCGGGACCGGTCATGGAAGGCGGGATCCCGCAGCGTGATCTGAACACCGCCGGCGTACAGACCCTCCCGCCGCAGACGGGAAGCCACCTGGTCGCACAGCAGCGCCGCGGCTGCGGTAACCTGAGAACGGGTCGTCAGGTTTTCCGGGAAGGTGGTGCCGTTGCCGATGGATTTGACAGGGTCCCGCTGCCCATAGGGACGGACGGGGGACCGGTCCAGCCCGTTGGCATAATCCCACAGCTGGGTGCCCAGCTTTCCCATCAGTGTTTCCAGCATGGTCCGGGGCGCCGCAGCCAACTGCCCGATGGTCTGGATCCCGTATTGACGCAGGATCTTTTGAGCGGCCTGCCCCACGAACAGCAGCGCGCCGGCCGGAAGCGGCCAGACGATGGACTGCCAGCCCTCCGGCGGGATCGCCGTGGTAGCGTCGGGCTTGCGGTAATCGCTGCCCAGCTTGGCAAAAACCTTATTGAACGAGACGCCGGCAGAGGCAGTCAGCCCCAGCTCTTCCCGGATCCGGGCCCGGATCTCATCGGCGACGCGGACGCCGTCCCCGCCGAACAGATGGACCGTCCCGGTGATATCCAGCCAGCTTTCGTCGATGCCGAAGGGCTCCACCAGATCGGTGTATTGCTCGTAGATCGCGTTGACCTTTTGGGAATAGATTGGATAAAGCTCCCGGTGGGGCGGAAGCAGGACCAGATCCGGACACTTTTTCTTGGCCTGCCAGATCGTCTCCGCGGTGACGATCCCGCAGCGCTTGGCCGGCTCGTTTTTGGCCAGAATGATGCCGTGGCGCGTGTTAGGGTCACCGCACACGGCCACCGGGACCGTCCGCAGTTCCGGATGGGCCAGCAGCTCCACCGAGGCGTAAAAGCAGTTCAGATCACAGTGCAGAATGATGCGCGGTTTCTCCCGGGTCACGACGGTCCCTCCTTCCTGCGGGGAAGCGGCTTTTCAGCAACAGTATAGCACGCAGGATCCCCGGGGGACAAGCCCGGCAAAGCGCACAGATGGACCGCCGCGGCTCAGCCGTAAAATCCGTCCGGGTGGTGCTTCTGGTCGAACAGATGGTTGTAGGCCATCAGCCGGTAGCGCTGGTAAAGGGCCTGGGTCTGCGCGGGCAGGGCGGTCTCATCGTCGGTGACGGTGCCGTCCGCCGTCATGAAGCCCACCGTGGTGGCCACGGGCAGCTGCTCCATGACCTGCAGGTGCAGCTTTTGCCAGTCCGTCAGCGGGAAGCCGGCCAGCCAGGCGGTCAGCGTACCCAGAAAATTAGAGCTGATCACCAGGTCGGACATCTCCGGAATGTCGTAATTGGCCCAGATGAAGAAGGGAACGCCATACTGCTGCAGGACCTCCTCCGTGCTGCGGTCATCCAGGGCCTTTCCGTAAAGCTTCTGGTAAAAGTCATTGCCCAGGGGCGGCTGATGATCCCCGAAAAAGACGATCATGGTCCGCTTGTCGGAGGCGCTGTAGTGGGCGATCAACTCCTCCAGGGCCCGGTCGCTCTGCTGAACCAGGGAGAAGTACTGGCTGGTGACGGAGGAGGCGCCGACGTCCGGATTGGTGACCTCCACACTTCGGTCCAGATTGTTCCAGCCCTGGGCGTAGCCGCTGTGATTCTGCATGGTGACATTGAACAGGAAGCAGCGGCCCGGGGTTTCATCGCTGAGACGGTACAGCTGGTCATAATCCGAGGCGTCGCTGATATAGCGGCGGATATATTGGGGATCCTGCACGTCATCCTGATACAGCTGACGGTCAAAGCCCAGCCAGCTGTATACCGAGGTCCGGTTCCAGCCGGAGGAAAGGTACGGGTGGAAGGCGGCGGAGGCATAGCCCAGCCCGGCGGCCTGGGAGACCAGGGACGGGATGCCGTCGTAGCAGTAAAGCTGATAGGCCACGGTGGAGGAGGGGAGAAAGGCCAGGGAGTCCCCCGTCAGAAATTCAAATTCCACATTGGCGGTGCCGCCGCCGGTAACCGGAGAGATCATGGTGCCCTTGACGGTGTTTTCCTTCATGGAGTGGTAGAAGGCCAGCGGGTCGGAGCTCAGCTCCAGATTGGGAAAGCTGGCGGTCAGATCGGCCAGGGATTCGTTCATGATGACGATCAGATTTTCCGGCGGATCGGCCTGAGGGGCTTCCCAGGGGGTCTGGGCCAGCTCGTCGGCAATCTGCTGCGCGGCCTGCGCGGAGTATCCCTCCGGGGCAGAGACCACGCTGTAGCGCAGGGCGGTCATGAAATTCAGCAGAAAGCCGTTGGCCTGTGTTTTCCACTGCTGGGTGTAGATCCCCGCCGCCGGAAGAAGCCCAGTGAAAAAGAAGGCGTACAGATAGACGGCGATGGCGGCCCAGGAGGCGATCCCGACGGCCCGCGGAAGCTTTTGCCGGCCCCGGCGGTGATCCAGCGCATGGGCGGCCAGCAGCAAGAGCCAGTAAAGCCCCAGCAGGCTCAGGGCCTGCCAGATGGCCCGGTCCGGGGTGTAATCGTAATCCCGGGCCACATTGGCGGCCGTCTTCAGGCCCAGAATGTCGCAGGGGAAGATGATCCGGCCCCGGAAGGTCAGAACATAGTGGTT
Source organism: uncultured Dysosmobacter sp. (assembly GCA_934563745.1). GTDB lineage: Bacteria > Bacillota > Clostridia > Oscillospirales > Oscillospiraceae > Oscillibacter. Next base: position 19,097 of record CAKTHE010000018.1, on the reverse strand, counting down.
GGCAAGACCGAAGGCAAAGCACAGCCCAGAGGAGACGGCGCAGGCCAGATTCCGCCGGCCGATGAGCAGCCGGATGGCCCAGAAGATCAGATAGTACCACAAAAGGTTGAAGCAGACCTGTGTGGCGGTGAGGCTGTTAATGGGGTCGTTGTTGTTCAAAACCTCCACCATGGCGTATGCGCACCAGGGCCCCAGCGCCAGCAGCAGCCGGGAGGGGGTGGCTCGGTCAGTCAGAAGGGCGCGCAGACGCGGCCGCTTGGGGGAGGGGGCCTCCGACGCATCATCCGGAGGGGCTGCGCCCGGGTCCCCGTTGGGGAAGAGGATCGGGGCCGACAAGCCGCCCTCTTCTTCGGGAACGGCCTCCGGACCGGGGAGGGGCTGCGGCTCCGCCGCGGGGCGGTCCGGCTGGGAGGGAGGCAGGTCGAAAGGTTCCATCAGCAGGAACTCCTTTCTTAAAAGATCGACGCATAAAAATCGGCAGACGCCGCAGCCAGCGGGCGCCTGCCGATTCAACGAGCCAAAGCTTATTTGTGCAGCAGCGGAGACAGCGGCTTATAGATCAGGAAGCACAAAGCCACATCCAAAAGACCTTTTACAAACGTGAACGGCATATTGAACGTGACCAGGCACTCCAAAAGCCCGTTGGCCGAGGGGCGAATGGCCTGATACATGCCGACAATGGTCTCGATGGGCAAAAACTTCGAATAGATGGGATAGGTCAGATAGTAATTCAGGGGCACGCTTAAAAGCGCCATGGCCAGGGCCCCGACAATAGAGCCGATCAGCGCGCCCTTGCGGCTTTTATGATTGTGAAAGCGCTGATAAATGGCGCCGGCGCAATAGGCGAAGATAGCGCCCAGCAGGAAGTTGCAGAGTTCGCCGACGCAGCCGGTGGAGGTGCGCAGGCAGTTGATGAGATTCTTGATCAGGCAGACCGCCACACCGTACCAGGGGCCAAGGCTGAAGGCGGCCAGCAGAGCCGGAAGCTCCGAAATGTCCATCTTGATGAACGCGGGCATAAACGGCACCGAGAAATCGATGAACATCAGAACGGTGGCGACGGCGGCCAGCATGGCGGTTACGGTGATGCGGTGGGTACGGGTGCCGGTGCGGACGCGGCCGGCGGTGCTTGCATGGGGTTCAGACATAAAACAACACTCCTTTTGTATGCTTGAAAACACCTTGAACGCTGACTTCCAAGGTGAACAAGCAACAAAGGAGCCCTTTGCTGTGCACATCTTCTTCCATCCAGACTGTTACTGTCGGTCCCGGAGTTGCACCGGGTCAACGATTCTCTTCCCTTCGGAAGAGCCGCTCGCGGACTATACCGCCGGTGGGGACTTGCACCCCGCCCTGAAGACCAGTGATTCAGTTGTTTTCTGTTGCCATAGTATACGATAAAGCTCCGGGAATTGCAAGCGTTTTTTGCGCCGCTGCGAAAAAATGGGAAAATGAGGGAAACGGCCCTTTACAAGAGAGAACGGATGTTCTATAATAAAAAGAAATCGTGGATTGAGATGAGGTGAATGGCTTGCGGGGCAGACAATCCGCCTGCAGCTTTACCGGGCACCGGCCGGAGAAGCTGCCATGGGGATTTTGCGAAAACGATCCGCGCTGCCTTGCACTGAAGCGGCGGCTGCGGGACGCGGTGGAAAGCGCGTATCAGGAGGGGTACCGGCATTTTCTGGTGGGAATGGCACAGGGCTGCGATCTGTATGCCTGTGAGTGTGTGCTGGCGCTGCGGGGGCGCTGCGCGGATGTAAGCGTGGAGGCGGTCATCCCCTGCCCGTCCCAGGCGGACCGGTGGAGCGCGGCCCAGCGGGCCCGCTGGAAGAACCTGGTGGAGCGGTGCGATTATGAGACGCTGGTTTCCGCACATTATACGCCGGACTGCATGCAGCGGCGCAACCGCTATCTGGTGGATCACGCATCCCTTTTGATCGCCATGTACGACGGAAGCCCCGGCGGGACCCGCTATACTGTGGAATACGCGCTGCGGCGGGGTGTGGACATTGTGGATCTGGACATAACCGGCACACCGGAGCGCGGGTGAGAAAAATAAAACTCCCTTTTTACATTTGTGTGTCTGATGGCTCAGACGTATAAACATACATTTCACGAATCGCGTATAAAATATAGAAAATTAGCATATATAGACATTGAGAGGCTTTTCAGTAAATCTGGAGAGCTTCTTTTTATGTAAATAATCGAATATAATATATCAAATCATTCACAATCCTCTTGTCATGTGATAAAATATTATAAGATTTGCATAATGAGAATATTGGAGGTACGAACGAATGTATTCAGTAACCAAACGAATTAGTATGGTAAAACAACCCCGTGGTGGATACATAAACAAAAAAGAACTTGTGGTAACCCAACTTGATGATGGAATTACATTGAATGAGAATGAGAATATCCATGCAAGTTTAGTTGGTCTTGCAGTTGATTATATGACCCGATTTATGATGGGTGCCCAAAAAGAGGAAGCCTTTTCAATATCCTTAAATGGTGCTATGGCGTTGGATTTATTTACAGGGAATAAAAAGCAATCGTCAATGAAAAACGCTACAAGTCTATTGGCAGATATAAAAGGACTTGATAAAAAATCCATAACAAATGCATGCAAATTGGTAGGATACGATGTTTGTTTTAGAGCTGGTGTAATAGGGTATAAGCCGGTAGAAGAAATTAACCCCGATAAAGATACGATTGAAAACATTGTAACCATGATTAATCGTAGTTTGTCTTTTTGGAAAGAATACGGACCTATAACAAAAGATGGATTTACATTTGAAGGCGGATACACAGACACTATATCTACTGGTGATGGAGACTATTTAACAAAAGATACATTATGGGATTTTAAAGTGTCGAAGGATGAACCAAAGCCAAAATACACATTGCAGTTGTTGGTATATTATATCATGGGTATGCACTCAATTCATAAAGAGCTTAAGAGCATAAAGAATCTAGGTATATATAATCCTCGTATGAACAAAGTCTATACAGTAAGTATTGATATGATACCTCAATCAGTAATTAATGAAGTATCAAAAGAAGTAATTGGTTATTAATAATACAGGGATAAATTGAAAAGGCTACCTCACCATTCAAGTGAAGTAGCCTTTCAAAAATTCCATTCTAATAAATTGCACGACAACTTATCAAAATAAGCTCCCCATTAGTGAAAAATGAATAGAAAATGTATAAAAGTGATAAAAACGAATAATTATAAGGGCTTATGCATTAGACACACATTTGTAAAAAGGGAGAAATAAAACGGGAAAAAGACGAGAAAAAGCGGATCGGCTGCGGCCGACCCGCTTTTTTCATGTGGACTTTTATGCGGATGCTACAGGGCGGAACGCTGGACCAGCGGGTTGAATTCCCGCTCCAGGGTCAGCGTGGCGGCGCCCAGGGCTCCGATCCCGTCGCCGAAGGGGGAGGCCAGGATCTCCATATGGGAGTTGACGGCAGGCAGACAGTTTTTCACAACGCGCCGGCGCAGCGGATCCATAAACAGCTCGCCTGCCTGCACCAGCCGGCCGGAGAGAATGACCTTCTGGGGGGCAAACAGGTTGGCGGCCTCCGCCACGGCGGTGCCCAGAAACCGGGCCGAGCGGGCGATCAGCGCCTGAGATTCCGCGTCCCCGGCCCGGGCGGCCCGGACCAGAAGGGATACGTTGGGCCGGCCCGGACCGCACAGGGCCCGGACCGCCTGGTAGCGCCCCTGGGCAAAGCCCTCTTCCACGATGGCGCGGATGCTGAAATCGGCGATCTCCGTATTCAGGCAGCCGGTGGCCCCGCAGTCGCACACCCGGGTGCCGGAGGAGACCTTCAGGTGGCCGATTTCGCCGGTCGTACTGATGCGCCCGGAGTATGGCTCCTGGTTCAGGACCGGGATGCAGCGCACGCCGGAGCGGATGGAGATCAAAAGAAAATCCTCATCGGCACGGTAGGCACCGATCCATTTAAACACCAGGCCCATGACGCCGACGTTGTTGCCGATGTGGCAGGGAAGGTGAAAACGCTCCTCCATCATCTGCACAATGGGAATATTTACCCAGTCCGCCAGATATGGATAGGACAGGGCCACGCCGGTTCCGGCATCCAGGTAGCCGGGAAGTCCAAGACCGATCCCCAGGACCCGCCCGGAGGGGACGCCGCGGCGGTGAAGCTCATCCAGACACGCCTGGGTCTTGCGGAAGATCAGCTTCAAAATCCCGTCGGCGGAGACGGGCTCGCAAATGTCCTCTTCGCCGCTGAACAGGGGCGTACAGGTAAAATCCAGCACCACGTAGTGCAGCGCCTCGATGTTGAATTCGATTCCGATGAAGCAGCCGCCGGCGGGATTCAGATGCAGAAAGACCGGCTTGCGCCCCATGCGCCCGCTGTCGGCACAGGCATCCTCCGTTACCAGCTGATCCTCGATCAGCTCCGAGACATTGTTGCTGACGGTGGTCATACTGTAACCGGTCATCTTTTTCAGATCGTACCGGGACAGCGGGTCCGGACTGCGCCGGATCAGGTCCAGAATATGGTTGCGCTTGAGCTGCTTGCGCGATTCCACCCAGGTTTTCAAACGGCCACCTCCTGCATCGAAATCCTTGTTTTTCCATTGCGTCCGCTTACGCAAGATGATCGTTTTATTATAATCACGATTTATCGGGAAATTGCAAGATGCAGATTTGAATTTGTGCAGAGCGCCAAAAAAGCGTGGGATAAATGTCCGTATTTGCCGTATTGACGGTTCCGAACAAGTCCTTCATAATAGTTTTATCGAAAACGATAAAATAAGATCCGGAGGCGGTTTTTCCATGTATAGTACGATGACCGGCATGCTGGCGCAGGCTAAAAAAGAGGGCGTCGGCGTTCCCGCATTCAACATCCACGCGCTGGAGGTCGTTCCCATGATGGCCCGCACGGCGCAGGAGATGCATACGCCCGTGATTCTGCAGGTTTCGGTTTCCACGGCGAAGTACATCGGGTTTCATCTGCTGGCAGATGTTGTAAAAGAGATCGCCGGCCCCATGGACATTGAGGTGGCGCTGCATCTGGATCACGCCTCCGCGCTGGAGGATATCCGCGGCGCGCTGGAGGGTGGATTTTCCTCCGTGATGTACGACGGATCCCGTCTGCCGCTGGAGGAGAATATTTCCAACACCTGCGCGGCGGTGGAGCTGGCCCGCGGCTTCGGCGCTTCCATCGAGGCGGAGCTGGGGATCGTCGGCCGCGGCAAGATCCTGGAGGAGTATCCGTACACGGATCCGGATGACGCCCGGGAGTTTGTGGAGCGCACGGGCGTGGATGCCCTGGCCGTGGGCATCGGAACCCATCACGGCCAGTACAAGGCCAAGACCAATCTGAATCTGGAGGTTCTGGAAAAGATCCACCGGGAGGTGGAGCTTCCCCTGGTGCTGCACGGCGGCACCGGCGTGCGGGATGAGGATGTGCGCCGCTGCATTGCGCTGGGGATGCACAAGCTGAACTTCGGCACGGAGCTGAATGTGGCCTGGGTCCGCCGGGCGAAAGAGGTTTTCGGACAGGCGGAGCCGGATGAGTCCCTGCGCAATCTGATGATTGCCTGCAATGACGCGATGGCGGAGACCATTCGCAGAAAGATCCAACTGGTACGGTTTTAAGCGCGGGAGCTGCGCTTGAAATAAGAAGGCTGAAATTAAGATTAGGGAGGTTATTCAATGAAAAAGTTTTTGGCTCTGCTCTTGTCCCTGACGTTTGTCTGCTCCATGCTGTCCGGCTGCGGCTCCAAGCCCGCAGGCGGCAGCGGCTCCGGCTCCGGTTCCGGCTCCGGAGAGGATCACTCGGATCTGCATCTGACCATCTATTCCGCGGTGTTTGACGATGAGACCCAGGCGATCTGCCAGCGCTTCCAGGAAGAGACCGGCATCCAGACCGACTGTGTGGTCCTGGGCGGCGGCGAGATCCTGGCCCGTATCCAGGCCGAAAAGGACAATGCCACGGCGTCCGTCTGGTTCGGCGGCCCCTGCGATCCGTTCATCACGGCCAAGGATCAGGGCCTGCTGCTGCAGTACGAGTCTCCCAACGCAGCTTCCATCGACGCGAAGTATAAGGATCCGGACAACTACTGGACCGGTATCTACATCGGCTATGTGGGCTTCGTCAGCAACAACGACCGCCTGGCTGAGCTGGGCATCGAGGCCCCCGCTTCCTGGCAGGATCTGCTCAACGAGAAGCTCAAGGGCGAGATCATGATGGCCTCTCCCGCCGCTTCCTCCACCGGCTATGTGATCCTGGCCTCCGTGCTGCAGCTGATGGGCGAGGATGCGGGCTTTGACTACATGCAGAAGCTCAACACCAACGTCCTGCAGTACACCGAGCGCGGCTCCGGCTGCATCGCCTCCGTGATCTCCGGCGAGGTCGCCGTGGGCGTGTGCTTCTGCCACGATGCCATCAAGAACCAGCTGGAAGGCTATGAGGATCTGCTGACGGTGACCGTTCCCTCCGAGGGCACGGGCTATGAGACCGGCGCCATGGCCATCCTGGCTGACGGTCCCGATCAGGAAGCTGCCAAGATCTTCTATGATTGGGCTCTGACGGCTGACTGCCAGAACATGTTCAAGGATTACGGGGCCTATCAGTTCCTGACGGCTGAGGGCGCCGAGAATCCCGAGGCCGCCGCCAGCATCGCGGACGCCAAGACCATCGAGTACGATACGGCTTGGGCCGGCGAGCACAAGGCTGACAACACGGCCAAGTGGGCGCAGCTGACCGGAAACTGATTTCCGCTTAAGCGAATATCTGAGGGAACAACTGGGGATGGAGGACGCAGGCGCGTCCTCCATCCTGGTAAATAGAGGAGCTGCTGCCATGAAAGCAAATCGCAAAAAGCTGGAACGCAAGGGACTGCTGCAGGATCCGGTCCTGCTGGCGGTCATTGTGCTGGTGATCGCGGCACTGGTGCTGTTTGTGCTGCTGCCGCTGCTGTCCATACTCAAGGGCAGCTTTCTTGACAAGGAGGGGCATCTGTCCGTTGCCGCCTATGTCAGCCTTTTTCATAACAACAATTTCCGGACGGCCTTCGGCAATACGCTGCGGCTGGGCGTTATCGTGGGCTTTACGTCCACGGTGGTGGGGTTTCTGTTTGCCTATGTCAAGCAGTGTGTAAAAAGCCCCTTTAAAAAGCTGTATTCCACCATTGAGATCATGCCGATCATCTCCCCGCCTTTTGTGCTGGCGCTTTCGGCCATCACGCTGCTGGGGCGGCGCGGCCTGATCACATACAAGCTGCTGGGCATTTCTGACTTTGATATTTACGGGCTCAAGGGCCTGATTGTCGTCCAGACGATGACCTTTTTCCCCATCGCGGCTCTGACGCTGGACGGACTTTTGGAGAATTTTGACGTTTCGATGGAGGAGGCGGCCCGCAACCTGGGCGCCAGCCGGCTGAAGGTGTTTACCTCGGTCATGCTTCCGATGCTGGCTTCGGGCTTGGCAAACGTGTTCCTGCTGTCTTTCATCGAGTCGGTGACGGACTTTTCAAACCCCATGATCCTGGGCGGCGGCTACAAGACGCTGGCATCCCAGATCTATATTCAGGCCATCGGCAACTACGATACCCAGACCGGCACTGCCATTGCCGCGGTGCTGCTGGCGGTGACGGTGGCGGTCTTTATCCTGCAGAAGGCCGTTCTGGACAAGCGCTCGTTCGTGACGCTGACCGGCAAGGCCAGCCGGACCCGTGAGATGATCGTCGACAAGTCCATCGTGATCACGACCAACGCGCTGTGTCTGCTGGTGTCGTTCTGGGTGCTGCTGTTCTATGTGTTCCTGGTGCTGGGCGCCTTCTTCAAGACCTGGGGCGCGGATTATACGCTGGTCCTTAAAAACTTCCGCTATGTCTTCCAGTACAGCATGAAGCCGGTGAAGGACACGCTGCTGATCGCGGTGCTGGCGGCGCCCATCGGGGGCATCCTCTCCATGATCGTGGCGTATCTGGTGGTCCGCAAGCGCTTTGTGGGCCGCCGGCTGGTGGAGTATGTCTCCATGCTGGGTATGGCGGTCCCGGGGACCGTGTTCGGCCTGGGCTATATTCTGACGTTCAATACCAAACCCCTGGTGCTGACCAATACGCTTTGGATCCTGGTCATCGTTCTGGTGATGACCCGCCTGCCGGTGGGTGTCCGCTCCGGCATGTCCGCCCTGCGGCAGATCGACCCCAGCATTGAGGAGGCAGCCATGGATATGGGCGCTGGCTCGGCCAAGGTGTTCACATCGATTACGCTGCCGCTGATCCGGCCGGCGTTTTATACGGGGCTGGTGTTCAGCTTTGTCAAAAGCATGACCGCCATCAGCGCGGTGATTTTCCTGGTGTCTGCCCGCTACAACCTGCTGACGGTCCGGGTGATGCAGCACGTGGATAAGGGACAGTTCGGCTATGCCGCGGCGCTGTCGGTCATCCTGATGGTGATCGTATTTGTGGCTGTGGGTGTGATGAACGCGGTGCTGCGGCGCTTCGGCCGCAGCGACAGCAGCAAGATGCTGGTACAGTAATCCGTAGGAGGGAACCGGAATGAACGCAAAAGGTGTCAGTATTCAAAACCTTTCCAAAATCTATCCCAGCCGCTTCGGCAGCGAGAAGGACGTCCGCGCCGTGGACCAGATCTCTCTGGAGATCCAGCCCGGCGAATTCGTGACGCTGCTGGGACCGTCCGGCTGCGGCAAGACCACGACGCTACGCATGATCGCCGGATTTGAAAAACCCACATCCGGTGAAATTCTGCTGGGCGGAACGTCCATCAAGAACCTCAGCCCGGACAAGCGGGACACGGCCATGGTCTTTCAGACCTATGCGCTGTTTCCCAACCTGAATGTATATGACAATATTTCGTACGGACTGAAGATCAAGAAGCTCTCCGCGGCCGAGATCCGCACCAAGGTGATGGATATCCTGCAGCTGACGGGCCTGACCGGGCTGGAGGGCCGCCATACCAACGAGCTTTCCGGCGGCCAGCAGCAGCGCGTGGCCCTGGCAAGAGCGCTGGTTATGGAGCCGGGGGTGCTGCTGTTCGACGAGCCGCTTTCCAACCTGGATGCAAAGCTGCGCGTGCAGATGCGCACGGAGATCCGCAAGATCCAGCGGGCGGTGGGCATCACGGCTGTGTATGTGACCCACGATCAGGCGGAGGCGATGAGCATGTCCGACCGGATCGTGATCCTCAAGGACGGAAAGATCGCGCAGGTGGGCACGCCGAAAGAGGTGTATTACAGCCCCGCCAGCGAGTTTGCCGCAAACTTTATCGGCACGGCCAACATTCTGCACGGTACGGTCCGCACCATCCGTGAGGACGGACGTTTGGATGTGGAAGTGCTGGGCCGCATGCTGACCGGGGTCCGCAGCGAGCAGCAGCATAAGGAAGGGGATCCCTGCACGCTGGTGATCCGCCCGGAGGCCTGCACTCTGAACGAGCAGGGGCTTTTTGAGGCGGAGGTAACCCTGTCGACCTTTATGGGTTCCTATCAGCTCTATGAGCTGCGCCTGCAGGACGCCACCTTCACGGTCCATGAGAACAATCCCAAGAACAAAACGATCTATCAGGCAGGAGACCGGATCGGTCTGGCCATGGATATTTCGGACATTCATGTGATTTAAGGGGGGCGGTCTGCATGCGGAACCTGATTGAGTCTTCGATTCGGGACAGTATGGAGCTGAAGCGGCGGATGCTGGAAAGCCCGGAGCTTCTGGCGCAGATCGACCGGGCGGCGGAGGAGAGCGTGCGCGCTTTGCGCAGCGGCGGCAAGGTGCTGCTGTGCGGCAACGGCGGCAGCGCATCCGATGCGCAGCACCTGGCCGGGGAGTTTGTCAGCCGCTTCCGGTATGACCGGGCGCCTCTGCCGGCAGTTGCGCTGAACTGCAACGCCTCCATTCTGACGGCAATCGGAAACGACTATGACTATGAGCTGGTGTTTGAGCGGCAGGTCCGCGCCCTGGGGAGGCCCGGCGATGTGCTCTGGGCGTTTTCAACCACCGGTAATTCCAAAAATGTGGCCCGCGCGCTGGCTGCGGCCCGCGAATTGGGTATGAAGACGGTGGGCTTCCTGGGCGGAAGCGGCGGAGTCTGTCTGGCGGAGGCGGAGATCCCGCTGCTGGTCCCCAGCGGGGATACGCCCCGGGTACAGGAGTGCCATATTACCATCGGGCATGCGCTGTGCGACTGCGTGGAACGGGAACTGTTTCCCCGGGAAGACCGGTAAGGAGGTGCGGCTGATGAACGAACAGACCTATATCGACGAGTATCTTGCCCTGGAGAAAAAGACGCTGGAAGCCCTGGACCGGACGCAGATCCGGGCGGTGCTGGACCGGGTGATGGAGGCGTATCAGGCCGAGGGGACCATTTATGTGTTCGGCAACGGCGGCAGCGCCAGCACGGCATCCCATATGGCCAACGATTTCAACAAGGGGATTTCGGAATATGTGGATAAAAAGTTCCGCATGGTCTGCCTCAACGACAATGTGGCGACGCTGATGTCCATCGCCAACGACATCAGCTATGAAGAGGTGTTCCGCTTCCAGCTGCGCAATAAGCTGCGTCCCGGGGACCTGGTCATCGGGATCAGCGGCAGCGGCAACAGCCCCAATGTGGTGAACGCGGTGGAATACGCCAAGTCCCAGGGGATCCCCACCGTGGGCTTTACCGGGTTTGACGGCGGACGGCTCAAGGAGCTGGCGGACTGCGGCTTCCATGTCCCGCTGCGCAATATGCAGGTGGTGGAGGATCTGCATCTGGTGATCAACCACCTTCTGATGAACGTCGTCGACCGGATCCTGGGAATCACGGACCATTGCTGAATGGGCCGGCGCAAAGGAGGAACAGCGTGTGGAAACCAAAACGTTGGTGATCGTGACGGGCTGTCCCGGCTCCGGAAAATCCAGCTTTGCACAGCGGCTGTCCCGGGCCTTTCCGGAAAGCCGGCTTTATTCCTATGACCGGCTGAAAGAACGCTATTTTGACCGCTGCGGTTTTGACAACGAGGAGGAAAAGACCCGCCTGAACGAGCAGAGCCTGCAGGAATTTTACCGGATTTTGGACCGTGAGATGGCCGCGGGGGAGCCGCTGATCATTGAGTATCCTTTTTGCAAGAAGCATGAATCCGCGCTGCGGGATCTGACTGAACGGCACGGCTACCGGGCGGTGACGCTGCTTTTGACCGGGGAACTGCCGGTGCTGTACCGGCGCGGCGTGCAGAGGGACCAGGGCGCCGGGCGCCATCCGGGCCATCTGCTGCGGCGCTATCACAAGGGGCAGCCCTGGTCGGCCGGGGATCTGGAGCCGGTGATGGACTATGCCAGCTTTGCGGCAAGCTGCGCGGAAAAGGACTATAATATCTGCGTGGGGAAAACCCTGCGGGTGGATGTGACGGATATGGACGCGGTGGATACGGAAGCCCTGTGGAAGACGGTCCGCCAGGCACTGTCCGAAGATGCGTGAGAAAAGAAAAGCGGCGCGCCGGCCGGACGGTACGAAAGTAAAAAAAGAGCGTCTCTTCTGAAAAGGGACGCTCTTTTTTGCGCCGCAGGGGAAAACGGCCGGAAATCACTCGGTAAAATGAACGTGATTGAAAATGTGGTCTTCGCAGAAGCAGTGATACCCGGCGCATTTTGAGCAGTACCGGAACTGAAGCTGGGGATAGTCAGTATCCGTCCGGCCGCAGACGCAGCACTTGTGACGGTAGCCCTGGCTCTGCGCCTGCCGGGCTTGCTGCCGGGCCGCCTGCTTGAAGCGGATGGTTTTCGGCGAGGCCTGATGGGCGGCCCGGCCGGAGGTGCGGCGGAGCCAATCGGAAAGCTCCGGCCAGAAAAAGATCAGGAAATTGGCCAGGGCGATGACCGCCAGCAGGACGCTGGCGAAATGGCCGGCCAGCAGGGACCCGATGATGCTCAGGGCGAACCAGGCCGCGTCAAAAAGAGCCAGCCATTTGATTTTCACAGGGAAGAACAGCAGCAGAATTTGCGCGTCCGGATAAAGCATGGCGAAGGCGAAGAACATGGACATGTTGATAAAGTCCGTTCCGGCAATGGTATAGCTGGTTCCGCTGAGCAGACTGGCGGCCACGGCGGCCAAAACGGTCAGCACCATGCCGCTGAAGTAGTAAAGCGAGAATTTGGCGGTGCCCCACTCCCGCTCCAGAATGTTGCCGATCTGGTAGTAGAAATACAGCGAGATCGCCAGCCAGAAGAGATCGCGAACGGACTGATACTGGGGCACAAAGATGAAGGTTACAAGCCGCCACAGCTCTCCCTGCCGGATCTGGGACCAGTCAAAGGCCAGGAAACTGACGGCGCTGAATCCGCTGCGGGAAAAAATGCCCAGAAGATAGATCAGAAGATTGCCGGAAACGATGTATTTCATCAGGTTGGGGATGCCGAAGCGGGGATGATTATAGCAGAAGCGCTCCATCGCGGCGTTTAATTTTCTCAATGCGGGACCCTCCTTCGTAATGATCCCGCCGGGACGCCCTGCGGTCCGGCCGGGCGGACCCGGAGGCGGCTTTTTCGGGGCGGGATGGAAAAATAAATTCTATTATAGCCGGCCGTAAGAAGAAAGTCATGTACTTTTTGTGAAATCCCGACGGGGAGGAGGGAATGAGGGAAAATGCGACAAAACCCATAAAGTGTGGTATTGACAATTCGGCGGAATCTGGTACCATGAAAACACAATTGAATCCCTTATCAAGAGTGTGGGGAGGGACCGGCCCGATGAACCCACGGCAACCTGCGGTGTAAGGTGCCAAATCCGGCGGATACCGACAGATGAGGAGCAAAATGAACTTTGCGTGTTTCGTCTGTAAGGCGAAGCGCGCTTTTTTTGCGCAAAACGGTCTCTGAAGGGAAAATGAAAGGAGCAAACAAAATGGCAAGACACTATCTGTTTACCTCGGAATCCGTGACCGAGGGGCATCCCGACAAAATTTGCGATCAGATCTCGGATGCGGTTCTGGACGCAATCCTGGAAAAAGATCCGGAGGGGCGCGTGGCCTGCGAAACAACGGCCTGCACCGGCCTGATTCACGTGATGGGCGAGATCTCGACCACGTGCACGGTGGACATTGCAAAGATCGCCCGCCAGGTGGTCCGCGAGATCGGCTACGACCGGGGCAAGTACGGCTTTGACTGCGATACCTGCGCCGTGATCACCTCCATCGACGAGCAGTCGCCGGATATCGCCATGGGCGTGGACACTTCGCTGGAGAATAAGACCGGCGAAGACGCGGAGCTGAGCCACGGCGCCGGCGACCAGGGAATGATGTTCGGCTACGCCTGCGACGAGACGCCGGAGCTGATGCCGCTGCCCCTGTCGCTTTCCCACAAGCTGGCCAAGCGCCTGACGGAGCTGCGCAAGACCGGCGAGCTGACCTACCTGCGCCCGGACGGCAAGAGCCAGGTTACGGTGGAATACGATGAAGACGACCGCCCGGTCCGGGTGGACACGGTGGTCATCTCCACCCAGCACGACGAGGCGGCGTCGCTGGAGCAGATCCGCGCCGACATGATCGAAAAGGTCATCAAGGCGGTGATCCCGGCAGAGCTGCTGGATGAAAAGACGAAGTATTATGTAAACCCGACCGGGCGCTTTGTTCTGGGCGGCCCGGCGGCTGACACGGGCCTGACCGGCCGCAAGATCATTGTGGATACCTACGGCGGCAGCGCTCCCCACGGCGGCGGCGCCTTCTCCGGTAAGGATCCGACCAAGGTGGACCGCAGCGCCGCCTATGCAGCCCGCTGGGTGGCCAAAAACGTGGTGGCGGCCGGCCTGGCCCGCCGCTGCCAGGTGGAGCTGGCCTACGCCATCGGCGTGGCGCAGCCGGTGAGCGTCCTGGTGGATACCTTCGGTACCGGAACGATGGGCGATGACGTGCTGGAGCAGGCGGTGCGCAAGGTGTTTGACCTGCGTCCCACGGCGATCATTCGGGACCTGGACCTGCGCCGTCCCATTTACCGGCAGCTGGCAGCCTACGGCCAGATGGGCCGGGAGGATCTGGGCGTCAGCTGGGAGAAGACGGACCGGATCGACGCGCTGAAGGCGGCTGTGGCTGCTCTTTAAAAAAGACCTATGGTAGAAAGGGACCTGCCCTGCGGGGCAGGTCCCTTTCTTGCGGCGGCCGGGGCGGTCTGCAAAGGTCGTTGACCTGCGGGGAGAAATGCGGTACAATAAAAAAATAATTCCGATGGAACAGGCTGCGCGGGCCGGAGGCGTGCTTGCCGCCGCGCAGCTTTTGTAGGGAAGGAGAGGCGATCATGCCGCTGATTTCGGTCATTACGCCGGTCTATCAGGCGGAAGCGCTGCTGACCGGCTGCATTGAGAGTGTCCGCAGCCAAACGCTGACGGATTGGGAGCTGCTGCTGATCGACGACGGAAGCCGGGATGGCTCCGGGGCGATCTGTGACGCGTATGCCGAGCAGGACCGGCGAATCCGGGTATTTCACAAGGAAAACGGCGGCGTCAGCAGTGCCCGCAATCTGGGACTTGCCCATGCGGAGGGGACGTATCTGGCGTTTCTGGACGCGGATGACCGCTTCGAACCGGATTTTCTGGAGGTGCTCTATGGCCTGATCGGATCCGAACAGGCGGACACGGCGGGCTGCGCCCACCGGAACGTCAGCGGGGAGGAGGACCCGGGCCGGACGGAGCTGCTGCTGCCGGCCGGCGTTTATGAGGACGGCGCCCTGCGGGAGCGGGTGGTCCTTCCGCTTTTGGGAGAGCGGCTGCGCCAGCCAGTGTTCAACGGCTTTATCTGGCGCTATCTCTATACGGCGGAGATTCTGCGCGCGGCGTCGCTGCGCTTTGCGGGGGCCTATCTGGAGGACGAGCTTTTCCTGATGGAATATTTTTGCCATGCCCGCCGTTTGGCGGTAACGGAGCAGCCGCTGTATCGCTATTATGAAAATCCGGCTTCCGCTACGCACAAGTATATGAAGAACTTTGAGCGTACCTTTGCGGACTATATGGAGCGGAAGGCGGAGCTGGCCCGGCGGTATGATCTGGAGCGTGCGTGCCCCCAGTGGCGGGAAAACAGCAACTGGGCCGGAACGCTGATTGCCGTGGGGAACGAATACGCGGCGGGGAATCCGAAGTCCCTGGCGGAAAAGCAGGCGGCTGTGGCGGCGTGGTGCCGCCGGCCGGAAATGGCGGAGGCCCTTGCGGCACTGCGCCCCCAGGGGCTGAACCGGCGCAAGCAGCTGGTGGCGGATCTGCTGCGCGGCGGCCACTATTGGACCCTCAGCAGGCTGTATCAGTGGAAAAACCGCTGAAGACGAAAGAACGGAGCGTCAAGTCATGGAACAATATGTAAAAGAGAGCCGGATCGGCGGCGCGGTGTGCCGGCTGTGGGCGGCGATCGTGTGTATATACGGGGACAGCCGCCTGCATCGCTGCTTGGCGGCGGCGGGCTGCTGGTGCAACCGGCAGATCGACACCTCGGGGGTGCTGCGGGTGCTGTGCCGGGAGGGATATCTGGCAGCCGCCTGGCCGAAAAGCCGGACCTGCCGGATCTTGTGCGCGCTGGTCAATGTGCCGGGGACGCTGCTGCACCGGTTGTACAGGGCGCTGAAGACGCTCTTTGACGGCAGCTTTTTTGCCCGCCTGGCGTTTGCCCTGGGGGATGAGAGCGCCATTGGGGAATCCTGGCTGATCATGCTGCTGTGGGTGATCCCCTTTGCCTATTGGAACAATGCGTACAGTCTGCTGGGCTTTACGCTGCTGGTGCTGCTGTTTTATGTCCGCAGCATGCACCGGGGGGCAGCGGCGCGCCTGGATCTGCGCAGCCTGGGCCCCTATACGGCGGCCCTGTTTGCGGCCGTGTGCCTGGCAGTGCCGCTGTCGGCCTATCCCAGCCTTTCGGGCCGGTTCCTGCTTTATCACGCCTCGGCGGCCCTGTGTGTTTTGGTGACGGTCAGCGCGGTGCGCTCCGGGGAGGAGCTTAAGCGCCTGGCCGCCGGCGGAAGTGTGGCTGTGCTGGTGTCCTCCCTCTATGGCGTTTATCAGCGGATCCAGGGGGTCGAGGTCAATAAATCCTATGTGGACCTGACGGTCAATGAGGGGATGCCCGGCCGTGTGGAGTCCTTTTTCGATAATCCCAACACCTTTGCCGAGGTGCTGATTCTGCTGCTGCCGCTGGCGGTCGCACTGATCTTTGCCTCCCGGCACTGGCTTTCCAGGCTGATGGCCTGCGGCGTCTGCGCGGTGGGGGCGGCAGCTCTGGGGATGACGTATTCCCGGGCCAGCTGGGTCGGAATCGCCTGCGCGGCGGTGGTGTTTGTGTTTTTGTGGAAGCCGAAGCTGATCCCGGCGTTTGTTGTGGTGTGTCTGGCCTGCATTCCGCTGCTGCCGGACACGATCTGGCATCGGATTCTGACCATTACCAACACGTCGGATACATCCACGTCCAGCCGGATTCCCCTCTATCAAGCCGCCCTGGCCGTGATCCGGCAGTCCCCTGTTACCGGAGCGGGCCTGGGGACCGCGGCGGTACAGCAGTATATTTCCGCGGAGAATCTCTACCATGCCAAAGCGCCCTTTGTGCACGCGCATAACATTTATCTGCAGGTGTGGGTCGAGGCCGGCCTGCTGGGGGTCGTGTCGTTTGTGGGGACGATGCTCTGGAACATCAAGACTGCGGCGCGGACCGTGCGTCACTGCCCGGATTCGCCGGCCCGTACCCTGACGGCGGCCGGGGCGGCGGCCCTGTGCGGCTCCATGGTCTGCGGCCTGGCGGATTATCTGTGGAATTATCCCCGGGTGATGTGTATCTTCTGGTTTGTGTTTGCCATGACCATTGCCGGCGTTAAGGTCTGCCGGGCGGAGGGAGCGCAGGAGCAGGCCTGAGGCCGCCTTCCTGCCCCGGACCCGATTGGAAAAGAGGAGAAATGCCATCTGGCATTTCTCCTCTTTTTGCCTTTATAGCCTTTTGTTTCCGGGGAACGGCGGCCCCGGCCGTACGGAACGGGACCGTCCCGAAAAGAGCCGTGCCTTAAAGGCGGAGCCCCTTGATGTCCTTGATCCGGGAGAGAATTACATGGGTGCTGCACGAGACGATGCCCGGAAGCGCGTCGATGGTGTTTTGCAGAAAGGCTTCCAGCTCATTCTGATCGGCTGCCACGGCGTGCACGTGAAGGCGGCAGTCTCCGGTGACCCGATAGATCTGTGTGACTGTGGGACAGGCGTTCAATTGCTCGGTGACGGACAAAAAGGTCTCCGGCCGGGTCTCAATTTCAAAATAGCAGGATACGGCGCCGCCCAGCTTTTGCGGGTTGATGATGGTCGTATATTCTTCGATCACGCCCCGGGCTTCCAGCGCGTCCATATGATTTTTGATGGCGACCCGGGAATACCCCAGTTTCTCGCCGATTTCGGAATAGCTGTAGCGGGCATTCTCCACCAACAGGGAAATGATTTTCTGGTCCAGTTCATCCAAGCCGCTTAAAAACATGCGATCACCTCAAGGGAAGGATAGCACAAATTTCCAAAAAACACAATAAGAAATATTTATATTGCATTACGAAAGCACGCAGAGTATAATATTTTCGAAACGAAAATATAAAGTGGTGAAAGTGCGCGATGTATCAGGACTTGACACGGGGAAGTATCAGCCGGGGGCTGATCCTCTTTGCTCTGCCCATGGTGGCGGGCGATCTTTTGCAGCAGTTTTACAATATTGCCGACACTCTGATTGTAGGGCAGGCGCTGGGACGCAACGCGCTGGCGGCAGTGGGCTCTGCATATACGCTGATGACGTTTTTGACCTCGGTCTTTCTGGGGCTTTCCATGGGCGCCGGGGCGCTGTTTTCCATTTACCTGGGCCGGCGGGACCGCGGGGCCCTGCACAGGGCCGTGGGGCATGCGTTTGTGCTGATCCTGTCCGTGACCCTGGTCCTGACGGCAGGTGTCTATCTGCTGACGGATCCCATTCTGCGCTTTCTGCAGGTGCCGGCGGAGCTGTATGATTCCATGCGGGCCTATCTGCGCATCATCTTTGCGGGCTTGCCGGCGACCTTCTTATATAACTTTTTCGCCTGCCTGCTGCGGGCGGTGGGAAACTCGGTGGTGCCGCTGTGGTTTTTGGGAGCGGCCGCCGTACTGAATGTGGGGCTGGACCTTCTTTTTGTACTGGTGTTTCACTGGGGCGTGGCCGGTGCGGCCATTGCGACCGTACTGGCGCAGTATTTATCCGGAGTCGGTATTTTTCTTTACGCCTGTGTCCGCTGCCGGGACCTTCTGCCCGGACGGGGGGAGCTGCGCTTCAGCGCTTCCGTTTTGCGGGAGCTTCTGGATCTCTCCCTGCTGACCTGCGCGCAGCAGTCGGCCATGAATTTCGGCATCTTGCTGATCCAGCGTCTGGTAGACAGCTTCGGCCCGGTCACGATGGCTGCCTTCGCCGCCGCCGTTAAGATCGACTCGTTTGCCTATCTGCCAGTGCAGGATTTCGGCAATGCCTTTTCCACCTTTGCGGCGCAGAATTACGGCGCGGAACAGCCGGAGCGCCTGAAGGAGGGGTTCCGGAAGGCGACGGCCCTGAGCGCCGGCTTTTCGGCGGCCATCTCCGCGCTGGTGGTGGTGTTTGCCCGGCCGCTGCTGCGGATTTTTATCCGCAAGGAGGAAACGGCCGTGCTGGCGGTGGGCGTCCGCTATCTGCGGATCGAGGGCGCATTTTACGTGGGCATCGGCTGCCTGTTTTTGCTGTATGGCTTTTACCGGGCGGTCAAGCGGCCGGGAATGAGTGTGGTGCTGACGGTGATCTCGCTGGGGACCCGGGTGGCGCTGGGCTATGCCCTGGCGGGACCGGTGGGGGCCGACGGTATTTGGGCGGCGATTCCCATCGGCTGGGTGCTGGCCGACCTGACCGGTTACGGCTATTACCTGCGTCACAGGGAGCGGCTGCTGCGGCCGGGCAGCGGGCCCTGCGCCAAAGGCGGCAGCCGGGCGCCGGAGGAAGAACCAAACGCCTAAAAAAGAAGCAGGACCCTTCCGCTACTCCTGAAAGGGGTACCTTGAAGCGTGTCCTCGGATTAGGCAGGCAGTGCAATTGTACTGTCTGCCTTTTCTGTTGTCTCTCCG
>CAKTHE010000017.1 GCA_934563745.1 uncultured Dysosmobacter sp. | reverse complement strand
GCTGTAGCTCAGTAGGTAGAGCGCATCCTTGGTAAGGATGAGGTCGGCAGTTCGAATCTGCCCAGCAGCTCCAAAAACAAAAGCACCGCACAGCGGTGCTTTTGTTTTTTTGCTTATATTCTTCGCTGCATAATCGGGGATTGGTTCTGCACAGGCGCAGCGGATCGTCTGGCACAAGGCTTTGCTGTAGACAAGCGCCGCCTCAAAGGCGCAGTGCCCCGGATTTAGGATGACATGGATCCGGATACACCAGGAAAAAGACGAAACGAGAAAAAGACACGACTTTGGTCGTGTCTTTCTTTTTACCAACCGGTCCGGACGGGAGGATGGTTTCATTTGATCATTGGCCGACAAAGATCGGAAAAAGCTTGCTTGCGGGCAGCGGAAAACTTTTAAATCACAAAAATCTGCCCTGCTTTCGGTGAGGTCTTGAAGTACGGCTATGCAAACCCTTTCGCCCTCTTAGCGGGGAGCTGTATGGCCGGAGGCTTGGACCCCGAAAGCGGAGCCCGCTTTTTTCGGGGATTGCCCCCGAAGAGCAATCTGTGGTATACTGCACCCGACCAGCGTTTGCGTCCTGCGCATAAAACCGGCTGGGAAGGGAGGATCCGGAATGTTTCGAGTAGGAGATTTGCTTAGGCTTCCTGATTTTTCAGACGCAACCGTGATTGCGGGGCAGGCGGGGCTGGATCGGACGATAGAGGATCTGTCGGTTATGGAAGTGCCGGATATTGAGGATTATGTCCGGCCCGGGGATTTTCTTCTTTCAACCTTGTACCCCTTTTCCGACCGCCCAGAAGAATTGAAGCGCCTGATCGGCCGCCTGGATGCGGCGCACCTGAGCGGGATCGGCATCAAGCTGAACCGCTATGTCAGCGATCTTCCGCAGGAGCTGCTGCAGCAGGCGAACGAAGCGGGATTTCCGGTTGTAGTGCTGCCGGCCAAC
Organism: uncultured Dysosmobacter sp.; assembly: GCA_934563745.1. Taxonomy (GTDB): domain Bacteria; phylum Bacillota; class Clostridia; order Oscillospirales; family Oscillospiraceae; genus Oscillibacter. The sequence continues at coordinate 51,669 of CAKTHE010000017.1, read as the reverse complement.
AGCAATTTTTCCATGCAGATCAACGGCTTTCTGAAGGCCAGCATCCACCAGAAGAATATGGAACTGGAGCATCGGAATTATATTCACGGTAAACTGATGGAAATTCTCCTGCGCGGGGAGGATCACAACGATCTGGCCCGGATTCTGGCTGAGATCCTGGGGCGACCGGTGCTACTGCTGGATCAGCATTTGGACCAGGTGGCGGCGCAGCCTCCGACCGGAGCAGAGCCCCTACCACTGACGGAAATCCGGGAGCGGCTGCGCCAGCCCCGCGACGACAGCGACCTGCTGCACCTGAGTGTGCCCGGCGGCTATGCGGCCGTTTACCGGGTGCGTTACGGCGCGGAGGAGATCGGCTATATGATCCTGCAGGATCAAAAGCCTGTGGAATTGAGCCAAATCGAATTGATCACCCTGCAGCAGTTTGCCATTGTGTTCCGAATTATGGGCCAGCACCGGATTGTGATGGAAAACCGGGAACACAGAAACCGGGAGGCGTTTGCCTACGATCTGATCTACGGCTCCATCGGCGAAGAGGAGATCGCTGTTCTGCGGGCCCGCCTTTTGAAATGGGAGCTGACGTTTCCGCTGATGCTGCTGCTGGTGCAGACGCCGCTGCCTGCGGGCTTCCATGACCGGCAGGAGCTTTTGGATCTGTTGCAGAAGAAGATAGAATGGGAGTATTTTCCCAACCAGAATCCGGAGCTGCGGCCTGTCTTCTGGGCGGAGAGCCAGGCGTCTTTGCTGGTGTTCTTCCCGCAGGCGGCCCTGGGGAAAATGGACTCTATTGCGGCCCGAATCGTGGAGATTCTGCGGGATTTGAAGGTTGAGCGCTGCTATCTGGCGCTGTCCCGGGAGGCACCGTCCCTGAAGGATCTGCCGAAGTGTTATCGGGAGGCCCGATATACGCTGAAGCTGGCCCAGAGGATGAAGCGGGGCGGACTGACCCGTTTTCGGGATCTGGGGGTTTACCGGATCATCAACAGCGCCAACAATCAGCAGGATCTGATGGAGTTTTGTCAGGATACCATCGGCCCGCTGATCCAGTACGATCAAAAGCACCAGGCCAACCTGGTGGAGACTCTGGAAAGCGTGATGGATCATGGCGGGAACCTGAAGGCGGCTGCCGCCGACCTGTTCGTTCATTACAACACCGTGCGCTATCGCTATCATCTGGCAGAAAAACTGCTGAACAAGGAACTGGACAAAGCGCAGAATGCTCAGGATATTGCTCTGGCACTCAAGGTATACCAGGTGTTGGGGACTATGTGAAAATAACTAAAAAAAGGCGTGAGAAGCTGTCTGTATTGAACGGCCTCACGCCATTTTTGTTTTTAAAAACAAGAAAATAGCGGATTTTTGTCTCGCGATGATAAATACTTTTTAAGAGGCCTGTGTTAGAATTGAGTTGTTCCAGGAGAGGACGAAGCGCGCAGACTTAGCTGATCAACTTCGGAAGGGAGAAGATGGAATGAAATTTCATGGCATTACAGTCTGGCAAAAATCCGATCTCGATGGTTTCTTTGGCCTGTTCACCAATAACATCACCAACATCCTGGTGCTGACCGGCGCACTGCTTTACACGGTGCAGATGCCGGAGGAACTGGTTTACGGGCGAATCCTGCCGGCGGTGGGGGTAGGGCTTATGCTCTGCTCCATTCTGTATTTCTGGGCGGGCTACAAGCTGGCCCGCAAGGAGAACCGGGACACGGTGACGGCAATGCCCTCCGGCATCAGCGTGCCCCACATGTTCCTGATGATCTATATGATCATTCTTCCGGTCAAACTGGCGACCGATGACCCGGTGCTGGCCTGGCAGGCCGGCGTGGCCTGGTGCTTCCTGGAGGGCATTGTGGAGACGGCGGGCTCGTTCATTGGCCCCTGGTTGCGCAAAAAGCTTCCTCGGGCAGCAATGCTGGGTTCCCTGGCCGGTGCGTCTATCACCATTATCATGACCAATGCCGCCGTGCAGAGCTTTGAACTCAGCTACGTGGCGCTGGCCAGCTTCTGTGTGATTCTGCTGGGCTTTGTGGCAAAGCGGAAAATGCCCTTCGGCCTGCCTGCGGGCCTGACCGCCATCGTGCTGGGCACGTTTTTGGGCTGGATCTCCGGCGCCATGGATGCAGGCAGCCTGGCGGGCTCTTTCTCCACCATCGGTCTGTATCCGCCTGTTTTCTGCGGCGGGGATCTGATCAGCGGCATGAAGGTGGCGGCGCCGTATCTGGTTTCAGCCGTTCCCATGGGAATCTACAACTTCATCGAAAGCGTTGACAACGTGGAAAGCGCCTCGGCGGTAGGCGATTCGTACAACACGGCGGAGATCCTGGCCTATAACGGCATTACCAGCATGCTCAGCGCCGCCTTTGGAAGCCCCATTCCCACAGCGGTCTACATCGGTCATCCCGGCTGGAAGAGCGTCGGCGCCCGCTTGGGCTACTGCCTGCTGACCGGCGTGGCGATCTTTGCCATCTCTCTGCTGGGCCTGGGCTCGGTGCTGATCAATGCGATCCCCCTGGCGGCCCTGATGCCGATTTTGATCTACATCGGGATCCAGATCGGTTCACAGGCGTTCGAGCATGTGCCGGTGAAGCATTTCCCGGCTGTGGTTCTGGCTATGCTGCCCTGGCTTGCCAGCTGGGCGCAGACGCAGATCGACAACACCGTCAGCGCTCTGGGCGCATCCGCTTCCCTGGAGGCGTTCCACGGTGCGGGTATCTACTATCAGGGCTTCTCGTTCCTGGGCAACGGCTCCAGCATTACCGGCATGCTTTGGGCTGCGCTGGTGGTGTTCCTGCTGGAGCGCAAGACCAAGTCTGCGGTTCTGGTGTGCCTGGTCTGCGCGGTGCTGACATTCTTCGGCGTCATTCACGCGGACAGCGTGGGCTTTGCGCTGATGCCGGGCACGGTGCTGGCCTATCTCTTCGTGGCATTGGTTATTGTTGTGATGTTCCGCTTTGGCCGCGGCGAGGATGAAGAACGTCTGCCGGAGCAGACGGAATCCAAGTAACAGAAAAAAGACCAAACAAAAAATAATACAGGAGGTACCCCAATGAAAACGTATTCTGTTCAGGCGCTCCCTTACGAGTATGAATTTTCTCTGGAGAACACGGCACTGGTCATCATCGATATGCAGCGGGATTTCTGTGCACCCGGCGGCTTCGGTGAAAAGCTGGGCAACGACATTACCCTGACCCGCAGCATTATCCCCAATGTGCGCAAAATGCTGGACACGGCCCGTGAAAAGGGCATGCTGGTGATTCACACCCGGGAGGGCCATCGCCCGGATCTGAGCGACTGCCCGCCGGCCAAGCTGAACCGCGGCCGGAAACAGGGCGCCGGTATCGGCGATATGGGTCCCATGGGACGGATCCTGGTCCGCGGCGAATACGGCCATGACATTGTGGACGAGCTTTATCCCATCGATGGAGAGATCATCATCGACAAGCCCGGCAAGGGTGCGTTCTATTCCACGGATCTGGAGCTGATCCTGCGGACCCGGAACATTGAGAAGCTGATCGTCTGCGGCGTGACCACCCATGTGTGCGTCAGCACCACCATCCGCGAGGCCAATGACCGGGGCTTCGACTGCCTGCTGCTGCGGGACTGCTCGGCGGCGTTCGACCCGGCGGATCATGAAGCAACGGTGCGCAGCATTCACCAGCAGGGCGGCATCTTTGGTTGGACCTCCACTTCGGACGAAGTGATCAAGGCCCTGGGCTGAGCCGCGGATTAAAATAGGAGGAGAGATTATGAGCAGCAACACAAAAGAAGTCCGGGGCACACCCTTGTGGGTCAGCGGTGACCTGAACGGATTTTTCGGCCTTTTTTCCAACTCGCTGACCAACTTCCTGACGGCCATTGCCCTTCTGGCGGTGGCGATCTCGATGCCCTCGGACATCGTGTACGGCAAAATCGTACCGGCCACGGCACTGGCCATCGCGCTGGGTAACTTCGTGCTGGCCTATATTGCGCGGAAGATGTCCGTGCGGGAAAATCGCTCGGATGTGACGGCCATGCCGTACGGCCTGAGCGTGCCCCACTATTACGCGGTGGCGCTGGCTGTGATCCTGCCCACCTACATTGCCACCAAAGACTGGATGCTGGCCTGGGCCACCGGTATGGTGTGGAACTTTGTGGAAGGCGTGATCATGCTCATCGGCGCCTTTGCCGGCCCCATCATCAAGAAGAACGTGCCCCGCGCTGCTATGCTGGGAGCTCTGGCCGGCTTCGCGCTGACCTTCATTTCCGGCAACCCCATCGGTGAAGTGTTCACCACGCCCTACATCGGCCTTGTGTGCTTCATTATCCTGATGGTGGGCTGGCTGGCTCACAAGCGGCTGCCCTTCAACATGCCCACCGGCGCATTCGCAATCCTCATCGGCACGATTCTGGCCTGGGCCACCGGCTATATGAGCACGGACTCCGTGGCAGATGCCGTGCACAACTTCAACATTCCCTTCCCCAGCCTGATGATCAGCCAGTTTGTCAAGGGCTTCGGTTACATCGCTCCCTATCTGCCCGCAGCCATTCCTCTGGGCATTTACGACTTCCTGGAGAGCATGGATAACCTGGAAAGCGCGGACGCCGCCGGCGAGCATTATCCCGTGGCGCTGTGCATGACGGTTCCCGCCGTGCTGACGATCCTGAGCTCCTTCCTGGGCGGTGTGTTCCCCACCATCATCTACATCGGTCACCCCGGCTGGAAGGCCGCCGGTGCCCGCGTGGGTTACTCCATCCTCACCGGCGTTGTGATCCTGATCCTGTCCTTCACCGGCATTATGGCACTGGCCACGGCAGTGATCCCGCTGGTGGCGCTGTTGCCGATCCTGATCTACATCGGCATGGTCATTGGCACACAGGCCTTCTCCACCACGAAGCCCCGGCATATGCCGGCCGTCGTTCTGGCGTTCCTGCCCTATATCGGCAGCTTCCTGACCTCCAAGATCAACTCCTCCATCAACGCCGTCAACGCGGCGCTGGCATCGGCCGGCTCGGAACTGAGCGTGGCGCTGGGCGGCGTGACCCAGGGCAACACCGTGGGCGTCAGCTTCGGCCTGCTTTCCGGCAACGGCGTCCCCTTCGAGGGCTGGCAGCGGCTGAGCCAGGGCGATATTATCATCGCCATGGTCCTTTCCGCAACGGTCTATTACATCATCGACAAGCGCTATAAGAAGGCTGCGGCTTACTGCCTGGCCGGCGCGCTCCTCTCCTTCTTCGGCATTATTCACTCCAGCACCTTCGGCATCAACTGCACGCCCATGGTGACGGTGGCCTATCTGGGCGCCATGGTGGTGCTGCTGATCATGACGGTTTACCGCAAGCAGGATAACGAACTGGATCCGGAAGCCTTGGCGGAAGAGCTGGAAGAGGAAAAGATCGGACAGTAAAAGACGCGATCGGAAGGGAGGCGGACAGTATGACCGCACGGGCGGCAAAGCGGATGGATGCCGCTTTGGAAGACCTGCTGTCCGCAGACGCCGGAACGGTCCACAGCGTGTACCGTTCCAGTGTGAACCTTCGTATGAACAACGGCGTGCTGTGCACGCTGCTCAATCCGGCGGACGATCTGGGCCCCAACGGGATCGTTTTGTCCGCGGCGGTGGAATTTGCGGCCCCGGAACTGGGCCTCCGCCGCGGCGTGCCGGTTGTTGTAAGAGAGAAGACGGTGCTGGCGGGGGCGCTCACGGTGGATTGGACCGGTGCAGACCGGATCTCCTGCGCCGTGACACCCTGCACCCGGCCGCCGGGGCCGGCTGTGCTTCGATCCGGAGCGGCGAGGGTAGAGACGCTGCTCCGGGATCGGAAGCCTTCCTCTGCGGGGAGCGCCCTGCAGGAAGCCCTGAACGAACGGACCCGTTTCCTGCAGGAGGCGGCGCTGCAGACGCCGGAACGGCTTTCCTGCGCAGCCGGCAGCCTGATCGGTCTGGGAATGGGGCTGACGCCCAGCGGCGACGATTTTCTGACGGGCTGCCTGGCGGCCCTGTGGTGTGCCGGCGGGGCAGATGATCCGGCCGTGGGGACCCTGCGGCGGGCCGTGGCGCACACGGAAGGGCTGACCACGGATGTGGGAGGGGCCATGCTGAGCGCCGCCGCAGACGGACGCTTTCGCACCAGCCTGCTGGCGCTGATCGGGGCGCTTTTTCAGCCGGCCGGTGCAGATGAGAGAACCTGGGAAGAGACGGCAGACAGGGTGGTGCATTACGGGGCTTCTTCCGGCTGGGATATGCTCAGCGGGGTGGAGGCTGGGTGCCGGATCCTGCTTGCCCGCGGATGAAATTAACAGAAGAAGGGTGATTATGGCGGATTTTTTGGTGTGTCAGAAGGACACGTATTATGATTCCGTTACCTTGATGACGCTGTCCAATAAGCTTAAAAAGATGGATGGCGTCGTCGATGCGGTGGTTTCCATGGGCACCCCCATGAACCGGGGACTGCTGGAGCGGATCGGGCTGCTGCGGGATGGCCTGGAAGAGGCCGGTCCCAACGACCTGATGATTGCGATCCGGGCCGGCAGCGAAGAGCAGTGCCGCAGCGCGTATGAACAGATGGATGCGCTGCTGCATGAGAAGAAGGGTGGTGCGGCGAAGGAAACGGTGTATCACACCATTGCCGAGGCCAAAAAGGCCGAGCCGGAGCTGAACCTGGCCGTCATTTCGGTCAAGGGTGAGTTTGCCGCCCGCGAGGCCCGCGAGGCCCTGAAGCGGGATATGCATGTGATGCTGTTTTCGGACAACGTTACCGTTGAGCAGGAGCTGGAGCTCAAGACGCTGGCCCATGAAAAGGGGCTTCTGGTGATGGGGCCGGACTGCGGCACGGCGATTCTGGGCGGTGTGGGCCTGTGCTTTGCCAATCAGGTCCGCCGGGGCCGGATCGGCATGGTGGCCGCCTCCGGAACGGGACTGCAGGAGGTCTGCGTACTGGTGGACCGTCTGGGCGAAGGCATTTCCCAGGCCATCGGAACCGGCGGCCGGGACCTGTCCGCCACGATCGGCGGCCGAATGATGCTGGACGGCATCAACCTTCTGGACGCGGATCCGGATACGGAGGTCATCGTGGTGATCTCCAAGCCGCCGGTACGCGAAGTGGCCGAGAAGATGGTGGCCCGGATCAAGACCTGCACCAAGCCGGTGGTGGTCTGCTTCATCGCCGGCACGCCGGAGCTGCTGGACGGTACGGACGCCATCTGGGCGGCCAGTCTGGAAGACGCGGCGATTCAGGCGGTGGCGGCTGTTCGCGGAGAGCGGGCTCCGGCGTCCAAGGGGACGACCTTCCCCATCGACGAAGCGGCCATCCAGGCGGCGGCCGCGGCGCTGAAGCCGGAGCAGAAGTACGTCCGGGGCCTGTACTGCGGCGGCACGCTGACGGCGGAGGCCGTGGCGGAGTGCGCCAAGGTTTCCCATGAGGTATACAGCAACGTGGCGAAAAAGCCCGAGCAGAAGCTGGAGGATCCCATGACCAGCCGGGGCCACTGCATGATCGACCTGGGTGACGATATCTTCACGGTAGGCCGGCCCCATCCCATGATCGAGCCGGGCCTGCGCTGCGACCGGATCCTGCAGGAGGCTGCGGACCCGGAGACGGCCGTAATTCTGCTGGATTTTGAGATCGGCTACGGCTCCAATGCCGACCCGGTGGGCGTGACGCTGGACGCGATCCGCACGGCCCAGGCCCGGTGCCGGGAGGAAGGCCGCACCGTGACGTTTGTGGGATACGTGCAAGGCACGGATCAGGATTATCAGGGTCTTGCCGGACAGAACCGGGCCCTGGAGGAAGCAGGCGTCCTGATTGCGAAGAGCAATCTGCACGCGGTGACCATGGCGCTGCAGATCACAGTGGAAAAAAGGAGCTGATGGCGATGTTCGAAAATCTGAAGCTTTTGAATGTGGGCGCGCCCATGTTCCGCACGGAGCTGGAAAAGCAGCATGTGACCTGTGCACAGGTGGATTGGAAGCCTGTGGCCGGCGGAAACCAGCAGGTCATCGCGGCGCTGGACCGACTGATGGAAAACCCCGAGCGGGAGGCAGCCAACGCGGAGGCGGCGGCGCGCATCAAGAAATCCCGGGCCGTGTGGATCGGAATGGATCTGGCGCTGAATGTGGTTCCCGGCATGACGCCCACCACGATTCTGCATGCCGGTCCGCCCATCGCCTATGAAAACATGTGCGGCCCCATGCAGGGGGCGGTACAGGGTGCCCTGATTTATGAGGGGCTGGCAGAAAACCCGGAGAGCGCGGACTCTCTGGCCCGCTCCGGGCAGATCACCTTCGCCCCCTGCCACGAGCATAGCTGCGTGGGTCCCATGGCAGGGATCATCTCGGCCTCCATGCCGGTCCATATCGTGGAAAACACCACGTACGGAAACCGCAGCTACGCCAATGTGAACGAGGGCCTGGGCAAGGTGCTGCGCTTCGGCGCGAACAGCACGGAGGTGCTGGACCGGCTGCGCTACATTCAGAAGGAATTTTTCCCCGTTATGCGGGAAGTGATCAAGCTCTCCGGCGGGGTGGATCTTAAAAACCTGACGTCCCAGGGCCTGTCCATGGGCGACGAGTGCCACAACCGCAACAAGGCGACCACCGCCCTGATGCTGCGGGACCTGCTGCCCTACTTCATGAAGGCGGAAGTGCCCCAGGAGGCCAAGGACCGGGCGATCCTGTTCATCCGCGGCAACGAGCACTATTATCTCAACCTCTCCATGGCGGCGTGCAAGTGCACGCTGGATGCCGCTCACGGCGTTCCCGGCTCCACCATCGTCACCACCATGGCCCGCAACGGCGTGGAGTTTGGCATTCGCGTCAGCGGAATGCCGGCCGACTGCTGGTTCACCGGACCGGCCCAGCGGGTGGAGGGCCTCCTGTTCCCGGGCTATACGGAAGAGGACGAGGCCCTGGACCTGGGCGACAGCGCCATCACAGAGACCTGCGGGATCGGCGGCTTCGCCATGGCGGCGTCCCCGGCCATCGTGCAGTTTGTGGGCGGCAGCGTTGCAGACGCCCTGCATTACAGCGAGCAGATGTATGAGATCACCGAGACCGAGAGCGAAAGCTTTTTCCTGCCGCCTCTGGACTTCCGGGGCAGTGCCACGGGAATCGACGTATGCAAAGTGATCGCCAGCGGGATCCTGCCGGTCATCAACACCGGCATCGCCCACAAAGAGGCGGGGATCGGCCAGGTGGGCGCCGGAATTGTGCACCCGCCTGTGGAGTGCTTTGAAAAAGCACTGCTGGCATTTTAACAGAGGAGGATCAGAGGACCAAATGAAAGTCGTTGTTTCAATCGGCGGCAATGCCCTGGGCACCACGCCGGAAGAGCAGCTTTCCATGCTGCATGAAGCGATGCATCCGGTGGCGGATCTCATCGCGGATGGTCATACGGTGGCGCTGGTGCACGGGAACGGCCCCCAGGTCGGATCCGTCAATCTGGCCATGGAATATACCCACCGGGCCGGCCAGCCGGTTCCGAACATGCCGCTGCCGGAGTGCGACGCCATGACCCAGGGGTACATCGGGTATCACATTCAAAACGTGCTGGGCGAGGAGCTGAAGGCCCGGGGGATCGACCGCCAGCCGGCTACTGTCGTGACGCAGGTGCTGGTCAGCGAAGAGGATCCGGCGTTTCAGAATCCCACCAAGCCCATCGGCAGTTTTTACACCCGGGAAGAGAGCCAACTGCTGGCGCGGGATGGATACGTGTTTAAAGAGGATGCCGGCCGGGGCTACCGCAGAATGGTGCCCTCGCCCAAGCCCCGGGACATCATTGAAAAGGATGTCATTCTGCATCTGATCGACAGCGGCTGCCAGGTGATTGCCTGCGGCGGCGGCGGGATCCCCGTCATTTCCAAGGATGGACGGCTGCAGGGTGTGCCGGCGGTGATCGATAAGGATTATGCCTCGGCGGCTCTGGCCCGGCTGATCGACGCAGACGCGCTGTTTTTGCTGACGGCTGTGGACCAGGTATCCATCAACTGGGGTACGCCGGAGCAGCGCCCGCTGGACCGGGTGGATGTGTCCACCATGGAGGATTACATCGCGCAGGAACAGTTTGCCCCGGGCAGCATGTTGCCCAAAGTGGAAGCGTCCATCGACTTTGTGCGGGACGATCCCAAGCGCAGGGCCATTATTACCTCCCTTTCCAATCTGCGTGCCGCTCTGCGGGGCGAGATCGGGACGGAGATCCGCAGCTCGCTGCCCGTGCGCAGCTGAGCGGACCCTCCTGAACCACATACGAACAGCCGCCGGACAGAACCTTCTGTCCGGCGACTGTTTTTTTAAAAGAAAAGTGGGATCCGGCTTTTGCGGGAAGGTGCCTTCCGGCAGTCTGCCTGTGGCCGGGTGCGCTTACTTGTGGAAGATGGAGAAAAGACCTTTCTTCTCATAGGGCGCCGCAGTGACGGCGCCGGCTTCGTACCCAGTGTCGTTGATGGCCTTCTGCAGAGCCTGTGCGGGCAGCTCCTCTTCCGAGAGGATCACCGTTTCTCCGCGGGTATGGGAGGAGGTGACCTTTTTCACAGAGGGGAACGCCTTGCGCACGGCCTCGTTGATATGGCTTTCGCACATGCTGCACTGCATGCCGCTTACGCGGATCGTTGTCTGGATCATGCTGTTCATCAGGACCTTTCTTAAAAAATGGATATGGGCCGGACCGGCCGCGGGAAGCACGCGGTTAGGCATTCCTAACTACTGCGTGAAAAAAACGGAGCGGGACCGCTTCTTTCCAAAAGTATAGCAGACCGGCTGAAAAAGTCAAGCGGAGTAATAGGCTTATTTATGAAAAGGGAACGGCCACCGAAGGTGCCGTTCCGATGAATCATCTGAACGCGGCTCAGCGCCCCTCCAGCCGTTTGGAGAGGGCCAGCAGCCGGCTGCCCATGGGCAGATCCAGCAGCTGCCGGTCCGCAAAGCAATGCAGCCGCAGCAAAAGGTAGCCGTAAACGGCGACAGACAGGATCACCGAGAACACCAGCCCCAGCCAGGCGGGCAGGATCAGGGCGGCCAGACGGTAGCTGCCCCAGGTGCAAAGGCCCATGCCGGCCGCGCAGGTCAGGGGGACGCCGAACATGCGGGCGTACTTCCAGCGGTAGCGCAGCAGCCGGCTCAGGGAGCGGCAGTTGAGTACGGATACCAGAAGCGGGAAGGAGACGTTGCCGATCACCAGCCCGTACACGCCCAGGGGCGTGAAGCGCAGCAGCACATATACCAGCAGCCCGTGAATGCCCAGGGACACGGCACAGTGCTGCACCGGAATGCGCATATGGTCGCTGGCCTGCAAAATGGCGGTGGTAACGGTGGATAGGGCGTAGAAGACAGCCGCGGAGGAACCGGTCTGCAGCAGGCGTACCGCCAGATCCTCCAACTCCCCCAGACTGGGGAAAAGCAGATGCATGATGGGCCGGGCCAGCACGGCCATGCCCACGGCGCTGGGAATGGCGACGGCCATATTCAGCTTCAGCACGGCCGTCATCTTCCGGTGCGCCTCCCGGCGGGAACCGGATACCGACGCGGAAACGATCCCGGGAATGGTGGAGGCGGCCAGGGCCGTGGCGACCGCCACCGGCAGATTGACCAGCTGGTTATACTGGGTGTTGAAGACGCCCTGCAGCGCACTGATGGCGGCGTCGGCCAGACCGCGCAGAGCCATCAGGTTGCCGAAGAGAAAGTCGTCCAGGGTATAGCCAATCTGATAGATGGTCTGGCTGAGGATTACGGGGATCACCGTTAAGATCAGCTGACGCAGGATCAGGGCGTGGGGTTCCTCCGGAGCAGTGATGCGGGGGCGGCGGGCAGCTGTCGTCCGGAAAAACCAGAATCCGACCACAATCAGCCCCACAGCGGCGCCGGCCAGTGTGCCCAGCGTGCCGCCGGCGGCCCCGTAGGCGGATACCTGCGGATCGGAAGCATAGATCCGGGTCAGCTGCCAGGCGGCGATCACACTGACAAAGGCATTGAAGATCTGCTCCAAAATCTGGGAGACGGCGGTGGGGATCATGCTGCCGTGCCCCTGGAACCAGCCCCGAAAGGTCCCCAGAAGGGCCACCACAAAGGTGGTGGGCGCCAGGATCCGGAGGGGCTTGGCCAGTCCGGGCCGGTGATAAAGAGCCTCCAAGGAGTCGGCGCCCGCAAACAGCAGCACCGCAGCCAGAGCACCGGCCAGGGCGGCAAACAGCAGGGCATCCCGAAAGGCCCGCCGGGCGCCGGCCTCATCGTCCCGGGCGATCCGCGCGGAGACCAGCTTGGATACGGCCAGGGGCATGCTGCACGAGGACAGCGTCAGGGCAATGTTATAGATCCCGTAGGAGACCGAGTAGATCCCGTTGCCGGCGTTGCCCAGAAGGTTCGCCATCGGGACCCGGTAAAGAAAGCCGATGACCTTGGTCAGCACGCCGGCCGCGGCCAGGATGGTGCCCTGAAGCAGCATGGAACGCTCCGTATTTTTCTGCATAAAAGCACCTCCTTCGACGTCAACGCTTCATTGTAAGCGCGCGGGTGCGGGAAAGTCAAGGCGTTTTCGCAAGATCAGAGGGATTTCCTTGTCAAATGCGGTGTGAGATGGTAAAATCAGAAAAAATTCTGCGGCGGCCCGACGGAAGGGACGGTTCAGCGGCAGGGGTTTAGTTCAAAAAAGGAAGGGAGCGGCGTCCATGCGGGAATTTTTCAGGCAGACGGCGGAGGAGTTGGAGGCGGGACGGCCGGTCATGCTGGTCAGCATTCTGCGTTCGGGCGGTTCCACGCCCCGGCATGCCGGGGCGATGATGGCGGTGTTTCAGGACGGACACAGCGCCGGGACCATCGGCGGAGGAAACGTGGAATATGAGAGCCAGAAGCTCTCAGGCCAGCTGCTGAGCCGGGGGGAGAGCACATCCCGGGCTTACTGCTTTACGCCCGGGGCCGCGGCCAGCCTGGGCATGGTCTGCGGCGGCGATGTGACGGTCCATTTTCAATATCTGCCGGCAGACGGTTCCGCAGCCGCGGTGATGCGGGCGGCGGAGCGGGCCGCCGGGGGGAGCGAAAGCGCCTGGCTGGTCCGCCGGCTGGATGGAGATGCGGTCCGGGAGACGCTGGTGGCTTCGGCCGAAGATGCGCGCATACCGGCGGCGCTGCGCGGAACGCTGCTGACCGGCCGCTCCGTATTGGCGGAAGGGGAGGAGCGTTGGCTGTCCATTCCCATTGCCCGGGCCGGCCTTGTGTATATTTTCGGCGGGGGGCATGTTTCCCAGGCTCTGGCACCGGTGCTGGAGCGGGTGGGCTTTCGGACCGTGATCTACGACGACCGGCCGGAATTTGCCGACCGGACGCGTTTTCCGGGGGCAGAGCGGGTCCTTTGCGGGGACTTTGCCTGCCTGCAGGAGCAGGTGCAGATCAGCCCGGACGATTATGTGGTGATCATGACCCGGGGCCATCTGGCGGATTATGAGGTGCTTTCCCGGACGCTGCGCAGCGGCGCCCGGTATCTGGGCTGCATCGGAAGCCGCAAGAAGCTGGCGCTGTGCCGGGAGCGGCTGCTGGCCGCCGGCTTCACGGCGGAGGAGTATGCGCGGGTGCACGCGCCCATCGGCCTGGCCATCGGCGCCGAAACGCCGGAGGAGATTGCCGTCTCCGTGGCGGCGGAGCTGATCGCCGTCCGGTCCGGAAAAGCTTGATGCCGGCTGCGACTTGCAAAATGCAGACAAGCTGTTGTAAAATAGGAGTGTTCCAAAATTGCGGGAGGTGCGCGTATGAGCCGAATCAGCAAGGAAAACTATTACCTGGATATTGCCGAGACCGTTCTGGAGCGGGCGACCTGCCTGCGCCGGGTCTACGGCGCCATCATCGTCAAAAATGATGAGATCATTGCCACCGGCTATAACGGCGCGCCCCGGGGCCGGGCCAACTGCACGGATATGGGATATTGCTCCCGCCAGGTCCTGAAGATCCCCCGCGGCGAGCGGTATGAGCTTTGCCGCAGCGTCCACGCCGAGGCCAACGCGATTATTTCCGCGTCCCGGCGGGACATCGTGGGCGGCACGCTGTATCTTGTGGGGAAGGATGCCCAGACCGGACGTTTGCTGGAGGATGCCACCAGCTGTGCCATGTGCCGCCGCCTAGTGATCAATTCCGGACTTGAGAAGGTGATCATTCGCCGCACGCCGGAGGAGTTTGAAGAGGTGCCCGTCGCCGAGTGGGTGGCGGAGGACGATCTTTTGGTCCCCAGGGATCCGGCGGCGCTGCTGGATGAGCAGTGAGACGGCAGGCCGGGCGGGCAGTCCCCTCCCGGTGCGGAACGGATAAACGAAAGGAAGGACGCTCCTTGAAAACCGGTTTAACGACCTTTTATCATATTCACCATTACGGGGCGGTGCTCCAGGCCTGTGCCACGCAGCAGGCGGTGCGTTCGCTGGGCAGCGAGTGTGAAATCATCAACTACTATGTGCATCAGGACAATGCACTGTTTCAAAAGCCGTCCTCCGTCCATGCGGCTGCGTCGGATGTGCATACGGCCCTGCATTATAACGTGCTCAAGACACGGTACGACCGATTTGAGCGGTTTGCAGCCGAGCATCTTTCCTTGACCGGGCACCGCTATGAAAGCTTTGACGAGCTGCGGAACAACTGCCCTGCCTATGATGTGTATCTCTCCGGCAGCGACCAGATCTGGAATCCGAAGATTTTTCCCGACGGCCGCTTTGACCCGGTTTATTTCGGCGCATTTGCCCCCGGGCGGAAGATCGCCTACGCGCCGTCGTTCGGCATCCCTTCGATCCCCGACGGCATGACGGAGGAGCTGCGGACCTACCTGGCCGGCTTTTCCCACATCGCCGTGCGGGAGCGGCAGGGGCAGCAGATCGTGCGGGAAATTACCGGTCGGGAAGTTCCGGTGGTGCTGGATCCCACGCTGCTGCTGCGGCAGGAGCAGTGGGCGGCTCTGGCGGCACCGCCGCTGTTTCCGGACGGATATATCCTGTGCTACTGCATCAGCAAGCCCGGGGCGCTGAGTCCGTATATCGAGCGTCTGGCCGCGGAGACCGGGCTGCCGGTGGTGCAGCTGTGCGGGATCCGGCAGAAGGTGCATCCCGGAGCCCACTGCGTGATGAGCGCCGGTCCGGCGGAATTTTTAAGTCTGTTCCGTTCGGCCAGCTATGTGTGTACCAACTCCTTCCACGGGACGGTGTTTTCCGTTCAGTTCCAAAAGCCCTTCTTTACGGCGGTGGCCCCCAGCGAGATGGCTGCGCCGGAACGCTCCCGGACGTACAGCCTGCTGAGCACGCTGGGCCTGACCGGGCGGATCATCGGCAAGGGGGATACGGACGATCTGGGCATCCTCATCGACTATGCGGCGGTGGAGCGGCGGCTGGAAGAGGCCCGGGGCAGCTCCCTTGCCTATCTTGCTGACGCGCTGGCCGGCCGTCCCTGCGAAGGGGAGGCGTCGCTGAAAACGGCGGAGGAAGCAAGCGGTCTGCCGAAGCTGGCGGATCACAGCCTTTGCACGGGCTGCGACGCCTGCCGCAGCGGCTGCCCGACCGGAGCCATTGAAATGGAGCGGGATAAAGAGGGATTTCTTTACCCCCGTGTGGATCCTGCGCGCTGCGTCCACTGCGGGGCGTGTACGGCCGTCTGCCCGGTGCTGAACCAGCGGGAGCGCAGGCAGCTGCCGGCCGTGTTTGCCGCCTGGAACCGGGATGAGCTCATTCGCCGGGATTCCACCTCCGGCGGGGTGTTTTCGGCCCTGGCGGAGGATACCCTGGAGAGCGGCGGCGTGGTGTTCGGCGCGGCAATGGATGACCGGCAGCACCTGCGGCACATTGCCTGCTTTCAGAAAAAGGACCTGTGGCGGCTGCGGGGCGCGAAATATGTGCAGAGCGACTTGGGCAACACCTATCAGGAGGTGAAGGAGCTGCTCAAGACCCGGCCCGTGCTCTTTTCCGGAACGCCCTGTCAGGTGGACGGCCTTTACCGGTTCCTGGGGGAGCGGCCGGAAAATCTGACGACCTGCGATCTGGTCTGCCACGGGGTGCCGTCTCCCGGCGTGTGGGAGGATTTGGTCCGCCTGACCGAGCAGGAGAAAAAGAAGGCCATCAAGGGCGTTCGCTTCCGCAATAAAGTGACCGGCTGGAAGGACAGTCATTTGACGCTGCTGTACGCCGACGGAGCGGTGGACTCGGCCCCGCTGTTTCACACGGAATTCGGCCGGGCCTTCGGCCGGGCGCTGTTCCTGCGTCCTTCGTGCTATCAGTGTCCCTATACGTCCATGAACCGGGTGGGCGACTTTACGCTGGGCGATTTCTGGGGCCTGCGTCCGGACGAGCTGCCGGAGCAGCAGCTGCAGGGCGTTTCGCTGCTGATGATCAATACGGCGCATGCCAGCCATGTGTTTGACCGGCTGCCGCTGGGGCGGGTCCCGTTCCCGCCGGAGCGGGCCATTGCGGGCAATCCCCGCCTGGCTTCGCCCATTGCCCGGCCGGCGGACCGGACGGCCTTCTTTGCCGCCTATCAGATGGAGCCCTTTGCACGGGTGCGCAGGCAGTTTTTGAAGCTGCCGCCGGCTCCGGTGCGGGCGGCGGCCCATGTATTGACACCGGAGGTAAAGGCCCGGATCAAGCGCGTGCTGAAAAAGTAAAGATCCGAAAGGACCCAAAAGAGCCGCTGCGAAGATCGCAGCGGCTCTTTATCGTGTTATGGAATGGACTCCGATGTCCGGAGCCTGAAAGAAAAAGAAGGCGACTCCCGGACCGGGGACGGTTCAGTTGGGAAGGGCCGGCCGGCATTTGGCCTGATAGGATTCCACCCGGATCCGATAGACAGCGGTCCGCGCCAGAATTTCCGGAGCGAACGGGCCGGGGGCCACGCCGTAATGGGATACGATGGCGGCCAGGGCGGCCTCCTTATCCCGGGGATCATCCAGCCGCCGGGCATCCCCCTGGCCGACGAGGCTGGCATAGGCATAGCTGGCGGAGCAGGGAAGCCCGTCCCGGGCGGGGATCAGCTGGTGTGCGCAGTCGATCTCCACACAGACGCGGGCGTCCTGGGCAAGAAGCGCGGCCTTACGCCCCTCGCCGGCACCGTGGAAGAACAGCGTCAGCCCGCTTTCGTCCAGGGTGAACCCATAGTTGACCGGAAGAAGATACGGATATGCGCCGCCGTGCATGGCAAGGTGCAGCACCGTCCCCTCCTCCAAAATCCTCCGGATCTGAGAAGGCTCCGTCACTTCTCGTTCCGCACGCCGCATAAAGATCCCCTCCGTTTTCATAATTTTTTTATTTTACCATACGGCCCGGCACGGCGGCAAGCCCCGCAGACATAAGAAAAAATCCGCCCGTCTCTTTTGAGACGGACGGATTCTTACAGATTAGTCGGTCACGTAGGGCAGCAGAGCGATCTGACGGGCACGCTTGATGGCCTCGGTCAGCTGACGCTGATGCATGGCGCAGGTGCCGGTGGTTCTGCGGGGCAGAATCTTGGAACGCTCGGAAACAAAGCGGCGCAGCTTAGCGGCGTCCTTATAATCAATGAACTCGCACTTGTCGACGCAGAACTGGCAAACCTTACGGCGCTTGCCGCGCATCGGACGGGCGGGTCTGGACTCACGATCCATAGCCATGAAGAGGTTCCTCCTTTATAAATTTTTCGGAGACTGTTCCGTGCTCAGAAGGGCAGCTCGCCGTCTTCCTCGCCGATCTCGGAAAAGTCGGAATAACCGCGCTCTGCCGGAGCGGCACTGCGGCCGGCGGCGGGAGCGCCGTATGCGGGGGCGGACCCATAGGAGCTGTCCGCATTGTCCCGCCGGGAATCACCGAAATAAACATTGTCCGCCACGACTTCGGCGCTGCGGCGTTTGCCGCCGTCCTTGTCGGTCCAGTCGCGGATCTGCAGCCGGCCCTCTACCACGGCCATGCGGCCCTTGGTGAAGTACTTGCTGACGAATTCCGCCGTGGAACGCCAGGCCACCACGTCGATAAAATCGGTTTCCTTCTCGCCGGACTGGGACTTGAAGTCCCGGTCCACCGCAAGGGAAAAGGACGTGACGGGGGTGCCGCTTTGGGTGCGGCGCAGTTCGGGATCCCGGGTCAAACGACCCATGATCATGATTTTATTCAGCATGATAGGCTCCTCTTCTTACTCGCCCTTGCAGACGATCAGGGAACGCATGATGCCGTCGGTAATACGCAGCTTACGATCCAGCTCGCGGGGGAATGCCGGTTCGCTGGTGAAAGTCATCAGAACGTAGTAGCCTTCGTTCTTGTAGTTGATGGGATAAGCCAGCTTGCGGGTACCCCACTCTTCCACCTCGACAGCGGAACCATTCTGCTCGGCCAGGGCCTTGAAGTTAGCCACCAGAGCGGCGATGCCTTCCTCTCCCTGTGCAGGGTCGATGATATAAACGACCTCATAATTGGCAGAAATCTTTGCCATGTTTGCACCTCCTTTTGGACAAATGGCCCTCATCTTTCATGAGAGCAAGGATTTGCCTGCATACTGCAAGCCCTATTATTATACAGGATTCCATGCAAATGTCAAGGGAAATGTTATAATTTCTGCAGCTTTCCGCCTGTTTGCGGAACCCTTCCGCTCTGGTTTGGCCCGGTGTCTGAAGCCGTGAAAAGCAGGCGGATGCGCATGGACTTTTTCCGCAGGGTGTGCTATGCTGAACAAAACCGCGGCCGCGTTCCGGCGACGTCCGAAGCCGCGGAATCACTTCCAAAAAAGGAGCACTACCATGCAGATCGGTTCCGTTACCCTTTCCACTCAGTTGGCGCTGGCCCCTATGGCAGGCGTGACCGACGCTGCCTTCCGTCAGATCTGCGCCGAGCAGGGGGCGGGCTATACCTGCACGGAACTGATCTCGTCCAAGGCACTTTGCTATCAGGACCGGAAGACCCGCACGCTGCTGCAGCCCTTCCCTGGGGAGGGGCCATTTGCCGTGCAGATCTTCGGAAGCGATCCGGTCTGCATGGCAGAGGCGGCCCAGATCGCGCAGGAGCTTTCCGGGGCGGACGTGGTGGATCTGAATATGGGCTGTCCCATGGGGAAGATCGTAAACAACGGAGACGGATCCGCCCTGATGAAGGACCCGGAGAAGGCGGCCCGGATTGCCGAGGCGGTGGTGAAGGCGTCGCCGGTCCCGGTGACGGCCAAGATCCGCCGGGGCTGGGATCTTGGCAGCTGCAACTGTGTGGAGCTGGCGCGCATGCTGGAGCAGGCCGGTGTCAGTGCGGTGACGGTGCACGGCCGGACCCGGGCCCAGATGTACAGCGGTCAGGCGGACTGGAACTGCATTCGTGCGGTGAAAGAGGCACTTTCCATTCCGGTCATCGCCAACGGAGATATTTTTAAACCGGAGGATGCGGTGCGGATCCTCCGGGTGACCGGGGCGGACATGGCCATGATCGGCCGGGGCTGCTTCGGAAATCCCTGGCTGTTTGCCCAGGCGCGGGCCGCCCTTGCGGGCGAGCCGATCCCGCCGCTGCCGCCGCTGGCGGAGCGCTGCGACACGGTGGTCCGCCAGATCGAGCAGACGGCCGCGGCCCGGGGTGAACGGGTGGCCGTGCTGGAGGCACGGCGGCATTACTGCTGGTATCTCAAGGGCGTTCCCCATGCGGGCTATTATAAAGAGCAGATCGTGCAGATGAACACGCTGGAAGATGTTTACCGAATCACGAAAGGAATTAAACGGGATCTCAAATGAAGCTTTTTTCGCAGGAAGAGCGCTGGGTTGCCGCTGCGCAGAGGGGGGACCCGGATGCCTTTGAGGCGCTGGTGCGCGCCTATGAAAAGCGAACCTACGCATGGGCACTGGCGCTGTGCGGGGACCCGCAGGATGCGGCCGAGGCGGTGCAGGAGGCTTTCTTTTCCGCCTGGCGGGGGCTGCCGGACTTTCGCGGCGAGGCCAGCTTTTCCAGCTGGCTTTATCGTCTGACCCGAAACGCCAGTTTGGACCTGCTGCGGCGGGAAAAGCGCCATCGCGCGGCGGCCGGCCCGTCGCTGGATGATGAGGACCTTTTTATGGAGCTGCCGGACCGGGCGGCCGGTCCGCAGGAGCTTTTGGAGCGGCAGGAGCTGCGGGAGGCGGTCCGCAGGGGGCTGGAGACGCTTACCCCCGAGTACCGGGAGGTGCTGGTCCTGCGGGAGATGCACCAGCTCAGCTATGACGAGATCGCCCGGACGCTGGAGCTGGATCTGGGCACGGTAAAGTCCCGGATCAGCCGGGGGCGGCGGCAGCTGAGCAGGTTTTTATGCGCCGATGGGAACTTTTCCGGAAAGCATCCGTCTGAACCGGTAAAGAAGGAGGGGCGCTCATGAACTGCTGCAAGGAATATGAAGAGCTGCTCAACGCCGAACTGGACGGAGAGGCGACGCCGGAGGAATGTGCCCGACTGCAGGCGCATCTGGCGGTATGCCCGGCCTGCCGGGCTTATGCACGCACGCTGCGGCAGCTGCGGGAGGGCTTCCCGGAGCTGGAGGAGACCGAGCTGCCGGAGGGGCTGGCCGACGGAATCTGCGCGGCGATCCGGGAGGAGGCGCGCCCGACCCGCCGCCGGCAGCGCTGGGGCGCGGTACTGGTCCCACTGGCGGCCTGCCTGGTGCTTGCGGTGGGCCTTGGGCGGATGCAGGCGAACGAGAACGGCGCAACGGGGGCCGGCAGCGGGGAAGCACTGACGGTCCAGTCCTATTCCGCCGCTGCAAGCGCGGCGGATGAAGCGGCACGCCCGGATAATTTTGAAAATGCCGGGGCGGGACAGAGCGCACCGGTGTCGCCCCAGATGGCCCAGGGGCAGGAGGATCCCTCCGCCAGCGCCAAGATGCGGATGGAGCAGGGACCGGTGAAAGAGGACGCGGCGCGTCCGGCCTCCGTGACGCTGACCGCGGCGGAGGCGGAGCAGTTGCCGGAGGCGCTGTGCGCCCGCCTGAAGGAGCAGACGCCTTCCGTCCGGGAAGACGGCGCGGCGGTCTATCTGCTGCCGGGCGACACGCTGGAACAAATCCGGGCGCTGTATCCGTCGGCTCCGACGGAGGACCCGGACGGAGCCGGGACCGATGCAGACGGGGTTCTGGTGGTGCTGGAGGAAGCAGCTCCCTGAAAACCGAATGAGGAAACAAGAAAACAACCGGCCGGTCGGCCCCAAAGGGGAAGACTGGCCGGTTGTTTTTTATATGCTTGGATTTTGCGGGAATGAACGGGATTTGTACCCAAAAGATAGGAGCAGCCGCCGGAATTGGGGTAATCATTACCCTACCGTTTTCGGGGTGGGCCGGTATAGTAAAATTATACAGCAGAAGTCTATATTCAGTGGGAAAGGATGGTGATTTGGATGTCAGGGCCTCCCATCAAGTCTGTAGCGGCGCAAGGGGACTATATTTTGCGGGTGGACTGGACCAGCGGCAGCGCCACGCTGCTGAACATGCGGCCCAAACTGAAAAGCCCGCGTTTCGCGGCCCTGCGGGATGAAACGGTCTGGCGCTCCGCCGTGACGGATGGATATACCATACGCTGGACGGATGCGGAAGGCTATCCCTACGACCTGGCGGAATATGAGGTCAATCAATTCGCCAACGGCTTATAAAAGCCCACAACAAAAGGAGGAACTCACGCATGAAGCAACGAATCACGGCATGGGCCGGGGCCCATGCTCCGGCACTCCGGCGGCCGGGAAAGCGGATCGTGTCCGGTGTTCTGGCGCTTTTGCTGTGCCTGAGCCTGGTTCCCACGGCAGCCTTTGCCGCCCAGACCGGCAGCAGCGATGCCAGCCGCACCGTGTTTGATGCCCTGGGCTTCGACACCAAGGCCCCGGAGGGCTATGAGCAGGAGGAGGGCATTACGGGCACCCCCTTCGGCAAGACCTTCGCCACCCTGGCGGAGGTGGATGAGCTGTTTGTATTGAACGCAAACAGCAACCATAAGGACGGCAAAAGCGATCAAGACCCCCAGTCCGCCGTGTCTCTTGTTGGCAACGGCACGGCTACCGGAGGCAGTCTCAGCGATTTCTTTCAGAGCGCCACTTCCAAAGACCCCAAGCTCTCCGGCGACGCCGTGCTGACCGTGGAGGGCAACTTCTCCACGGACAACAATGGTCTGAAGAAGGACGTAGCCATTCTTACCTACTTTAGCCGGTATAAAAGTTCATACACCAACCATCTGTGTCTCTACACCGGAGATCCGGTGAACAATCGGTATATGGGAAGTACTATTAGCGGGCTCTTCGGCGCCGTCGGAAACAACGATGACAAAAAGGACAACCACTTCACGGATCCTTACACGCCCTATAACTATCTGGATCTGGCCGTGGGCGACTTTGACGGCGACGGCATCGACGAGATCGCCGTGTATGACGGCAATTACCGGACCCCCGCCGTCACCGTCTGGAAGCTGCAGAAAACCTCCGGCGACGCGTTCCTGACGAACAGCAACTGGCAGAAGGCGTGGACGCGCGACCTGCCCAAGACCGACGGCCTGGTTCCCAATATGGTGAGCCTGGCGGCGGCGGACATCGACAAGGACGGCATCGACGATCTGGCCATCTCCTACGGCTACTATAAGTACGGCAGCGATAAAAACGCCGCCAGCCAGGCCGTGGTGCTCATGGGCGCGGACAACGGCCAGATGATGACCCGCAGCTATGAGCTGTCCCTGGGGACGGTGTACCGGGCGGGCCTGACCGCCGGGGACGTGGACAACGACGGCCGCAATGAACTGATCGTGGGCGGCAGCAGCAGTACCACCAACCGGGACGCCCGGTAT
The DNA here is from genome assembly GCA_934563745.1 of uncultured Dysosmobacter sp. Taxonomy (GTDB): domain Bacteria; phylum Bacillota; class Clostridia; order Oscillospirales; family Oscillospiraceae; genus Oscillibacter. Next base: position 28,962 of record CAKTHE010000017.1, on the reverse strand, counting down.
CTTGCCATCTACGGCTGGAACGGCACGGGCTTCGAACGGCTGGCCGCCCAGAACGTGAACCCCACGGATGGCAGCTGGCCCAACCTCACCCAGACCAATGATAAAGACTATACGAGCCTGCCCTACACGGCGGCCAACCTGACCGTGGGCAAATTCTATGGCATCGGGGAAGGCCCCTGCATCTACATGGACAGCATTATCCTCCGGTACGGCACCGGCGGCATTGAGGTGCTGGATCTGGTGGATAAGGATGCCAATATGTTCCAGTACAACAACAATACGAACTCTCCAATCAATAAAGGGCTCTTCTTTGTCGAATGGGGCGCCCGGGCGGCGGACTTCACCGGCAATGGCCAGGAGGTCGTCGGCGTCAGCCGGACCCCCATCTGGATGGATGAGAGCGACTCCAAATTGCACGGCCACGGCGATATCGACTTCTTCACTTTCAACAACTGGGCTTATGATTACCGCGACAACCAGTATCTCGACATCCTGAGCTTCGGCGGCAGCGGGCAGAGCCGCACGGTGAGCAATGTGTACAACCAGTACGCCGATCCCTCCTATTCCGGCATGGTCAACGGCGAGGCGTATATGACGCCCCGGGCCGTTCCCTTCTGCCTGCCCAATACGGATAACGACACCATCGTGCTCCAGTACACCGGCAAGCACTACTATACCTATGCAGACCCCGAGGTGCTGGCGGTGCTGGCCTCCCCGCCCTATTATGCGGATCTGGCCAATGACGATGACGACAGCCAGATGATCGAGTCCAAGACCTCGTACAGCGCCAGCCACGGCTCCGGCAGCAGCTCGGGCTATACGAACTCCTTCTCCGTGGGCGCTTACACCAGCTGGGAGCAGTCCTTCTCCATCCTGGGGGTGGAGCTGGCCCACGCGGAGGCGGAGGCTTCCATCAACAACAGCTTCACCTGGGAGACGCAGCAGAGCTCTTCCATCGAGTATGAGGTGGAGTATTCCACCATGGCGGGCCTGGACAGCGTGGTGCTTTATGCCCTGCCGGTGGAGACCTACGTCTACGAGGCCACCATGCCCGGCGGCGCGAAGCAGACCATGACGGTGAACCTGCCGTATAATCCCTCCGTGCGCACCATCTCTCTGGAGGAGTATGCGGAGATCCAGGCGGTCTACCAGGACATTCTGCCGGATGTGGGGGCTGCGCTGACCCATACCGTCGGCGATCCCGGCAGCTATGCCGCCAGCGTCGGCGCTCTGCCGGATGACCGCAGCCAGACGCTGGTCTATGACGGCAATTTTTCCCTCGTGGGCCAGGGCAGCCAGAATACCACTGCCCAGTCCATCGCCATGACCAGCGAGACGGAGAACAGCTTCAACTACGATCTGGAAGTTGAGGCCAAGGCCGGCGCGGGCGTCGGCGGCGTCACCGTGGGTGTCACCGCGGGCTACAGCCACGGCGCGGGCAAGGTCCATGTCACCACCGCCGGGTCCACCTACTCCGGCGAGATAAACGGCCTGCCCACCCAGGCCAAGCAGTACGGCTACAGCTTCAGCTGGAAGCTGGTGGGCTTCCTTTACCAGGGCAAGTACCCCGTTGTGACCTATCTGGTCAACGGCGTGGTGGAGCCGCCCCTGCTGCCCGAGAACTTCGGTGCCAGCGAGGAGGAGACCACCGCCGACCGGATCGTGCTGGAATGGGACTATTCCGGCAGCGCGGCAGGGTTCGTGATCTACCGCTACTTCCAGTCTCCCTCCGCCTCCGGCTATTATAAGATCGGCACCGTGGAGGGCGGCGACTATACGGAAGTCATCGACGGTGTGAAGCACTATCGGTTTACGAACGAGGGCCTCGACCCCGACACGGGCTATCAGTACCGCATTCAGACCATCGGCCTGTCCCAGCCCAACACCAGCATCCCCAGCGAGGCTCTCAGCACCTACACCAAGCCCGAGACCGGCGTGCCGCAGGTGACCGTCAGCAGGACGGAGCTTGCCACGTATCCGGATGTCACGGTGAGCACCACGGCGTCCCTGGTGAACAACGAGGAGTTTGCGAATGCCAAGGTCTTCTATCAGTGGCAGAAGCAGAGCGGGCGCAGTTGGGAGGACGTCAGCGGGGAAACGGACGAAACCCTGACCTTCCAGTACCCGGATATGGGCGTCGAGGGCGTCTATCGCTGCAAGGTCAACGCCCTGGTGGGCAAGAATCTGGTGACGGCCTACTCCCCTGAGGTCACCGTGACCTTTGCCCAGCGTGCATCCGAGATCAAGGATCTGACCATCAGCGGCAGCGACCTCACCGCCACGGTGGCGAGCAGGGGCAGCGGCACCTCCGCCCGGCCCAGCGGCACGGTGAACTTCATCTTCACCGATGCCAACGGTACGGAGACCGTCTACACCGCCGAGGTGGGCACGGACGGAAAGGCCCGCGTGAGCGTCAGCCCGGCCGCCGCCAGCATCTACAAGGTCACCGCGACCTACAGCGGAAGCAAGATCTTCCTGCCTGCGAGCTACACCGGCGAGCCGCAGTTCTATACCAAGGGCGTCAGCGCCGGCAGCAGCTACGTGGTCGTGAAGGACAGCTATGTCTACGGCGAGAAGTTCAACTTTAAGAAGTATACCATCGCGGCGGACGGCAGCATCCAGGAATCTGACCTCGAGGCCGGTTCGCTCAGTTGGACGCTGCCCAGCGGCGCAGGCACCAGCGAAGCGCCCCGCTTCAGCGCGGGCCGTGCGGGCTGGGTCGGTACGGCGAAGTTCAGCGACGGCGGCAAGACCTACACCGTCAATATTGTGGCCCGGCCCATCGCGGTCGTTGGTCTGGAGGACTATACCTTTGCCTATCGTGACGGCAGCGCCGGCGACCTGTGGGGCATGATCTCCTTCAGCGGTCTGGCGGAAGGTTGGGAAAAGGCGGACGGCTTCGTGAAGAACGACGACGGCAAGTACCCCGCTTTGGAGCTGCTTATCGGCGATTCGGCGGGTATAGAGAATACCGGATATCCCGCGAAGCCCGGCGCTTATACGGCCCGCTTTGAGAAGAACAGCCGCCAGAGCAGCAATGTGAACTATACCCTGACCTGCCCCACCGTCAAGCTGATCATGACGGGCAGGACCTATCCCGTCAAGGCCGGGCTTTACAGACCCGACACGCAGAGCACCTGGGGTTCCGTCTCCATTAGCTACCCCGAAAACGTGACCTCTGCCGCCGTCGGTCAGACCATCATCTTCAAGGCCACTCCCAATCCGGGCTATTCTGTGGCGCGCTGGTGGCGCGGCACCAAAGCGGACGGCAGTAGCTTCATCGTCATCGACGACAGTGAAGGGCTCGAGACCCTGACCATGACCCAGATCAAAGGCGACATATACGACGGCAAGGAGCAGAATCAGGGCCTGGACGTTCGGGTCGAATTCCAGAAGAAGAGCAGTACCCTCACGTACTTTGTCGATCCGGATGAAACTGCGGGCACAGTCACCACGGATAACAAGTACTTCCATAACGGCAAGGCGTTCAGCCCCGGTGTTTCGATCACCTTCACCGCCGCGGCCAGCGAAGGCTGGCACTTCGCCGGGTGGGAGTATTATGAGGACGGGCAGACCGTCGTGTACGGCACCGACAGCACCTACACCGTCACCATGCCCGCCAACAACGTGAAGCTCTATGCGCGGTTTGAGCGGGACTCCTATACCCTGATCCTCGGTGAGGGGCTGGCGGCCTATGACAAGAACGGCACAGCCATCGCGGATCTCACCGCGATCCCCGGTGACACGGAGGTTACCGTGAAGCCCGCGGCGGGCTATGAGCTGAATGAGGAAGCTCAGTGGCTCTTCAGCGGCGAGGCGCTGGATCCCCAGCCCACCGGCGGCGAATATACCTTTGTCATGACGGCGGATGCCAGTGTTTCCGCGAATGTTACGGCCAAGATCTTCACGGTGGCGCTGAACAGCGAGGGCCTTGCCGGCGGCACCGCGGGGCTTAGCGGCGTCACCGAGGACGGCACAGCCACGGCGGGCACGCAGGTGACCTTCACGGCCCAGCCGTTCCGCGGGTATAAGTTCGGCGGCTGGAAGGATACCACCACCGCTTCCATCGTCAGCACCGATGCCCGGTATAGCTTCCCCGTCAGCAGCGATGTGACTCTGACCCCCGTCTTCGCGGCGCAGCAGGGCAAGACCTTCACCGTGGACGAGGGCATCAGCTGGACCATCACAAAGGACGGCGCGGCGGTGGAAACCGACACGGCGCTGCTCTATCCCGGCGAGACCCTGACCCTCACCGCCAATCCCAGCAGCGGTCTGACCGTCCAGGGCTGGACGGTGAACGGCGTGTATAGTGCCAAGTACGACAAGAGCCTGGCCTATGACTACAATGAGCTGGATGACAGCAATTCCTTCGCCGTGACCTTCGAACCAATAACGTATTTCACTGTGACGGCGAAGGGTCGAAACCTTGGAATCTCCGCTGATGGGGACTACTCCAGCACGATATCGTCCGACATGGTCGTCTCCCGCATCGGCGCGGGCAGCACGGTGACCGTCTCCTATTCGGATCCGTACGGCAACCTCTATGCCAAGGTGTGGCATGTCAAGGACTCCGATGGAAACCCCGTCTTGGACTACACCGCCGTTTCCAGGACCCTGGTCATCGAGGATCTGAGCCAGGATCTGGAGGTGACGGTCGAGACCGGCAACATCGACGAGGATCTGGACTTCTTCGAGATCACGGCCGACAATGTTTCCGTCATCTGCGATGTCACCCTGAGCGGCACCTATGAAAAGACCAATGATGGCAAACGTCTCTTTGCCAAGGGCTCCTCTGTGACCCTTACGGCGTCCCTTGACCCGAAGTACGCGGATTCTTTCTGGATCAGCGGTGGAACCTTCGGCGATGTGGAACTCACCGAGAAGGACGGCGTCTGGACGGGTACCATCGAGAACCTCCAGAGCGACGTAGAATACACCATCGAAATTGGGAAGTACTATGAAATCAGCTTTGACCTGAACTATGAGGGCGCAACAACCACTTACCCCTCTGTGCGGACCGGCAAAGACGGTAAGTTGGCTGCGGATAGCCTGCCCACTCCGACCCGGGAGGGCTACTCCTTCGACGGTTGGTTCGACAACGGCGCAGCGAATGCCGGTAAGCTGATAACGGCAGACCATATGTTCACGGGTGGCCTTACCCTTTACGCCCACTGGACGCAGAAGTCCTCCGGCGGCAACGGTGGCAGCGGCGGTGGCGGAGGAATCTCCATTCCGGCCACCCATCCCGTGACGCCGATCCAGCCGGACAACGGCTCCGTTTCCATCGACAAGAAGGAGGCGGCCAAGGGCGACACCGTGACCATCATCGTCCAGCCGGACGAGGGCTATCAGATCGATCTGGTCACCGTGACCGACAAGGACGGCAAGGAGATCCCGGTGAAGGACCTGGGCGGCGGCAAGTACAGCTTTACGATGCCGGACGGCAAGGTTGAGATCCGTAGCTTCTTCAAAAAGACCGGAAGCGTCACCTTTGCCGATGTTTCCGCGGAGGCCTATTATGCGGAGGCGGTCGCCTGGGCGGCGGAGCAGGGGGTTACCGGCGGGATCGGGAACGATCTGTTTGGTCCGGACCGGCTGTGTACCCGGGCCCAGATGGTCACGTTCCTGTGGCGCTCTGCCGGCTCTCCGGAGCCGAGCGGCACGACGCAGCCCTTTGCCGACGTTTCCGCAGACGCTTACTACTATCAGGCGGTTGCCTGGGCCGTGGAACAGGGGATCACCCAGGGCACCGGCCCGGCGGCCTTCAGCCCGGACCGGACCGTGACCCGTGGGCAGACCGTGACGTTCCTGCATCGGATGGCCGGCACGCCGGCCGCGGCCGAAGGCAGCGCCTTTGCCGACGTTCCCGCGGGTGCGTATTATGCGGAGGCGGTTGCCTGGGCGGTGGAGCAGGGAATCACCCGGGGGACCGGTGCGGCAGCGTTTGAGCCGGACCGCCCGTGCAGCCGGGCTCAGATCGTTACCTTCCTCTACCGGCAAAGCAAAGCCAATTGATTTCGCAGACAAAAGGGACGGCACTTTCGTGCCGTCCCTTTTGCCGCCGGGGGCCGTAAACGGGATTGCTTTTTTTCCTGCGGTGTGGTATAAAAGAAGCGACAGGTTTCCAAACCCTGTCCAAGCGCCGGCTTTCGGCGTTCGTTCAGCACGGGAGGGAATGCGGCTTTCCCGGCTGTTCTCTAAACAAAAAATGGAGGCGGCACGGGCCTTTTCCGTGTTTTTTGCTGCGCAGATCGCGCCGGGCCTCCGAAAAAATCAGGAGGTCTTTTCTTATGTCCAAATCCCGCTTTACTACCCGCCAGCTGGCGCTGAGCGGCCTGATCGCCGCGCTCTATGCGGTGCTTGCTTATTTCGGCAACATCTTCGGCGTGACCTACGGGCCTATTCAATGCCGCTTTTCCGAAGCGCTGTGCGTGCTGCCCTTTTTTATGCCGGAGGCGGTTCCGGGGCTGTTTTTGGGCTGCCTGATCGCAAATCTGCTCAGCCCGTATGGCGCGGCGGACATTGTATTCGGTTCGCTGGCAACGCTTTTGGCAGCCTGCTGGACCCGGAAGGTCCGGCGTAAGTGGCTGGCGCCGCTGCCGCCGGTGCTGTGCAATATGGCGATCATCGGGGCGCTGCTGGGCTGGTACGAGGCCGGCTTTGGCGCGGCCTTTCCCGCGGCCTTTGCGTACAATGCGCTGACCGTGGGCATCGGGGAGGCCATTGCCTGCTATGTGCTGGGTGGCCTGCTTTTAAACCTGCTGCCCCGTATTCGGGCACTGGCACCGTTTTTAAAAGCACCGGAGCAAAGAGATATCTGACCGGACAAAAGCCGGGGCATGCGAAAGCGTGCCCCGGCTTTTTCATCGGTTTGGGACTGTGGAACAGCGAAAATATCGCCTTCTCTCTGGAAACGACGGGATTCTCCACGTCAAGGGCTATAAAATGGGGAAAACAAAGGAGGGACAGGCTGTGAACAAAGAACGACTTTTGCCTGCACAGGCGTCCAACACCCGGCTTTTGAGCTGCGGGATCCGTTTTTTCCTGGCGGCAGCGCTGACAGCCACCCGGATGCGGGATGGCGCGGCGCCCTTTGCGCTGGGAAGCGTGGCGGCGGCCGGCCCGGGAGCGGAGGGGATCTGTGCGCTGCTGGGAAGCGGAGTGGGCTGCCTTTTGTTTCTGGATTTTTCCGCGGGACTGGCGCATATGGCGGCGGGGATCTTGATTTTTACCGCATCCCGGGCCCTGCAGGGGCTGGCTGTGGCAAAGCGTCCTCTGTTTTTTCCGGTGCTTTCCGCGGGAATGTTTTTTCTAATCCGGCTGATTTACCTGCTGGAATCCTCCAACCCGCTTGCCGGCGTGCTGTCCTGCCTTGCGGACACCCTTTTGACGGGACTCTCTGCCTGGGTTTACGGCCGGAAAAAGAGGGATGCGGCCGGACAGCCGGACCCCCGGGGGTTATATTTTCTGGCGGCCACGCTGCTTGCGGCATTGGAGGATGTGGCGCCTGCCGGTATCTCCCTGGGAAGAGCGGCTTCGGGGACCCTGGTGCTGGCGGCTGGCTGCCAGTGGGGCGCGGCTGCCGGAACGGCGGCCGGACTGTGCAGCGGTCTGCTGCTGGACCTGTGCGGCGGAGAGGGCCTTTTTTGCACGGCGGCCTTCGCCCTGACCGGCTTGGCGGCCGGCTGGCGGGAACAGCGGAACCGCTGGACCGCGGCCCTGGGCTTTGCCGCGGCGGCCGTGGTGCTTGCGCTGCCGGCGCCGGCCTCGGAGGGAACGGCATTTTTAAAAGAGGCGGCCGTGGGGGTGGGGCTGTTTTTGCTGCTTCCGGGCCGCCTGTTTGCGGGGAAGCGGGTCCGCCGCCGGACGGAGACGGAGGACCGGGCGGCAGCCGCCGGTCTGAAAGCAGGTCTGAGCCGCTGCGCCGCTGTTTTCAGGGATCTTTACGACAGCATGGGCCGCCCGTCCGGAAACGGAACCGAAGAGAATCCGGCCATCCTGTTCGACCGGGCGGCGGAGCGGGTATGTCGGGACTGCGCCCTGTGTACGCTGTGCTGGCGGAAGGATTACAACACGACCTTCAACGCGCTGAACGACGCCACGCCGTACCTGCTGGAACGGGGACGCGTCATGGCCAAGGATTTTCCAGAGCATTTTTCCAGCCGCTGCATCCACCTGACCGAGTTTATCGGGGCGGTCAATCAGGAGTTGTCCGCCTTTTTGCTGCGCCGGCGTTACCGGCGGGAGCTGGAGGAGACCCGCTCCAATGCGCGGCGGCAGTATGCACAGCTGAGCGATCTTCTCTCTGCCACGGCGGCGGGGCTGGAGGAGCGGGTCCCTGCGGCGGCGGTCAGCGGAAGAAGCTGCACCATCGGCGCGGCCCTGCGGCCCCGGAAGGGGCAGAGCGTCTGCGGCGACAGCGTGTGCTCCTTTCAGACCGAGCGGGGAACGTGGTGCCTTCTGCTGTCTGACGGCATGGGGACCGGGGAAGAGGCGCGGCGGGAGTCGGCCCTGACCCTGCGGCTGATGCGGCAGTTTCTGGAGGCGGGCGTGGAGGCTGAGGCCGCTTTAAAAACGCTGAACAGCGCTTTGGCCCTTCGGGGGACGGAGAGTCAAAGCTTTTCCACCATTGACCTTCTGACCCTCCGGCCGGAGAGCGGGGAGGCGGCGCTTTATAAATACGGCGCGGCACCCACGTATTTAAAGCGTGCCGGCCGGGTACGGCGCATTACGGGCGGAGCCCTTCCGGCAGGGATCCGCCCTGCGGGATCGCCGCCGGACGTGACCCGGTTTCAAATGGAGCCGGGAACCTTCGCCGTGATGGTCAGCGACGGAGTGGCTGACGCCCTCAGTGATGAGTGGCTGCAGGATCTGCTGGCCGGATGGGATGGAACGGACCCCCAGGTTCTGGCGGGGCTGATCCTGGCCGAGGCGGCCCGGCGCACCGATGCCGCCGATGACTGCGGCGTTCAGGTGCTGCGCCTGGATGAGGGGACCGGCGCCCCGCCGGAAAAGGTTTGAGGGCTGACAAATTCCGGTATAGCGGCCTGCCCGGAGGGACATACTGATTTTATCAAGGAAAAAGGAGCTGACGTCTCTTGGTAAAGGGAATTTCCCGGCGGGTCGTTGTGGTGGACTCTCCGGACAAACGGTATTTCGAGCAGGCAATTTTTATCGTGCGCAACGACGCGCGCGGCGAGGGAGTCACCTCCCGGGAATTGGTGGAGGAGGCCCGGCGGGTGGCCCGCAGCTATGAAGAGGGTTCGGGGCGTCTGGGCCGTTCCCTGCGGGATCTGCACCCGGCTTTGTATACGCTGATGGGGGCGGCTGCGCTGGGGCTGGTCTGGCTGACGGCCTGGCTGCTTTAAGCACCTCCTGAGGGGGGCTGTGTGTGCGCCTCCCGGCGGGAATAGAAAAGGCAGGCTGTGCGCCTTGGCGCACAGCCTGCCTTTTTTCCGGAGCGGGAATCAAAGCGTCGGCGGAGTGCCGGCGGCGAAATAATCCCGTACGGACTGGGCGTCCCGGGCAATTTGGGCCTTCAGGGCATCCAGCGAATCAAAGCGGATCTCGTCCCGCAGATGGGTGTAAAACTCCAGCCGGAGCGGCTGCCCGTAGAGATTGCCATCGAAATCCAGAAGGCTTGCTTCCACGGTCACATCGTGGCCGTTGTCGACGGTGGGGCGGGTCCCCACATTGGTCACAGCCGGGCAGCAGCGCCCGTCGCTCAGATAGGCGAGCGTAGCGTAAACGCCGTGACTGGGGATCAGCACATGGGGCGGTACGATCAGATTGGCGGTGGGGAACAGGCGGGAGGAGCCCAGCCCCCGGCCGTGCCGGACGGTGCCGCTGAGGGTGTGGGGGTGACCCAGATAGCGGTTGGCGCGCTCCAGCTGCCCCAGCTCCAGCAGGCGGCGGATATAGGTGGAGCTGACGGTGATGCCGCCCAGCTCTACCTCGGGGATAATGTCGCAGCCCAGCCCCAGTTCGGCGCACTTGCTGCGCAGCAGCTCCGGCGAGCCCTGATTTTTGTGGCCGAAATGATGGTCATGGCCGGCGATCAGATGGACGGCGTGATAGCGCCGGACCAGGATTTCCGTAATGAATTCATCCCAGGCGGTGGTCATCATCTCATGGTCGAAGGGGACCATAAGGACTTCATCGATCCCGTACAGACGCCGGATCAGGTCCCGGCGATCCTCCGGCGAGTTGATCAGCGGACAGGGCTGGCCGGTGACCACGACCTTGGGCAGCTGGGTGAAGGTGAACACGGCGCTGGCGCAGCCACGCTCCCGGGCCTGCTGAACCGCCGCATTTAAAAGGGCGGCATGCCCCAGGTGGACGCCGTCAAAAAATCCCAATGCGATCACTTTTTCTTTCATGCTTCCACTCCAAAAAAGTTTTTCACGGCTGTCAGCTGTCCCTGCCGGGCATCCGACAGGCACAAAAACGTCCCGTCGCCGCCATAAAGCCGATAGCGGCCGTCGCTTACCTGCGGCAGGCCCACGGGATTGCCGCAGCGGACACGCCGCTCGGCGGCGGCGCTCAGGGTCAGGGCCGGAAATTCGGAAAACAGCGTGTCCGTGGGGCGCAGCGCAGCGGCACCCTGCTCCTGCACTTCCTCCAGCGTAATGGCGTCGCTCAGCGTATACCCGGCAGCCATGGTGCGCCGCAGAGAGGCCATGCAGCCGCCGCAACCCAGGGCCTGCCCCAGGTCGTGGCACAGGGTGCGGATATAGGTCCCCTTTGAGCAGAGGATGCGCAGAACATAGCAGTCCAGGGCCTGCCGCCGCACCAGCTCCAATTCATAGATGGTGACCGGACGGGGCTTGCGCTCTACGCTTTGGCCCTTGCGGGCCAGCGCGTAAAGCTTCTGCCCGTTGACCTTGATGGCGGAATACATCGGAGGGATCTGCGCAATGGAACCGGTAAATGCAGGCAGCAGCGCCTCCAGCGCCTCCTGATCGGCCCGCACCGGGCGGGTGGCGAGCACGCGGCCGCTGCTGTCCTGCGTGTCCGTCTCAACGCCCAGCTGCAAAAGGGCAATGTATTCCTTGCGGCCGTCTTCCGCAAAGGAGACCGCCTTGGTGGCCTGCCCCACGAAAACGGGCAGAACGCCGGTGGCCATCGGGTCCAGCGTGCCGGCATGTCCCACGCGCTTTTCGTGCAGGATCCCCCGCAGCTTGGCGCACACGTCCATGCTGGTCCAGCCGGAGGGCTTGTCAATGATGACGATACCGTTGGGCATGGAAAACCTCCTCTACGGTGTCCTCAGCCCTTAGGACCGGGGACAAAGTCCGCCGCCACGGCGGCAATTGCGCCCAGAATCTGCTGCCGGGCTTCCTCCCGGGAAGCGGACACGGTGCAGCCGGCGGCAGCGGCGTGCCCGCCGCCCCCCAAAAGCTGACAGACCTGGGTCGCGTTGATCCGGGGACCGGTGCGTACGGACATTTTCCAGACGTTCTGTCCCAGCTCCCGCAGGGTAACGGCGCAGTCCGTTCCCTCAATCTGCCCGCCCAGGGAACTGAGATCCTCGGCGTCGCCCTCGTCGGCACCGACCCGTTCGATCAGCGCCTGCGGGACATAGAGCAGGACCACGCGGCCCCGGTCGTAAAATTCCATCGTATCCAGCATGGCACCTTCCAGCTGAAGGCGCTTGCGGCTTTTGGTGCGGAAGAAATCCTTGTTGACCCGCTGATAGTCGATCCCGCAGTCGATCAGGGCGGCGGCGACCCGATGGGTCTGGGCGGTGGTGTTGCTGTAAATGAAGCCGCCGGTGTCGGTGGAGACGGCCAGGTAAAGGGGCAGAGCGATCTCCGGCGTCACGGGGCCCAGTTCCCGCACCAGATCGTACACCAGCTCGCCGCAGGCGGCGGCCTCAGCCCGCAGCATGTTTTCCCGGCCGATGAATTCAAAGGAAGGGTGGTGATCCACAGCCAAGTCGATGCGCCCGGCCAGGGCCCGGGCGTTTTCCGGCAGCAGCCCAAGCGTTGCAATATCCACGGAAAGCACCGTCTCCGGAGCATAGCCGTCCGCAGCGGCATAGGGAGCGAAATAGGGGGCGGAGTTTCGGGTCAGCCCCGGATTCGGCAGCAGAAAGGCGGCCTTTCCAAGCTGGCGCAAAGCGGCGCACAGCGCGGCTGCGCAGCCTACGGTGTCTCCGTCGGGGCGGACATGGGTCAGGATCAGAAAACGGTCCCGCTCCCGCAAAAACTGCGCGGCTTCCTGGACGTTCAGCATGGTCACGCCTCCGTGTTTCCGGACGCGTCCGCGTCCCCGGCGGCACTTTCCCGCCGCTCCACATCCCGCAGGATCTCCAAAATATGAGCGCCGTGGGCGATGGAGTCATCTGCAAGGAACTGCAGCTCCGGCGTATAGCGCAGCCCCAGGGCGGAGCCAAGCTCCCGCCGCAGGAAGCCGGCGGCTGATTTGAGCCCCTTGAGGACGGCGGGCTCCTGCGCTTTATCCAGAACACTGATATAAACGCGGGCGTAGCGCAGATCGCCGGTGGTGTCCACCCGGGTGACCGACACCATGCCGGTGGCGGAGACGCGGGGATCCTTCAGACGGCGGATCTGGGCGGCAAGCTCCCGCTGAATTTCTTCGTTGATGCGTCCGATACGGTTGGATGCCATTGGAAAAACCTCCTTTGGAAGACAAAGTTGCACAGGGCGCCGGGCCCGGATGGCCGGCGCAATAGGGAAGGAAAGAAAACCGGGGCGGCGACGCAGTCGCCGCTGCTCAAAACTGTGTTTTGAGAGCGCTTATTGGAATGGTGCAGGGCACCCCTGATGGGTTCCCCGCACACACCCCTCCTTTCCGAAAACGGAAGGGAGGTCTTCATAGAAAACCGGGGCGGCGACGCAGTCGCCGCCCCGGAAACGGAAATGGAATGGGATAGGAAGAAGCGCCTCAGCGGGGAATTTCCTCCATGGTATAGGCTTCGATAACGTCGCCCTCTTTCAGGTCGTTGTACTTCTCCACCGTCAGGCCGCACTCATAGTTCTGCGTGACCTCCTTGACGGAATCCTTAAAGCGTTGCAAAGAGCCCAGAGCGCCCTCGTGGATCACGATGCCGTCCCGCACCACACGGACCGAGCAGGAACGCAGCAGCTTGCCATCCTGCACGTAACAGCCGGCCACCGTGCCCACGCCGGAGACCTTGTAGGTCTGACGGACTTCCGCGTGGCCCAGAACGACCTCGCGGAATTTGGGGGCCAGCATGCCCTTCATGGCGGACTCAATCTCGTCGATGGCGTCGTAGATCACGCGGTACATCCGCATATCCACGTTCTGGCGGGCCGCGCTTTCCCGGGCAGCAGCGTCGGGACGGACGTTGAAGCCCACAATGATGGCGTTGGAAGAGGCGGCCAGCATCACGTCGCTTTCGTTGATCGCGCCGACGCCGCCGTGGATCACCCGGACGTTGACCTCGTCGTTGGAGAGCTTTTCCAGAGAGGCGCGCACGGCCTCCACGCTGCCCTGCACGTCGGCCTTGACGATCAGGGCCAGCTCCTTCCGCTCACCGGCCTGGATCTGATCGAACAGATTCTCCAGCGAGACCTTCTGCACCGGCGCGGCAGCCTTAAGCCGCTCCTCCGCCTTGCGCTGCTCCACCAGTTCCCGTGCCATGCGTTCATCCGCAACGGCAAAGAAGGGGCTGCCGGCGCTGGGGGCCTCGGAAAGGCCCGCGATTTCCACCGGTACAGAGGGGCCGGCTTCGCTGAGCCGCTTGCCCTTGAAGTCCGTCATGGTCCGCACGCGGCCCACGGCGGTGCCGGCGATGATGACGTCGCCTTGCTTGAGCGTGCCGTTCTGGACCAGCAGCGTGGCGACCGGGCCGCGGCCTTTGTCCAGGCGGGCCTCAATCACCGTGCCCTGGCCGGCGCGGTTGGGATTAGCCTTCAGCTCGGCCATCTCTGCCGTCAGCAGCACCATTTCAAGCAGCTTATCGATGCCGATGTTCTTCTTGGCGGAGATGGGGCAGCAGATGGTGTCACCGCCCCACTCTTCGTCCACCAGGCCGTACTCCGTCAGCTGCTGGCGGACCCGGTCGGGATTGGCGTCGGGCTTGTCGATCTTGTTGATGGCCACCACGATGGGAATATTGGCGGCCTTGGCGTGGTTGATGGATTCCACCGTCTGCGGCATGATGCCATCGTCCGCCGCCACGACCAGGATCGCGATATCGGTGATCATGGCGCCGCGTGCGCGCATGGAGGTAAAGGCCTCATGGCCCGGCGTATCCAGGAAGGTGATGGACCGGCCGTTCACCTGCACCTGATAGGCGCCGATATGCTGGGTAATGCCGCCGGCCTCGCCGGAGGCAACGGAGGTGTTGCGGATGGTGTCCAGCAGCGAGGTCTTGCCGTGGTCGACGTGGCCCATGACCACGACCACGGGGGCGCGGGGGACCAGATCCTCTTCCTTATCCTCCGTGGTGTCGATCAGCTTTTCTTCAATGGTGACCACCACTTCTTTTTCGACCTTGCAGCCCATTTCCTCAGCGATGATTGCGGCCGTATCAAAATCGATCAGCTGGGAGAGAGAGGCCATGACGCCGTTTTTCATCAGGCATTTGACCACTTCCGCACCGGTCTTCTTCATGCGGGAGGCCAGCTCACCTACACTGATCTCATCCGGGATCGAGACCTTGACGGGGGCTTTTTTGGCGATCTCCAGCTGCAGGCGGCGCATTTTTTCCGCCTCGTCCTGCCGCCGCTTATTGGAGAAGGGGGCGTTGCGGTTGGAGCGGCTGTTGCGGAACTTTTCCTTTCCGCTTCCGCGCTGCTGCATCCGTTCGCCACGCTGACCGCCCAGATCCTCCAGCCGCTCGTCGTATTTGGCCAGGTTCACATCGCCGCCCTTGCGGGTGTCCACGACTTTTTTCTGGGGGACCCGGGACATGGGCTGCTTGGGCTGCTGGACCGGCTGAGCCGTCGGCTGCTTGCGCTGCTGGGCCGGCTGCGGTGCCGCCTTGGCCTGGGCCGCCGGCTGAGCGGGCGCCGCTTTAGCCGCGGCGGGCTGTGCGGCGGGAGCCGGCTTGGCCGGTTCCTTGGCGGGCTCCTGATAGGTATCGGCATAGATCTCCTGAATGCCGGAGATCTGGTGGTGCTGGGTCAGATACTCAAATACCAGCGAAAGCTCTTCGTCGCTCAGGGCCTGCATGTGGTTTTTCGGCGTGGTTGCATACTGGGTCAGGATGTCCGTGATCTCCTTGGTGGGGACCCCGAAATCCTTGGCAACCTCATGGACTCTGTATTTATTCAAAGCGTTTGTACTCAAATAAAGCCACCTCCATTGTTCTGACTCCGCCGGATGGACGGGGAACCGTCGCATGCCGTGTTTCCGCGGATTCCGCGGGAACCGGAGCATATCCGGCGGCCTTCGATCAGCCGGCCGGCTTTGTTTTTAAGTTGATGCGGGAGCGCGCCCTTTTAAGAATGCGCCGGCGCGGCGCACGGACCTTATCCATCGGCCTTTCGGAAAGATCCCTTGCCCTTTTTGACCGGCCGGCTGTGCGCGTAAGGCCGCGCGGAAGCGGGGCTGCGGCGGGCAGACGGTTTGCTGCGCGGGCTGCCCGGCTTTGAACCGGGACCGGAACGGCTTCGGACGGGGCGGGAAGCTTCCGCCTGGGGCTGGCGCCGCGTTTTCGGCGGGCCGCCTGCGGGGGGCTGCGGCGCCGGGGTGCCCGGACGCTGCGCTTCCACCGGGGGGCGGTTTGAAACGGGCTTTCGCTTGCGGCCCTGCCGCAGATTCTTTTCGTGGGCCAGCTGCTCGGCTTTGCGCTGGGCGGCCCGGGCCGCCTTAACGGCCAGCTTTTCGGCCGTCTCTCCATAGCGGGCGGGATCGGTCTGGGCCAGACGCCTGGCAAAGGCGGAGGCAAATCCGATATCCGTAATGGCCAGCAGGGCGCAGGAGGTGCGCCCCAGGGCCCTGCCCAGCTCATCTTTCCCGAAGGGAAGCCGGATCCACAGGCAGTTGCCGGCCTGAGCAAAGTGGGTCACGCGGCGGGCGGTGTTGTCGGCCGCATCCTCCGCCAGAAGCAGCAGGCGGGCCTGGTGGGCGCGGGAGACGGCATCTACCGGCTCTTCCCCCACGGCCAGCATGCCGCCCCGCATGCAAAGCCCCAGCATCGACAGCAGATTTTTATCCGGCATCGGCGCCTCCCATCTCCTGTTCCAGCGCGTCATATACCTCGGGCGGGATGGGCACGTCAAAGGCGCGTTCCAGGGCTTTTGACTTCCGGGCCCGGCGCAGACAGTCCACGCTGCGGCAGACATAGGCGCCGCGGCCGGGCTTTTTGCCGCCGAAGTCCAGCGAGATGGCGCCCTCCGGGGATTTGACCACGCGGATCAGGTCTTTTTTATTTTTCATCTCCCGGCAGCCGACACACTGCCGCTGGGGGATCTTTCTTGTTTTGGGCATGCGGTTCGCCGCCTTTCCGGAGGGTTACTCCTCAGTTTGCGCGCCGGCGCGGGGCGCCTCGGCCTCGGCGCTCTCTTCCTGCCAGCTTGCGGGCTTGATGTCGATCTTATAGCCGGTCAGCCGGGCGGCCAGGCGGGCGTTCTGCCCCTCCTTGCCGATGGCCAGAGACAGCTGATCATCCGGAACGATCACGCGGCAGGCCTTGCCCTCTTCCGACATGCGGACTTCCAGCACGTCGGCCGGAGCCAGCGCTGCGGCAATGAACTGGGCGGGATCCTCGCTCCACTTGATGATATCGATCTTTTCACCGTGCAGCTCGTCGACGATGGCGGCCACGCGCTGGCCCCGGGGGCCGACGCAGGCACCGATGGGATCCACGTTTTCGTCGTGGGACCAGACGGCCATTTTGGTGCGGCTGCCGGCCTCGCGGGAGATGGATTTTACTTCCACCGTGCCGTCATAGATCTCGGGGACCTCCAGCTCGAACAGACGCCGGACCAGGCCCGGATGCGTCCGGGAGATCAGGATCTGGGGACCACGGGTGCTACGGCGGACCTCCACAACGTAGACCTTGATGTGCATGCCCTCGCTGAGTTCCTCCCCGGGGACCTGCTCACCGGACATCAGCAGCGCTTCCGTGGATTCCGTGCCGGTGCCGATGCGCAGGGAGACATTGCCGTTGCGGGGATCGATACGGGTCACAACGCCGGTGAGGATCTCGTGCTGCTTGGAGTTGAATTCATCATATACCATGCCGCGCTCCGCCTCGCGCAGGCCCTGGATGATGACCTGCTTGCCGTTGCCGGCGGCGATGCGGCCAAATTCCACGTTGTCCACCGGCAGGCTGACTGTGTCGCCGATCTCGTATTTGGCGGACAGGGCCTTGGCCTCTTCCAGGGTCATCTCGTTGGCCGGGTCAACATAGTCTTCTTCGTCCACCACGGTCTTCTGAACGTACATTTTCAAAGTCTGATGGGCTTCATCCACGTCCACGATCACGTTTTCCACGTCCTCGTGATCCCGCTTGTAGGCGGTGGTCAGGGCCTGAATGATCTTATCCATCATGAACGACTGGGGAATGTTCCGCTCCTTTTCAATCAAAGCCAGGGCGGCAAAGATCTCCGCGCAGTTCATGCCGGGATTTTCCTTCTGCTTTTTACCTCTCATGGATCTTACTCCTTATCTTCGTCAGTTTACGGCTGAATATAAATACAGGGTGCAGGTCAAAATTCCACCCGCAGACGCACCAGCGCGGTCTCCTTCTTGGAAAAGACCTGGTCCTGTGCGCCGACGGTAACGGTCACGTCGCCGCTGGCGGCGTCATAGGCCTTCAGGGTGCCGGCAAATTCCTTGCGGCCATCCCGGTTTTGGTACAGCCGGACGGTGACCGGGCTGCCCAGAAAACGCTGAAAATCGGACGGGCGCTTCAGGGCGCGCTCCGCCCCAGCGGAACCGACCTCAAAGGTGTAGCTGCCCGCAATGGGATCCGCCTCGTCCAGAAGCGGCTCCACCGCCCGGGACACCTTCTCGCAGTCCAGAATGTCCACGCCGCCCTCCTTGTCCAGAAGGATCCGCAGATACCAGGTTCCCGCCTCCCGGACATACTCTACATCCCACAGGGTGCAGCCGGCCTCGGCGATGGCAGGCGCGGCCAGTTCGGCCACCAGATCCGTTACTTTTTTCAAGACGCAACTCCCTCCGCTTCCAGATTTTAACCATTTAAAAAAGTCAAGAAAAAAAGCGGACTGCGAAGTCCACTCACCTTACTTTCCATCTTACGATTCTTATTGTAGCACAGCATATAGGGAAAAGCAAGACTTTTCCTGCGCGTTTGCAAGGAAAAAAGAAAAGAAATGCGGGAATTTCCGGCTTTTTTTGCCGCAGAATGGAAGCGGCAGGCCTCCGCCGGAGCGGAGACCTGCCGGGATGGGGATGGAGAACGGGCCTTTCGGCCCGTCGGGCCGCGAATTCAGGCGGGGAAATAGGCGCTCAGGGCGATGGAGGAGACGACCTCCGTAGGAATGGTGAATTCCTGCACACCCATATACATGGGCGCGACTTCCCCTTCGTCAAAAACGATGACCAGCTGACCGTCTGCGTCGAAATAGAAATTTGCATCGGCGGAAAGCTGCTTGAAGTTCCAGAAATCCGTTTCCGGATTGTCCAGCCAGTAGGAGAGCGTGTCGTCTTCTTCCATGCGCTGGCGCATCTGCTTTTGGATTTCTTCCGTCAAAACGGTCTGATAGTCGCTGCCGCTGCGGAACAGATCCTTCAGGGCCAGCAGCTTGCCGCTGGCCTTGTCCACGTCATAGATCATAACCTCTTCGCTGCCGCTGGCCATGATCAGGGTCTTGTTGAAGCGCAGCGCGAACACGGCGTCGTTGTCCGTGACGGTCTCATAGCTCAGGTCCAGATTGTAGTTGCCTTCGCTCATTTCCTTGGCATCTGCCTTGTATTGCGCGATAATGGTATCCGTGTAGGCGCTGATGGCATCATTGAGCTCCTGCCCGCCGCCCTCCACCTGCGGGACCTCCACATGGGCGGAAGCGCCGCCCTGGGTATCGTCATATGTGCGGAACGTCACGACCCGGGTGATGGCGCCCAGAACGGGGATCTTTTCCATGGCGCTGGCCACGCCTGCACCGGAATTGGCCAGGACCACGACCGTCAGCATGGCGGCGGCTGCCGTGATGCCAAAATTTTTCCAGAAATGTCTGGTTTTCATGGGAGTTGTCTGCCTCTTTTTTTGTGCCTGCTTCGCCTGCGCGATGGAGGTCCGGACACGGAACTCCAGCTCCGGCGGAACGGGAATGGACTCATATGCGTCTTTGAGTACGTCTGCGTCTTTGAGTTCGTCCAGACGGTTCTCTTCCACTGGGATTTCCTCCTTCTGTCAGTTGAACCTTCAGCTTTTTCAGGCTTCGGTAAAGAATAGTTTTTACGGTGCTCAGGTTTTCATCCAGAATCGCGGCGATCTCCTGCAGCTTGCGGTCCTCAAAAAAGCGCAGGACGATGACGGCCCGCTCCTTGGGATCCAGACTGTCCAGGGCCCGCAGGGTGTCTGTGTCCGGATAGCGGTCCTCCCGGCCGGAGTCGGGCAGGGCGTCGGCCGGGACCTCCCGCTCCCGTCGGCGCAGAAGATCCAGCGCCGTGTTGACGGTGATGCGGCACAGCCACGCACGGATGGCAGCCGGCGAACGGACGCCGGACGCTGTGGATATGGCCTTATAAACGCTTTCCTGCACCACATCCATGGCGTCGTCCGCGTTTTTAACATAGGTGAAAGCCAGCCGGTAAAGAGATGGATACGAGGCCAGGATCTCGGCCTCGACTTGTTGCTGCAGCGTTCCGGAATTCATTTGATTGCCCTCCTTTTGTCCGGCACAGATTAGACGGCGGAGCGGGGGAAAAAGTTTGCGCCGGGGCGGAAATTTCTCGGCGCCGAAGATCCGAACCGGCTCAGCGGGCGCGCAGCCGGCGGAAAAGACAGGCCAGCGCGAACACCAGAAGGTTTACCAGCACCACCGAGGCGCCCACCGGCGCGGAGAAGACAAAGGAGGCGCACAGACCTGCGGCGAAGCAGAAGACCGAGGAGACGCCGGCGCACAGCACCACGCCCCGGAAGCTGCGCCGCAGGCGCATGGCGGTCAGGGTGGGGAAAATGATCAGGCTGGAGATCAGCATGGCACCCATCATGCGCATGCCCAGCACCACGGTCAGCGCCGTGAGAACAGACAAAAGCGAATTGTACCGGCGGACGTTCAGCCCCGTGGCCCGGGAGAAGCTTTCATCAAACGTGATGGCGAACAGGCGGTGGTAAAATACGATGAACAGAAGGAGCACGGCGGTGCAGATCAGGGCGGAAAGAATCACATCCGTCCAGGTCATGGTCAGAACGCTTCCGAACATATAGTTGTCCACATCCGTGGTCATGCCGGTGGTCATGGAGACCACCACGATGCCGACAGCCATGGAGGAGGCGCTCATGACGGCGATGGCGGCGTCGCTGTTGAAACGGCTGTCCTCAGCCAGGCGCAGCAGCAAAAAGGCCGCCAGGATCACCACCGGGATGGAAAAGTACAGCGGAGTGAAGCCCAGGGCCACCGCAATGGCCAGCGCGCCGAAGGACACGTGCGACAGTCCGTCGCCAATCATGGAATAGCGCTTGAGGACCAGCGATACGCCCAGCAGGGCGCAGCACAGGCTGATCAGGGTGCCGGCGATCAGGGCCCGCTGCATAAAGGGATAGGAGAAGATCTGCAGCATGTTCATGCGTCCACCTCCCGGAACCGGGCGCCCTCTGGAGAGGACAGATACGCCTCGGCAGTGCCGTAAAACCAGCTGCGCCGTCCAATGTGCAGCACGGTCCGGGCACTTTGCAGCGCGGCGCGCAGGTCATGCGTCACCGTGACGACGGCCATTCCCTCCTGCGTGTTGAGATAATGCAGGGTTTTGTACAGATCCTGAATGGCGGCGGGATCCAGACCGGTGATGGGCTCGTCCAGAATCAGCAGCTTCCGGGCGGCGCACAGGGCCCGGGCCAGCAGAACTCGCTGCTGCTGGCCGCCGGAGAGCTCCCGGTAGCAGCGGTCCTTCAGCTCCAGGATCCCCAGTTTGCCCAGATTCATCAGAGCTTCGGATTTCTGCGCGGCGGAGTAAAAGAAATGGCAGCCCTTCCGGTTGAGGAAGCCGGAGAGGACGACCTCGCTGACCGTGGCGGGAAAGTCCCGCTGGGCCCGGGTCTGCTGAGGCAGATAGCCGATGGCGCCCGCGTTCAGTTCCGGCGCCCGGGTGATCGTGCCGGCCATGGGCGGAAGAAGCCCCAGCAGGCAGCGCAGCAGGGTGGATTTTCCGGAGCCGTTCTCCCCAATAATGCAAAGGTAGTCTCCTTCACAGATCTGCAGGTTCAGATGCTCCAGCAGGGGCTGCCCCTCATAGCCCAGGGACAGGTCCGTACAGGTGATCAATGCTTCTTTCATTCGGTGCCTTCCTCCTTGGCGGCGCAGGCCTCGCACAGCCCTGTAAATACGGTTTTGCGGGGATTGATCCGGAAATGATGTTCCTGCTCCAGATGGTCATAGAGGGAGGCGAGATGGGAGCAGCTTACATGCAGGATCCGGCCGCAGCGCTCGCACTGGATCAAAAAACAGTCCCGGTGGGTTTCAGACCGGGGGCAGTACTGAAACAGGGCACCTTCGTCGGTGCTGATTTTATGGATCTGGCCGACCTGCTCCAGCCGCTCCAGGTGGCGATAGATAGTGGCGGTGCCCACGGGACAGCCGGCCTGACGCAGCGCCTGGGACAGCGCACCGACGGAGACGGCCTGGGTGCCGCTTTGCCGCAGACACTCCAGCAGGGCCTGATGCTGCTTGGTTTGATAGGTCATGATTGTGCTCCCTCTTTATGAAAATGAAAATCATTTTCATATTATAAAAACGGGAGGGGAAAAAGTCAAGGGGAGTTGCAAAAAGATGCGGAACCGTGTACAGTAAGGGCAGATCCGGCCCGGAGGAGCGGGCGGACGCGGAAGCTTTTCTGCGAAGAATACAGGATAAAATAGGAGACGGCGTATATGAAAATTTCTCTGGTGATCATGGCGGCCGGAATGGGATCCCGTTACGGCGGCAGCAAGCAGGTGGACGGCCTGGGCCCCCATGGTGAGATCCTGATGGAGTATTCCATTTACGATGCCCTGCGCGCCGGCTTCGGCCGGGTGGTATTTATCATCAAGCCTGAGATGAAGGAAACGGTGGAGCGGCTGTGCGGCCAATATCTGCGGCAGAAAACGGCGGCGGACGGCACTCCGGTGGAGGTGGCCTACGCCTTCCAGGATTTTTCCTCACTTCCGGACTTTTATCAGATTCCGGAGGGGCGTACCAAGCCGTTCGGGACTGTCCACGCGCTGCTTTGCGCCCGGGAACTGGTGGATGGACCGTTCTGCGTGATCAACGCGGATGACTATTATGGGATCGATGCTTACCGGACCATTTATCAGGAACTGCGGCAGCTGCCTGCGGCGGGAAAGGGCACCATGGTCGGATACCTGCTGAAAAACACCGCCAGCCTGCACGGCACCGTGTCCCGGGGGATCTGCCAAGTGGAAAACGGCTCTCTGCGCGCGGTGCGGGAGGCACTGAAGGTCCAGCTTTACCCGGACGGGACGTTGCGGGATCTGGCAGAGGACTGTCCGCTGGACCCCGAAACGGTGGTGTCCATGAATTTCTGGGGCTTTGCGCCCAGTATCTTCCCCCAGATGCAGCAGTATTTTGAGGACTTCCTGCACAGCGCTGCCGGGAAAGAGCCGAAGGCGGAGTGCCTGCTGCCGGTCATGGTGGGCGAGCAGCTGCGCTCCGGTGCGCTGGAGGTGTCGGTGCTGCATTCGGCAGACCGGTGGTTCGGCATGACCTATCATGAGGACCGGGCCAGCGTGGCGGAGGAGCTGCACAAGCTGCATGCCTCCGGCGCCTATCCGGAGAGCCTGCGCCTGCCGGGAAAAATCATCTGAAAAGACCTTAAAAAACACGCGCCTGTGGAAGCATTCCGCAGGCGCGTGCTTTTTGCGCTGTGCGGAAGAAGCTGGGCGGTCTGTTAGAATTTTCTGCTGTTTTGTAACGCTTTTGTTCCAACTTTTCCGGGTCGAATCGTGTCTAATGGATACGAAGAATGAAACGGGAGGTGGGGCAATGCATGTGCAGTGTTCCGGCCGGAGAGGCAGCCGGCTGCGAAAGGGCCTGGCGGCGCTTTTGATCGGCCTGGCGGCGCTTTCCTGGGGCGCAATGCCCCAGGCTCCGGCCAGCGAGCATTCCGGCGCCGGTCCGGCGGGGGAGCCGATGCGCCGGGAGGAGACGCAGAAGATGAGGGAACCGAGTGCGGAAGCCCCGGCGGGAGCCGCCGGCGGGCAGGTACCTCCGACCTCTGACGCCTTGCCGCCGTCCGGAGCGGGACTGCCCCGGGACGAGGCGCATGTGCCGGCAGAGCAGACCGATCCCCACCCGGGGGACACGCCGGCTGACGGAGCACCGGTGGAGGATGAGTACTTTGCGGATGCCGTTTTTCTGGGGGACTCCCGGACGGAGGGATTTTCCCTGTATTCCGGACTCAAGCAGGGGACGTATCTTTACGCCGTGGGCGCGACGGTGGAGTCCGTTTTCTCGAAGAGGACGCAGACCGCGGCGGACGGGACCGCTCAGACCTTGATGGATGCGCTGGCGGCGGGATCCTTTTCCAAGGTTTATGTGATGCTGGGGATCAACGAGCTGGGGTGGCCCCGGATCGAGACCTTTTCCGATCAGTACAGCGCCCTGGTGGACCGGATCCGGGAGCTTCAGCCGGATGCGCAGATCGCGCTGGAGTCCATTCTGCCGGTCAGCGCCGGGCAGGAGGCCAAGGGCAGCTATGTCAACAACGAGCGGATTGCCCAGTTTAATGCGGTGATCCGCCAGCTGGCAGAGGAGCGGGGCTGTACTTATTTAGATGTGGCCGAAGCCCTGACGGATGCGGAGGGCTGTCTGCCTGACGGGTGGACCTGGGATGGAATCCACCTGAATGTGGAGGGCTGCCGGCAGTGGCTGGCCTATCTGCGCGCGCATCCTCTGTAAAAATCCGCGCCCTGCGCAGGGAGAAGGGCGGAAACGCAGATACCCAAAGCCCAAAACGGCTTTCCGGGACAGAGGCGGAAACGTGCCCCATCCGGAAAATCGCATATTTTGTGAACAAATTTTACGCCTTTTGTGAACATTAGCACTCTCCTCTTGACAGTGCTAAAAACGGTGCTAAGATGAAGCTGATCTTTGAGAGAGGGACCCGGACAGGGGCCCAGCAAAGAGCAATCAAAACGTTGCACCATGCAGCATTGAAACAAGATTCCGGCGCGGCGGAGCGCCTGCTCCCTGCGGGCCGGAAGTGATGGAAATGGAGGATTGAACTATGCTGCCCAGTATTTTTGGTGAGAATTTGTTCGACGATTTCTTTAACGATCCCTTTATGATGACGGTGCCGCAGGGCCGTGACCGTTTGTACGGCAAGCATGCCCGCAACCTGATGAAGACCGATATCCGTGAGACGGACGCCAGCTATGAGCTGGATGTGGATCTGCCCGGCTTCAAGAAGGATGAGGTCAGCGTGGAGTTGAAGGATGGTTACCTGACCATCAGCGCTTCCAAGGGCCTGGATCAGAACGAAGCGGATCAGAAGGGAACGTACATCCGTCAGGAGCGTTACGCCGGCGCCTGCAGCCGGAGCTTCTACGTCGGCAGCGGCGTGGAGCCTGCGGATATCTCCGCCAAGTATGAAGACGGGATCCTGCGGGTATCCGTGCCCAAGATGGTGAAGAAGGAGCTGCCCAAGAGCACCGCGATCTCCATCGAGTAAAAGGATCTGCGCGCCCGGAAAGCGCTGCGGAAAAATATCAAAGCCCCGCCCCATTTCAAATGGGGCGGGGCTTTTTTGCCTGGACGGTTTCTGCCTGGGCTGCGCAGCCGGCCCGGAGGCTGAAGGCCTTGGCCTGAACCGTGCGCCGGAGCCCTGAGGAAAAGGGAGCGGAACCGGGAAAGGTCCTGACAGGGCTTTTTTTCGCAGGGCGGCTTCGACAGGCTGCCGCGATTGGCCCGAAAAGGGGCCTGCACGCTGGGCGGCAGGAGACTGCACCGCGCCTTTGACCCGGGCGGCCGAGGACGCCTGCCCGGCCCGAAAATCAAAAAGCTGCGGGGCTGCGGAGACCGCGCAGAAACCTTGAAAACCCCCGGCCATCCGGGCACAGACTGCTTAGGCCTGCGCTTCGGTGACCGGGGGGTTCTCTTGCGGATCCGCGGATGCGGATCTGATGTTTACTTTTTCGAGCAGGTCAGCGCCCCATCCTGCGCGTCCAGGACCAGGGTGCTGCCGGCGCCCAGCTCGCCCCGCAGGATCTCCTTGGCGATCAGTGTTTCCGCCGCGCTCTGGAGGTAGCGCTTCAGGGGACGGGCTCCATAGACGGGATCAAAGCCCCGGTCGATGATCAGCTGCTTGGCCGCATCCGTGACTTCCAGCTTCAAGGACTTATCGGCCAGACGCTTTTTCAGACCCTGCATCAGAATGTCGATAATGCCGTTCAGATTTTCCTTGGTCAAAGGCTTGAAGAGGATGATCTCATCCAGGCGGTTCAGGAACTCCGGGCGGAAGGAGCGGCGCAGTTCACCCATCACGGCGTTCCGGGCCGTTTCGGAAATGCTGCCGTCTGCCTGGATCCCGTCCAGCAGGTCCTGAGAACCCAGGTTGGAGGTCAGAATGATGATGGTGTTCTTAAAGTCCACCGTCCGGCCCTGAGAGTCGGTGATGCGGCCGTCGTCCAGGATCTGCAGCAGGATGTTGAATACATCCGGATGGGCCTTTTCCACCTCGTCAAACAAAACCACGCTGTAGGGCTTGCGGCGCACGGCCTCCGTCAGCTGGCCGCCCTCGTCATAGCCCACATATCCCGGAGGCGCCCCGATCAGACGGGACACGGAGAACTTCTCCATGTACTCCGTCATATCGATCCGAACCAGGTTGTGCTCATCGTCAAACAGGCACTCGGCCAGGGATTTGGCCAGCTCCGTCTTGCCTACGCCCGTGGGGCCCAGGAAGAGGAAGCTGCCGATGGGACGGTTGGGATCCGCGATGCCGGCCCGGGAGCGCTGGATGGCCTCCGTGACCAGACGCACGGCCTCGTCCTGCCCCACGACCCGCTTGTGGATGATGGAGTCCAGACGCAGCAGCTTTTCCCGTTCGCCCTCCATCAGGCGGCTGACCGGGATCCCGGTCCACTTCCCCACGATGTCGGCAATCTCGTTTTCGGTCACGGTATCGTGTACCATGGAGTTGTCCGTATGCTTTTCCGAGGCGGCCTCAGCGTCTTTGAGCTGCTTTTCCAGGGCGGGCAGGTCGGAATATTTGAGCTTTGCCGCCTTTTCATACTCCAGGGCAGCCTGAGCCCGTTCGATCTCGCCGTGCATCTGCTCGATCTTAGCCTTGAGCTCCTTGACGCTGTCCACGCTGTGCTTCTCGGCCTCCCAGCGGGACTTCATGGCGTTGAACTGCTCTTTTTCGTCGGCCAGCTCCTTCTTCAGCTCCTCCAGACGATCCCGGGAGAGCTGGTCGTCCTCTTTTTTCAGGGCCATTTCCTCAATTTCCTGCTGCATGATCTTGCGGCGCAGATCGTCGAGCTCTGCGGGCATCGAGTCGATCTCCGTGCGGATCATGGCGCAGGCCTCATCCACCAGGTCAATGGCTTTGTCGGGCAGGAACCGGTCGGTGATATAGCGGTTGGAGAGCGTGGCGGCGGCAACCAGAGCGTTGTCGTGGATCCGGACGCCGTGATAGATCTCATAGCGCTCCTTCAGACCGCGCAGGATCGAGATGGTATCCTCCACGGTGGGCTCATCGACCTGAACCGGTTGGAACCGGCGCTCCAGAGCGGCATCCTTTTCGATATACTGCCGGTACTCATCCAGTGTGGTCGCGCCGATGCAGTGCAGCTCGCCCCGGGCCAGCATGGGCTTTAAAAGGTTGCCTGCGTCCATGGAGCCTTCGGTTTTGCCTGCGCCCACGATGGTGTGCAGCTCATCGATAAAGAGGATGATCTTGCCGTCGGACTTTTTGACCTCGTTCAGAACAGCCTTGAGCCGCTCTTCAAATTCGCCCCGGTACTTGGCACCGGCAATCAGGGCGCCCATATCCAGAGAGAAGATCGTGCGGTCCTTCAGTCCGTCCGGAACGTCGCCCCGGACGATCCGCTGGGCAAGCCCCTCGGCGATGGCCGTCTTGCCGACGCCCGGTTCGCCGATCAGCACCGGGTTGTTCTTGGTTTTGCGCGACAGGATCCGGATCACGTTCCGGATCTCGCTGTCCCGTCCGATGACGGGGTCCAGTTCCTTGTTCCGGGCCCGCTCCACCAGATCCGTGCCGTACTTTTTCAGGGCATCGTAGGTGCTTTCGGGATTGTCCGAGGTTACGGGATTGGTCTTGACCTTGGAGAGCTCCTCCGTGAAGCGGCTGCGGGTAATCCCGTGATTGGACAGCAGCTGCTTGACCGCGGAAGTGGCTTCCGAAAAAATGGCCAGCATCAGATGCTCCACCGAGACATAGTCATCGTGCAGCTTCTCGGCGGTTTTTTCCGCCAGGGTAATGATTTTCCCGGTTTCCGGAGAGGCGTAGACCTCGCCGCTGCCGCCGGAGACCCGGGGCAGCTGCCGGATCAGGGTGTCCAGCTGCGAAAGCAATTCGTCGCAGTTTACGCCCATCTTTCCGAACAGAGAGGGGATCAGTCCGCCATCCTGGTCCACCAGAGCATACAGCAGATGTTCCGGCGTCACATACTGGTTTTGATTTTCCTGGGCCATGCTTTGCGCGGTTTTAATGGCTTCCAGGGTTTTTTGCGTATATTTTTCAGCGTTCATAATGTCACCTCATTTTGATCAGATCAGCAGATCTCTGTTTTGCAGATCTCCGCGGTAAGCAAGCTCCACAGCCCGAGCGCTCAGGGAGCCATCCAGATAGCCCTTGAGCAGCCGGTCGAACAGCTGCACATAGGCACTGATGGCGCCGGCCAGATCGTCCGCCGTCCGGGCCCGCCCGCGGGGCATAGCCAGGGGACGGACAAAGCGTCCTTCGTAAAGCGAGCAGGTAATGGAACGACCCAGCAGCGGGGCCAGGCAGGCGTCCTCAATGCGGACCCACAGCCGGAAAAATTCGCTCATGGCGGAGATCAGCCCCGCGGACTGCGTCCGGAAGATCACGCTCAGCTCGCCCAGAACGGCGTCGCTGCCGCCGCCTAGGTCCAGTTCATATTTGACGGTGGGGCGGTATTTGTAGGCCAGACTGGACTTCAGAGACATCGTGGGGGAGTTGGGCGCAACAAAGGGGACCAGCTCCCGGGAAGGAGCCACCAGTTCTTCAATGGCCTGAAAGATGTCGTTGATGCGCCGCTCCGGCGTGGGGACACGGACATATTCCGCCAGGATCCGGTTTACCAGAGCGGAGCGGTTGGTCCCCAGCCGATGGGCCAGTGCGTCGACCTCCCGCACCACATCTTCCGACAGCGTCAGGCTGTACAGATTCTTTTTCATCCTGCACCTCCTGTTAAAATCTCATTGCAACGGGATCATAACGCGCAGTTTGAACTTTGTCAATATATTTATATAAATATTTAAACGATTTATATAAAAGTTTACACGCGGTTCACAATCCTGCGCAGCCGCCCTGCGGAGAGGGCAGCCGCCGGCCTCTGATGTGGAAGAAGTACGGAGGACGGCGCGGCATAGAGGGATCTGCCGCCTGTAAGCGCCCCGAGCGGGCGCATCCTGCGGGCTGTCCGGGGCAGGCTGCCCGCAGAGAAAGTTTAAACAAAAAAGCAGCCGCCCAAACGGGCGGCTGCTGCAAGATATGCGGATAAAATCAGCGCTTGGAGTGTTGAACCCATCGTGTCAAAGTACCCCAATGCGTCGGAAACTCGCTATATCGTTGGATTTCGTAGAGGGGAAAATCGGGCATCGTGGGGTATCGTCGAGGGGTGTTCTGTAT
>CAKTHE010000016.1 GCA_934563745.1 uncultured Dysosmobacter sp. | reverse complement strand
AGCCCATATCGCGGAAATACTCCGCAATGGTGATGCCGGTATAGACCGACGCCTCACGGGCCGCCACCGGCATATCCGAGGTGTTGGCGATCAGCACCGTCCGCTTCATCAGGGATTCGCCGGTGCGGGGATCCTTCAGCTCGGGGAATTCCCGCAGAACATCGGTCATCTCATTGCCGCGCTCGCCGCAGCCGATATAAACCACAATGTCTACATCCGACCATTTGGCCAGCTGATGCTGCACCACAGTCTTGCCGGAGCCGAAGGGCCCGGGGACCGCCGCCGTGCCGCCCTTGGCAATGGGGAACAGCGTATCGATAATCCGCTGGCCGGAGCAAAGCGGCCGGTCCGGCGCGTATTTATGCTGATACGGCCGTCCGACACGGACCGGCCACTTCTGCGACATGCTCAGAGGGATCTCTTTCCCCTCCGCCGTTTTCAGAACCGCCACCGTCTCCTTGACCGTATAGCTGCCCACAGCCGCCACCGACTGCAGCGTTCCGGACAGTCCGGGCGGAACCATGATCTTATGCAGCACGACCTCCGTCTCCGGAACCGTTCCGATCACGTCGCCGCCGGTCACCGTATCGCCTGCTTTTGCAGTGGGTGTAAAGTCCCACTTCTTGTCATAATCCAGGGGCGGGACCTCCACGCCGCGCACGATGCACGGCCCCACTTTTTCCACGATCTTTGCCAGAGGACGCTGAATTCCGTCGTAAATGCCCTCAATCATGCCCGGCCCCAGCTCCACGCTCATAGGGGCGCCGGTGGTGACCACCTCGGCCCCGGGTCCCAGGCCGGAGGTCTCCTCATAGACCTGGATCGAGGCGGAGTCGCCTTTCATGGTCAAAATCTCACCGATCAAATGCTGCGGGCCGACGCGAACCACGTCAGACATATTGGCATCGGCCAGGCCGGTGGCAACCACCAGCGGGCCGGATACCTTCACAACTTTACCACTCAATTCGATAACCTTCTTTCTCGTCGTCGCAAAGTCTGCTGTGCCTCCGATCCGGATCAGCGGATGGGGGCACGCGTTCCTGCGCCTCCTCCCCCGCCGGGTCCGCTGTGCCGCTCCCCGGCCGGGAGACTCTGAAGAGAGGGATCATCCCCTCTCCCGTATCACTTACAGGATATCCGCGCCAACCGCACGCTCAATGGCTGTCTGGATGGTCCGCTTTCCGATCCCCAGCGACCCCTCCCGTCCCGGGATCAGAATGATCGCCGGGCGCAGCTCATCTTTGTAGCGCGCAATCACGTCGCCCAGCTGGGCAGCCAGCTGCTCGGTCAGATAAATCACCGCGCAGTCTTCCTTGGCCAGGCGATGGATCAGGGTCCGGGCCTCGGCGGCCGAGCCGGCCGGATAGGTCTCCAGTCCCAGGGCCCGAAAGCCCATCACAGATTCCCAGTCACCGATGACTGCGATCCGATACGTTGTTGCCATGGTTCACACCGCCTTACACATAACTCGCCCGAAGCCGGGACACGATCACATCTTTGGGAAGGCCGGACGTGCGCCCCATCAGTACGATCCGCAGGTTGGCGTACTCCGTCTCCCGGGCGGCCAGATAACCCAGCAGCGGCGCCTCGCCGAAGGGGACGAAGCGCGCCTTCTCCAGATACTGGCTTACCGCGTCGTCGCAGAGCTTTTCAAACTCCGTCAGCGTACCGCCGGAACAGGCCTGCTGGCCAGCGGCGGCCGCCTCCTGCAAAGGCGTTGCCAGATAGACGGTCTCCAGCTCTTTCCCGCTTTCCGCCGCATCCACCAGCCGGTCCGGCGTCAGTGTCCCGCCGGCGAACAACGCGTTGCGCAAAAACCCGACGCCTTTGCCCATGCGCTGTGTGCGCACCCAGATCCGCAGATTCGCCGCGTCAATCTGCAGCTGCACATAGCCCTTGAGAAACGCGCTTCCCGTCTCTTCGGCCAGCGCCAGCAGCTGCTGATAGTAGCGGCTGTCCAGCGCCATGTCCGCCAGCTGCGGATCCCGGGTCTCGTCCAGGACGGACTTTCCCTCCCGGATTGCCGCAGCCAAAGTGGCCGGCAGCCCATCCAGGTCGTCCTCCTCCACCGCGCGGCGCAGCTGATCCGCCGGGACCGTGCCCATATCCATCAGCATCCGGTCCGGAGATACATTCATAGCCGCCGCTTTGAGCAGGGCCTTGCTGTTGTGGTAGTCATATTTCAGCCGGAAAAGATCCAGATAGCGCTCGTCCGGCATACCGCCGGCCAATTCCTCCAGAGTCTCCCGCCGGACAGCCGCAAGGGCCGCATCCATTTGCTCCGGATTCGCCGGATCCACCCCGGGATAACCGCTGTCCTGAAGCAGCTTGGCCGCCTCATCGTCGCTTCCGGCCTCCAGGATCTGCTCCAGCCGCTCCCGGCGGATCAGCCGGGTCTCCAGAGCCCGTACCCGGGTCGAAATCGACAAATAATCCGTATCATTGTGTTTTTTTGCCAAGCCCAGTTCCTCCTCCCGTCAGGTGTCAGGGAACAGCCGATGGGCCGCCTCGCCGGCGCACTCCGCCTTCTGCAGACGCACCAGCGTACCAAAGGTGCAGTTGACCTCCACCTTGCCGCTTTTCAGGATCACGCCGCCTCCGGTGGGGCGGGTCTCCTCCGACAGGGTCAGGGCCCCCTTCGCACCCAGCAGCGCGTTCGCCTGCTCCACTGCCGCGCGGCCGATCCGCTCCCGGTCCTCTGGGGCGAAGACCGCTTCTCCCCGTCCGTCCGGCGCCGCGGCAGCCAGCAGCTTGGCCGCGACCTGAACATATTCCGCCTCCGGCAGCGCCCGAAGCTTTTCAAGTGCAGTTTCAAAAGCCAGCTCCACCATTTCCTGCTTCGCGGCAAGGGTCACCTTCCGGGCCTCCAGCTGCGTCACGCTGACCAGCCGCTCTTCCCGCTCCTGCGCCGCCTTCTCATTCTGGGCGGCCAGCTCTGCGGCAAGCTGATCGGCCTGAGCCTGATAGGCAGCCGTCAGCTTTTGTGCTTCCTGCTGCGCCGCAGCCGTCAGGCTGTCGATCTGAGCCTGGGTATCCGCATCGATGCGCTGGATGATCTTCTCAATTCCGTTCATGCCCTATGTTCCCGCCTTTCCTTCGTAGTGCCTGCATTCCTCCGCATCAAAGCGCGTTCATCAGCAGCAGGATGGAAGCCAGCAGGGACAAAATCGCGTAGAACTCAACGATCACGCAGAGGATGATGCCCTTGGACCAATCGTTGGGCTGCTTGGCAACAATGTTGATGGACGAAGCCGCCACACGGCCCTGATAGATGGCCGAACGATAGCCGCCGATGGCCATGGGCAGGCAGGAAACGGCAATGTTGATTCCCTGGGTAACGGTGATGTCGCCGATGCCGCCGGAGAAAGCGCCCATCACGTTCAGTGCGAAGAACCAGATAACCAGGCCGTACAGGCCCTGGGTGCCAGGAATGACCTGCAGGATCAGGCACTTGGAAAACTGCTCGGGAGCAACGCTCAGAAGGCCGGTGGCGGCCTCACCGGTCATACCGGTACCTCTTGCGGAACCGACGCAGCAAAGGCCCACTGCCAAAGCGGCGCCCAGGAATGCGATACCCACACCGCCGAACTGTTCAAAAAAAGCAACCATGATTATTGTTCCTCCTTAATATCAACATATTTTGTTTGGATCGCCAGGGGTACGAACGGCTTGCCGCCGTCCTGATAGAACCGGTTAAAGAATTCCAGGCACTGAAGCCGCAGGTCATGCACATAGCAGCCCAGCAGGTTCAGTGCAAAGTTCAGCGCGTTGCCGATCATGGAAATGATCACAAATCCCAGGACATTCCCCGTCACGGCACCCAGCTGATTGAAGACGCTGGCGATGATGCTGCCCGAGAGCATCAGGGCCATCAGCCGGGAATAGGACATAATATCACTGAAATAGCCGGTAACGCCGTTGTAAACCGCACCGAAGGCGGCGCCCAGCTTACCAAGGCCCTTTGCATTACGGCCGGAGCCGACCAGCATCATCACAATGCCGAAAATCAGAACCACCGGATAGCCGGCCACGTTACCGATCTTCAAAATAAACAGCGCCAGGCCGATAAAGATCACCCACCAGGAGCCTTCATCCCAGATCCCGTCGGCAATATGGCCGTCCTTTGCCTTTTTGACAAAGCTGATGGCCATACCCGTAAGGATCTGAAGGAAGCCCAGCACCAGCGAGCCAATCAGAATCGCCATGGTATCGTTCAGCGGAGTGAACAGATACGGCATCTCAAAGGTACTGGCCGGATTGATGATTTTAAGAAGCTGGGGAATAAAGTCTCCGAAGAAGCCGCCGGTCATCGCACCCAGGATAAAGGTACTGATCCCGCACAGCGTCAGCAGTCCGCCCATTTCCCCCATCGTGCCGCGGGCCTTGACCTTTTTGGTAAGGAACAGACCCATGAGCACCATCAGAATCCCATAGCCCATGTCCGCCATCATGATCCCGTAAAACAGGATGAAAAAGGGCGCCATCAGCGGGTTGGGATCCAGACCGTTGTACGCCGGCAGCGAGTACATCTCCGTGACCATGTTCAGCGGGCGGGAGAACCAGCTGTTCTTCAGCTTGACCGGGACCTCCGGGATCTCCTCTTCCGTGGGATCCCGCACATCCCAAGCGCAGCCCAGACCGTCCAGAATTTTTCCGACCCGGTCCATCGACTCCGCCGGAGCCCAGCCTTCAAAAAAGCAGATGGTTCCATCCGTCAGGATCCGCTCTGCCTTAAGGTCCTTGTCCGCCTCCGTGCTCAGCTGATCCGCGTAAAGCTGTAAAACCTCTTTTTCCGACTTCATTCCGGCCAGCTCCGTCCGGATCTCCTCCTGACGGGCCCGGTCCCCGGCCAACTCCCGGTCCAGACGGCTGATATTCTCCGCCGCGGTCCCGCTGCGCCCCGGGAAGGTCACCACACTCAGGCTGTACGGTCTGAGCAGTTCGGAAAGTTCTTTCTCATCCGCCCTGTGACACAGGATCAGCAAATAGTGCTGACGCCGGTCGCTGCTGACCTCCAGCAGCTCTGCTGCAAGGCCGCTGCTGTCCAGCTGGGCCCGCAGGGCACCCAATTCCACGCCGCTGGGACACACGCACAGGCGGAAGAGCACATGCTCGCTTCCCGCCTGCTCCAGCGGCAGATCCAGACTGCTCCAGGGCGCAAGCGCCGCCTGATCCGCCTCCCGATGGGCCTCGCTGGCGGTCAGCGCCGCATACTCCTGCATGAGGGCATTGATCCGTGCGCAGCTGCTCTGCGCGCGGGGGACCTCCTGTTCGCTCAGGAAATCTTTCTGCGTCACCGGAGGTCTGGCGGGAAACAGCCCGCCCTTTTCTTTGGTGAAGCGTCCCAATCCGGAAAGCGCCTGATTCAGGTCCGCCAGCTTGGAGCGTGTCTGCGGCAGATCCGAGCTTCCCCGGTGCAGCAGCTCCGACCAGGCCGGATCGGCCAGCCGGTCCCCGGGATCCCGGATCTCCACACAGCCTGCCCGCAAAAGCGCATCCAGCAGGGCCTCCCGGTCCCGCATCATGGCCATGACCCGGAGCCGCTTCATTTTCACAATAGCCATTTAGCGTCCCACGACCTTTCCGACGATCCATTCCGCAGTTTCGTCCAGGTACGTCTTCGCCGTATCCCGAAGACGCCGGGCCTCTTCCTCCGCTGCATGAAGGATCTGCTCTGATTGTCTTTTCGCCGAAGCCTCCGCCTGAGCCAGCAGCTCCGCCCTGCGGGCGTCAGCCTGCTCCTGCGTTTTGCGTATCTGTTCCTTTCCGGCACGCTCTGCCTCCGCCGTCCGGTTTTTCGCCTCGATCTGCGCGGAAAGCTTTCTTGCCGCCTGCTCAGCCTCTGCTTTTGAAATCTGTTCAATCGCCTCCAATGACATCTCTTCACCCTCTTTCCTTAAACATGCTCGCACGCATCAGTATGTGTACTTATTACCAAAATCTTCGCGGCAGTCCCTGTCATTTTTCGACTTCCTATACAATATCCCCTATTATATGGGGTGCTTGGAAAGAATTCAAGTAAGTTTTTTGATTCACAAACTTTTGCTCATTTTTCTTCTTCCGTTTGTTGGAATTGCCTATACTTTTCCAATCCAGGCAAACGTTTTTTCCTGAATTTTCTTTTCTAATTTTAACGGAAGCACTTCCTTTCCTCAATAGACATATCGGGGAACGGTGCCCAATTTTTGGACACTGTTCCCCGATTGTTGGTCTAATTTTTGTCAAAGGGTGCGCCGCTCATCTGCCGCCCAGTTCCTGCTCCAGCTCGGTCAGGTCCTTTCCCACCTGGTCCAAAGCCCGCGGAAGCTGCGTCAGACTGACCTCCATCTTGCGAAGCTCCGCGATCATATGTGAAGAAGTCGTGGCATAGGTCTCCGTCAAGGTCTGATACTCTCCCCGGCAGGCCGCCAGCAGCCGGTTGAGTCTGGAAAGGGTCTGCTCCTCCAGGGTATTGGCCCGCCGGCGTGCCTCGCATTCAATGTCGCCGATCTGCTCTTTCACGTTTTGATAGGCCTGCGCCAGCGGACGCAGCTGCTCCGCCTCCGCCCGCAGGCTCTCCGCCTCTGCCCGGGTCTGCGCCAGGGCTTCCTCCGCCTGTGCCTTTCCCTGGGCAGCCGCTTCCAGGCGCTGCTTTTCCTCAATCAGGGCGCGCAGCTGCTTCTCCGCCTCCTGAAGCTTGGTTTTCAGATCCGCCGTCTCCCGCTCCAGCACGTCCTTCTCCTTCTCCAGCCGGGCCGTGGTCTCTTCGTACTGGCGGGCCGTTTCCTCGATATAATGAATCACATCCTGCTTGTCAAAGCCGCCGAATGTAACGCTTTTGAATGTCTTGCTCTCCATTTTTCCACCTGCATTTCCGTTTACGCCCCAGTCCGCCTGCGCGGGCCGGATGCCTCTTTCTTATAAAGTTTAGTTTACCATATGCTCTGCCGCTTTACAATCGCTTTTTCACGCAAGCTCCGTCCGGAATGGCACTCTTTCCCGCAAGGGCTGCTTCAGCGCGCCGCATCGCCGGAATCGGGCCGGCCGCCCAGGCGGTGAAAAGTCAGAGCCGTATGCTGCTTTTTTCCGTATAGGTCCTCCTGCTTCAGGCAGGTGCGCATATACTCCAGCACCTGAATGGAAAACAGCAGCCGCTGGCGGATCTGCGGATCCTCAAAATCCTCGCCGACAATACGGGCGATCTTCTCAATCCTGCTTTGAAGGGTGTTGCGGTACATGTAAAAGGCCTGGGCCGTCTGAACGGTCTTCCGGTCGTTCATGAGATAGTACTTGAGCAGCGCGCAGTAATCGGTCTGATGCTTATCGTCATAGTCCTTCAGTGAAACGATCCCCGCGTGGCAGAGATAGCGCAGGTCATCGTGAAAATAGTCCTGACAGTGCTGGGCGCACAGGTCAATGATCTGCGCCATGGCATAATCCTCCGAGCGGAAAACCCGGCGGGAGCGGTCCGCACAATAAACCCCGGCGAACCGAATGGCCCCCTGGGTCTGC
Source organism: uncultured Dysosmobacter sp. (assembly GCA_934563745.1). Lineage (GTDB taxonomy): Bacteria > Bacillota > Clostridia > Oscillospirales > Oscillospiraceae > Oscillibacter. The sequence goes on along the minus strand of CAKTHE010000016.1, from coordinate 45,413 downwards.
ACATACAGAGGACGCAGGGCAGTCAGCCATTGCGTATGATTGCTGATGCAGGCGACGGCATTGTATTGCTCCAGAAGGGTTTTCAAGCCCTGCGGATCGTATGCAATCTGCTCATCCCCCCGCCTCTTGGAGGCGACCACCAGGATCCGTCCCCGATACGACGCAACAATATCCGACGCGAAGCATTTGGCAAGCCCCGAGAGAAAATGCGGGGAATTGGCCATCGGGGAATTGGCCATCGGGGAATTGGCCATCGTGGAATCGTCCGGCTCCACCACGACCAGGTGATAATACCGGTTCTTCAGCGGAAGCGGCAGCTGCCTGGCCCGGAGCACCAGCTCCTCCTGATCGCTCAGCTTTCCGTCCAGCAGGTCACACATGAAAACGGTCAGCAGATTGGAGGAGGCATATTGCTCCTGATAATAACGGGACATAAAGGTTTGCTGAGCGTCCACCGTCTGATCCCGCAGTTCAGACGCCAGGGCGCTGCCCACCCGCTCCGGCACGGCCAGGGTGAGATATCCCACCAGCTGTCCCTCCGCCTGGACGGGATGCAGGCAGAAAAGCCAGCCGTTCCACGCCTGCCACGTGCCGCTGACAAGCTTCCGGAGCTGCTCGTCGGAAAGCTGGCCCGCATCTTCCGCCGCATCCAAAAACGGGCAGTGGGCTGTGCGGGCCGAACCGACGACCCGATAGCCGATACTCAGATACAGAAGGTCCGTGGGAAGCAGGGACGCCCCGGCGCAAAGCAGGCCGTTCAAAGACGCCTCCGCATAGAGGGCCCGTCTCAAACGGCTTCGCCAGTCATCATATGCGTGCTCCAGCCGGACCATGCGGTTGCACAGCGCGGGATAAGAAAGCGCCGCCGTCAGGATATTGAATTCCTTCCGTTCCCGATAGGGTGCCAGCGCCGGACTGTCCCCCGCGATCAGAAAGGTATAGGACGTCTCCGTCCCGTCCACCCGGTCCGCGGCGGTGCAAAACGTTCCCGGCGTGGCCAGGTACAGAAGATCGCCCCATCGGGTGAAAGCCGTCCATTCTCGGCAAGCAGCTCAAACCGCGTGAAGGGATCCGGTTTCCGGTGAACGTGATCGGACAAAAGCGCATCCTCCAGTGCCCACCGGATTAAGTTGATCGTCAGCATGGCAGCCCCCTCTTTTTCCGCATCGCCCGCCGTCTTTGTGCCGGATGCCCAGAAGCAGCGGCTGGGCCTTGTCAATTCAAACGCCAAAGAAGAAACGGAGGGTTTTCACCGTGAGCATTCGTGAATGTGTGCGAAACAACCAGGCCTTTGCCGCGCTGCAATACGCATATGATCACCGGGATGCCGCTGCCCGGGAGCATCGGCGCAGGGGCGGAAAAGTGGTTGGTACGCTGGGGTACGACGTCCCGCAGGAGCTTCTCATCGCAGCGGACCTGTTTCCGGCGCAGATCGGACCCGTCGCCGGGATCCAGACCCCGCTGGCGGAGCGCTATCTGGAACTGTCCTTTCAGACAAGCACCAAGCTTTGCTTTGAAACGCTGGTAAACGGCTGCTGCAGCGCGTACATCGATTATCTGGCCGTCTCCAACTCCTCCGACCAGTTTGTCCGCCTGTATCTTTATCTGCGCGAGCTGCGGCGGGAGAAACCGGAACTGCCCATCCCTGAACTCGAGTTTATCGACTGGCTCTTCGGGCGCACTCTGCTGTACGCGATGCGCAACGAACGCAGCCTGAAACTCTTTTGGGAAACGGCGGAGCGCTGGGCTGGGCGAAGCATCCGCGAAGCGGATTATCAGCGCGGCGTCCAGATCTGCAACGAAAACCGCGCGGCCGTCCGGGAGCTGCTGCGCTTCCGCTGCGGGGAGCACGTCCACCTGACCGGCGAAGAGGCCCTGGTAATCCTGGGTGCCGGGCTTTTCATGGATAAGCCGGAGCACACGCGCCTTGTAAGGGCGCTTTGCGCGGACATTCCCGCCTGGCCGGAGGTCCCCGGAACCCGCATCTTTTTCTCCGGCACCGACCAGGCGGATGTCTGGCTCTACCGGACTCTGGAGGATTCCGGTGCCGTGGTCGTGGGCGAGGTCCACAACTGGGGCGCACACCTTTATGAGCGGGATGTGAATCCGCTGTATACGCCCCTCTGGGGACTTGTAGATCGCTACATGCTCCGAGAAGGGCGGGCTGAGCCAGCGCACAGCCGCTTTGAACGACGCGGTGCACGCCTCCGGCGCGCAGGGCGTTCTGCTGCTCTCCCAAAAATACGAGGACGCCATCAGCTGGGACTATCCCGAGCAGAAAAAGCTTCTGGACGCGGCCGGGATCCCCAGCCTGAAGCTTCGGAATCTGCGCTATCCCTTTGCAGACAACGACGGTCTCAAAGAGCAGCTCCGCGCCTTCATCGAAACGATTTAAGGAGGGAATGCGACATGGAAAACGAGAGCAAATCCACCGCCAAAAAGGCACTTCAGGCCACCCGGACGGCAGCCGTCCATCAGAAGGAATGGTTTGCGGCCCTGCGCAGGCGGGTGGAGCAGGGCGACGACTTCGCGCTGGTCCCGGCCGACTTCCCCATGGAAATCCTGCGGGCCATGGACATTCCCTTTGCCGTAAACCAATGGTGGGTCTCCATCTGCGCTGCCAAGCGCATGACGCCCCGCTACAACCGCCTGCTGCAGGAAGCCGGTTATCCCACCGACATCTGCTCCTACTGCGCCACCTCCTTCGGCGAAAGCCTGGATCCGGAGGACCGGGAGCTGGGCCCCTGGGGCGGCCTGCCCAAGCCCACGCTGGCCATTACGCGCCTGAACTGCGATTACAACTCCAAGATCTGGGAGCTTTTTGCCCGGCAGCACAACATCGGCCTGTACACCATGGAAACGACCGTTGCCCGGAAGCTGCCCCTGAACTGGTGGAAACTGGATCTGGATCGCTGGGAGGAGCTTTATGACCCGGAGCGTCTGGACACCGGCGAGGTGGAGCTTCGCCAGCTCATCTCCTTCCTGGAGCGCAAAACCGGCAAAATGTTCGATCTCCACCGGCTTCAGGAAGTCATGGAGCTGATCAACGAGCAGGAGGGCTGGTACCGCAAAACCCGGGATCTGATCGCACAGACGGTTCCGGCCCCCGTCACCGTGGCGGACACGGTCAATGCCGTCATGCAGGGGCAGTGGCAGCGGGGCACCCGCTGGGGCGCCGAACACGCCAAAAGTCTTTACGAAGAAGTCAAGGCCATGGCGGACGCCGGAAAAGCCGCCGTTCCCAACGAAAAATACCGTCTCATGTGGATCGGCCGCGGCCTGTGGCACGATTTCGCGTTCTATCAGGATTTCGAGGAGAAGTACGGTGCCGTCTTCATCTGGACCATGTACCTGGGCCTGGCAGCTGACGGCTACATCCGCAATCACGTGGAGCCGGATCCCCTGCGGGCACTGGCCGCCCGCTTTGTCGGGCTGGAGGACTTTCTCCACATGCCCCCCTGGAACTCCCAATGGTTTCTGAAAGAAGCCCTGCACAACAAAATCGACGGCGTGGTCTACATGGTTCCGGACAGCTGCGCCATCTCTCTGGAGGGCTCCTATTTCACCAAGAAGGCCCTGGAGGACGCCGGCATCCCCGTGCTGATGTTCAAGGCCGACCCCGTCAACCCCGGCAGCTGGAGCCGGGAGACCATGAGTGCCATGGTAGAAGACTTCATTGTCCATCGTGTGATGAAAAAAGATCAGTAAAGGAAAGGAACGATCCCCATAAAAGCATTGGAAGGAATCCGTGTCATCGATCTGAGCCAGTTTGAATCCGGTCCCATCGCCACGCTGCATCTGGCCCAGCTGGGCGCCGAAGTATTAAAGATCGAACGTCCCAAATACGGCGAGCAGGCCCGCATGGGCGCCCGCTCCTCCCGGGGCACCCGCGGTCCCGGCGCCGATACCATTCATTTCGGTCTTCTGAACAACAATAAAAAAGCGTCACGCTGGACATCAAGTCGGACAAGGGAAAGGACATCCTGCGGGCGCTGATCAAAACCGGCGACGTTCTGGTTGAGAATTTCGCCCCCGGAACGATGGAACGGCTGGGCTTTTCCTACGAAGAGGTCCGGGCGCTCAATCCCCAGATCGTTTACGGCTCCATCAAGGGCTACGCGGATGAAAGTCCCTACAGCAAATACCCCTGCTTCGACGGCGTGGCCCAGGCCATGGGCGTGGTGTGCAGCATCACCGGCGAGCGGGATGGCGCTCCCATGCAAAGCGGCGCAAATCTGGCGGACAACATCTCCGGCGTCTATCTCTCCCATGGGATCCTGGCAGCCCTTTTGGAGCGGGAGCGGACCGGCCGGGGGCAGCTGGTGCGCATCAACATGCAGGAGGTCCTGATTCAGACCTGCCGCGGTGCCTTTGTCAGCCAGCTGGACGACGGGGTCGAAAACGTGCGCTTCGGCAACAAGAAGTTTGTCAACCGCTGCCCGCACAACATGTACCCCTGCAAGCCCCGCGGAACGGATGGGCTGAACGACTACGTATTCATGTATGTCTCCCCCGTGCCCGGAAGCCCCCAATGGGCCAGATTCTGCACCCTGATCCAGCGCCCGGACTGGTTCGACGATCCCATTTACTCCGACCCCATGAAGCGGGCTGAGCATCGGGACGAAATCGACAGTGAGATCACCAAGTGGACCCGCCGCTACGACAAGGAAGAAGTCATGGCCCTGTTCGCCGAAGCCGGCATCCCCTGCGGCGCGGTGCTGAGCACCAAGGACATTGCCGAAGGTGCGATCTACCGGAAGGCCGGCACCATCGTAGAGGTGGATCACCCGGTTCTGGGCGTTCACGAGACCCTGGGCAGCGCCTTCCATCTGTCCGATTCCCCGGTGGAGGTCCTCCCCTCCCCCACGCTGGGCCAGCATACGGAGGAAACCTGCCGGAATCTGCTTCACATGACCCCCGCGCAAATCGCCGCTCTGCAGGAAGAGGGCGTTATTTAAGCCGGCCCGGGAGCCAGGCCCGCCGTCTGCACGGCCGTGCAGACGGCGGGCTTTTCCCTGAAATCGCAGAAAGCCTTGAATCCTTGTGGATTCAAGGCTTTCTGCGCATGTTCTTTTCCGGTTCAATCCGCCGCCAAAAGCCGGGCGACCGTGCGGCGATAGACCTCGCCGCAGTTTTTTACCTGCCAGGCATAGCCATACTCGTCATCTCCGTGCATGTTGCCGCCGGAAGGGCCGAAGGTCACAGTGGGGATACCCAGCGTGACCGCCAGAATATTGGAATCACACACCGACGCATCATACGCGCAGGGAAGCTCCTTCCCCGTAACGGAATGAAACTCCTCCTGCAGCACCTTCACCAGCGGGTGCTCCTCCGCCAGGGCAAAGGACTGCATATACGGAGAATTCCGGGGCTTGAGCCGCACCTCCACCTTTCCGGAAAGGCCCAGTTCCTCCGCCGCTTCCAGGATCTGCGCAATGCAGGTTTCGTCCGTCTCACCGGGCACCACATAGCGGTCCACAAAGAGATAGCATTTCTCAGGCACCACCAGCGTGCCGGGGTTTCCCCCCTCCATATAGCGCACACACCAGGTCCCGTGCTTGAGATACGGGTGCGTCCGCGTAGGAAGCGCCTCGATCGCCGCCGCCAGCCTTCCGCCGGAAATCAGGGCGTTTTCCCCCACCTCGGGATAATGGCTGGCATGGGCCGTCTGCCCGCGGACTGTAACCTCAAAGCTGTACCGGCCCCGGAAGCCCACCGCCACATTGTCGTACCGGCATTCGCCCATAATGGCGTAATCCGCATGGATCACATCCTCCGCCACCAGCTGATAGGTACCCTTGCTCAGTCCCTCCTCGTCCGCCACAAAGCAGGTCAGGATCCTGCCGCTGATCTCGTCGGTGTGCCCTGCGTAATAGGTCAGGGTCTCCAGAATAGCGGCCAAACCGCCCTTCATATCCATGGCACCCCGGCCATAGACCTTGCCGTTAATCTCCGTAGGGACGAAGGGGTCCGTCTTCCAGCGCTCAGATACGTCCACCGTATCCAGGTGCCCGATCAGCAGTACCGTCTTGCCGGGACGGCCGCTGTCCAGTACGGACCACACCGAGGGACGCTGCCGGACCGTGTCCTCTTCGAAATAGCTGTAATGCGGATCCATTCCCAGCTCCCGCAGCACGTTCGCCACATAGTCCGCGATCTGTGCCTCGTGTCCATTGACCGAACGAATGGCAATCAGATCATACCAGCGCTGCAAAATCCGTTCCATCGCTCACGCCTCCTTTGCCCGCGCCGTGCCAATCCCGGTAACGGCATAAAAGACAGAAAACACGATCGACAGCCACAGCATGGGCGCATAGGGCAAAAAGGCCAGGTTTGCAACGCCCAGCGTAGTGGCCGTATACGAGCCGGTCGTCGACCAGGGCACCATGGGCGCAAGTCCCGTGCCCGTATCCAGCAGGGTGCGCATCAGGTTCTTGCGGTCCAGATGATACTCCGGGTAAAGATCCTTCACCATGCCGCCCACCACGGGGTACGAGACATAGTAGGCACCGGTGATGGTAAAGAACACGGCGTGCAGCACCAGAACCCCCAGCGACATGGTGCGGGAAGACTTGGCAATGCGCCGCACGAAGCCCAGCAGAACATCTACCACACCGGCCGTACGCAGAGGCGCGCCGAAAATGCCGGCGGCAATCAAAAGGCCGATGGTGGAGAGCATGGACGTAAAGCCGCCGCGGTTGAGCATGGAGTTGACCACCTCCGATCCGGAGTCCACCGAATAGCCGGAATACATCACCGTCAGGATCTCACTCAGGCTCACTCCCTGGCACACCATGGCCAGCAGCGCTCCCACGGCAATGCCGGCGACAAAGGTCGGGATGGTGGGTTTCTTGGTGAGGATCAGGATCACCACCACAGCCACGGGGACCAGCAGCAGCGGGCTTAAAGAAAACGTGCCGGAAACGGTCGTCAGAATATCCTCATATACTTCTCCGCCCACGCTGCCTCCCGCGTAGCGCAGACCATAAACAAAAAAGAACACCAGGGAAAGCAGATAAGCCGGTCCCGTGGAAAGGAGCGCATGGCGGATCCCCTCCATCAAAGGCACGTCGCATACGGTAGCCGTGATCACGGGAGAGTCCGACAGCGGGGAAACCTTATCCCCGAAAAACGCGCCGGTGCACACCGCGCCCGCCGCCACCGGCAACGGTACCCCCAGGCCCTGGGCAACGCCCATACAGGCAACCCCCACGGTGGCCAAGGTCCCCCAGGAGGTTCCGGCCATGGTGGACATCAGCGTACAGAGAATGCAGACCACCGGCAAAAACAGGCCGGGCGTCAGGATCTTCATTCCGTAGTAGATCATCACCGGCACCGTGCCGCTGGCCATCCAGACGCCCACCAGAACACCCACGGACAGCAAAATCAAAATAGCCACGATCATGGAGGACACGGTCTCCTTAATCCCCTGCTGCAATCTTTCGTAAGGAATCCCGAAGCACCAGGCCATCAGGCACATCACTACGCCATCCAGCGCCAGGACAATGCGGTTGTTCAGCTTCATCACCAGCAGCCCTGCGATGATAATCGCGACGCCGACCAAGAGCATCAGCCCTGCCTGCCATGGCTTTACAATTCTTTTTTCTTCCATTTTCCGTCATCCCTTCTCATTCTGTAAAAACTGAAAAAGGATAAAAAAAGCTATGATCCCCGTGGAGATCATAGCCGTGACATGAAACGGAACCCTTCCGCATGATGACCTGATAGCGCTCCACAGTGTGGCAGTCCGCCGGATCTTCTCCGACGGCCCAGGCAATCGCCCCCCTTACAGGCCAGAGCGGCGACCCTTCGGCGGCTTGCCCTTTCGCTTCGGGAACCGCCTGTTCTGACCCCGAAGGTACTTTTGCGCGCCGCGCCTCTATCCTCGTTCAATTTTCTGCAATAGTATAGCACGGATCGACCAAATCCGCAACCATTTTCCGAAGGAATGCCGTTTCTCGGCATAAATTCCGCAGATCGGCCGGTCTTTCAAAAGGATCCCATCCGCGCCCGGTTCGCCTGCGGCCCGTTCTCCGCTCAGCGGCTGCTTATTTCGTCCGATCCAGCAGTTTATTGGCATAGCTGCTCAAGCGTTCGCACGGCCCGTATTCCGCCCTGTATCCGGTTCCGTTTATCACAACAAACGGATTGCACACCAGGATCTCCTGCCGAGATCCGTCCGTCAAAACCAGGGTAAAGGTGACCGCTTGCCCGCTGTATTCGGTATAGGACTGGTCTTTCCGACCGATCACAAGCTCCCTCAGGCAGGAGACAAGCGCGTCCGGCTCTGTAATCGGGACCGTCTCATCGGGCGGAGTCAGGCAAACCGATGCGGAAATAAGATCGGACGCTTTCAAATTCCTGTACGGCCTTTGCCCACGGAAAAGAAACATACCCATGACCAGAATGCATACCGCGGCGGCCGCGCGAATGCCCGCTCTCTTTTTCATAGGGTCCCTCCTTCGTCGTCAGACGCTTTTACGGATATAGACGAAACCCATTGCCGAAAGTTCCAGCCTCTTTACCGCGCGGCAAAGCCTTCCGCCGGGGAAGGATATTGGTGAACGTCTTCGGGCCCGTTTCCATGTATTCTCCTGGATTCGGGTCCGGACCGTAAAGCCGAGCCGGAACCGTTAAACCGAACAGCAGAAAAAGATCCTGGAAGCCATGTGGTTTCCGGGATCTTCGGTGCACTTTCCGCCAAAGCAAAAAGAAAAGCTCTGAAACCTTTACGGTTTCAGAGCTTTTTTATGGCAGCGGGTGAAGGATTCGAACCCTCACAAACGGAGTCAGAGTCCGGTGTGCTACCATTACACAAACCCGCTATCTGTACGCTGTGCAGCGAACAGATATTATTATACAAATAAATCAGAAATTGTCAAGATAGTTTTCGAAGTTTTTTTCGAAATACACGTTTTTTCCTTTGCGCCGTCGGAGTTTTATTTCAGTCCACGATCAGCGCCGCCATCTCCTCCGCGCTCACGCGGTATACCGCGCCGTCGATCCCGTTGGCCCGCAGCGCCTGCAGCACCGCTCCCCGCTCATAGCGGCATCCGACAAGAGCCCTGCAAATATCCTCTGCGTCCAGGGTGGCAAAAAAGTCCCCGTTGACGGAGGCTTCCCGGATCACGCCCTTTTGGACCTCCATACGGAACTGCATCTTCCCGCCGGCAAAACGGCCGGTCTTCTCAATATTGAACCGGGGCGATGCGCCGTAGATCCGCTCCCAGGAGGCAAACCGCTCCTGCGCCAGCTGCCGGATCCGTGCCCGATCCGCCTCGGTCGGTTCGTAGCGGGTCCCATCAGGGCCCAGGATGCAGCGCACCATGGTCTCTTTAAAGCGCTCCGTAGGGATGGGCTGGGGCAGGTGATCGGCAATGTTGGTCACCCGGTCCCGAACGGATTTGATGCTTTTGGATAGGATCTTATACCGGTCCACCGTGGTGGAGGCCACCATCTGGGCAATATCCGTCTGATAAAGCAGCGATCCGTGATGCACCACACAGTCCCCCAGACGGTACTGGGCGTTTCCGGAAAACTTTCTTCCATCAATGGTCAGATCGTTGCGGCCGTTGAAGGACGCCTGGACCCCCAGCTCCCCCAGAGCCTGGATCACCGGCGCAATGTAGGCATGAAAGGAGATCTCGTCTCCGCCGCCGTGCTGGATAAACGTAAACTGCCAGCCGCCCGGGTCCGTATAAATGGTGCCGCCGCCGCTCATGCGGCGCACGATGCGGATGCCGTGGGCATCTGCGTAGGGCTTATTGATCTCCTCCAGCACATTCTGGTACTTCCCCACCATCAGGGTAGGCGTGGTTCTCCAGAACAGGAACACCGTATCCGGCAGACGCTTTTCCGCCGCGAAATAGTATTCCAGGCCAAAGTTATAATAGACGTCGTCGGAGCCGGTCTCAATATAGATCATGCGCCTGCTCCTCCTGCAAAACCTCCCAGGCCCGGTAAGAGCTGCGGGCCAGCGGTGCGCTGGCCACAAAGCGGAACCCCTTGTCCAGCGCCTGCTTTTTATAACGCTCAAACTCCTCCGGCGTGACGTAGCGGGCCACCGGCACATGGGCCGGCGTAGGCTGCAGATACTGCCCAATGGTCAAAATGTCGCAGCCCACAGCCAAAACGTCATCCATCAGTGCGTCGATCTGCTCATCCGTCTCGCCCAGGCCCACCATGAAGCCGGTCTTCGTCAGGATCCCCGGCGCATGCTCCTTGCAGTAGCGCAGCACCTCCAGTGAGCGGCGATAGCCCGCCTGCGGGCGCACCGTGCTGTAAAGCTCCTTCACCGTCTCCACATTGTGATTCAGCACCTCCGGCTTCGCCGCCAGGACCGTATCCAGCGCCGCGGTATTCAGCTCCATATCCGAAATCAGTGTCTCCACCGTGGTGTGCGGGCACAGCCGGCGAATGGCACGAACGGTCTTTGCAAACTGTTCGGCCCCGCCATCCGGCAAGTCATCCCGGGTCACGCAGGTCAGCACCACGTGGCGCAGATCCAGCTTCTGCGCGGCCAGGGCGACATTTTCCGGCTCCTCCGGGTCCACCGGATCCGGGAACGCGTGCTCCACATTGCAAAAGCGGCAGTTGCGGGTGCAGTGGCTGCCCAGAAGCATAAAGGTCGCCGTGTGGCGGCGATAGCACTCCCCCAAGTTGGGGCAGTTCGCCTCCTTGCAGACGGTGTTGAGCTTCAGGTCCCGCATCAGGGCCGCCACCTCGTCCACCGCCTCCTGATTGTAGCGGACCTTCAGCCAGTCAGGCTTTCGTTCCATGTTCGTCTCCTTCAATCTCCAGCACAGCCACCGGCGTCAGGACCGGTACTTCGTCGCCTTCCTCCCGCAGCTGCCGGCGCAGCACACCGCTTTGGGGCGCTTCGATCTGATTGACCACCTTATCCGTCTCAATCTCAAAAAGCGGTTCGCCGGCTTCCACCCGGTCCCCCTCTTCCCGCAGCCATGCACACAGGACCCCCTGCTCCATTTCCGGCCGCAGCTTGGGCATCAACAGTTTCTTTTCCATTATGTTCCCCTTTCCCGCCTGTCCGGCAGTCTTTATTTTACAGCAGGCACTCCAGCAGCGCTTCGGCCCGCTCGTCTCCCACAAGATCGCGGCATACGCGCATCAGCTCCTCCGGATCCAGGCGCGGTTCCCTGCCGAAGCGCTCAGCCGCATTGGCGGCGATCCGCGGACTCTCGATCCGAAGACCGCTCAGAATCCCCTTTCGGGCGGTATACGCCGTATGGATCGTGGCCCCGTCGAAGCGCCCCTGCCGGTCATAGGTGAAGGCCGGCGTCTTTCCCCAGGTCCACGCCCAGCTGCGGTACTTTTCATCCCGCAGCCGCTCCACCTGCGCGCGCTGCGCCCCGTCCAGCTCCACCTGCCGGCTGCCCGGCGGCAGGATCTGTTCCCGCAGAGCCCGGGCAAAGTCCTCCAGCGGCAGCGGCCGGGCCAGATGGTCGGCAATATTGGTCACGCGGCAGATGGCCGAAGGCGTCCCCTTGGTTTCAATACAGGCGTTTTTCGATGCCGTCGTAATAGCGTCCAGGCGCGTCAGATCGCTGCAGTACAACAGCGTCCCGTGATGAAGCACCCGTCCGCCGGCGCTGCGCTGGGCACTGCCGGAGATCTTCCGGCCATCCAGTGCGATGTCGCACACCCGGTCGGCATAGGCGGGTACTCCCAGCGCGTTGAGTGCCCGGATCACCGGCTCCATGCAGCGCTGATAATTGATCCGCTCGGTCTGCGGCAGCATCAGGCTGTAATTGAGATTTCCCGCATCATGATAAACCGTTCCTCCGCCGGAGATCCGCCGCACCACCGGGATCCCCAGGCGCCGCAGCGTCGGCACGTGGACCTCCCGGCAGATATTCTGATAGCAGCCCACGATCACCGCCGGATCGTTGCGCCACAGCAAAAGCACCTCTTCATCCCGAAACGTTTCAAACACATATTCTTCGAAGGCCTGATTATAAAACGGGTCCCGGGATCCGGAATCCAATGTGATCATGTGTTTCTCCCTCCGTTACAGCCAGATGGCAAACAGCTTCAGCACCGAAGCCACCGCCCTGCGGTACCAGGGGCGCCTGTTCCAGTCCTCCAAGGTGTAGGTGCTGCTCTCGTCCATGATCTGGTCCATATCTTCCAGCATAGACTCCACCATCGGCGAACGATAGGTCAGCACGGCGCACTCATAGTGCAGCTGAAAGGTCCGGTAATCCATGTTGGTGCTGCCGATCAGCGCCGCCTCCCGGTCCACCATCACGCTTTTTGCGTGCAGGAACCCCGGCGTATATTTATAGATCTTGACCCCATGGCGCAGCAGCTCGCCCCAATAGGTCTCCGCCACCATATAGGCGTACTTCTTATCCGGGATCGCCGGCACCAGCAAGCGCACATCCACGCCGGACTCCGCCGCAATGCAAAGGGCCTTCTGCATGGACTCCTCCACCGCGTAATAGGGCGTGGTGATATACAAAAAGCGGCGGGCCGCCCCGATCAGCAGATGATAGGTATCCTCGATGGGGTTATCCGGATTGTTCAGCGGACCGTCCGCAAAGGTCTGGCACCAGCCCGGGGCAGACGTCTCCTGCCGGGGGCGGTAATAGTCATCTTCATTGGGCAGCGTGCGCCCCAGCATCTTCCACATCTGGATAAACAGGGCTGCCAGCCCCCAGGCACCCTCGCCTTCCAGCCGGACCCCGGTATCCTTCCAATAGCCAAAGCGTTTGATCCGGTTGGCGTATTCGTCGCCGATGTTGATCCCGCCGGTATAGGCCCAAAATCCGTCGATCACCGTGATCTTCCGGTGGTCCCGATAGTTAAAGTACAGCCGGTTTACATAACGATGGACCGGATTGAAGACCGCCACCTCGATCCCCGCGTCCTGGATCGCCTGCAGCGTGGTATCGGACAGGCGGGTAATATTTCCGAAATCGTCAAAGATCAGCTTCACTTCCACCCCGGCGGCAGCCCGCTCCTTCAGTGCGGAGAAGATCTCATCCCAGATCTCTCCCTCCGCCAGGATGTAATACTCCATAAAAATATAGGTTTCCGCCCGGCGCAGATGCTCGACCAGGTCGTCAAAAAACACGGCGCCGTTTTCCAGATAGCGGGCGGCTGTATTCCGGTAAAGCAGAAAGTCCTGCCGCTCCAGATACGAAGCGATGTGCCCCAGATCCCCGTTCTCCCGGCTCAGGGCCGTCACGTTGCTGTGGCTTTTATCCCGGGCCGCCTTCCGTTCGGTCGGCAGGGGCACCCGCCGCAGACTCAGGGTTTTGGCCTGGTGGGTCCCGCCCCAAAGATAAAAAAGGATCAGCCCGGCGACCGGGACCAGCAGCAGCAGGCACATCCAGCTGAGCTTATAGGACGGGCTGCCGCTGCGGGTATAAATCCACACGGCCATAACTGCGCCCAGAATCGTCAGCGCGCCGTATACAAACGAGATCTTCTCGTGGATGTACTGGGTCAGCAGAAAGATCATGGCCAGCTGCAGCGCGAAAAGCACCACGCAAAGCGTAATGCGGAAAGCCGCAGAGATCCTGCGCTCTGTCTTTTCCTGAATTTTCAATCCCTTGCGCACGTATTGCTCCCTTCTCCGGCACAGCTTCCCGCTGTATGAATTTCATCTATTCATTATATCCGTTTTCCGCCCGCTCTGCAAGGCTCTTTAAAAAGCGGCGGCCCCGCCGGGATCCGCCCGGCAGAGCCGCATTGCTCTTCGCTTTTCAGTGATTGCTCTCAAGCAGCAGCGCCTGCTTGACATCCCAAAGCTTTTGGGAAAGATCCACATAGTAGGTATGCGGATTATCAAACCGCTTGACCTCATCCCAAAGCGTATCCACCTGCTGCGCACAGTACGCCTGGATCTCCTTCAGGGCCGGACGCTGATACACAAGCTTTCCGCCCAGGAAAACCGGGACCTGCAGCTCCCGCGCCTGGAAATTCGTCAGGGTCTTCCGCTTCCAGACCGCGTCGGGATCAAAAATCTCCAGCGGCCGGGTATCGTCCACCGTCTCGTCGTGAATGCACATATAATCCGCCTCTGCCTTGCCGGTCTCCCGGTCATAGAGGCGATAGACCTTTTTAAAGTGCGGGTTTGTGATCTTTTCCACGTTTTCGCTGACCTTGATCTTGGGAATAATGTTCCCCTGGGCATCCTCCACCGCCGCCAGCTTGTATACGCCGCCGAAGACCGGCTCGCTCCGGGCGGTGATCAGCCGTTCGCCCACGCCGAACATATCGATCTGGGCGCCCTGCAGCAGCAGGTCCTGGATCAGATACTCATCCAGGGCATTGGACACCGAGATCTTGCAGCCGGTCCAGCCGGCCTCGTCCAGCATTTCCCGGGCCTTGCGGGTCAGATACGCCATATCGCCGGAGTCCAGACGGATCCCGCACTGGGTGATCCCCAGCGGGCGAAGCACCTCGTTAAATGCGCGGATCGCATCCGGCACGCCGGATTTGAGGACATTGTAAGTGTCCACCAGGAGCGTTGCGTTGGTGGGATAGATCTGGCAGTACGTTTTGAACGCCTCATACTGGCTGTCAAACATCTGGACCCAGGAATGTGCCATCGTACCGCCGGCCGGCACCCCGTAAAGCTGGTCGGAAATGGTGCAGGCCGTTCCCTTGCAGCCGCCGATGTAGGCGGCGCGGGCACCGGTGATGGCCCCGTCGGCCCCCTGGGCCCGGCGGGAACCGAATTCCAGGACCGTCCGCCCCCGGGCCGCCCGGGTCACCCGGTTGGCCTTTGTGGCGATCAGGCTCTGATGGTTCACGGTCAGAAGCGTGAACGTCTCGATCAGCTGCGCCTGGATGGCCGGGGCTCGGACCGTCACGACCGGCTCCCGCGGGAAAACGGGCATCCCCTCCGGCACAGCCCAGATGTCGCCGGTGAAGCGGAAGGTCCGCAAATACTCCAGAAACGCCTCGCTGAACAACTTGCGCCCCCGCAGATAGGCAATGTCTTCCTCGCTGAAGTGCAGGTTTTCAATATAGTCGATCAGCTGATCCAGCCCCGCGGCGATGGCAAAGCCGCCGCCGTCCGGAACCTTCCGAAAGAACACGTCAAAATATGTGATCCGGTCCATCATGCCGGACTGAAAATAACCATTTCCCATGGTCAGCTCATAAAAATCGCACAACATCGTCATGTTGAGCTTCTCTTCTGTTCTCATGCAGTGCCTCCACAGGCGCGTCGGGCGCCTTTTAAAAGATAGGCTTTATTATAAGCCCCGCATTCCGGGAAAGCAATCATTTTTCCCTTTTTCTTTTCCCGATGCACCCGGCTGCGGCGGTTCCGGTTGACTTTTAGGGCGGATTCTTCTACAATAAAGGCCGTATTTGTGCCAAAAAGCCCGGCCGCTCTCCGCGGCAGAGGCCGGCAATTCATACAGGCTCCGCCGGAACGCGCGGAGCCGGAAGGACGTTCTATGAATGTGATTCTCGGAATCGATATCGGCGGCTCCACTACCAAGATCGTCGGCCTTCGGGAGGACGGTTCGCTTCTCTCGGTCCTGCGGGTCCGGGCGGAGGATCAGCTGACTTCTCTTTACGGAGCGCTGGGCAATTATCTTTCCTCCAATCATCTGTCGCTGCAGCAGGTCTGTCAGGTGGTCCTCACCGGCGTGGGCGCCTCCTTTGTGGACGAGTCCATCTACGGGCTTCCCACCCGGACCGTCAGTGAATTCTCCGCCTGCGGCACCGGCGGTCTGGCCCTGTCCGGTGCCAGGGAGGCCGTGGTGGTCTCGATGGGAACCGGAACTGCCTTTCTCTGGGCCGCGGCCGATGGGCAGGTGCGGCATCTGTGCGGCAGCGGCGTGGGAGGCGGCACGCTGCGCGGGCTTTGCCATAAATTGGCTGGAGTGGAGCATTTCCGCCAGTTTCAGGAGCTTTCCGCCCAGGGGGACCTGGGGAAAACGGACCTGCAGATCCGGGACATCTCCCGGGATCCGGCCTCCACCCTGACCCCGGACATGACGGCGGCAAACTTCGGCAAGCTCTCTTCCGATGCCTCCCCGGCCGATCTGGCCGCCGGTACCGTCAACCTGGTGCTGCAGTCCATCGGGACTATGTCGGTTTTGGCCTGCTCCAGCTGCAAAACCGACACGGCGATTCTGACCGGTTCTCTGGCGACCCTTCCCCAGACGGCTCAGCTGGCTGAGGATTTCCGGCGGCTGTACGGAGTAAAATTCATCGTTCCGGAAAACGCGGTGTTTGCCACGGCCATCGGCGCCGCCCTGTGCAGTCTGAAAGGAGATCCCACCCGATGAATACGTTTACGGCTTTTTTACTGCTGATGGTCTCCATCGTACCGGTGGTCATGATCGTTTTCGGCTATCTTTTTTCCAACCGTCCGCCGAAGAAGGTTGGCAGCTTCTTAGGATACCGGACCTCCCGCTCCATCCTGAATGAGGACACCTGGCGGTTTGCCCACCACTACTGCGGCAAAACCTGGTTCGTTCTGGGCTGGCTGACGCTGGCACTGACGATCGGCGCCATGTGGCTGAACGCGGACAAGGGCGCCGCCTGGCTGGGCGACTATGCCCAGATCCTGCTGGGGATCCAGATCCTCCCGTTTCTGGGCGGCATTCTGCTGACGGAGTACAACCTGCGTCAGGCCTTTACAAAAGATGGCCGGCGGCGGAAGAACTATCACGGCTTCGACGGAAGCAGCCATTCCGACCGCCGCCTGAAGCGCCGCCGCTGAGCGCGGTCCGCCGCGGGAAGAGGCGTCCCCAGGGCGTTTCGCTTTTCACACGCCGCAAAATACATAAACAAAAAAGAGCGGACCGGAGGATACCGGTCCGCTCTTTTGTCCGCGCAAAAACCTTAGTTCTCGTCGTCTCCGCCTTCGTCGTCCGTCTCCTCATCGGAAAGGTCAAACTCCAGCTTTTCGCCGCAGTTCGGGCAGATCACTTCGCCGTCTTCCAGAATGGAATCGTCAAAATAGATCGTCTCTTCGCAGCTGGGGCAGGTGGTGGCGTAGCACTCTTCGCTTTCGTCATCCTCGTCCTCGTCTTCGTCGTCTTCATCCTCGCCGTAGACCAGGTCCTCCACGTCTTCCAGATCGTCGCTGACGGCGTCCAGGCCCTCGCTCAGCTCCAGATGGCAGTCCTTCAGGTCCTCGATCTCCAGTGCCATGTCATCAAGCACATCGATCACAGTCTGCAGGATCTTGCCCTCCTTCGTCTGGGCATCCAGACCCAGGCCCTCCGCCAGGCCCTTCAGATAGGCAACCTTCTCGGTAATTTCCATAGCAATGGCTCCTTTCTTGTCGCTTCGTTTCCGTTGAAATCAGCGTTTGATGGTTTTATGAAGCCGGCGCTTCGGGTAAGGGCCGGCTGAAAAGGGGGAGGATCAACTCCTCCCCTTTCTCGTTTTTATTTGCTGCGGCTCAGATATTCGCCGGTACGGGTATCCACCGTGATCCGGTCACCAGTGTTGATGAACAGGGGCACCTTGATCTCGGCGCCGGTCTCCAGCGTAGCGGGCTTCGTCACGTTGGTCGCCGTATCGCCGCGCAGGCCGGGCTCCGTCTCCGTAACTTCCAGGTCCATGAAGTTGGGCGCTTCCACGGCAAACACCTTGCCCTTGTAGCTTACCAGCTTGCAGACCGTATTCTCCTTGACGAAGCGGAACGCATCGCCCAGGACATCCCGGTTCAGCGGGGTCATATCATAGGTCTCCGGATCCATGAAATAATAAAGATCGCCGTCATTATAGCTGTACTCGGCATCCTTGCGCTCCACAAAAGCCTGCTCGAACTTGGCCGTGGGGTTGAAGGACGTTTCAGTGACGGCGCCGGTCACCACGTTCTTCATCTTGGTACGGACGAAAGCAGCACCCTTGCCGGGCTTGACGTGCTGGAACTCCACCACCGTCATGATCTTTCCATCCATCTCAAAGGTAACGCCGTTGCGGAAATCACCCGCCGTAATCGTAGGCATCTTGTAATCCTCCTTAAAAATCGAATGAGAAAACGACCTTCCTGGAGGACATTTTCCCTTCCTTTATAATCTCAGTGCAAAATGAACCGTTGATATTTTATACCCTATACACGCCGATTGCAAGCACTTTTACAAATTCTGTGGGCCGCGGCGGCCCGTTTTCTCAGCCCTGCACGCCGGCGTCAAACTGACCATGCTCCTCCAGCAGAAGCTGAACCAGCTGCATCCGGTTGTTCACGCCGACCTTGCGGTAAGAATTGTAAAGATGCTTATCCAGCGTGGACTTGCTGATAAACAGCGCCGTCGCGATCTCCTGGTTGCTTTTGCCCAGGCTGATCAGCAGACAGGTCTCGATCTCCCGTTTGGTCAGCTTATACTTCTGCATCATGTAAAACTGGAAATCCTCGTTTTTGCGGAAGGCCTGTGCTTGGTCCGATGAATAGGCCTCCTGCTTGGCCTCCTTGAGATAAAGCTCGTAATACTTCAGCTCCAGGTGCAGAGCGATGGAGCTCATAATGAACTCATCCCGGGGCGAAAAGTCCGATGCATCCTGGGGGCGGAACAGGCCCACCAGCGCCAGCTTGTGATCCTGATGCACCAGAATGGACTGCAGCCCGTAGTAGACGTTCTGCGCTTCATAAATATCCCGGTACAGATCGCTTTTCAAAAAGGTCTCTTCATCCCGGATATCCGTCTGCCGGAAGGTATTGCTCCAGGGGGAGGACGTATACATCAGCCAGTCCGAACGGTAATTCGCATCCATGAAATGATGGTCCATCTCCGTATAGTCCTCTCCGGGCGGATCCAGAACCACCGGATTCCGGTAAACCAGCTTCTGGTGCTCCTCCCGAATCTGGAAGATGATCCCCTTGGTAAAAGGAATGATGGTCTGCAGCTGCTTGAGCGCCATTTGGGAGACCGCCTCATAGCTGTCCAAGGTATTAATCCGATAGATCATCTGGGAAATGAATGTAAACTCCCGGTCCGACAAGGTGTATCGCATGGTATCATCTCTCTTTTATCCGGAAAAAGGCCGTCAGCCGCCTCTTCCGTGCAGTTCGTATTTTCCATTTATCTTCGTTTTCTGTTTCTTATTCTCACACATCCCCCCGTAAAAATCAAGCCCCCGTGGAAGCCTTCGGTAGTTTCGGTAGAAAACCGCTAGTTCTGCTCCTTTTCTTCCTAGAAATTGCTAGTCGTATCGCCCAAGCAGCACTTTGATTGCCTGTTATTTGCTGTGCAAAATCAACAATTCGCCCACTCGAAAAGCCCCGCCGGTATTGTTACAATTTAGGCAATCCAACCGGAACATCTGTTAAGACCGAGAAAGAGGAGGAATTATCGTGGCAAAAATCATCACCGCAAAAGAAGCCGCCGCTCTGATCAAAAACGGCGATACGGTCGCTTCCGCCGGTATGGCTCTGATGGGTCTGTGCGAAGACGTGATCCGCGCAACGGAACAGCGTTTTCTGGAAAACGGCAGTCCCCGGGATCTGACGCTGATTTACGGCGCTCACCAGGGCGACAAGCCCTCCAAGGAGTGGGGCTGGAACCGCTGGACCCATGAGGGCATGCTCAAGCGCTACATCGGCGGGTTCATCGGCGCCACGCCCGGCATGATCGACCTGTGCATGAACAATAAGATCGAGGCCTATTGCCTGCCCATGGGCGTCATCAACCAACTGTGGCCCGCCATCGCGGGGAAAACGCCCGGTCTTATCACCAAGATCGGTCTGCGGACCTATGTGGACCCCCGCCTGGAGGGCGCCAAGATGAACGAGGTCACCAAAGAGGACATCGTGGATCTGGTGAACATCTCTGGTGAGGAATGGCTGCTTTATAAGAGCATGAAGCTCAATGTTGGCCTGATCCGCGGCACCGTGGCCGACACCCGCGGCAACCTCTCTCTTTCGGAAGAAAGCATCAACGGCGACTCCCTGGCTTTGGCCCGGGCCGTCAAAAACAGCGGCGGAATCGTCATTGCCCAGACCAAATACCTGGCCGAGGCCGGATCGCTGCATCCCAGAGACGTGCATATTCCCGGCGTGCTGATCGATTACCTGGTGGTTTGTGAGACGCCGGAGGAAACGCATCTGCAGAACGAAGCCTTCTATTACAATCCCACCCTGTGCGGCAATGTGAAGGCCAATCTCAGTGCCATTCCCCGGATCCCCCTGAACGATCAGAAGGTCATCGCCCGGCGGGCCGCCATGGAGATCTCCCGCGGGGACAGCATCAATCTGGGCATCGGCATTCCCCAGAACGTTGCCTCCGTCTGCGTGGAAGAGGGCGTCTCCGACTACGTAACGGCCACCAGCGAGTCCGGTATCGTCGGCGGCGTGGCCATCGTCGGCGGCGCGGGCTTCGGCAACAACTACAATCCGGAGTGCATTCTGGACCAGGACGTGCAGGTCAACTGGTATAACGGCGGCGGCCTGAACGTGGCGTTCCTGGGCCTTGCGGAATCCGATGCCCACGGCAACGTCAATGTCAGTAAATTCGGCTCCCTGGTCAACGGTCCCGGCGGCTTTATCGACATCACCCAGCCCACCAAAAAGGTCATCTTCTGCGGAACGATGATGGCCGGCAAGCTGAAAACGGAAGTGAAGGACGGCAAGATCCACATCGTGCAGGAGGGCCGCAGCCGCAAGTTCGTCGAGTCCGTGCAGCAGGTCACCTTCAGCGGCGACTACGCGGTGGAATCCGGCCAGGAGGTCCTTTACATCACCGAGCGCGGCGTGTTCCGGCTCACTCCGGATGGTCTGGAGCTCATTGAGATCGCTCCGGGCATCGACCTGGACAAGGACATTATCGCCAATATGGGCTTCCGTCCCCGGATCTCTCCGGACCTCAAGGTCATGGACGCGTGCCTGTTCCAGGAGGACTGGGGCGGCCTGAAGGCCATTATGGATGCCAAAGAGGCCTAAGCGCAGGATCTTTTTTAAGACCGCAAATCAAAAAAATATGGAGGATGGATTATGAGCTACGTTAAAATTGATGTGCAGAACAAAATCGCAACCGTGACCATGGCACACGCTCCCGCCAATGCCTTGACGGACGATATGTATATCGACCTGACCCACGCATTCTATGAGCTGGGCGAACGGGAAGATGTTGCCATCATCGTTCTCCGCGCAGAGGGCAAGATCTTCTGCGGCGGCAACGACACCGGAGCCTTCTCCTGCTTTGACACACGTACGGCCGCCGAAGAGGCCGCCCTGCGCTGCGCCGATATGTGCAGTGCCATCTGGGGCGGCAAAAAGCCGGTGATCGCCGCCGTACAGGGTGCCTGCATGGGCGCCGGCTGGGCCATGGCCGCCGTGTGCGACTTCATCATCGCCGGCGAAGGCGTAAAGTTCGGCATGCCGGAAATCAACCTGGGCATCCCCGCCGCGGGCGTTTTCACCAAGATGTGCCTGCCCATGCACATGGCCAAATATTACAGCTTCACCGGTGATCCGATCCTGGCGGAGGATCTGCACCGCTGGGGCTGCGTGATGAAGGTGGTCCCCAAGGATCAGGTGTGGGCAGAAGCCGACGCATTCGCGCAGCGCATCGCCTCGTCCTGCTATCGGGCCCTGGCCTGCTTCCATCAGAACTTCAACCAGAACATGGAGCTTCACATCCGGGATCAGTTCCTGGTGGAGCAGCACAGCTTTATGGACAATATGCTGGGCTCACACGACTTCAAGGAAGCCATTGACGCACACAATGAAAAGCGTAAGCCGGTGTTCAACGGCAAATAAACAGGCCGCCTGAGCTCTGAGCAGCCCCGCAAATTTGAAGGGAGGATTTCGTCGTTATGGCAGAAGAAAAGAAAATTATGGACTCCATCGACCCCAACAGCCGGGACTACGATATCAAAGCGATTCCCATTGATCCCCGTTTCAAGCAGATCAACAAAGAGGTTCTGGTTACAGTTGCTCTGTTTTTCCTGCACGCAGTCGTTCTGATCGTCAACTATATGACGGGTGCGCCTGATCCCGCCAATTACACCTACATCGGACCGTTCCCGTCCTGGCTGGCCTTCCAGTTAGGCGAATTCGTGGTGTACATCATCCTCGTGTTCGTGCTGATCTCCTGTTTCTATCGGGATATGGATATCTCACCCCGCGGTAAGATCTATCCCAAAAAGAAAAAGTAAATCCGGCTGCTTCACAGCGGAATTCTAAAAAGGAATCGAGGGAAAACGATATGATCGAAATCAGCAGTTCTTCTCGTATGATCATGATCGCGGTGTTTGCGGTCTATACACTGGCTGTTCTGATCTGGGCGATCAAGGGCAATAATATGAAATCCGCCAAGGGCGGAGATTACGTGGAAAAGTTCTCCACCGGCGGCCGTGACTCCAACGTATTCGTCGTGGCCATGATGGTCTGTGCCGGCATTGCCGGTGCCGGCGTGTTCCTGGGCGTGCCCGGCTTCATCTATACCTTTGGAAGCATGTGGCTGGTGTGCTGCTTCTGGTCCATGTCCTGTACGCTGACCACCCTGGGCATCGTGGGCAAGAAAACCGGCATTGTGGCCCGGCGCTGCAACGCACAGACCTTTGTGGAGCTGATGTACCACCGCTTTGCCAGGAACAAGGTCTTCGGCGTACTGGCCTCTCTGGTCATGCTGATCTTCCTGGGCGGTTTCGCGGTCTCCACCATGGTCGGCGGCGGACGCATCTTCCAGGTCCTGACGGGCCTTCCTTTCTGGGTCGGTCTTGCCATCTTCGCGGCGCTGGTCGTGATCGCGGCTTTGACCGGCGGCGTCAAGGGCGTCGGCACCTCCATCATGATCCAGGGCATTGTTATGACGGTGTGCGTGGTCATCCTCTTCTGCATGGGCATTGGCTCGGCCGGTCCTTTGGGCGACACGATCCGCAACTTGACGGTCACCTATCCGGAGTGGTGGGAGCCCGGCCCCACCGCCGTAAAGACCTGTATCACTTACGCACTGCTGTGGGGCTTTGCCAGCTTCACGCTGCCGCACGTCTCCATCGGCACTCTGACCTATAAGGACACCAACACCATGCATCAGGCCATGAAGGTCGGCATCGTGGTCTACACCATTTGGCTGATCGGTCTGAACCTGCTGGCCTTCCCCATCAAGTCCCTGTTCACGGACCTGGCCTCTGCGGATCTGGGCATTCCCACCCTGGCGGTCACCGTTCTGCCGGCCTGGATTGCCGGTCTGGTTCTGGCCGGCGTGTGCGCGGCCGTGCAGTCCTCCATCGGCGGCATGATCATGTCCCTGTCCACCTGCGTGATCCGGGATCTGATCCAGAACATCCTTTATCCCAATCTGAAGGGCTCTTCCATGAAGAAGGTCACCACGATCTCCACCCTGGCCGTGGCCGCCATCGTATTCGCCTTCTCCGTCAATCCCCCGGCCCTGCTGGCCCAGCTGATCACCTATTCCACCGGTGCTTTGATGGCCGGGTTCCTGGGCGTCATGCTTCTGGGCTACTATTGGCCCCGGGCCAATGAGTACGGCGCCATCGCCTGCATCGTCGTAGGCATTGGCTCCTACCTGCTGATGGCCAACGGCATCGGCTCGGCCCTGGCCTTTGGGCTCAACGCCAGCATCATGGCCAGCGTGTATGGCCTGGCCGCCATGGTGATCGTTTCTCTGGTGACACCCAAGACTCCCTATGGGATCATCAAGGTCTGGTTCAGCGATGATTATCCCGAGGAAGCCCCGGCGTCCGCAGCGGAGTAACCGGTCTCCCCTCCTCACACCCCTCTCCGATACCTCCACACTCCTTATGACCCGCCTAAGCAGCAGGAAGGCCGCCGGATAAAATCCGGCGGCCTTCCTGCCTTTCCTGGGATTCTTATTCCAATCCGATCCGTTCCCGGCACAGGGCCTTAAACGGTGCCTGCAGCGCATGCAGCACCTTCTGCCACAGCGTCCGTGCACCGCCCAGTGGCTCCACCATCCAGGCACGCACGCCGGCACGGCGGGCCGCCAGCACATCCGTCAAAAGCTTATCGCCCAGCATAGCCGTCTGCTCCCGATCCACGCCGCAGCGGGCCATCGCCGCCTCCAGTCCCCGGGGACTGGGCTTCCCCGCATGGCCCTGAAAGGGAATGCCCAGAGCCTTGCAAAACCGGGTCACCCGCTCTCCGGAGCGGTTATTGGATACGACCATAAGCGTAATGCCGGATCGCTGCAGCGACGCGGCCCAATCCTTCAGGGCCTGATCCGGCAGCAGAACGGACTTGGGCGCCAGCGTAAAATCCAAATCGCTGAGCAGCAGTGTGACCCCGCGTTCCCGCAGGGCCTCTGCCGTCAGGCAGTCATAGCGTGCAAAGATGCCATCCGGCACCAAAAGAGAATGCATCAATACCGCTCCTTCGTCATAGGCTTGGGGTAAGTATAGCAGGTTCCGGATCCTTACACAAGGGGGGCGACCACTTGCAGATCTATCTCTCCGCCGCGCCGCAGGAGCTGCGCAACGCCCTGCGCTATCGCTGCACACCGGCTCATGTGGCCTATCGGATCGGACCGGAGTCCACACTGCTGCGGGGCACACTGCCGATCCAGATCCGGGGCGGGCTTTTGTCCCTGAGCGATTGGGAGGCTCCTCCGATCCAAAAGCCGGATCATCTGGCCGGTGCCGTCGTTCAGGAGTGCCTGCGGCGCAGCTTCTCCGGCGCAGTTCTGGATTTTGAGGCGCTGCCCCGGCCGGACCGGCAGCAGTTTGTCTCCGTCCTGGCCCGAAGTCTGCTGCGGATCAAACGGCAGCTCTTTGTTCCGGAAGCATATGCAGCCGGAGCGGAGGGCGCTGTCCCGCTTCTCAACACAGCTCTCTCCGGCGGCAGCTATGAAGCCTATCTGCGGGAAAAGGCAGTCCCCGGCCGCATGCCGGCGCTGGATGTACAGCGTCTGGCGATGGACTTCACGCTTCCGGAGCCCCGCGGGGAAGGGACCCCGCTCTCGTCTGCGGATCTGGCACAGCGGCTGGAACGGCAGCCCTGCGTCTTCTTCTCTCCGGAGCTGTGCGCCCGCTATTTCACCTATTCCGACAAGGACCACACCCATTTTGTCCTTTTCGATGACGCCGGGACGCTGCTGCAGAAGCTGCGGATCGCCACTGCCCTTGGGTATCAGGCCGCCTTTTTCATGTATCCGGAGGTTCAGGATCTGCTGGCCCAGCTGCTGCCTTCCCGCTGAGCCTTTGGGCAGAAAAAAAGCACCGCAGCGGCTTGCTGCGGTGCTTTCCCGAATCAATAGAATCTCTTGTTCTTGTTCTTGCGAGCAGCCTCGGACTTCTTGCGGCGCTTCACGCTGGGGCTCTCGTAGTGTTCTCTTTTGCGAACCTCTGCGATGACGCCCGCCTTGGCGCAGCTGCGCTTAAAACGCTTGAGCGCGCTGTCAATGGACTCGCCATCCTTCACATGAATCTCAGACATCTATATTTCCCTCCCTCCGAGGTATCCGGCTTCTTCCCAGGATACTTTAAGGGCCATAAAACATGGCTTAACAAATTCATTATATAGATTCCCTGATTTCTTGTCAAGGGAAAACTTGAAAAAGCAATTGCTTTTCCCCGCGGTGCCGACAGCCGCTGTTTACTGGGGCTTTACGATCAGGTTCACCAGGCGGTTCTTGACCAAGATGGTCTTGATCAACTTCATCCCTTCCGTTGCCTTGGCCACCTTTTCAACGGCCATGGCCGCACTCACCACATCCGCCTCTTCACTGTCGGCCGGCATCGTGATCGTGCCCTTGAGCTTGCCGTTGACCTGGACCGCCATTTCCACCGTGGCCGACACCGTTTTGCTGGCGTCATAGGCCGGCCACTCCGCCTGGCAGCACATCTTGCCGGTCTGGGCGGCAAAGCCCAGGCTTTCCCACAGCTCCTCCGTGATATGGGGGGCAAAGGGATTGAGCAGAAGGATCAGCGTCTTCAGATCGCCCCGGCTGACGCCGTTGGCGCTGAGCTCGTTCACCGCCGTCATCATCGCTGCGATGGCCGTGTTCATCTTCAGATTGTCAATATCGTCCGTGACCTTTTTAATGGTCCTGTGCAGGATCGCCTCGTTGGCAGGCGTGGGATCATAGCTCTCGCCGGCGCTCTCCGCCAGGTTCCACACCTTATCCAGGAAGCGCTTGGAGCCCTTCACCGCATCGGTGGACCAGGTGGCCGCCTGCTCGAAATCGCCCACAAACATGATATACAAACGCATGGTATCTGCGCCGTACTGGGCCACGATGTCGTTGGGATTGACCACATTGCCCCGGGACTTGGACATCTTCTCGCCGCCCTCGCCCAGGATCATGCCGTGGCTGGTGCGCTTGGCGTAAGGCTCCTTGGTGGGTACAGCGCCGATGTCATACAGGAACTTATGCCAGAAGCGGGAATACAGCAGGTGCAGCGTGGTGTGCTCCATGCCGCCGTTATACCAATCCACGGGAGACCAGTATTCCAGGGCCTCCTTGCTGGCCAGAGCCTTGTCGTTGTGGGGATCCATATACCGCAGGAAGTACCAGCAGGAGCCGGCCCACTGGGGCATGGTGTCGGTTTCCCGCTGGGCAGGGCCGCCGCAGTGCGGGCAGGTCGTATTGACCCAGTCGGTCATCTTGGAGAGGGGGCTTTCGCCGTCGTCGGTCAGCTCATAGCTTTCCACCTCCGGCAGCAGCAGGGGCAGCTCGCTTTCCGGCAGAGGCACCCAGCCGCACTTCTCGCACTTCACCAGGGGGATGGGCTCGCCCCAATAGCGCTGACGGGAGAAGACCCAGTCGCGCAGCTTAAAGTTGGTCTTGGGATGGCCGATGCCGTGCTCGGTGACCCACTTTTTCATGGTGGGAATGGCTTCCTTCACGGTCAGCCCGTTCAGGAACTCCGAATTGACCATGATGCCGGTGTCGTCCTTCAGGACAAAGGCTTCCTTGGTCACGTCGCCGCCCTTGACCACCTCCACGATGGGCAGGCCGAATTTGTCGGCAAAGTCCCAGTCGCGCTGATCGTGGCCGGGCACGCCCATGACGATGCCGGTGCCATAGCCCATCAGGACATAATCCGAAATGAAAATGGGGATATGCTTCTTGGTGACCGGGTGAATCGCCTCGATCCCCTGCAGGCGGACGCCGGTCTTTTCCTTGCTCAGCTCCGTCCGCTCCATATCGGACTTCCGGGCGGACGCGTCGATATAGGCTTCCACCTCGTCCCAATTGTCCAGCTGATCTTTCCACTTTTTCAGGTACGGATGCTCCGGAGACAGCACCATATACGTCACACCGAACAGCGTATCGCAGCGGGTGGTATAAACCGTCAGATCGTCGCCGTTGGTGGCAGTGAAGGAGACCTCGGTACCCTCGCTGCGGCCGATCCAGTTGCGCTGCTGGATCTTGACCCGCTCAATATAATCCAGGTCATCCAGATCGTCGATCAGCCGGTCCGCATACTTGGTGATCGCCAGCATCCACTGGGACTTTTCCTTCCGGATCACCGGGCTGCCGCAGCGCTCGCACACGCCCTCGACCACTTCTTCGTTGGCCAGTACGCACTTGCAGGAGGTGCACCAGTTGACCGGCATGGACGCCTTATAGGCAAGGCCCTTCTTAAACATCTGCAGGAAGATCCACTGGGTCCACTTATAATACTTCGGATCCGTCGTATCCACCACGCGGTCCCAGTCGAACGAATAACCCAGCATATGCAGCTGCTTGGTGAAGTTTGCGATGTTCTGCTTGGTCACGATGGCGGGGTGAATGTGGTTTTTAATGGCATAATTCTCCGTCGGCAGGCCGAAGGCGTCAAATCCGATGGGGAACAGCACGTTATAGCCCTGCATCCGCTTTTTCCGGCAGATGATGTCCATGGCCGTAAAGGGACGGGCGTGGCCCACATGGAGCCCCTGGCCGGAGGGATAGGGGAACTCAATGAGGCCGTAGAACTTCTCCCGGCTCTGGTCCCCGGTCACAGCGGTGAAGGGCTTCTCCTCCTGCCACCGGGCCTGCCACTTTTTCTCTATGGCTTCAAAATCGTACTTCATGGCTTACTCCTTTATATTCGAATGTTCTGCAGTCTTTTCCACATTCCGGGCAGCCGCCGGTCCAAAAGAAAACCCCTGACCGTTTTCAAAACGGTCAGGGGCGTTTAAAACGCGGTACCACCCTGTTTCCGCCGGTTTCCCGGCGCTCGGTGCGGCGGATAACGGTGCCAGCCGGCCCGCCCTACTCGTTTGGCTTCAGGCGGGACGCTCCGGGGCCAGTCCTCCCATGCTCCCCCGCCGGCTCGCACCAGCCGCCGGCTCTCTTGAGGCGGGCATCACGGGTTTTCTCCCCTTCCAAGCGTTTAACAGCGTTATTTTAAGCGGATTCTTCGGCTTTGTCAAGGGGGATCCCCGCTTCTCAGGGATTTTCCCCCTTCGGCGCGTGCTCCTCCGCGGACCGGAGCAAGTCCTCCGCGGACACGCCGAACAGCTTTGCCAGGGCCAGCAGGTTGGAGGTGCTGGGATCCGCCGCTCCGGTCTCCCACTTGCTCACTGCCTGGCGGCTGACGCCCAGGGATTCCGCCACGAACTCCTGGGTCATCTTGCACCGGACCCGGTGGTCCCGCAGGACTTCCCCCAGGGAGCGGCGGGTCTCCGCCTTTTCCTTCCGGACCTCCCCAGAGCGGTTGTACTTCCGCAGGGCCCGGATCCCCTGAAAAAGTCCGTAAACCGCACCGACCAGAGCAACGATGCGCAGCAGGCCGAAGAAAACCCCCAGCACCACTACCGGTGTCATAATATCCATTCCGTTTCCTCCTTTGTTTTCCGGCGCTGCGGTTCAGCGCCACGGATCTTCTGCCGTAATCCTGCCAAACAAAGGCGGTTGCGTCCACCCACTGCGGCGCAACTTTTGGTTGCAGCGCCTGTTTTTCAGGAATGGGAGGCGCCGCTTTTCTTCATCCCGTTCCGCCGCCGGCCCCGCAAAAGCCCGCCCTGCCGCACAGCGGCGGGCGGGCCCGCTCCTTTCTCAATCCTTCGTCAGGACCGCGCTCAGGTCCAGCGCCTTTCCGTCCTTCCAAAGACGTTCGAGCGAATAGAATTCCCGGGCCTCCTGCGAGAAGACATGGACCACCACACTGCCGTAGTCCAGCAGCACCCAGGTCCCATCCCGATAGCCCTCTCTCCGGAGGACCTGCTCTCCCTGCTCGTCCAGCGCCTTCTCCACCGCGCCGCACAGCGCGTTGATCTGCGTGTTGGAGCTGCCGGTCGCAAAAACAAAATAGTCTGCCAGAGTCGTCAGATCCGTGATCTCAATGGCCGCGATCTCCTGTCCCTTTTTCTCGTCCAGAGCCCGGACTGCCGTCAGGGCAATTTCTTTCGGTGTCATACGCAAGTATCCTTTCTTTTTCCGGCCTCAGGCCGTCGGTTCGTCATAATTTTCCGGTTCCTCCGGAGCGGCCGGTACCTCCGGCTCCTCAATCCCAGGGTCCGTTGTCCCGGGATCGACAGTGCCCGGATCCGTGGTGCCGGGATCGGTCGTCCCGGGGTCCGTGGTGCCTGGATCAACAGTGCCCGGATCCGTGGTACCGGGGTCGGTAACGCCGGGATCCGTGGTGCCGGGGTCGGTCGTCCCCGGATCGGTAGTGCCGGGATCCGTGGTCCCCGGGTTATTCGGCTCCTCCGTCCCGGACGGCTTCGTGGTTTTGACCGGCGGAACAGCCGCCTTGGCGTCTTCCACATGTCCCGTGGAGGAGCTGACGGACCCATCGGCGTTCACCGACATAATATCCAGATCGCTGAGGGTAAACGTCTCCTGGAAGGGGCTGAGCTCATTGTTGACCAGTTCCAGCAGCTCCGCGGCCTTCGGCGTCACGTAGGACTGATAACAGTGATAGGTCCGGCTCCACAGGGAGGCGGTCTTGTTGGGCATCGTGACAAAGTTCACGTTTTCCGCCTTCAGCCCGCCCATCACCGCCTGCTGGCCGAACCAGCAGAGGTTTGCAAAGCTCAGGTCCGTCTCCACATTCTCCCGGAACACCTTGGCGAACTCGTTGATCTTTGCGATATTTTTCAGCTGCAGCAGCTGCTCGACCATCGCCTTGAGCAGGGCCTGCTGGGTCTTGATGCGGCCCAGATCCCCGTCCGGATAGCCGTAGCGCATATCGTTGTCGTGGCGATAGCGCAGGACCTGCATCGCATCGCTGCCGGAAAGCAGCCGATAGCCCTTGGTCTGGTGAATGTGCAGATCCTGGGTGGGATCGTCGTAATTCATGTTCCGGGGTACGTCGAAGTACACGCCGCCCATGGCCTCCACGATCTTTCCGACCGCTTCCCACTCCACAACCACCTGGTAATCCGGCTCAAAGCCGACCAGCTGGGAGATCTCCTTATACAGCGCCTGGATGCCCTTATCGCCGCCGCCATAGTAATTATAGACGGAATTGATGCGCTTGATGTCCCAGGAGACGTTGACCATGGTATCCCGGGGGATGGACATGACCGTGGCCTTCTGATTGGTCACGTCATAACTGGCCAGCAGCATGGTGTCCGTGTTTCCGCCGCCGCCGGTATCCCGCCCCAGGATCAGCACCGTATACCACGAGTCGCTTTTCCGCGCCCCGTCTGCCCGGGGCTGGACGCCGTCTCCGTAATCGATCTTCTCTTCATCCTTTTTCGTCTCGCCGTTGGGGATATCCGGCCGGACCACCAGGGACCGGTACACCAAAACCAGCACCACGGCCAGGGCCAGCACCAGACAAATTGCCAGCAGCCCCTTCTGCTGGCGGGTCAGACGGCCGCGCCGCCTGCGGGTTCCGTGTTCCCGCCCGGATTCTTCTGCCGTATGTTCGTATCTCTTTCTCATATGCCCGTGTTCAAATCCTCTCTCGCCCGGATGGTGTCCGGATGGACGGGCTTTCCGTCTCCCGTCAGTTCTTCGATGCTCATCTCCAGACCCAGACGCATCCCGGCATCCAGATCCTCATAGCACACCTTGCGCAGCTTCTCAAGCCCGGGGAAATCCCGGGACGGCTCAATATAATCCGCCAGATACATGATTTTTTCCAGCCGCGTCATGTGAGCATGCCCGGTCGTATGCCATAGGATCGCGTTATAGACCGCGTCATCCACGCCGAACACATCCCGGGCAATAGCAGCGCCGGTTTTGGCATGCAGCAGCTTCAGGGCCTTCTGCTCCAGCTCGTCCAGTTCGATCCCGTACTGCCGGCACAGGGCCAGCTGATCGTCCATCTCCAGCTTCTTGGTACAGTCATGCAGCAGCGCCGCCACCCGGGCCTTTTCCGGGTCTTCCCCGTAGCGCAGCGCCAGGCGGATGGCCTCCTGCTCGGCACCCAGCACGTGGGGGATCCGCTTATATTTCAGGTACGACAGCGCCACCGCCCGCAGCTGCCGCAGCGGAAGGTGCCTGAGGTCCGCCTGGGTCCCGTAAAGCCGTTCCCGCAGGATATAGCCCCAGACGGCCGGGGACAGATACTGCCCGCCCTGCCCGCGGCAGAGCTCATCCCGCAGCTGAGACGAGGAGATGTCCACCACACCCGGAATGGTCATGGTAAAAATACGGGCCTGCGGATAAACCGAATAAAGATATTCCCGCTGGACCGAAAACAGCTCTTCCATGTCCGCTTCCGTGCGGCCAAAGGCCGCCACACCGGCCATGGAAAAAATCGTGTCCGGATGATACCAGGTGTGCAGGGTCAAAAACATGTCCGCTCCCATCAGAAGCCACAGTTCCGCCTCGGGCCAGCGTGCGTGCAGCTCGCGCAGCGTGTCGGCCGTATAGCTCTTCCCGCTGCGCTGAAGCTCCAGATCCAAAACCTCCACCCGGTCGCCCAGGCCCAGCTGTTCGCCGGCCATGCGGGTCATTTCCAGGCGCTGCCGGGCCGTGGGGCTGCCGGTCGGAACCTCCTTGTGCGGCGGGATCCCCGCCGGGATCAGCACCAGTTTGTCCAGCTTGAGCATTTCAAACGCGGTCCGGGCCGCGGTCAAGTGGCCCAGATGGGGCGGATTAAAGGTTCCGCCGTAAACTCCGATTCGCATCAAAACTCCCTCCTGCGTCTGCCGACATGGCGGCAAAGCCGCTCGCCGCTCTCGTTATTTTTTGCCGGGCCGGGCCAGCTGGATCCGCTTCTCCTTCGGTTTAGAGTGGCTTTCCCGGTAAAGAACAAATTTGCTTCCGATCACCTGC
Organism: uncultured Dysosmobacter sp.; assembly: GCA_934563745.1. Lineage (GTDB taxonomy): Bacteria > Bacillota > Clostridia > Oscillospirales > Oscillospiraceae > Oscillibacter. Next base: position 13,326 of record CAKTHE010000016.1, on the reverse strand, counting down.
ACCACCTCTGCACGGGTGGCCTTGGCCAGCTCCTGCGCGGCCAGGCGCGCATCATAGTCCAGATTGTTGTCCAGCACGCGCCCCTTGATCAGCTCCCGTGCCTCCAGCGCATCATCGGCCTGACGAATCAGATTCTCGCCGATGCCGTCTTTTCCAATGTGCACAATAGTGTCCAGTCCGTTGGCCAGCCCCTTGAGCTGTGCCCGCTGCTTACTTGTCAGATCCATAAAAACTTTGCTACCGCTCCCTCATAATAAAATGTAAAAAACGCGGCCGATCCCCTTTTCAGAAAGACGCGTTTGTGTGCAAATAAGTTTCCAGCTTTTCGGCAAAAAGGCGTAAAGCCTTGCCCCGATGCGAGATCTCCGCCTTTTCCTCCTGGCTCAGCTGTGCAAAGGTCTTTGCCTTGTCAGGCACGAAGAACACAGGGTCATAGCCAAAACCATTCTCCCCCATGGGCGCAAAGGCAATGGTACCGGGAGCCTGGCCCTCGGCCGTCAGCGTGTCACCGTTGGGGAAGGCGCAGGCAATGGCGCAGGCAAAATGGGCCGCCCGGGTGGTCTGCCCCCGCATGCTCTGCAGCAGCAGCATGCAGCGTCCCCGGTCATCCAGGCCCTCACCGCCGTAGCGGGCGGAGTATACCCCGGGGCCGCCGTTCAGGGCGTCCACGCACAGCCCGGAATCATCAGCGATGGCCGGGATCCCGGCCGCTGCGCAGATGGCCTTGGCCTTCAGCATGGCGTTTTCCGCGAAGGTGGTGCCGGTCTCCTCCACGTCCACCGTGATCCCCAGGTCCTTCGGCGCGACCACTTCCACGCCCAGCCGGCCCAAGATCTCCCCCATCTCCCGGATCTTATTGGGATTATGCGTAGCAAGCACAAATTTCATTACAGCTTCCCTCCCAGCGCTTCTCTCTGGATCCTCAGCAGCTCCCGGTTTCCTTTGGTGCACAGGCGCACCAGCTCCTGCTGCTCTGTCGGCGTGAAGGCCCGGCCCTCACCGGTGCCCTGCAGTTCAATGATCTCGCCCAGCTCGTTCATTACGCAGTTCAGATCCACCTGGGCCCGGCTGTCCTCGCTGTACCGGAGGTCCAGCATGGGCTGCTCATCCACGATGCCGGCGGATACGCCGGTCACAAAATGGCGAATGGGACTGGAGGCCAGCTCGCCCGCTTCCACCAGCTTCCGGCAGGCCAGCGCCAGCGCCACAAAGCCGCCGGTAACGGAGGCGGTCCGGGTGCCGCCGTCGCCCTGCAGCACGTCACAGTCGATGTTGATGGTCCGCTCGCCCAGGGCCTTCCGGTCCACGGCGGCCCGGAGGCTGCGGCCCACCAGCCGCTGGATCTCTGCGCTGCGGGGACTGAGCTTCAGCTTGGCAATGTCCCGCTTGCTGCGTTCCCGGTTGGCGCGGGGCAGCATGGAATACTCCGCCGTGACCCAGCCCTCGCCCTCCGGCACATGCGGAGGCGTTTTTTCCTCGATGCTGGCGCAGCAAAGCACCATCGTGTCGCCGCATTCAATGAGGCAGCTCCCCTCCGGAAACTTCACAAAATCCGTCGTAATCTTGATGGGGCGCAGCTCGTCGTACGCCCGTCCGTCCTGTCTGGTCATATTCATTCCTCATTTCAAAATCCCCGCAAAGCGGATCGGACCGCCGCTTTGCCTGATCAGATAATGGCCTCCGCGTAATCCCGGGCATCAAAGGGCTTCAGATCGTCGATGCCCTCGCCCACACCGGCAAATTTGACCGGCACCCCCAGCTCCCGGGCGATGGAAACCACGATGCCGCCCTTGGCCGTACCGTCCAGCTTCGTAAGGACGATGCCGGTCAGCCCCGCGGTCTCCTTGAAGGTCCTGGCCTGGATCAGGCCGTTCTGGCCGGTGGTGGCATCCAGCACCAGCAGCGTCTCCCGGTTGCAGCCCGGGCACTCCCGGTCAATGATTTTGGAGAGCTTGGCCAGCTCCGCCATCAGGTTCGCCTTGTTATGAAGCCGGCCGGCGGTATCGCACAGCACCACATCCACATTCCGGGCCTTGGCCGCCTGCAGCGCGTCAAAAAGGACCGCGCCGGGATCCGCCCCTTCTTTCTGGCGGACCAGCTCACAGCCGGCCCGCTCCGCCCAGATCTGCAGCTGATCCGCCGCCGCGGCCCGGAACGTATCCGCCGCGCACAGCAGCACCCGCTTGCCCTCTGCCTTGAGGCGATGCGCCAGCTTGCCGATGGAGGTGGTCTTTCCGACGCCGTTGACGCCGATGAACAGCACCACGCTGGGCTGCGTGCCCAGCTGCAGGGCCGTATCCCCTACGTCCATCTCCTCGGCCAGGATGGTCCGCAGTGCCTCCCGCACGGCCTCCTGGCCCTCCAGATGCTCCTTCCGGACCCGGGTCCGCAGCTGCTCCACCGCGTCTGCGGCGGCATCCACGCCCAGATCCGCCAGGATCAGCGTCTCCTCCAGCTCATCAAAAAAGGCCTCATCCGCCTCCGTAAAGCCGGAGAAAAGATTGCTGGTGATTTTTTTCAGTTTGTCAAAAAAGCCCATCATAAACTCCTTTCAGGGGCAGCTATGGTCCGCCCCGGCGGCACAGGAGCGCTTCTCCCGGCGCGGTTATTTGATCTTCAGTTCCTTCGCCATATCGTTGAGGTTGATGGTCAGGATCTTGCTGACCCCCTGTTCCTGCATGGTGACTCCGTAAAGGACATCCGCCTCTTCCATTGTGCCCCGGCGGTGCGTGATAACGATAAACTGCGTCTTTCCGGTGATCGAACGCATATAGCGGGCATAGCGGGTCACATTCACGTCGTCCAACGCAGCTTCGATCTCGTCCATGACGCAAAACGGCGTCGGGTGGACCTTGATGATGGAAAAATACAGGGCAATGGCAACAAACGCCTTCTCCCCGCCGGAGAGCAGCGAAATGGTCTTCAGGCTTTTTCCCGGGGGCTGCGCCTTGATCTCAATGCCGCAGTTGAGGATATCCTTTTCATCCTCCAGCTCCAGCCGGGCCTGTCCGCCGCCGAAAAGCTCCCGGAAGGTGGTCTGAAAACTCTCATTCAGCAGCCGGAACTGCTCACCGAAGATCCGGGTCATCTCCTCCGTGATCTCCTGAATGATGCCCTCCAGCTCCTCCTTGGACCGGGCCACATCGTCGCGCTGCTCGCTGAGGTAGGTATAGCGGGTGTTCACCCGGTCAAATTCCTCAATGGCGCCGATATTGATCGTCCCCAGCGCACCGATATCCCGCTTCAGCTCGCCGATGCGCCGGTTTGCCCGGGGAATGCTCTCCAGCTCCTGCCGCTGGGCCTGAGCGTCGGAATGGCTCAGCTCATAGCGCTCCCACAGCCGGTCCAGGATCTGCTTTTCCTCCAACGCGTTGGCCGCGATCTTCTGCTCCAAGCGGGAGGCCTCCCGCTCCAGATTCAGAAGCTCGTCATTCTTCTCCTGGCCGGCCCGGTTCTTGGCCGTACGCTCTGCCTCCAGGGCAAAGCGGGCCTCGTTCAGGGCGGTGATCCGTGTTCCCAGCTCGTCCCGCCGGGCCTGCAGCTGTTCTTTTTTGCCCCGGTGTGTTTCGATCTCCTGCCGGGCAGCGGCAATGCGTGCCTGATGCTCCGACCGCAGGCGCTCTTTCTCGTCCCGGTCGCCCTGCAGCTGCGTCTGCAGCTCCTGAAGATCGGTCCTCCGGCTACGGGTCGTCTCCTCTTCGGCGTGCAGTGCCGCCAGCTCCGCCTGGATCGTACTGACGGTCCCGGCCAGCTCATTGGAGCGGGCCAGCTGCTCCGTCTGCCCGGACAGCGCCTTTTGCAGTTCCGCCCGGCAGCGTTCCGCCTCCTGCTCCTGCTCCGCGATCCTTGCCTGGATCTCCTGCCGGCGGGCGGAGTGGTCCTCCATCCGTCCGCGCAGGCTCTCCGCCTCTCCGGCCAGATTTTCCAGCTTCTCCTCCAGCCCCTGCACCAGCAGTCTGGCATGATTCTGCCGGCCTTCCAGGCGCAGCACCTCGTCCTCTGCCTGACGGCGCTGGGTCTGGGCAGTCTCCACGGCATAGCGGGCCGCCTCCAGCTCACGCCGGGCGGTTTCCGCCGCGGCCCTGGCCGTTTCCAGGCTCTGCCGCATGGATGTCTGCCGGGTCAGCAGCGTCTGCAGCTCTGCCGCCCGGGACAGCACGCCGGCATTGCGGCTGACGCTGCCGCCGGTCATGGAGCCGCCCCGGTTGATGACCTGGCCGTCCAGTGTAACGATCCGGAAGCGGCCGGCGTATTTCCGCGCGATGGCAATGCCACAGTCCAGATCCTCCACCACCACGGTCCGTCCCAGAAGGTTCAAAAAGATCCCGCGGTACCGCTCGTCAAAACGGACCAGCTCCGACGCCAGACCCACATAGCCGTATTCCCGTTCCACGCCCCGCTCCCGCAAGGCCTCGCCGTGAATGGCGCTCAGCGGCAGGAAGGTCGCCCGGCCGGCATCCCGCCGCTTGAGGTAGCCGATGGCTGCCTTGGCGTCTTCCTCCCGGTCCACCACAATATTCTGCAGCCCGGCGCCCAGGGCGATCTCAATGGCCACGGAGTAAGTGCCGTCCGTCTCCATCAGCTCCGCCACCGGGCCGTGGATCCCGCGCAGCGTCGTTTTCGCCTGCATGACCGTGCGCACGGCCTTGGAGAAGCCCTCATATTCCCGCTCCATCTCCCGGAGCAGGCGGACCCGGTTGTCCAGCGCGCCGGAATCCAGCGTCAAGCGCATGGCCTCATCCTCAGCCTCTTTGGCCCGGCGGCTGCGCTCGTCCAGCTTCAGGGTGTGGCCCGCGATCACGTTGGCCGCCGCCTGCACCTCGTCCCGGGCATCCTCCAGCGCCCGCCGGTCCGCCTTTTCCTCTTTTTTCGCTTCGTCCAGCTCCTGCCGGACGCCGGCCTGTTCTTCCTGCACCGCCTGCAGACGCTCCTGCATCTGCGCATCCTCTGCGCCGCAGGCCGCTTCCTCCGCCCGTGCCTGTGCCGCCGCCGCAAGGGCGACCGCCTCCCGGCTCCGCAGCGTCTCTGCCAGGCTGCCGGCTCCTCCGGCGGACTCCGCCGCCGCCTGCGCTTCCTTCAGAAGCTCCTCCAGCCGCTTTCCCTGCTCGGCTCCGGACTGGGCGATCTGCTCCAGCCGTTCATCCAGCGCCGCGATCTGCCGCTCCAGTCCGCCCGTGCGGTCCGCCTGGTCACTAAGCTCCTGTTCCAGCCGGGCCAGATTCTCCTGCTGGTGGGCAATGGTCGCCTCCAGCACCGCCACGGCCGCATCCTCCTCGCCCAGCGCACCGTCCACTCCGGCGGCATCGGTCCGCAGACGCTCAGCCTCCATTTCCTTTTCCTGCATCTGCTGACCGCAGCGCTCGCCCGCGGCATAGAGGGCATCCAGCTCCTGCCGGGCACGCTCCCGCTGCTCCTTCGCAAGGCGGAAGTCCGCCTCCAGTCTGCGGGCCCCGGCTTTGAGCTCATCCAGATTGGTCAGCCACACGGAAATCTCCAGCAGGCGCAGCTCATCCCGCAAAACCAGGTACTTCTTCGCCTTTTCCGCCTGATCCCGCAGGGGTTCCACCTGCAGCTCCAGCTCCGCGATCTTGTCGTTGACGCGCACCAGATTTTCCTCCGTGCGCTGGAGCTTGCGCTCAGACTCTTCCTTGCGGCGGCGGTATTTGGAAATACCGGCCGCCTCCTCAAAAACCTCCCGCCGGTCCCCGCTGCGGGTAGAGAGGATCTCGTCGATCCGCCCCTGGCCGATGATGGAATACCCCTCCCGGCCCATGCCGGTATCCAGAAACAGCTCCGTCACGTCCCGCAGCCGGACCGACTGGCGATTGATGTAATATTCGCTCTCCCCGCTGCGGTAATACCGGCGGGTCACAGACACCTCCGCCTCGTCCATGGTAGGGAAAATATGCTCCGTATTATCCAGGACCAGCGTAACCTGAGCAAAGCCCATCTGGGGGCGCTTGGCCGTGCCGCCGAAGATCACATCCTCCATCTTGGCGCCCCGAAGGTCCTTGGCGCTCTGCTCGCCCATGACCCAGCGGATCGCGTCGGAAATATTCGATTTTCCGGAGCCGTTGGGACCGACGATGGCGGTAATATCCTCGGCAAAGTTCAGAACCGTTTTCTCCGGGAAGGACTTAAATCCCTGGATCTCCAAAGCTTTTAAGTACACGTCGTCTCTCCTTATCCCCCTTGGGTTTTCGGGGGCAAACCACATAATTACAATTTTAATACTATACCAGACACCCGCTTTCTTTTCAAGGGATATTCCATGAAGAATCCCGCGCGGGCGCCTGAAATTCTCTCTTTTCCGGCCTTTTCCCGCACAAGTTTGCAGGATAGGGGTTGTTTTTCGCAAAACGGCGTGCTAAACTTTCCCTTGCACGCCTTTTAGGCGTGATCAATGTAATTTTTGCAACGGTTTTGCTTCGTTTGGAAAGGATGGCAGTATTGTGACAAAGCGCGTCGTTCGGGCTGCTTTTATGAAATCCTTGCCCATTATGGCCGGCTACATCGTATTGGGGATCGGATTCGGCATTCTGCTGCAGAAAAGCGGCTTTGGGGTGCTGTGGGCCCTGTGCATGAGCATCGTGATCTATGCCGGCTCCATGCAGTATGTGGGCGTAAGCCTGCTGGCCGGCGGCGCTTCCCTTCTGGTCACAGCCGTCACCACCCTGATGGTCAATGCCAGGCACCTTTTTTACAGCATCTCAATGCTGACGCTCTATCAGGACGCAGGAAAGAAAAAGCCGTACCTGATTTTCTCCCTGACGGACGAGACCTATTCGATCCTGTGCGACGGCAGCAGCCCCAAGGGGGAGGACGCCCATTGCTTCCGCTTTCTGGTCTCCCTGTTTGATCAGTGCTACTGGGTGATCGGCTGCGTCACGGGAACGCTGCTGGGGGCCGTGCTTCCCTTCGACACCACCGGGATCGACTTTTCCATGACCGCGCTTTTTGTGACGGTTTTTGTGGAGCAGTGGAAATCCACCAAACAGCACGCCCCCGCCCTTCTGGGGATCGCCGTCACGGCTTTGTGCCGTCTGGTCTTTTCCGCGGACCTGTTCCTGATCCCCGCCATGATCGGGATCTCGGCCGGTCTTCTGGCTATGCACGGCCGGCTGGAGCCGGCCCGGGAGGAAGGCGTTTCTCATGACTAATCTGCACGCCGCGGCCCAGGTCCTGGTCATGGCCCTGGTCACCGCGCTGATCCGCTTCGCGCCGTTTCTCGTCATGCGCGGAAAAACAAATATCCCGCCGCTCCTCCTCTATCTGGGGCGGGTGCTCCCCTGCGCCATTATGGGAATGCTGATCGTCTACTGTCTCAAGGACGTATCGTTTCTCCACGCTCCCTTCGGCGCGCCGGAGCTTCTGGGCATTGCCCTGACGGCGGGTCTGCATCTTTGGAAGCGCAGCACCCTGCTCAGCATTCTGGGCGGAACCATCGGCTACATGCTGCTGGTCCAGCTTGTATTTTGATCCAGGCCGCAAAGGCTGCCTGCGCGAGCACGGGGCGGAGAAAATCCGCCCCGTGCTTTTTTCGGAACAAATTTCCAGAAGTACTTGCCGCCGCCCGTTTCTTCTGCTATACTTTCAAAAAAACAACGGCAGGGAGGGCGCCTTATGTCGCAAAAGCAGCTTCGGCTGGTCGTTACGTTCCATACCACCGCAGAGGCTATGGCGACGGAGCGGCTGTGCCGCGCCAACGGGCTGGAGGGCCGGCTGATCCCGGTGCCCCGCTGTCTTACGTCGGACTGCGGCATGGCCTGGTCCGCTCCGGCGGAGCTGCGGGAGACGCTGCCGGCGCTGCTGCGCGCAAACGGCGTGGAGACCGCCGGCTTTTACGAGCTGTCCCTGCGCGGATAAACCGGGGAGTTCTCCCCGAAAGGCGAGTGCCTTTTCTTTTTCCGCATCGTTGTTTTTTCAAAAAAATATCGTAAGGAGTGTTGGAATGAAAGAGAAAAGCTGGTTTCGTGAGCACGGTCTGATCCTGCTGACCGGTGTGATCATCGGCGTCGCCGCGCTGATTCTGACGGCCATGGGAAACCCCAAAAACATGGGCTTCTGCATCGCCTGTTTTGAGCGGGATATTGCCGGCTCCCTGGGGCTGCACAGCGCCGCCAAGGTCCAGTACATGCGTCCGGAGATCATCGGGATCGTGCTGGGGGCCCTGATCGCCGCGCTGGCCGCCAAGGAATTCCGGGCCAAGGCAGGCTCCTCCCCGGCGACCCGCTTTGTGGTGGGTCTTTTTGTGATGATCGGCGCCCTGGTCTTTCTGGGCTGCCCGCTGCGTATGGTCATTCGCCTGGGCGGCGGCGACCTGACGGCCGTGGCCGGTCTTCTGGGCTTTATCGGTGGGATCCTGGTGGGTACCTTCTTCCTGAAAAAGGGCTTCTCCCTGGGGCGGGCCTACCCGGTGCGCGCGGCCGAAGGCGCTGCGCTCCCGGCCGTTATGGTCGTTCTGCTGGCCCTGCTGGTCTTCGTCCCCTCCCTGCTGCACTTCTCCCAGGAGGGGCCGGGCTCCATGCATGCCGCGCTTCCCGTCTCGCTGATCGCCGGCGCCGTGGTGGGTGCCCTGTGCCAGCGCAGCCGCCTGTGCATGGCCGGCGGCCTGCGCAACGCCTTCATGCTCAAGGACTTTGACCTGCTGTACGGCTTCCTTGCCATCTGGGTCACGGTGACGGTCGGGAATCTGCTTCTGGGCAGCTACCGTCTCTCCGCTCTCTCCCAGCCCATCGCCCACAGCCAGTACCTCTGGTCCTTCCTGGGCATGGCCCTGGCCGGATACGGCTCCGTGCTGCTGGGCGGCTGCCCCCTGCGCCAGCTGATCCTGGCCGGCGAGGGCAACGGCGACTCCGCCGTTACGGTTCTGGGCATGATCGTGGGCGCCGCCGTCTCCCACAACTTCGGTCTTGCCGGCGCCGCGGATGCGGTCGCGGAGGACGGCAGCTATGTGGTCGGCGGCATCGGCTCCGCCGGCATGATCGCCGTTTTGCTGGGCTTTGTCGTGCTGGCAGCAGTCAGCCTGACCCATCTGCCCCGAAAGGAGGCCAACTGATGCTGGATACCTGCGGTCTTTCCTGCCCCACGCCGGTCCTGATGGTGCAAGACGCCCTGCGCAAGGCTCCTTCTGAGCTGAAGGTCCTTTGCGACAGCCGGGTCGCCGTGGAAAACATCACCCGCTATGCCGCTTCGCAGGGCTATCAGGCCCTGGAAAGCGCACAGGGCGCGGACTATCTTCTGACACTTCAGAAAAACGCATAAAGTACGTATTTCCGGCACAGAGGCCGGGCGGAACCCATCCGTCCGGCCTCTGTGTTTGTTTTCAATCGGCGCTGCGCTTTCCCTTCTTCTCCCGGCGGATCTTTTTGTAAAGATACTCCAGCGCATCAGACAGGCCTCCCAGCCGGTCGATGAGTCCCTCCTCCACAGCTTCCTTCCCATAGAGGATGCTGCCCACATCGGCGGCCATATCGTCCTTTTGAAGCATCAGCTCTTCAAAGCGCTCCGGCCGGATCCCGCTGTGGCCGGAGACAAATTCCACGATCCGCTCCTGCAGGCGCCGGAAATAAAGCCCCGTCTGGGGCGCGGCGATCACCGTTCCGCTGGTCCGCACCGGATGCACGGTCATAGCCGCGCTGGGAACCGCAAAGCTCCGCTCCGCCGCCACGGCCAGCGGGATCCCGATGGAGTGGCTGCCGCCCAGCACCAGGGACGCCGTCGGTTTTTTCATGCCGGCGATCAGCTCCGCTATGGCCAGTCCCGCCTCCACGTCACCGCCCACGGTGTTGAGCAGAAACAAAACGCCATCCACCTCTTCGGACTCCTCCAGCCGCACCAGCAGCGGCAGCACATGCTCATATTTGGTCGTCTTGGTGTTCTGCCCGGCCAGTGTGTGCCCTTCGATCTGTCCGACGATGGTCATGCAATACACGTTTCCGGCCGGCGTCCGGGTCAGGCAGGATCCGAAATCCACGATCTGCCGCGCGGACGCATCCCCCTGATCCTGCCCGCTCTCAGAGGCGGGCTTGGTCTCGTTGCGCATCGCTCCTCCTTCTGCCGCCTGCGATGCAGCGGCAATGGTTTGATCCGGAGCGCCGACACAGCCGTCTCCGCTCTCCGTTTACGGTCTATGTTTTGCAGAAAAAGCGGAAATACACAGCTTCCATTTTTTGAATCGGTATGCTATACTGCTTTATATTTTTCGATTGCCGTACACGCAATGAGGAGGCAACAGCCGTGGAAGCACATAAACAGCGCATTGTGGTCAAAGTGGGCACCTCCACCCTGACCCACGACAGCGGCGCACTGAATCTGCGCAGCATGGAACACCTGATCCGCGCCCTGGCGGATCTGTCCGGACAGGGCTATGAAGTCATCCTGGTGTCCTCCGGCGCCATCGCCATCGGCACCGCAAAGCTGAATCTGCCCGCCCGGCCCACCGAGCTGCGGATGAAGCAGGCCGCGGCCGCCGTGGGCCAGTGCCGCATGATGCATCTTTACGATAAGTTTTTCTCTGAATACAACCGTTCCGTCGGTCAGATCCTGCTGACCGGGGACGATGTGGACGACCCGGTCCGGGCCGAGCATCTGAGCGGCACGTTCGAGGCGCTTTTGCAGCTGGGCGTTATCCCGGTCGTCAATGAAAACGACTCCGTCTCCTCGGCGGAAATCGAGACCGGCCGGCACAAGGTCCTGGGCGACAACGATACGCTCTCCGCCATCGTGGCCCGGCTGTGCCGGGCGGACCTTCTGGTTCTGCTCAGCGACATTGACGGGCTGTATGACGCCGATCCCAAAACACACCCGGGGGCAAAGCTTCTGCACCGGGTCTGCGCCCTGACCCCCGAGATCCTGGAGATGGCCGGCGGCGCCGGCACCTGGCGCGGCACCGGCGGCATGGCCACCAAGCTCTCCGCCGCCCGGATCGCCATGGATGCCGGCTGCGATATGGTCATCACCAACGGCGCGCGGCCGGAGCAGCTTTACGATATTGTTCTGGGCCGGGACATCGGCACCCGGTTCCTCGCGAAAGGAGACGCAGCAAAATGACACAGTTGGAACTGCAGGGCGCCGCGGCCAAGGCTGCAGCCCGGGTGCTGGCCACAGCCGGCACCGCCCGTAAAAATCAGGCACTGGCCGCCATTGCCGACGCTCTGGAAAAACGAAAGGAAGAATGGCTCACTGCCAACGCCGCGGACGTGGCCGCGGCCAAGGCCTCCGGCATGGGCTCTGCCATGCTGGACCGACTGACACTGACGCAAAAGAGGGTCAGCGACATCGCCGCCTCCGTGCGGCAGGTGGCCGCCCTGCCCGATCCCATCGGCCGGGTGACCAAAATGGAGACCCGGCCCAACGGGTTGATCATCGGCCGGCGCACCGTTCCCCTGGGCGTGATCGCCATTATCTATGAAGCCCGGCCCAACGTGACGGTGGATGCGGCGGTGCTGTGCCTGAAGTCCGGCAACGCCTGCATCCTGCGGGGCGGCAAGGAGGCTTTCCGCTCCAATCAGGCTGTGATGGAGATCCTGCGGGCCGCGCTGGAGAGCGTGGGGCTCCCTGCAGACTGCATCAGCCTGGTGCAGGATACCTCCCGCGAGACGGCCCGAGAGCTGATGCACCTGAATCGCTATGTCGACGTTCTGATCCCCCGGGGCGGAGCGGGGCTGATCCGTTCGGTGGCGGCCGAGGCCAGCGTCCCCGTTATCCGGACCGGCGAAGGCGTGTGCCACGTGTACGTGGACGCCGAGGCCGACCTGGACATGGCCGCCCGCATTCTTTACAACGCCAAATGCTCCCGCCCCTCCGTGTGCAACGCCGCAGAGTGCGTACTCATCGACCGGCAGGTGGCAAAGCCCTTCCTGGAAAAGGCACTGCCGCTGCTGGCGCAGAAGCAGGTGGAGCTGCGCTGCGATCCCGAGGCGCTTTCCCTTGTGGGCGCCGCCGGCGTCCCCGCAGTGGAGACGGACTGGGACAGCGAGTACGACGACTACATTCTGGCGGTCCGCATTGTCAGCGGGCCGGTGGAGGCCATTGATTTCATCAACACCCACGGCACTGGCCATTCCGAGAGCATCGTCACCCGGAACTACTTCACCGCGCAGCACTTCCTGGACCAGGTGGATGCGGCGGCGGTTTATGTAAACGCCTCGACCCGCTTCACCGACGGCGGGGAATTCGGTCTCGGCGCCGAGATCGGTATTTCCACGCAGAAAATGCATGCCCGCGGCCCCATGGGGTTGGAGGAGCTGACCAGCTGCAAATATGTGATCTACGGGGAAGGTCAGATCCGGGAATAACCGGATTCCATCTTAACTTCCTAAGCGGCAGCAAATGCTTCGCTGCCCGGAAAGGCTGTGAAATTTATGTCTTGTTTCGGATTCATCGGTGTGGGCAATATGGGTTCCGCCCTGGCCCGCGCCCTTTGCAAAACCGTGCCGGCGCAGGAGGTCCTCGTGACCAACCGCACGGCGGAAAAAGCAGTGCGCCTGGCCGCGGAGCTGGGCTGCCGCACCGCGGCGGACAATGCCGCGGCTGCCCGGGAGGCAGATATGCTCTTCCTGGGCGTCAAGCCCCAGATGATGAAAGGCGTGCTTGCGGAGCTGGCACCCGTTCTGAAGGAGCGGACCGCGCCGTTTACCCTGATCTCCATGGCCGCCGGCCTCTCCATCGGCGACATTCAGCGCATGGCCGGTGGTTCCTATCCCGTGATCCGCATCATGCCCAACACCCCCGCCTCCATCGGCGCCGGCATGATCCTCTACTGCTCCAGCGCGGAGGTCACCCCCGCGGTGCAGGCCGTCTTTTTGCAAGCCCTTTCCGCCGCGGGACGGTTCTGTGCCCTTCCGGAAAGCCTGATGGATGCCGGCAGCGCTTTGTCCGGCTGCGGCCCCGCGTTCGTGGACCTGTTTGTAGAGGCCCTTGCGGACGGCGGCGTGGCCTGCGGGCTTCCCCGGGCGCAGGCGCAGGAGCTGGCCGCGCAGACCGTTTTGGGCTCTGCAGCTTTGATCTTGGAAAGCGGAAGCCATCCCGGCGTTTTGAAGGATCAGGTATGCTCCCCCGGCGGCAGCACCATTCAGGGTGTCCGCACCCTGGAGGCACAGGGCTTTCGCTCCGCCTGCCTGGAAGCGGTCTGTGCCGCTTATGAAAAGACCAGGGCTTTGGGCAAATGATCCTTGCTCCGGATCTCCCGGCCGGGATGCACACGCTGTGCGTCCCGGCTTTTTCTGTGCGGTCCGGCCATGCTCCAGACAGAAAACAGCCCCCCGGCTCATCGCCGGGGGGCCGTTTGATTTTCGGATCGGGTCGGATCACTCCGCCTCGTAC